>NZ_JAYMEG010000028.1:0-2786 GCF_037029325.1 Thalassospira sp. CH_XMU1420-2
CTTCTGACCAAGGCCGATGATCTCCTATTCCAGGCTGACCGTCTGTCGCTACTTGATCAAATGTCTGATGAAGAGCATTCGGCCTTTGTTGCGAAGATCAACAAGGGTGTTCGGGCTGTTTGCACCACGATCCGAAACCAACATCGCCGCCTTCAGAACGAATTGGTGCGTCAGCGTAACAGCGATGCCGTCAAAGCTCATGAAAATGAGCTCAAGAAGGCTGGGGTTGAACTCGATGCAGCCGATGCTGATGCAGATACACCGGACAGTGAGACGCCCCCTGCAAAGCCTGCAGCGAAGAAAACCACGAAGAAATCCGCAAAGGTTTCTGATGAAAAGGACGCGGAACAAGTGGCTGAAAACAAAGACGAAGCAGTTGCAGCCGAATAGTCTTGACACACGAGTCATGAACTTCTAATTCTCGCTCATAGACACACTGGAAATGGTGATCCAGAGGTCTTCTTAGCAAAAAGTGAGGGCGTCCTTCGGGGCGTCCTTATTTTTTGGCAAAAGTCCTCTACGAGCGAAAATTTGTGCTCAAACCGCACTTTAGATCCTTGATCTGGGATTAGGCTCCTCTCCAGTTGATCATCAAGGAGCCTCAAATGAAATTCCGTACCTTGCTTTGCGCCACCGCCATGGCCGCCACCGTGACCTTTTCCACGGCAGCTCTCGCTGATGGCCAAAAAGCGTCTGACAAGCTTTTCTCGGCAGCTGAGAAATCGGAGATCCACTCAATCGTTGTTCAGTACCTGTATGATAACCCGCAGGTCCTGACGATGATGGTACAGCGTCTCGGTCAGGTGGGTGCTGGTGGGAATGGCCCGGCGCCGACAGCTGCAGCCCCTGCACCCAGCAATCCGTCCATTTCTGCCGATATTGACCGAAATCAACTCGAAAGTGGTCCCTCGGTTGGTGACGAAAATGCCGCTGTTACAGTGGTGGAGTTCTTCGATTACAACTGTAGCTACTGCAAGCGCGCGGGTGGGTTTATCGAAGCGATCCATGAAAACTATTCCCCGTCCCAGGTGCGTGTTGTCTTCCGCGAGTTCCCGATCTTGGGTGAAGGTTCGCGTATTGCGGCCCGCTACGCCCTCGCCGCTCATTTTGGTGCACCAGAAATGTACATTGATGTGCACAACACTCTGATGAAAACGCCCAATCCGATGCGTTCTGAAGCGGACGTCATCTCCGTTCTTGAAGGCGGCAATATTGATGTTGAAAAGCTTCAGGCGCTGATGGCTGATAACGAAGTGCGCAGCGCCATCGAAGGTGAAGTCCAACAGAATGCTCGTCTTGGCCAGCAAGCAGGTGTTACCGGCACTCCGGCTTTTGTCGTTGGCGATGATGCGGTTAAAGGCGCACAGATTGGCGTTCTAAAATCCTTGATCGACGAGAAACTTGCGGCATCAGGTTCATGATGATTACTACGCTGATGTTCTGTGACCGATAGGCTTTCCGACACGCTGTTTGTTGGCTAAGCTCTCCCTACACCAATCAGCTGATTGGAACGCTGGCAAAGTCCACGCAGTTGCACCCCAACCTGTTGTCTTTGCCAGTACACCCCCGAGGATTAAAACCCCTCGGGGGCTGTTCTTTGACCGTCCAGTTCGTTATGTGTTCGCTCATTATTTGATACTCTGGAAAGTCGATTTCTTATGCTCACTTCCCGCGCGTTACTTGCCGTGTTCGTCCTCTTCGTGCTCTCTGCATGTCAGACGACGGAACAAGCCAGCGGATGTACAAGCCGTTCACCCTTGGTGCAGTTCACGGACATGCTGCGCTCCATTGATGACAAAGCTCCACCGCGCAAAGGGCCCTCTTCCGTCGAAGAGTATTTCTCAGATTGCGTGATCTTTGCCTTTCTCACCGCAGCTGAGCAGTACGAAGTGCACCAGATTGCTTTGCATGGTTTGAGCAGCACCCCGGTCGGGGGAGAAAAGACGGTAAACTGGTCAAGTGAAGATGGCCAACGTGACGCCACTATTCGGGTGCTGCCCGAGCCGTCGGATGATATCGTTCTGGGGTGGCTGGAAGTTGCAAATGCTCAAGGTGGTAGCTTCGATCCGGCGACGGTGTGCCGGCCGGTGATAACGCTTGTTGAGCGCCAGGCGCAGACGCGTGCGACCGGGTTGGCCTATTGTGAGCATGCTGTGCGTGGTTGGACACCGGTCGGAGAGATCGATCCTTCGTTTGTTGACCCGGTCTAGCAGCTGGTCCGTCATCGATGCTCGGTTTTTGAATGCACATAAAATATGAGACTGTAAAGCAGCTTCCTGTCAGCTCGGCATTGGGACGCGAAGTCTCCTAGCTCTCTGTCTGAAGGCTTCTTCTCCCCCTTCCAGTATTTCACATACCGATTTACGGATGTCTGCATTATCGAGCCCACCAGCCCGGTAGGTGATTGGGGGCAATCCCCCCGTGACGTTTGGTCCGGCTTCGGCAATAATTACCTGATCCGCATCGGTGTTGACGACGAGGTTGGCATTGTGGGTCACCATTATGACCTGTCTCTTAGTCTTTGCTTTGATAAACAAGGACACAAGCTCATCGAAGACCGATTTGGGGTCGAGGTTTTCCTCCGGCTGATCAATGATCAATGGTCTGTCATCTACGTCATCAAGTGCAAGGTAAAGCAAAAGAAGGACAATCCCGCGGGTCCCAGGCGAGAGCTTTCGAATATCAGTCCCATCATAGACAATCTCATATACGTCACATGGCAAGACGATGTCGCTGCCGACAGATTCAGCAAGCGGACGAACACGTTTTTCGAGGGCCTCACCCTG
>NZ_JAYMEG010000029.1:0-2751 GCF_037029325.1 Thalassospira sp. CH_XMU1420-2
AGTATCCTTGCGTGCGGAGGCGACAATCGGGCCGGTGCGTAGCCAGAGCGTTGAAATCAGGTCAAGAAGCTGGCTATGCGCCGCTTGTCGCATTGAGGACGGCCTGATAGTCCGCAACTTCATCTGAACGAAGCCGTGCAAGAGAGAGCTCCGGCATGGTTGGTGGGAAGTCGCCGGCAATAATGCTTTTCTGAATGCCGGTGGGCAGAAGGTCGAACATCTGCATGTACCGGACAACGAGTGGGGGGATTGTGAAATCCCCCTTGTCGTTGGACTTTCCGGTGGAGTTGTTTCGCGCGCGACAGACCCAATACCGGTTCCGGCTGAGCAAGTCAGCCATTGCGCTATCATTCAGGCTGTGTCGTCGCATAAAATCGATCAGAAACTGGCGGCGTTCTTCGTTCGTCATAACGGACAACGCGTTAGTTGAGGGACAAGCGATTGGTCTCAGCCAGGCCATTGCGATAGCCGATCGCAAAGACGTATTGAACGAATGCAGCCCATTGCGCCGGATCGGGTTTGGACAATGGCAGCTGATGTGTCGCGTCAGTAGGGTCAACCGCTCCCTTGTCTGTAAGCACAAGACGATCAACGATCTCGCCTTGCTGGGTTTCAACGCGAACGCGCTCAACATGCAGGGTGGAGAGCGAAGTGATGTCTTCAGACGCGAGACGGCGATCTTTTTGGGATTTGGTTGCAGTTTGCATTGCTTTGGTCTTCTTCTCGGTTGGCAACTGAGAAACTTTTAGCAATGTCAGAAGGGTGGGTTGTGTCGGTTCGTTCGGAAATTTGTAAAAAGTCGGGTCCGAAACACTTTTTTTAGTGGGTAGTGGATCGTCGGCCTACCCCAGCAGCCCAAGCGGACGCAATAGCGTGCAAGGTAACCTCGTCGAACGCGAACACTTCTTTACCGCGCCACTGTAGCAAAGGATGGGGAAAACCGATTTCCATCATCCGAGTTACTGTGTCTACGTTAAGAGTATAACGCTCAAAGCGGACATTGAATTGCTCTACGTCCATGGAGCGATAATTCTCGCGCGTGTTGGAAGCTGTCACTCGAAAACCCACGTTGATCTAGAAGGTACGAAAAGTAACCGTATGCTCTATATGGTCACGTAAAGTAAATTAACCATTTTCTTTTCAGAGGAAAGACCAAAATTCAGGGATTTTTTTTCATTTTGTGAAGGTGTGGGCAAAAACAAACCCCCTCTTGCAAGAAAAGAGGGGGAGATGAATAAAGGCTGATATGAACTAACGTCAGGCGCGAGAGAGTAAAATGGCCGGTGCAAGGCGAGAGTTGGTCGATCAAGAGGTCTGTTCAGTCACACAAGCCGGCGTTGTCGCCAAGGGAGTCGTCTACTTTACTGAAATGCTGATAGGCAAAGTCCGCACGAATGCGATGGACTGCCACTGTCCGATAATTCTGAGCAGCCCGGGCAATGATGACGTGATGGCCTTCGATATCTACAAGGTGTCCCTCATCATCCACGATGAGGATGATTGGGCGTCGGATATCGGTCCGGTGAGGATCGATATAAGAAATCTTGTCGCCAACGATGGTGTGGCAGAGCGCGAGAATATCACGATCAATAACCTGGACAGTGGTGACGATAGTCGAGTGGTTTTCAAGAATATAGCTGCGCAGGCCATCAAAATTGATAGCTGTGCCGGTTAAAACAAGCGGTGCCCCAAACGGGTCGGAAGAGCTTGGCACGTCCAGTCGATCAGTCATTCAAAACCTATGTGTTCTTTGTCGCGTTCGCTATTCGTTATCGGTAGTAGCGTCTTCTACCGTCTCAAAGTGTTCAAGCAGCATTACGATTGCCTTCACACTGTTGGGAGAAAGCTGCTCGATGCGTGTGGCAATGCGCTGTGCTTGGGAAAGACTGGCGGATCTCGGACCGTCCGAGGTGACCGCGGCGTCAACGAGGTGCTCTGGAATGAGTTCCAGGAACGAGATGTCGAGGGCTTCGGCGAATTGAACCAGCAGTCCAAATCGCCAACGCGTCGATCCGCTTTCGAGCTTCTTGATAGCACCACGCTTCAGGCCGATGTCAGGGCCAAGCCGATCGCTCATTTCATCCAGAGTAAGGCCGAGAGCCGTGCGTCGGCTACGCACCTTCCCGCCAATAATGCCGTCAATGGCTTCAGGATCTATCGAAGACATATCAACCTCTTCCAGTAAAAACCGATTGCACGGTAGAGGGTGCAGGACGATGTGCCGAGAAGATCACCAGCGGAAAAAATCGACGCAACTTTGATGCGGGTGGAATGAGATAGAAAGGATCAAACATGAGGCGGGTATCTTTGGAATGTGTGCGGAAAACGCAACCCAAAATAATCAGAAAGATGTGAAGTGCCGGTAAGACGTTGGTTTAACAATTTTGGGTATACGGATTTAATGGTTGATGGGGCACCTTTACCCCACCAACCTGATACCATTATCAGATGGTTGATAGATCGACTCCGTAGTTGAGTTCCTCTGCGAAGTCCGGCAGTCCGTAACCGATGGTTTTCTTGTAGAAAGGAGAGACCTTCGCAGTCGGTGCCTTCTTCTTGTGCTTCGTGGTGTAGAGCATTCGTGCCCGCATCACCTCGAAGGAGTAACCGCGCCCTTCACGGTTCTTGTCCTTGGCCAGTCGGTTGATGGACTCCGTGTAAGCGTTGGTGACGGGCATGTCCGTCTCGAAGTAGGTCATGGTCTCTTCGCGCCAGTTTCCCACTGCCCTGACCAGATCGCTCCAGACTTCC
>NZ_JAYMEG010000002.1:0-1068463 GCF_037029325.1 Thalassospira sp. CH_XMU1420-2
CCGCGTCGCCGCATTCGCTAGCGCCGCACCCCGTCGGTGGAGGCGGGTTATAGGGCCCGCTCCCAAAACTGTCAAACACCTTTTTGCAAAAAAATGACAGAAATGCCGTTACGCAAAATTTTTGCGCGAAAGCATATATAGGTTTCACTTTTATGACCTGCAAGGGCATCACCGACCCAAAATTCCAGCCCGCCAATATTGCCCAGCGCGAGAATGAGACTAAGATGTTCGCGCCAAACCACCACACACCGCCCGCAAAAAGAGAATCCCGGCCTTTAAAAAGACCGAAAAACCACCGAGGACCCCGATGGCGACCATGCCCCACCGCAATAAAGCCCGACCTGATTCGCAAAATGCCCCGACCTTTCCCGATCAGTCGACAACGATCGAGGTAATCGACATGCATACCGGCGGCGAGCCGCTTCGGATTATCACGTCAGGCTATCCCGCCATTCCGGGCGAGGACATTCTTGCCAAGCGCCGATATGCGCGTGACCATCTTGATCATCTGCGCCGGTTCTTGATGTTCGAGCCGCGTGGTCATTACGACATGTATGGCGCGATACTGGTTGAGCCCAGCCTGCCCGAGGCCGATCTGGCGGCTTTGTTCATTCATAATGAAGGTTATTCGACCATGTGTGGCCATGCGATTCTGGCACTTGGTCGTTATGCGATTGATTACGGCCTGGTCAAAGCCGTCGAACCCGTCACCCCGGTCAATATCGAATGCCCGTGCGGACTGGTCCGCGCCGAGGTCGAGGTTACCAATGGCAAGACCGGCAAGGTTCGGTTTTCATCCGTGCCATCCTTCATGTTTGCCAGTGATCTCGCGCTTTGCCTGCCCGATGGCAGGGCCTTTAAAACCGATATCGGATATGGCGGCGCGTTTTATGCGATCCTTGATGCCGGGCAGTTTGGCATGGCGATTACGCCAGACAATGTCGGCCGTCTGACCGCCCTTTCAGAACAGATTTGTCAGGCGGTGAATGACAGCATCACGCTTTCCCATCCCGATCATGATGATCTGGCATTTTTGTATGGCGCGATCCTGACCGACGGGCGCGACGCGTTCTGCCCCCAACCAACACGTAATATATGTGTGTTTGCCAAAAATCAGGTGGATCGCAGCCCGACCGGATCAGGTGTCAGTGCGCGTCTTGCCATCCAGCATGCCAAGGGCCTGATCAAACCCGGTCAAACGCGCCAGTTTGAAAGTGTGATCGGATCAGGTTTTGAGGGATCGGTCGCCGATGTCACCAGTTGCGGTCCGCACGCCGCAATCATCGCATCGGTCAGCGGCCAGGCCCATTACAGCGGCAAGGCCAGTTTCTGGTACGAGGATGGCGATGATGTCGGACAAGGATTTATTGTCCGATAGGTCCTTGAGCTCATCTAGGCCGCAGAGCCCGTCACAGCAAAAAAGGGATGCCGCATCTGGCATCCCTTTTTAGTTATCGGACTCTATCTTTGCGATATCTTTGCGATATCTTGGCGAAATCTGTGCGATGACCGCCTATTCGCGGGCCTTGCGCAGGCATTCCATCAGGCTGTCAGCCGAACTTTGAATGTGATCGGCAAGCAGTTCGACCGCTTCGTCGGTATTGCCAGCCTTGCAAGCTTCGAATATCTGATGATGTTCGCGTTCGGCCCGATCGGTTGCACCGGACAAGGCAAGCTGCGCCTGGGTGAAGCGCACGGTGTTGTTACCGATCATGCGAATGATTTCGAGCGTCTTGGGACGGTTCGATGCCCGGTAAAGCCGGTCATGAAATTCACGGTTAAGCTCGCCCCATTTGGCGACATCCCCCGACCGGAAGGCTTCATCATACACCAGCAGGATGTCTTCGACCGATTTAAGATCGGCCGGGGTCAGGCGCGGCACCGCATGACGAAGCAATTCGCATTCAAGGAGCTTGCGGACTTCGAACAATTCTTCGATTTCATCAAGCGAAAGCTGGGAAACAATTGCGCCCTTGTGCGGTTGAAACGTTACCAGCCCTTCGGCATCAAGACGTTGCAAAGCTTCGCGGACCGGAATACGCGATACGTTATATTCACCGGCAATGGCATCCTGTCGCAACTGGAAGCCTGCGGGGAAATCGCCCGAAAGGATACGTGCCCGAAGGTCTTCGGTCACCTGATCGGTGATGGTACGGCGGGTAAATCGCGGTGATGCGGTCATTTCAGCTCTTTATAATCTGTTACCCGAAATCATGGCGTGCGGGTCGATGTGCCGCCCAGACGGGCCAAGCCCGTCTGGTAATAGTCATAACGCTGGCCCATGCAAGTCGCAATATAATTGCATACTGTATAATTTCCCATGATCGGGCGAAATACAACAAAGGGGGCATAAAGCCCCCTTTGTCACAAACGCCATCGCGACCCGGCTATTTCACAATGAAACCATGCGCATAGGGATCGCGGTCATCAATAAAGATGGTGTTATAGCCATGCTTGCGCGCCCAGCCTTCGATGCCCGGGACCACTGCATCAAATTCCCCGACTTTGGTTTTCTCGACCACGGAAACCCGGAACTGAGAGCCGATGATGCTTTCATGTACCAACTCGTCGGCCGGATCCCACTGCCCCTTGGCGACCAGTTGTGCCAGACGGGCCGAGGAACCGGTGCCGCAGGGAGAACGGTCAATACCCTTGTCGCCATAGAACACCGCATTGCGATGGGTGCTATCAGACTGGGTCGGTTTGCCAGTCCACTGAATATGGGAAAGCCCCTTGATATCAGGATGGAGCGGATGAACGAAGGTGTTTTCCGCATTCAGGCGACGGCGCAATTCCGGGCTGATGCGTTGCAGATCCCCCACCGTGAAATCGGCCATATCGCGGAAATTTTCCTGGGGTTCGACAATCGCATAGAAATTGCCACCATAGGCAACATCAACCTTGATCGGACCAAGATCAGGGCAATCGACCTCGATATCGGTTTTATAAAGGAAGGATGGCACATTGGTCAGCTTGACTGATTCAACATAATCGCCGACCTGCCTATATTCGGCAATCACCAGACCGGCCGGGGTTTCAAGACGCAGACGCCCCGGGGTTTTCGGTTTTACCAGACCTTCCTCGATCGCCATGGTCACAGTCCCGATGGTGCCGTGACCACACATCGGAAGACATCCCGATGTTTCGATAAACAGCACCGCAACATCATAATCATCAGAAGTCGGATCATAGAGGATCGAGCCCGACATGATGTCATGGCCGCGCGGTTCAAACATCAGACCGGTGCGGATCCAGTCATATTCAGCCAGAAAGTGCGCACGCTTTTCGAGCATGTTGGCACCTTCAAGTTTTGGTCCACCGCCTGCAACCAGACGAACCGGATTGCCACAGGTATGACCGTCTATGCAAAAGAAGCTGTTTTTCGCCATTATGGGGCCTGCACTCAGAAGCGATTGATACGATAGGGCGTCATGTCGATCGGCGTTTGCGATCCGGTGACAAGATCGGAAATCAAACGACCGGTGGTCGCCCCCATGGTCAGGCCAAGATGACCATGACCGAACGAGAAGAAGACATTGCGGTGTTTCGGGCTTTTGGAAATGACCGGTTTTGAATCGGGCATCGACGGCCGGAAGCCCATCCATTCGGTGCCGCCTTCGGCATTGAGTTTCGGCAGGACTTCCTTGCCCTTGGCAAACAGGGCCTTGGCACGGTCATAGTTGGGCGGGGCAATCAGCCCGCCAAGTTCAACCGCACCGCCAACGCGAATGCCCATTTCCATCGGTGTCAGGATGATGCTGTCATCGGCACTGATGATGGTGCGCGACAGTTTGACATCATGATAGGGAACGGTGGTGTTATAGCCGCGTTCAGTGTCAAGCGGCACGGGCGAGCCCAGACGTTTGGCCAGCGTTTTCGACCACGCACCGCAGGCAACCACCAGCGTATCAAAGGTGATCTGATCGCCAGATGTGGTCATGGCCGCACGTGGCTGCCCGTCGCGATAGACGAAATCGGTGACATCTGCGGTCTGGAATTTGCCGCCGCGCTCGATGAAATGTTTATACAGACCGGTCACGATTTTGAAGGGATCAAGCACACGGCCCCAGTCTTCTTCGATCACACCACACGGGAAGATCGGTGCCAGATCCGGTTCAAGATCCATGATCTCGTCACGTGTGATATCGCGGATTTTGATCCCCTTGCGCCGACGCAAATCAATGCCGTATTCGGCATCACGCCGGGTCTTTTCCGAGCGATAGACACCAAGCGCGCCTTCCTTTTTAAAGACTGCGTCATTCAAGCCGGCCTCGGCGATCACCGGCTCGTAATCTTCCCAGACGCGATTAAGGATCGCGGCCAGTTCGGCACTGATCTGTTCAACCCGGCTCTTGGAGCTTGCGGCAATGAAGCGCAACAGCCAGGGCATCATTTTGGGCAAATAGGTCCAACGGATCGAAAGCGGACCATAGGGGTCCATCAACCAGCCCGGCACATTCAGCAGCGTTCCGGGCATCGCAATCGGTGCGCATTCGGAAACCGCAATCCCGCCGGCATTGCCAAAGGAAGTCCCCCTGCCCGGCTCCCCGCGATCAAGAATGGTAACGTCATAGCCCTTTTTCAAAAGAGCCAGACCGACATTCACCCCGACAATGCCAGCACCAATGACGACGGCCTTTTTGCCATCACTTGCCGGAGTGTTGGTATCGGGTTTGGTATTGGTCATTTCGGGGCCTCGCCTGATGTGGTGCGCGTTTGGTTTCTTGTCGTGAAATGGTCGCCAGATGGCAGGAAACTCCCCCATGAATAGCCACGGGGGAGCTTACTGTTTCATCAAACCGACCCGGAATGCAATCACGGTTTTCGGGTGCGGGAGGTGTGATTGCGGTCGTTACAAAGGACCAGTAACGAAGCCCTTAGAGCGACGGGCGCGTGTCGATGGCTTTTTGAATGGTTGCCTTGATGGTTTCGAGTTCTTCCCCCACCAGCGGCAGGCGCGGGGCACGCACATGCGGTTTGCCAACGCCGGTCATTTCCTGTGCCAGCTTGATGTATTGCACCAGTTTGGCGTGAACATCCATGTGCAGGACCGGAGTGAACCAGCGATAGATTTCAAGAGCTTCTTTGTATTTGCCCTCAGACAGCAGCTTCCACAGTGCGACTGATTCTTTCGGGAAGGCATCGGTGAAACCGGAAATCCAGCCAACCGCACCAAGAACCTGGGTTTCCATGACAAGGTCATCCATGCCACAGAACAGAACGAAACGATCACCACAGGCATTATAGATGTCGGTGATACGGCGCGGGTCGCCCGAGCTTTCCTTGATCGCGACCAGGTTTTTGACATCGGCAAGCTGATTGAATTCTTCGGGCTTGATGTCGATGCGATAGGCACCCGGGTTGTTATAGATCATGATCGGCAGCTTGGTTGCATTGGCAACCGTGCGGAAATGTTCGATATTTTCGCGCGGATCGGCGGTGTAAACCATGCCCGGTAGCAACATCAGGCCATCGGCACCGATTTTTTCGCATTCCTGGACATAGCGGATCGCCGCCCGGGTGGAGCTTTCGGCAACACCGGAAAGAACCGGAATGCGGCCCTTGGTGACTTCCACAGCAAGCTTCAGAACGGCGACTTTTTCTTCGGGATCAAGGGCAGTGTTTTCACCAACCGACCCCAGCATCACCAGACCGTCAACGCCTGCCTCGATCAGGGCTTCGATCTGTTCTGCGGTCATATCAAAATCGATAGAGCCATCTTCGTTCATCTGGGTTGCAACGGCGGGGAAAACGCCAGTCCAGTTTACCTGCATGGGAAAGTAACCTCCTGATATGGCTGGATAATTCACCTACCCCGCCATGAATGTTCAAACGGTTTGGTCATGGGACCAAATGCAATTCATGTATATTGTATACAAAATTAAAAACACAGGTGCAACGGGTTTCTTCCGCAAAAAGAAAAGGGCCCGAAACCGGGCCCTTTGGTTGGTGGTGATGTCTGCATAATATCAGGCAAAGAATGGCAGTCTCTGAACCCGCGGCGGCATCGTTTCGCCGGTCACGACAGCAAGCGTTTTGGCAATGATCACGCCATCGCACAGCTCATTCTCCACCAGCTTTCTGGCGGCCTTGCCAAATTCTGCGCGTTTTGCGTCATCTTCCATCAGCATTTCGATGGCATTGGCCAATGCGTTTGCATCACGTAGCGGCACCAGAATTCCGTTTTCCTGATCGCAAACAATTTCTCGACACCCGGGCACATCGGTTGCAACCATCGCAAGCCCGCAAGCTGCTGCTTCGAGCAATGCCTTTGGCAATCCTTCGCGCCAGGACGGCAGGACAGCAAGGTCCGCATCGCGCAGAAGCGACGCAACATCACTTCGTTTGCCAAGCCATTCAACAAGGCCGTCTTTTTGCCAACCGATAAGATCAGCCTCATTCGCACTGTCGGGATTGGCCGGATCAACATCGCCAACCAGAAGAATACGGTAGTCACGACCGCTGGATTTAAGCATCCGGGCTGCTTCAATCAGTTCTGCAAGCCCCTTTGACCACAACATGCGGGCTACAAAAATCGCCGTTTTGGGATTACCGGGTGCCTTATCAGCCGGGGCATATGCCGAGATATCAACACCTGATCCCCGCACCAGACTGATACGGTTTTCCTTAAAACCGAGCCCCTTCATCAGGGCAAGATCATCCTGATTTTGCACGATTATATGAACAGAACCAAAGCGGGCATAAACCCGCAAAATCATCGAGACGATGGCACGAACAACCTTTGCCTTGCCCCCGCCCGAAACGAACAGAAAGCCAAGCCCGGTTACCATATTGACCGACCGCCTTGCACCAACCAGCATGCCGGCGAATACCGACAGAACAACACATTGAATGGCAACATTGACGATCACGTCCGGGTTTTCGCGACGGATCAGACAAGCCAATGCCTTAACCGTTTTAAGCGACTTGAACGGGCTTAGCCCGCCACGCGCAATCGGAATATTGACCACGCGGAAACCTTCGGCACGCAGGGCCTCGGTCGCGGCCCCGGTATTGCAGGCAACGACAACCTCGTCACCACGCACCAATGCCGCCCGCCCCAGTCCGATCCGGTGCGAGACGAAAGACCAGTCTTCAGCACAGACAATCATGGTTTTGCGGCGGGATTTGGGTTTTCTTGTCGCAAGTAGCGCTTCACGGCGCAACAACGCCAACGACAATGACAACAGGAAGACCCCGAACCACCATGACGTCCAGAACGAGTAATTGAACAGTCCGGCAAACCAGTACGCGGCCAGCATCATAAGCGGCAAAGCCGCCGCCCTTAGCCCGTTGCAATACACATCCGTAATCGCGGTCTTTGCAATTAACAGAACCAGCGGCACAACGACAGCAAGCCCCACCAGCCCGACTTCAAGCCAGATTTCCATGAACCAGCTATGGGGATGTCCGGGCAACACAGATTGATTGGATGTTCCCGCCATTTCATCGGCACCGGGAACCCAGGGCGATGCATTGATCCCATAGCCGATCAGGGGATGATCAAAGACGTGGCTAAAGGCAAATTTCCAGATCATCTGGCGGTGAATATCAACAAGCCAGGTCGGCAGATAGGCGTCAAAGCCCATCAGGCTGCTTGAATTGCTTGTCACCCCGCTCAACCATGTCAGGGCAATGACGCAAATACCGGCCACCCCGACCAACACGCCGATTTTAAGGACGCGGGACTTGATCAGAAGTACCGCACAAAAACCAACCGCACAGGCCGCAGCCATCATCGCCGCCACATTGGCACGACCATGCGACACCTCAAGGATCGGAAGAATGCAGATTGCCGCCAGCACCGAAACATATCGACGCAATCCCTTATGGTCGACGGCATCAATGACCAGCATCATCGCCCCGAAAATCAGGAAACTGCCAACCGGTTTGAGGCGACGGGTGATGTCGAACGCAAACTCCGGTTCACGCAGCGCCTTGAGCGATAATAATTCCGGATACACAAGAATGGAAAACATGCAGTAACCGACAACTGCAACCGCACCATATATACATGCATCCCACGCAAGCCGTGCTTTTGGTTCGATCAGGCGCATCAGATACCAGATACCCGCCATCATTGCGAAACGCCCGGTCCAGGTTTCTAGCGACTTTCCCGGCATGATCGAACAAGCAGCAGACACGAAAAAGGCCGCCAGTGCCGCGCAGACAAGCAAGCCAATAGGCGTCGCAATATCAGCACGCATTTTGCGCCAGGCTTCACCATGATCAGCAGACGCAAGTGCTGCAATCAGCGACAGTCCAAGCCCGATCCCCAAGGCCGTCCGCCCAAAGAAAAACAGCGGTGCAGAAAGACCAAACAGGATAGCGGCAAGGCCAAGCACAGTGTCGCGCCAATGCCGCGCCGGGACAGATTGTTGCATGATAAGCGGTTCCAAATTGAAGTCTGCCATCTTGCTAAACCTGCACCGTGCCCGCGTCAATCACGGATCGACCAACCCGGCCCGCATGTGGTTTAATCTTCCCAACGATATTCAACCTGTTATCGAAAAAGGATGATCATGGCAGAGATGAAAGCCCTGTTGCGATTTCCTGGCGAGCGCAAAGTCGTCCTTGCCGACTGTCCGGTTCCAATCCCGGGTGACCATGACATCCTTGTTCAAACATGCTTTAGCGTCATCAGCCCGGGCACGGAATTTACTCAGGCACGTCAGGCAACAGCACCGCTTTGGCAAAAGGCATGGCAACGCCCCGATCTTGTTGCACTGACGTTGAAATCACTGGCAACCAGCGGTGCAAAGGCCACCGCTTCGCGCGTCACCAATCAGCTTGGTCGTCCGATGCCATTGGGATATTCGGCAACCGGGCGGATAGAACGCATTGGCGCCAAGGCGGACGGATTTTATCTTGGCCAGCGGGTGGCGATTGCCGGGATGGGCCATGCCAGCCATGCCCAATGGAACCGTGTTCCGGTCAATATGGCCTGCCCGGTTCCCGATAGCGTCCCGGACGACAAGGCGGCCTTTGCCACCCTTTATGCCCTTGCACTGCATGGCTTGCGACAGGGGAAAACAACCATTGGCGACAAGATCGCGATTATCGGTGCGGGGCTGATCGGCCAGTTGCTTTTGCAAGCGGCCCATGCCAGTGGCGCGCGCACCACCATCATCGAACCAAATCCGTTGCGCCGGCAATTTGCACAGGAAAACGGTGCCCATGGCGGTGTCGATCATTGCCGCCACTCACCCCATAACAGTTTTGATGCTGTTTATATCTGTGCTGCCGCAAGCGGCATGCATGCATTGATCGATCAGGCAGCACGCATGTGCCGGGATCGCGGCACAATCATTTGCGTTGGCGATGTCAATATCAGTGCCCATCGCAAAACCCTTTATGACAAGGAAATCAGCATTCATCAGGTCCGCTCATACGGGCCGGGCCGCTATGACCCCGCCTATGAAGAACTGGGCCATGACTACCCGCTGGGCTATGTGCGCTGGACAATCAAACGCAATATGCAGGCTGCCCTTGATTTGATGGCGGATGGCAAACTTGATCCATCCCCCCTGATCACAAACAAGATCACCTTTGCCGATATCGCCGATCATTTCGCAAATGGTCCGTCGCAGGATCAGTTGGCGACACTGGTAAGTTATGACATTGCATCGCAGCCGACCGAGCAAGCCACACCAACCCCGCCAACCCCGCCAAACGATTCCCGGGTGCGCTCGATCCCAAAGCCCCGTCAACCTTCCAAGCAACAACCACCAACACGCAAAGCAAGCCCCGTTACCGTTGGTCTGATCGGCACCGGAAATTACCTTGGCAGCCAGCTGGTCCCGTATCTGAAAAACTGCAGCAATGCCGATATTGTCGCATGCTGTTCCCGTGACGGGCTTTCTGCGATGGCGGTTGCGCGCAAATTTGGCAATGCCCGCGCACTGACATCCGCCAACGAGATTTTCGACAACCCCGCAATCAACAGCGTCATGATCGCCACCCGCCATGACAGCCATGCAGTCCTTGCCGCCGACGCACTGAAATCCGGAAAACATGTCTGGCTTGAAAAACCGATTGCGATAACGCGCGACGAGCTTGCGCTTTTGCACGATTGCCAGTCGGCAATGGCGCCTGATGCGATTTTTATGATCGGGCATAATCGCCGCTATGCCGCCATGACCGCAAAACTGAAAGACGCCCTGCCCGACGGGCCAAAGCATTTCCGATACCGGGTGCGCGTCACCCCGCTTGCCGATCGGCACTGGCTAAACAATCCGGAACAGGGCGGGCGTACAATTGGCGAGATCACCCATTTCATTGACCTGATCGCCAGTCTGAACCGAACTGAAATCAGCGATATCCGTTGCCAGTGGCTTGATCGCAGCACCGGTGACAGCATCTGGACAATCCGGTTCGAGGATGGATCACAAGGTGACATCAGCTATCAGTACAGCACACGTCGCGAACCCAAGGAAATCCTTCAGATCGATGCACCGGGATTTGATGCGCAACTGACGGACTGGCGCAGCCTTTCGATCAATGGACGCACCGTGATGCGCACATATTTCAGCCAGGATAAAGGCCACAGATCGGCCGTTGAAACCTTTGTCGATGCCATCGCATCCGGCAGGCAGGATCGGCTGATGCCAAGTCTTGAAGATGAAATCAAACTGATGGCACTCGTGATCAATGCCGCCGGTTATTGATCAGAAGGCGCCGGCATAAAGAACAATCAACGGCAAGGTGATCATGCTGATCACGGTGGTAATCAGAATGGTCGTGGCCGACCGGTCGATACAGACATTATAACTGCCGGCAATGATCGCCACATTCGCCCCGGATGGCAGCGCGGCCACAAGGGTCAGGATGGTCAGTTGCAAGGGCGGCAGATCAAAGATGAAATGCCCGACCGAAAAGACCAGAAGCGGCTGAACAAACATCTTGGCCACCGTACAGAGCAAGCTGGCACTCAGATTGCCGCGCACTGACTGCCCGTAAAGCCCCGCACCAACCAGCAAAAGCGCAATGGTCGGTCCGGCTGTGCGGAACCGCTCAAAGGTGCCGTCGATCATTTCGGGCATTCGGATCTTAAGCAGGGATGCCAGCACACCCAGAATAATCGCGATGATGATCGGGTTTTTCAAAACCCGCAAAACGCTGCGCAGGACTTTCGGCAACCAGTGCCCGTCACCGCCACTGCGCGATCCTTCGACGATCATGATCGTCATCCCCAGAAGACTGAGCGGATGGATCGACAAAATGATCAGAACCGGCACCAGACCTTCTTCACCGTAAACGGCCTGCACCAGCGGAATGCCCAGAAGAACGATGTTGGAAAACACCCCGCCCATCGCGGTCACGGCGGATTCATCGGTTCTGGCCTTAAGCCACAAACGCGCAATGACAAACACCACCGCAAAGTTCAAAAACACACCGGAATAATAGCTGCCCCACAGGCGCAAATCGAAATGCGCACTGATGTCGGATTGCGACAAAGTCTGGAACAGCATGGCCGGGATAAAGGCATTCATCGCGATTTTGGCAAGGAACGGAATACCCTGGCGAGAGATGATCTTGATATGGGTCAGCACAAAGCCGCACATGATCGTCAAAAAGACAGGACCAACTTTTCCAACGATCAGATCAAGCATATTCCCCCCGGCATCCCTGTAAATCAAGGCGCGATAACAGACCCCAAATTCCATAAATCGCGCAAAAAGAAAGGACGGCATCAGCGATACCGTCCTGAAATAGTACAAAGCAATTTAAATGCTTACCAGTGTTACGGCACGAATGCCGGACAATGCAGCTATGCGCGTCAGGCCTCGGGATCGGTTTGAACCCGGCGAACCGCATCCTTCCACCCTGCCAAAAGACCATCACGGCGCGATGTTTCGATCTTCGGTTCGAAATTGGCATCGAGGTGCCAATTGGCCGAAATATGATCAAGATCGCGGTAAATTCCGGCCTGAAGGCCAGCCAGATAGGCCGCACCAAGTGCCGTGGTTTCCGTTACCTCGGGCCGTTCGACCGAAATGCCCAAAACGTCCGACAGCATCTGGCACAGCCAGTCATTGGCAACCATGCCGCCATCAACACGCACCGCCTTGGGCGATACACCATCTGCGGCCATGGCTTCGAACAGGTCAAATGTCTGGTAACAAACGCTTTCAAGCGCGGCACGGACAAATTCACGCGGGCCGGTATCACGCGTCAGGCCGAAAATCGCCCCGCGCGCATCCGGGTCCCAGTAGGGCGCGCCAAGTCCGGTAAAGGCCGGAACAAGATAAACCCCGTGATTGTCATCAAGGGATTTTGCCAATCCTTCGGTTTCAGCCGCCGATTTGATGATGCCAAGACCATCGCGCAACCATTGCACCGCCGCCCCGGCGACAAAGATCGCCCCTTCGATGGCATAGCTTGTCTTGCCATTGATGCGATACCCGACCGTGGTCAAAAGACGATGCCGGGATGTTACAGCCTCCTCCCCGGTATTGAGGATCACAAAACAACCGGTACCATAGGTGCTTTTGATATCGCCCGGCTCAAAACAGCATTGGCCAAAGGCCGCCGCCTGCTGATCGCCCGCCATGCCCAGAACCGGGATTTCGGCCCCGAACAGATCGGGATCGGTTGCGCCAAAGTCGGCCGCACAATCCTTGACTTCGGGCAGCATGGTTTGCGGCACCCGGAAGATTTGGCAAAGTGTATCATCCCAGGCGTTTTCACGAATGTTAAACAGGTTGGTGCGTGCGGCATTGGTGGCATCGGTCGCATGGGATTTACCACCGGTCAAACGCCACAAAAGGAAACTGTCAACCGTGCCGAACGCAAGATCACCCTGCTCGGCCCGTGCGCGTGCGCCTGATACATGATCAAGGATCCAGGCAACCTTGGTGGCCGAAAAATACGGATCAATCAAAAGACCCGAACGTGCATTGACCGCATCCTCAAGCCCGGGATCACGTTTTTTCAAATCATGACACAGCGACGCGGTGCGACGGTCCTGCCAGACAATGGCATTGTAAATCGCCTTGCCGGTTTTGCGGTCCCAGACAACGGTGGTTTCACGCTGGTTGGTGATGCCAATCGCTGCGACCTGTTTGATATCAACGCGTGCCAATGCCTCTTTGCAGACGGCAACAACCGTGTTCCACAAATCTTCGGGGTCATGTTCGACCCAGCCGCTATTGGGGAAATGTTGGGGGAATTCCTGTTGTGCGACGGAAACGGATCGGCCGTTTTCATCAAAAACAATCGCACGTGAACTTGTCGTTCCCTGATCAATGGCAAGGATGTAACGCGTATCGGTCATTTGTGTTTTCCTCCCGAGCCGGCAGTTTCCCTGCCCTCTGACCCTGCATGATGCCATGCGTTCTGCCCGTCTTTGCGACCGGGCGGTTGGCTTTATCGCTCTATTTAGAAAAAAATCGCACCAAAAAACAATTCGTTTTCGAAAATTTTTCACCGATTTTCTGGCAAAGCCCTGTTGGGTGAGAGCCTATCACACGTTGCATGCGGCAAAAATGAACGGTTTTCGCGCGGCACGCGAATTGCAACAAATCCGGCAAGAATGAATTCCAACCGGCATCTTTTTCCCATGGAGGGCTCTTATGGGATTGTATGACACATTGCTGAGCGTCACCAAAACCGCCTATAGCGCCAAAAGTGCGGCTTCGCAGGGCATGACGATTGCCTCAAACAGTCAACCGCTTCCTGATGACGACAAGGAAGAAAATACCGAGCTGGCCTATATCCGCGAACACGGCTTTACCACCTATGTAAAGGAAATCGAGGAACGCAAAATCGAAGAATTGCGCGCCAAAATCCTTAAAAGCATGGGGCTGGACGAAGACGCGCTGGCCAAAATGGATGCCGAAGATCGTCAGGCGGTCGAAAAAACTATCGCTGATGCCATCGAACAGCAGCTTAATGGCAATACACTTGCCAATGCGGAACTCGGTAAGAATGACGGCAAGGAATCCGAAAGCGAACGCCGCGACCGGATGCAGGCACAGATCGCCTTTAACCCGCGCATGTTTGATGTCTTTACCGAACTGCAATCGGAACTCCCGGCCGGATCGTCACAATCCATCACCGGCGAAGAAGACGATCCCCAGACATCGGGCGCACGAAAAGATCTGTTTTCGGCTTGATCATCCCGGGCAACAGACCAGCACAATCACAAACGAAAAGGGCGCTGCGATGTGCAGCGCCCTTTTGCTTGCGTGCCCTGTCCGGGATCAGTCGTCGATCCCGCCAATGCAGACATATTTGACTTCGAGATAATCCTCGACGCCGTATTTCGACCCCTCGCGGCCAACACCGGACTGTTTGAAACCGCCAAACGGTGCAACCTCGGTCGCCATGACGCCGACATTCACACCGACCAGACCGCTTTCAAGTCCTTCGGCCAGCTTCCAGATGCGCGAAATGTCACGCGAATAGAAATATGACGCCAGGCCAAATTCGGAATCATTGGCCATTTCCAGAACTTCGTCATCGCTGTGGAAACGGATCAGGGGCGCCATCGGACCAAAGGTTTCCTCGCGGAAGACCGTCATGTCACGGTTGGCATCGGCAATCACCGTCGGCTGGAAGAACGACCCGCCAAGTTCATGGCGCTTGCCACCGGTCAGGATACGGCCACCTTTGGACACAGCGTCGGCAACCTGGTTTTCAACCTTTGCCACCGCTTTCTCATTGATCAGCGGACCAATGACCACGCCGTCCTCAAAACCGTTACCGACCGGCATTTCGGCGACTTTGGCGGCATATTTTTCGGCAAATTCGTCATAGACCGCATCATGGACAAACAGACGGTTCGCACAGACACAGGTCTGACCGGCATTGCGGTATTTCGATGCAATCGCACCTTCGACCGCGGCATCGATATCGGCATCTTCACAGACGATGAACGGCGCATTGCCACCAAGTTCAAGGCTGATTTTCTTGACCGTATCGGCACATTGACGCATCAGCAGACGCCCGACCGGGGTCGATCCGGTAAAGGTCAGTTTGCGGACTTTCGGGTTTTCGGTCATTTCCGCACCGATTTCGACCGCTTCACCGGTGACAATCGACAGCAGCCCTTTGGGAAGGCCGGCACGTTCGGCCAGGATCGCCATGGCCAGTGCGGAATAAGGCGTTTCCATTGCCGGTTTGACCACCATCGCACAGCCAACCGCCAGTGCCGGGCCCGCCTTGCGCGTGATCATTGCCGTCGGGAAGTTCCACGGCGTGATCGCGGCACAAACACCGACCGGTTCTTTCAGAACCATCACACGGCGGCCTTCGGCAAAGGTCGGGATCACGTCACCGTAAATACGTTTGCCTTCTTCGGCGAACCATTGCAGGAAGCTTGACGCATAGGCGATTTCGCCCTTCGCCTCGGCAAGCGGCTTGCCCTGTTCAGCGGTCATGATGGCACCAAGATCATCCTGATTTTCCATCATCAGATCGTACCATTTCATCAGAATGGCCGAACGTTCCTTCGCCGTGCGCTTTTTCCAAAGCTTCTGGGCCTTTTCGGCAACATTGACCGCATGGGCGACCGCATCGCGGCCAAGGACCGGCACAGTGCCAAGCACTTCACCGGTGGCCGGGTTGGTGACCTGTTCGGTTTTCCCGTCTGGGGCATCGACCCATTCCCCGCCGACATAGGCCTGCTGGGTGAAAAGTGACGGGTCTTTAAGCGATATCATTTTAGTGCCTCCGGAATTCTTTATTGGGAGCAACTCGATCGGATATCCCACATCTAGTCTGCTCCGGGATCAATGCCACATCTTCGCGAGATATTTCTGCCTTGGCAATCGCAAACAACCATGACCACGCCCTTTGCCAGAAGATTGCAACCGGTCGCTCATTCAACCGGAATTTTGGCAGAAAATGCGACCCCGGCGTCTTCTGCATGGCGCCCGCACCCACCTGCGAACACCATCTGCATCGTGAAAACGTCGCGTAATCCACCGGTTACAGGAGTCCCATCGATTTTCGATTTCTACCGATTCCGATCATTTTCAAAGCTAGGCAAACGCTGACTGCTCCCCGCCCGCAGGCCTGTGAATTCGGCTATTTTCAAATAAAATTACTAAATATCAAATGCATAGCAAAATCCACCTCAGGTTCGTTATCGAAAATTTAACCCGGTAATAATTTTCGCTTGCAATTATTTTTAGCCACTCGTAACGTTTGTGAAATAACGGAACGGCATCTGAGAACAGCCGTCACAAATAAGAGCACCAGGGAGGCAACGGTTGCTCAGTTCAGAAACATTCGACATTGCCATCATTGGCGGTGGCATCAATGGTACGGGCATTGCGCGCGACGCGTCGGGCCGCGGGCTGAGTGTCTTTTTGTGTGAAAAGGACGACCTTGCCAGCGCCACCTCATCGGCCAGCACCAAACTGATCCATGGCGGCCTGCGCTATCTTGAACATTATGAATTCCGGCTGGTCCGCGAGGCATTGATCGAACGCGAAGTGTTGCTGCGCGCTGCCCCGCATATCATCTGGCCGCTGCGTTTTGTGCTGCCCCATGTCAAGGGTCTGCGCCCGGCATGGATGATCCGCCTGGGTCTGTTTTTGTATGATCATCTTGGTGGGCGCGAAAAACTTCCGGGATCGGAGGGCATCCGTCTTGCATCCCATCCGGCCGGCCAGCCCTTGGTCAAGGGCATGGACAAGGCATTCGTCTATTCCGATTGCTGGGTGCAGGATGCCCGTCTGGTGGTTCTTAATGCCATGGACGCACGAGACAAGGGTGCCGATATTCGCACACGTACCGAATGTGTGTCGGCCAAACGCGACGGCGATCTTTGGAATGTCACGATCCGCAACATTGATGATGGCAGTGAACAGGTCATAAAGGCCAGATCACTGGTCAATGCCGCAGGCCCATGGTGTGCAGAACTGCTTGAAAGCCGGGTCGAGGCCAAAAAGAAGCAGGGCATCCGCATGGTTCAGGGCAGCCACATCGTCGTGCCCAAACTGTTTGACCATGAATATTGCTATATCTTCCAGAACCCGGACGGCCGCATCGTTTTTGCCATCCCCTATGAACAGGATTTCACCCTGATCGGCACGACGGACCGGGATTATAAGGGCGATCCGTCCAAGGTCGCGATCAGCGACGAGGAAACGCAATATCTGTGCGATCTTGCCAACAGCTATTTCGAAAAGAAAATCACCACCGATGATGTTGTCTGGACCTATTCCGGGGTGCGCCCGCTTTATGGCGATGGCAGCGAAGACGCATCACAGGTCACCCGCGACTATGTTCTTGAAATTGATCGCGGTGATCAGCAACAGGATGGTGCACCGCTTCTAAACATCTATGGCGGCAAGATCACGACCTATCGCAAGCTTGCTGAATCAGCCATGACCAAGCTTTGCCCTTTGCTGGGGCAGAAAGACACCCGCTGGACCGCGACAAGCGCGCTTCCGGGGGGCGACATGCCGGACGCGGATTTCGAGCGGTATCTTACCGCGATGCACAAGAAATTTCCGTGGATTCCCGACGCACAAATCTACCGTTACGTGCAAAACTACGGCACACTCACCAACAGAATTGTTGGTGATGCGTCTGATCTTCAGGGGCTTGGCAGGCATCTGGGGGATGACGTTTACGAATGTGAATTGCGCTATCTGGTGGATTGTGAATGGGCCAAAACAGCCCAGGACGTTTTGTGGCGCCGCTCCAAGCTGGGGCTGCATGTATCGGATGAGACGCGTAATGCCATTGTCCAATGGTTCGCAACGGAACCGAAATCAAAAAACACCGTGAAAACGGGCGAAGGAAACAGTGGAAAATGACCCTTACGCTTGAAAACATATCCAAGACCGTGGGAGGGGAGTCCCACATCGACGATGTGTCGATGACGCTGGAACCGGGATCATTCAACGTCCTTTTGGGGCGGACCCTGGCCGGCAAGACCACCTTGATGCGCATTATGGCCGGGCTTGAACCGCCAAGCAGCGGGCGCATTCTGGTCGATAATGTCGATGTGACCGGCATGGCCGTGCAAAAGCGCAATGTCGCCATGGTCTATCAGCAATTCATCAATTACCCGTCGATGAATGTCTATGACAATATCGCCTCCCCCCTGAAGCTTCAGGGTGTCGCCAAGGCTGAAATCGACAAGCGTGTGCGTTCAACCGCCGAGTTGATGCATATCGAACATCTGCTTGATCGTCTGCCACAGGAACTTTCCGGTGGTCAGCAACAGCGTACCGCCATGGCACGCGCCATGGTCAAGGATTGCAAATTGCTGTTGCTTGACGAACCGCTGGTCAATCTTGACTACAAATTGCGCGAAGAACTGCGCGAAGAAATCCCGAACCTTCTGGCCGAACGCGACACCATTGTTGTCTATGCCACGACCGAACCGATGGAAGCCCTGCTTCTGGGTGGGAAATGTGCGGTCATGCATGAAGGCCGCGTCACCCAGTTTGGCCCGACCACACAGGTTTACCACAACCCGGCCTTTGTCGAGACCGGCCTGATCTTTTCCGATCCGCCGATCAATCTTGTCGATGCCGAAGTCCGCGATGGCGCGATCTTTATGAAATCGGGTCATCAGGTGCCGCTTGCCGGTCATCTGTCGGGGCTTTCGAACGGCGCCTACACCCTTGGCATTCGCGCCAACCACCTTTCGGTTGATCCGACCGGGGATAACACGATCGCCATGCAGGGACAGGTTGAACTGGCCGAAATCACCGGTTCGGAAACCTTTGTCCATGTGCATTTCAACGATGTTTCCTGGGTCATTCAGGAAGAAGGCGTTCACAACCCGCGTCTGGGCGAAGCCACGTCCTTCTATGTCGATCCGACACGTCTGTTTGCCTTTGATGCAAACGGCAAACTCGTGGCCGCCCCGCCGGTCGAGATTTCCAACGGCAAAGCGGCGTGAGGTGAGTTAGAAAAATGGCACGTATTGATCTTAAAAGCCTGGCGCATTCATACTTCCCCGATCCGAAATCGGACGAGGATTATGCCCTTCGCCGCATGGAACATGTCTGGGAAGATGGCGGGGCCTATGCCCTTTTGGGCCCGTCGGGCTGTGGCAAGACCACATTGCTCAACATCATTTCCGGCCTTCTGACGCCCTCGCACGGGCAGGTTCTTTTTGATGGCAAGGATGTCACCCATCTGGCCCCGGAAGACCGCAACATCGCACAGGTTTTCCAGTTCCCGGTGATCTATGACACCATGACGGTTTACGAAAACCTGGCCTTTCCGTTGCGCAACCGAGGTGTCGATGAAAAACGCGTCGATGCGCGTGTGCGCGAAATCGCCGGAATGCTGGATCTGACCGGCAAGCTCAAACAAAAGGCCCGCGGCCTTGGCGCGGATGAAAAACAGACCATCTCGCTTGGCCGTGGTCTGGTCCGTGACGATGTTTCGGCCATTCTGTTTGACGAACCGCTGACGGTGATTGACCCGCATCTGAAATGGGTTCTGCGCCGCAAGCTTAAGGAAATTCACAACAAACTGCGCCCGACCATGGTCTATGTCACCCATGATCAGGTCGAAGCCCTGACTTTTGCCGACAAGGTCGTCGTCATGTATGGCGGCAAGGTCGTGCAGTTGGGCACCCCGCAGGAACTGTTTGAAAATCCGGCCCATACCTTTGTCGGGTACTTCATCGGAAGCCCCGGCATGAACATCATGGATTGCAAGATCGATGATGGTGCGGCCTGGATTGACGGGCAACGGATCGGACTTTCTGACCGTCACCTTGATGCCGTTTCCAAACAAAGCGGCAAGATCGAACTCGGTATCCGCCCGGAATTCCTGACACTGGAAACCGGTGCCACGACCAAAGGAACTGATGGTGTTGAGGTCAACATTATCAAGGTCGAAGACCTTGGCCAGTACAAGATCGCGACCACCCGGTTTGGCGCATCCGAAATCAAGGTCAAGCTTGGCGAAGACGAACAGGTGATCGGACAGTCCGGCATCCTGCGCTTTGCGCCGGAATGGACCAAGCTTTACGCCGACAGTCAGTTGGTCGCGTAAGGGGGGATGGGGAAATGAACAAGATTACCAACAACAAGGCCTGGTTCCTCGTCCTGCCAGTGTTCTTCATCGTTGCCATCAGCGCGATCATTCCGCTGATGACGGTTGTGAACTATTCCGTTCAGGACATTTTTGATCCGCAAACCCGGTTCTTTGTCGGTACCGAATGGTTCGAACAGGTTCTGGGCGATAGTCGCCTGCATGATGCGCTGATCCGTCAGATCATCTATACACTCAGCGTTCTGTTCATCGAAATCCCGCTGGGGATTGCGGTTGCGCTGACCCTGCCGCGCAAGGGCTGGGGTGTATCGGCATCGATGGTTCTGCTGGCCTTGCCGCTGCTTATTCCATGGAACGTGGTTGGCACCATCTGGCAGATTTTCGGCCGTGCCGACATTGGCCTTGGCGGTTATGTCATCAATCTTCTGGGCATTGACTATAACTATTCCCAGAACCCGATGGATGCATGGGTCACGGTTCTTGTCATGGATGTATGGCACTGGACCAGCCTGATTGTGCTGCTGTGCTATGCCGGGTTGCGTTCGATCCCGGATGCCTATTATCAGGCGGCCAAAATTGACGGCGCATCGCGCTGGGCCGTGTTCCGCTTTATCCAGCTTCCGAAAATGCAGTCGGTTCTCGTGATCGGTGTTCTGCTGCGCTTTATGGACAGCTTCATGATCTATACCGAACCGTTCGTCCTGACCGGCGGCGGACCGGGCAATGCCACAACCTTCCTTAGCCAGTTCCTGACCCGTATGGCGGTCGGCCAGTTTGACCTTGGGCCTGCTGCGGCCTTCTCGCTGGTCTACTTCCTGATCATTCTGCTGGTTTGCTGGGTTTTCTATACCGTCGTGATGAACGCCGGAAAGCGGGAGGAACAATAAAATGCACTTCCAGAAACGTCATATCGGACTTCTTCTTTATATCCTGTTCCTGTTGCTGCCGATCTATTGGCTGTTCAACATGTCGATCAAGACCAATACGGAAATCCTAGGGGCCATGACCCTGTTCCCGGATAATCCGACCTTGGCGAACTATGCGACGATCCTGACCGATCCGGCATGGTATTCGGGTTATATCAACTCGATGATCTATGTCGGGATCAACGTGATCATTTCGCTGGTTGTGGCCCTTCCGGCGGCTTATGCATTCTCGCGGTTCAACTTTACCGGCGACAAGCATCTGTTCTTCTGGCTTCTGACCAACCGCATGGCGCCGCCGGCCGTGTTCCTGTTGCCGTTCTTCCAGCTTTATTCAAGTGTCGGCCTGTTTGACACCCATATTGCCGTGGCCCTTGCGCACTGCCTGTTCAACGTGCCGCTGGCGGTGTGGATTTTGGAAGGCTTCATGTCAGGCATTCCCAAGGAAATCGATGAAACCGCCTATATCGACGGTTATTCGTTCCCGCGCTTCTTTGCCACGATCTTCATTCCGCTGATCCGGTCCGGTATCGGGGTGACCGCCTTCTTCTGCTTCATGTTCAGCTGGGTTGAACTGCTTTTGGCCCGCACCCTGACCTCGGTCGATGCAAAACCGATCGTGGCCACCATGACCCGTACGGTTTCGGCATCGGGTCTTGATTGGGGTGTGCTGGCAGCAGCAGGTGTTTTGACAATCGTCCCGGGGGCCTTGGTGATCTGGTTTGTGCGCAACTACATCGCCAAAGGTTTCGCGATGGGTCGCGTGTAATCGGCAAACAGGAGGAATATCAACATGTCTTGGATGGCCTGGACCCCGATTACCGCTGTGTTTTTCAGCTGCATCATCTTGATGCTGATCGGAATGGGAATTTGGCAGGCGGTATCACCAACCGTCCCGCGGCGCGGCTTCTTGCCGCTGACCACCACGCGCGGTGACCGCCTTTTCATCAGTCTACTGGGTGCGGCCTATATCCATCTTGGATGGCTGGCCTTTACCGACATCGCCCTTTGGGTCGGTTCGGTGATCGCACTGGCCTGGCTCATCATTGTGATGCGCTGGGGATGATCCCGGGGAACGGCGCTGTGATCTGTCACAGTGCAGTTCCCTTGATATTCGTCGCGGCGGGTTGTCTGTCTTCCCCTGCCGTTGATGACCGGGTTTGATCCGGATGAGCAAAAAGGAAGACAACCAGGGAGAAAACGACATGATCGTTAAAGCCAAAGGCGCTTCGAGCGTTGTTAAAGGCAGTGCCGTTGCAGTCGCTCTTGGTCTTGCTGTACTGGCCAACCCGGCCATGGCTGACCAGTATACTGACGCGGCCAAGAAATGGATCGACAGCGAGTTTCAGCCGTCGAGCCTGAGCAAGGATGCCCAAATGGCCGAACTGGAATGGTTCATCAAGGCAGCCGAGCCGTTCCGTGGCATGGACATCAACGTGGTGTCCGAAACCATCACCACGCATGAATATGAATCCAAGGTTCTGGCAAAGGCTTTCTCGGAAATCACCGGGATCAACCTGACCCATGACCTGATTGGTGAAGGTGACGTCATCGAGAAACTGCAAACCCAGATGCAGTCGAACCGTAACATCTATGACGCCTATATCAATGACTCGGACCTGATCGGCACCCATTCGCGCTATGACGCGGTTGTGCCGCTTTCCGACTTCATGTCCGGCGAAGGCAAAGACGTTACCTCCCCGACCCTTGATCTTGAAGATTTCATCGGTCTGTCTTTCACCACCGGCCCGGATGGCAAGCTTTATCAGCTTCCTGACCAGCAGTTCGCGAACCTTTACTGGTTCCGCTATGACTGGTTCCAGCGTGAAGACCTGCAAAAGCAGTTCAAAGACAAATACGGCTATGACCTTGGCGTTCCGGTCAACTGGTCGGCTTATGAAGACATCGCCGAATTCTTCACCAACGATGTCGGTGAAATCGACGGTCAAAAAGTCTATGGCCACATGGATTACGGTAAAAAGGACCCGTCGCTGGGTTGGCGCTTTACCGATGCGTGGCTGTCGATGGCAGGTGCTGGCGACAAGGGCCTTCCGAACGGTCTTCCGGTTGACGAATGGGGCATCCGCGTTGAAGGCTGCGCACCGGCCGGTTCAAGCGTGACCCGTGGTGGTGCGGCCAACGGCCCGGCGGCTGTTTACGCCCTGACCAAATATATCGACTGGCTCAAGGCCTATGCCCCGGCAGAAGCCGCTGGCATGACCTTTGGCGAAGCTGGTCCGGTTCCGGCACAGGGCCAGATCGCACAGCAGATCTTCTGGTACACCGCCTTTACCGCCGACATGGCGAAAAAAGGCACCCCGGTTGTGAACGAAGACGGCACGCCGAAATGGCGTATGGCCCCGTCCCCGCACGGCCCGTACTGGGAAGAAGGCATGAAGCTTGGCTATCAGGACGTGGGTTCCTGGACGCTGATGAAGTCCACCCCGCTTGAGCGCCGCAAAGCTGCATGGCTTTATGCGCAGTTCGTAACCTCGAAATCCGTATCGCTGAAAAAGACCCTGACCGGTCTGACCCCGATCCGTCAGTCTGACCTGGACACCCAGGAAATGACCGATATCGCACCGAACTGGGGTGGTCTGGTTGAATTCTATCGTTCCCCGGCCCGTGTCCAGTGGTCGCCGACCGGTACCAACGTTCCGGATTATCCGAAACTGGCTCAGCTCTGGTGGCAGAACGTTGCCGAAGCTGTAACCGGCGAACGCACCCCGCAGGAAGCAATGGATAACCTTGCGACCTCGATGGACCGTGTTCTTCAGCGTCTGGAACGTGCAGGCATCGGTGGCGAATGCGCACCGAAACTGAACGAAGAACGTGATGCACAATACTGGTTCGACCAGCCCGGTGCACCGAAAGCGAAACTCGCAAATGAAAAACCGCAGGGTGAGACCGTCAAATATGACGATCTGATCGCGGAATGGCGTGCGGCTCAGAAAAACTAGGAGCCACACTACTGGGGGTGCCGGGGGTGTTTTTCATCCCCGGCCGTCCCCGATATCGCTTTATTGTTTGATCGATTTTCAGCCATCCATTTCATCACAGTCACATTTGCAATGCTTTTTACCTCCCTGCAATGAGCGCACCTTACGGGACTGACTTTCCCCTTTTTGGCGGAAAGCCGGTCCCGCCTTTTTCCGCCCGGATTTGCAAACAAGGCACAGGGTTCCGACCTTCATGACATATCTGACCGATCCATTTTCAAAGATGCCGCAAACCAAACTGTTGCGCCGATCCCTGTGCGCTTTGGCACTTATTCTTGCCGGACATGTATCCCTGTCGGCACCGGCATCTGCCGGGTCGATGCTTGATGAAGGTGTTTCGGCCTATCGCCACGGCAACTTCGAAAAATCGGCGAAAATTTTTACCCCGCTTGCCCGGAACGGCGATGCCACCGCGCAATATCTTTTGTCCTGTCAGATGATCAACGGGGCGGGTGTCAGTGCCGATGAGGCAACCGGTTGGGACATGATGCAACAGGCCACCGACAACCGGCATCCCGATGCCAGCATCATCATGGCCCGCAAACTCGAAGCATCCGGCGCCCCGACCGACCAGATCCGGGCGCTTTATCAACAAAGTGCCGATCAGGGCGAAACACAGGCCATGCTTTGGCTGGCCCTTGACGCGCTTGATCAGGGCAAAGCCGATGATGCCAAGGCATTGCTTGAAAAAGCATGGGAACTTGGCGATCCGCGTGCGGCAACGCTTCTTGCCAACCGTTTCACCAAAACCGACAGCGGCCGGTATCAATATCTTCGTTCTGCCGCCCAGCGTGGTGAAATGCGGGCCGCGGCCTATCTTGCCGAAGAAGCACGGTCAGTTGACGATACTGCAGAGGCCGTTGGCTGGTGTGCGATTGCCACCGGCCTTCCCGGTCATAACGAACATGTCGACTGGAAATCCATCGGAGATGCGGTTGAAAAGAACTGCGCAAAGTTTGACAAGGACCTTGGCGAACAGGACCGCGCAGCCAACCGCGAACGGGTCGACCAGTTCCTTGCCACATTCTTTGAAAACTATCAGCCATGGACCCCGTGGAAGCCCTGTGCCGTAAGGTAAATTTGTCAGGGCGCGGGCATCTCTTGTCTTGATAAAATGACCGGAATCCACACATACTTCGGGTAGATTTATCCGGGGATGTGGTGTGGAACGGTTTGCACGATTTATTGTAACTTTCAGATGGACTGCGATCTGTCTTTTGTTGGCAATGAGCTGTGCAGTTTCAAGCCCGGATGCCAAGGCATCCGATCACGTTCCGCTTGAAATCATCTGGCAACAGGTGCCTTCTGCCCCGGCAGTAATCACCGAAGGCCCGTCCGTTGGCGAAGGCTATTTGCAGCGCACGACCGACTGGCTGATCAGCCATCTTCCCGAATTTCACCACCAGATACGTGTGATGCCGGTGCCCAAGGTCCTTGATGAAATGGCCAAGGGGCAATTCATCTGTTCGAACTTTCTGTTCGAAAGTGCGCTGCGCAGCGAATATATGCTGTTCTCCGACCCGGTGATGGAATTGCATCCGATCCACTTGTTCATCGCCCCGGAAAAGCTGCCTGATTTGCGCTTTGCCATGCGTGACGGGGCGGTTGATCTGGGGCTTCTGGCCGGTCAGGACAAACTGTCGATCGGCATATCGGTGGGCTATCGCTTTGACGAGGGACTGGTACCCGGCATCAATGACTTTTTAAACGCCCATATGACCCAAAGTGCCGGCACGACCGAAATGGTTGTTCGGCTGTTTGATGTCCGCCGCATTGATGGGTTCATCGCCTATGAGGTCAATGTGAACTACTATCGCGAAACTGCACAGCTTGACCGTGACACTGTGGCTGTGCCGATTGTCGGGGTGCCGCGCCGCCCCCTGCCGGTGTCATGCAGCGGTGACAAACAGCAGGCCCGAAAGATCATTGATGCGGTAAATCTGTTGCTGTCCAACCCGGAAAATCGCCGCGAAATTCACGCTTTCTATACCCGCTGGTCAGAACCCGCACATTAAAATCACATACCTTTTGACGGCCGGGCTGCCAGCATCTTTTCAAGTTCGGCCAGATCATCAATCGTATTGGCATTGGCAAACATCGAAAGATCGCTTTCCTGACGGGGAAATGTCACCGCAACCGCGGCAAGGGCCTGCAACGGGGCACGCACCCGGCGATCATCATCAGCCAGCAATTTTGCAATCAGCGGCGCGCTTTCACGGTGCCAGGCCGATGACAGATAATGATCACGATCGCCATGCCGGGCAAAAGCCGCCCGAACCCCGGCATCAAGGGCCGCCGATACCAGCTTGGCTGCCATATCATCAGGCACCACCGGGCAATCAACCGGAAAAGTCACCAGCCAGTCGACCCCGTCGGGCAATGCCGTCAAACCGCCCAGAACCCCGCCAAGCGGCCCCTGCCCGGCCTTGGGGATATCGGCCACCACATTTGCTTTGTATGCGGCAAATGCTTCGGGCGGCTGGTTTGATGAAATCATCACGGGGTCACAATGCCGCCCGGCATTTTCAACGGCCATCGCAATCAGTGGGCGCCCGCCAATCTGGCGAAACGGCTTGTCCCCCCCCATACGCCGCCCTTCCCCACCGGCCAGAACAAGACCGGCGATCGCGATCATAGAAAAGCGGGTTTGATCAGATTTCGTCACAACGTCAGCAAACCTTTGAATTGGGGCAATTAATTTGATGACCTCATCATAATCCAGAGCTTGGCAGCATGCATCTTTCGTATTGTGACAAAGGCACATTCATGACTAAACAACAATGCTGCATCGCATCATTTTTAAATTGTCGCACTGCAGTCATTGAATTAGACTGGTTACAGATAGTTCGACTTTCCACCTCGATACCGGACGACCGGTATTCCTGATCCAATCAATGGGGACGGCCCCGCAAGACAGGAGGCCCCCATGGCCTGGACAGCGTTGGTTATTGCCGGATTTCTGGAAATTTGCTGGGCGATTGGTCTGAAATACACTGAAGGTTTCACCAAGCCCATCCCAAGCGCCCTGACCATTACCGCGATTGCAGCCAGCTTCTGGCTACTTTCAATCGCCATGCGTTCCATTCCGATTGGAACGGCTTATGCGATCTGGACCGGTATAGGTGCCGCTGGTGCCGTAATCTTTGGCATCCTCATGGTCGGTGAACCGGCCAATGTCGGTCGCCTGATTGCGATCTGCATGATCCTTGGCGGGATCGTGATGCTGAAACTGTTCAGCCCGGCCTGATCGCGGTCGCCATCAGCACATTCATTTTCGATACATGCAAAACGGGGCAGCCACTGGCTGCCCCGTTTCTGTTTCAACCTGCCCAATCGCGGCCTAGACGCCGGCCGGGATGCCTTTGCGTTCGACCTTGCGCGGGGATGTGATTTCTTTCCATTTGGAAAGGGCCTTGTTGACCGCCGGATAAGGTTCGCGGGCGATGAATTCGCCGTCGCCGCATTTGGCCAGAACCACGCCTTCTTCGGCGGCAATGCGGCCGCGGCTGATGGTGTAGCGCGGAAGACCGGTGACCTCGATGCCTTCGAACACGTTGTAATCGATTGCCGATTGCTGATGTTTGGCGGTAATGGTTTTCGAGGCCTTGGGATCCCAGACCACAAGATCGGCATCCGCCCCGACCAGAACCGCACCTTTGCGCGGATAGATGTTCAGGATCTTGGCAATATTGGTCGAGGTTGCCGCCACGAACTCGTTCATGGTCAGACGACCGGTATTGACCCCATAGGTCCACAGAAGCGGCATGCGGTCTTCAAGACCACCGGTACCGTTCGGGATTTTGGTGAAATCGCCTACACCCATGCGTTTCTGTTCGGTGGTGAAGGCGCAATGGTCGGTCGCCACCACCTGCAAGCTGCCCGATGCCAGACCATTCCAAAGCCCGTCCTGATGTTCCTTGCTGCGGAATGGCGGGGACATGACGCGGCGTGCGGCATGATCCCAATCGGCATTCTTGTATTCGCTGTCATCAAGGATCAGGTGCTGGATCAACGGTTCGCCAAACACGCGCTTGCCATTGGCGCGTGCGCGACGGATGGCTTCATGGGCCGGTTCGCACGATACATGCACGATATAAAGCGGCACATTGGCCATATCGGCAATCATGATCGCACGGTTGCACGCCTCGCCCTCGACATCCACCGGGCGGGAATAGGCATGGGCTTCGGGGCCGTTATTGCCTTCGGCCAGCAATTTCTGCTGAAGGGTGGCAACCACATCGCCGTTTTCGGCATGAACAAGCGGCATCGCGCCCAGTTCCGAACAGCGCGAGAAGGATGCAAACATCTCGTCATCATCCACCATCAGGGCCCCCTTATAGGCCATGAAATGCTTGAAGGTGTTGATGCCTTTTTCCTGCACGACGGTCTTCATTTCGTCAAAGACCTGCTCGCTCCACCAGGTGATCGCCATGTGGAAGGAATAATCACAAACCGCCTTGGAAGATTTGTTGTCCCAGGCCTGCAATGCTTCGAGCAGCGACTGATTGGGTGCCGGAAGACAGAAATCCACCACCATGGTCGTGCCACCGGCAACCGCGGCCTTGGTGCCGCTTTCGAAATCGTCTTCGGAATAGGTCCCCATAAAGGGCATTTCCATGTGGGTGTGCGGATCAATCCCGCCGGGCATCACATAGCAGCCATCGGCGTCAATCACCTTGTCCCCGGTCAGGTTGTCTCCGATCGCGGCAATCTTGCCGTCTTCGATCAGGATGTCGGATTTGTATGTCAGATCGGCGGTAACAATGGTTCCGCCACGAATAACCATGGACATGGGTGGCTCCTTGTCTGTCTGTTTGGCGAAAAGTTGCGGGCCATCCCGGCATTTCACCCTTTTCCCGGACGGGTCCGGGCCTTGTTCAAACACAAAATCGGGAGGTCAGCCCGGCGGGTCACACATCGCCGCCGGGCCGATCATGATCGGATTACATCGACGCCTTGTCGGTTACGACATGGGTCCAGGCACCTTCCGGTTCCTTGGTGATGACCGGGTCAGACCCACCCGACAGCAGGCTGTCGACGGTGCGCTGATAGGCTGCTTCGTCAAGGGCGGCACTGTCGCCCAGAAGCTTGGCAATTTCCGTCATCATGCGGACCTGATGTTTTTCGGTCTGTGCACCGGTTGCATCATTGTCCAGAACGATGCCGGCAGCTTCTTCCGGGTTTTCTTTCGCATACATCCAGCCCTTCATGCTGGCTTCAACGAAACGCGCCATCTTGTCGACAAATGCCGGGTCCTTGAGATTATCTTCAAGAACATAAAGGCCGTCTTCAAGGGTGGCGACGCCCTGGTCTTCGTATTTGAAGACCTTAAGGTCGTCTGCCGAAATACCGGCATCAATCACCTGCCAGTATTCGTTATAGGTCATGGTCGAAATGCAATCGGCCTGCTTCTGAAGCAGCGGATCAACGTTAAAGCCCTGTTTCAGGACGGTAACGCCCTTATCCCCGCCATCGGTCGGAATACCAAGTTTCGACATCCAGCTCAGGAACGGATATTCGTTGCCAAAGAACCAGACACCAAGGGTACGCCCCGGGAAGTCATCGGGGCTTTCGACACCGGTTTCCTTAAGACAGGTCAGCATCATGCCCGATTTGGCAAACGGCTGTGCAATATTGACCAGCGGCACACCCTTTTCACGTGATGCAAGTGCGGATGGCATCCAGTCAATGATCACATCGGCACCGCCACCGGCAATCACCTGTGGCGGGGCGATGTCCGGGCCGCCCGGATTGATGGTCACGTCAAGATCGGCTTCTTCGTAGAAACCTTTATCAAGGGCCACGTAATACCCGGCAAACTGGGCCTGTGTGACCCATTTAAGCTGCAAGGTTACTTCATCTGCTGCCATCGCCGAAAACGATGTCAGACCGAAACTCAACCCTAATGCAGTCGCAAACAATTTCTTCATTCGTCGATGTCTCCTCAGGTTGTAGTCAAGTCCTCCCGGCGGGTCGTCTTTGATTGTGCCTTTAATGGCGACGTACCCGGAATGATGGATGCCATGACGTCGCTTTTCTCTCAATATAAGCCACGGCCCCATAGAAGGCGGTCCCCGCAAGGGCCGCCAAAGCGATCTCTGCCCAGACCATGTCGATGTTCATCCGCCCGACCTCGGTCGAAATGCGGAAGCCCATCCCCACAATCGGGGTGCCGAAAAATTCGGCGACGATTGCGCCAATCAGCGCAAGCGTGGAATTGATTTTAAGTGCGTTGAACACAAACGGCATGGCCGCGGGCAACCGCAACCGGAACAGGGTCGACCAATAGCCCGACGCATAGGTCGCCATCAGGTCGCGTTCAAGTTTCCCCGCCGCATTCAGCCCGGTCACCGTATTCACCAGCATCGGGAAGAAGGTCATGATCACAATGACCGCTGCCTTTGATTGCCAGTCAAAGCCGAACCACATCACCATGATCGGGGCGACCCCGATGATCGGAAGGGCCGAAACCATATTGCCCAGCGGCAACAGACCGCGTTTGAGGAACGGCACACGGTCAACGGCAATCGCCATGACAAAGGCCGACCCGCAACCAAGCACATAGCCGCTCAGTACCGCCTTGACAAAGGTCTGATAGAAGTCCGCCGCCATGATATCGGTCGATGTCACAAACCGGACCCCGATCATGCTGGGCGGGGGCAACAGAACCTGTGGCACGCCAAAGCCCGATACCACGACTTCCCAGACAAACAGCAACCAGACCCCGAAGGCCACCGGCACAATCACATTGGCCGCCTGCTGTTTGGCCATTTCAAGCGAACGGTAATTGGCAATCACATCAATCCCGCGCCAGACAAAAGCCCACAGCGAAATGATGAACAACCAGAACCCGGTTCCGGCATATCCGGCCACCCCGTAATCATACAGGGTCGCGATCGCCTGGCTGCACCCAAATACCGCCACCGCCAGAATGACCGCCCCGCTGATGACGGTGCGCACGCCAAGCCATGTGAAAGCCGCACCGGCAATCACACACAGCGCCATGGCAATGGCAAGACCGGGAATATCGCCGACAAAGGCAACCTGTTTACCGGTATCGGGATCAATCCCGGCCAGCGGAAAGATCAGCGCCAGAAGCGCTGCAATCGCGCCAACCAGACAGAATTTGTCAAGTTTCATCGGGGTCATGACTTTACCCCCATGCGGGCCAGAACCCGGCGCTCAAACCACCCGACAATCACCACCATCATCGCCGCAACAAAGGCCGCGGTCAGAAGGGCTGACCAGATCTGAATGGTTTGTCCGTAATAGGAGCCGGCAAGCAAACGTGCCCCAAGCCCCGCCTGTGCGCCGGTCGGCAATTCACCGACAATGGCCCCGACCAGACTGATGGCAATCGCCACTTTCAGGCTGGCAAACAGGTATGGCATCGCCGATGGCAGACGAAGCTGCCAGAAGGTCTGCCATTTCGAGGCATTATAGGTCCGCATCAGATCAAGCTGGATGACTTGCGGCGACCGCAGGCCCTTGACCATGCTGATGGTCACCGGGAAGAAGCACAAATAGGTCGAAATCACCGCCTTGGGCACCACGCCCTTGATCCCGATGGCGCCCAGAACCACGATGATCATCGGGGCAATGGCAAGTATCGGGATGGTTTGCGATGAAATCACCCACGGCATCAGGCTTTTTTCAAGCGTCATGACATGGACAATGCCCACCGCCAGAACGATGCCAAGAATGGTGCCAATGCCAAAACCAAGCAGCGTCGAGGAAAGCGTTACCCAGCTGTGATAGACCAGCGAGCGCTTTGACGTGATCTTGGTGGCAAAGATGGTTTTATACATTTCCTGGGCCACCTGATGGGGGGCCGGCAGGATCGGGCGTTCCTGTGCCAGGGTATCTTCGATCAGCTGGCTGGTGGTCCAGGTCTGATCGGCACGGTTATATTTGTCGATCTGGGTCGGCGCATTCATGAAGACCGCCCCGACATACCAAAGAACAAACAGCGCAATCAGAACAACACAGACTGGACCGGTCTGTCCCGCCATCATGCGCGACCAGATCGACGGTCCGGCAAGGGACCCGGTCATGGTGGCGGTGTTACTCGTCATTGCTGTGCCCCGCGCGCAAACCTTCGCGAACCCGATGCGCAATTTCGAGGAATTCCGGCGTTTCGCGGATATCGAGATTACGTTCACGCGGGAAATCGGTTTCGATCACATCAATGATCCGCCCCGGACGCGGCGACATGACGACAATCTTGGTCGACAGATAGACCGCCTCGGGGATCGAGTGGGTCACAAAGGCCACCGTCTTGTTGGTGCGCGCCCACAATTTCAGAAGCTGTTCGTTCAAATGGTCACGCACGATTTCATCAAGCGCGCCAAACGGTTCATCCATCAACAGCAGATCGGCATCAAATGACAGCGCACGCGCAATCGATGCACGTTGCTGCATCCCGCCGGAAAGCTGCCAGGGGAATTTCTTTTCAAAGCCGTTCAGTTCAACAAGTTTAAGCGCGTCATGGGCACGCTTGATGCGCTCTTCCTTGGAAATCTCCATGATTTCCAGCGGCAGGGTCACATTGCGTTCAATCGAACGCCACGGCAAGAGTGCCGGGGCCTGAAACACATAGCCATAAGCCCGGTTTTCCCGCGCCTGTTCGGGCGAAACACCATTGATGGAAATATCGCCGCCGGTCGGCTTTTCCAGATCGGCAATCACGCGCAAAAGCGTGGTCTTGCCACAGCCCGACGGGCCGATAAAGGATACGAAATCGCCTTCATTGATCGTCAGATCAACATCGGAAAGCGCATAAACCGGACCATCGGCCGTCTGGAATGTCAGCGACAGATTTTTGATATCAACAACGGCGTCCTTTGATGCGGGCATCTCGGCAACATTGTTGACGACTTGTTTTAGCGTCATGGGGTTTCCCCTGATCGTATGTCTCTCTCGGAACCAGAAATGTCTTTTCTGGAACAACTTTACGGAAGCCTCCCTCAGGGACGTTGCCCTGAACCTTGCCGACATCTGATCAGACGGATGTGTTGCGTCTGCCCGGTCATTGCCGGGATTGCGGAGCATTGCCCGCCGGTCGGTCAAAGCAAAACGGCGAGCAGGCCTTTGCCCGCTCGCCAGTATCATGAAATCAGTTTCCGTCCGTCAGGCGCGTATAGGTCGACGGCCGACGGTCCCGGAAGAATTGCCAGTTATTGCGAATTTCGCGCACCATCGACATGTCCATGTCATGGACCAGCAATTCATCCTTGTCGCGGGATGCCTGGGCCTCGATTTCGCCGCGCGGATTGACGAAATAGCTTTGGCCGTAAAATTCGCCGATATCCCATGGCTGTTCACGCCCGACCCGGTTGATCGCCCCGATAAAGCAGCCATTGGCCACTGCCGATGCGGGCTGTTCGAGTTTCCAGATATATTCCGAAACCCCGGCAACCGTGGCAGACGGGTTGACGATATATTCCGCCCCATTGAGTGCCAGCGCACGCCAGCCTTCCGGGAAGTGGCGGTCATAACAGATATAGACACCAAGCTTGCAATACTGGGTCTCAAAGACCGGCCAGTCCGAAGCCCCCGGCTTGAAGAAAAATTTCTCCCAGAAACCGGCGACATGGGGGATATGGGTTTTGCGGTATTTCCCAAGATAGGTACCGTCGGCGTCAATTACGGCAGCGGTGTTGTAATACACCCCGGTAATGTCTTCCTCATAGATCGGAACAACAATCACCATTTTATATTTGGCTGCCAGTTCGCACATCAGCTGTGTGGTCGGGCCATCGGGGATTTTTTCCGCCGCGGCGTACCATTTCTTGTCCTGGCTTGGACAGAAATAGGGCTGTGTGAAAACTTCCTGAAAACACAGGACCTGCACACCTTTTTTGCCCGCCTCTTCAATAAGGGGCAGATGTGCCTCGATCATGGCCTTGCGGATTTCTTCAGGCGTCTGATCGGTTGAACCCTTAAGGCTCATTTGAATCAGGCCGCCTCTCAGCATCGACATCCGAGATACCTCCTTGATCTGATATTTTATGTCCTTGCCACTTTTGTGGTCTGACGGACTTATGTCCGAACGCGCCCCCAAAGACCCTGTTTTGTTTTATGCGGGTCTATTCCCAGAAGGGACGCGATCGAAAAAATCGCGAAACAGATGTTTCCTCCGTGGCGTTGCCGGACCATTTGGTTTTTATCAGTCCGGCAAGCCGCCCTTCGCCCGCAAGGGCGAAGGGGTAACAGTCATCGATGTTAGTCGATCTCTTTAAGCACTTCGCGCAGCGTTCCGAACAGCTGATCGATATGTGATTTTTCAATGATCAGCGGCGGAGAAAGCGCAATGATGTCGCCGGTTGTGCGGATCAGGATGCCTTTTTCAAACGCCTTGAGGAAGGCACTGAACGCACGTTTGGTCGGGAAACCGTCGATCCCTTCGAGCTCGATCGCACCGATCAGGCCAAGGTTACGGATATCCTTCACACGCGGCAGATCAATCAGGCTGTGAACCGCATCTTCCCAATACTGGCCAAGTTCCTTGCCCTTTTCATAAAGACCTTCTTCTTCATAGGTCTCAAGGGTCGCAAGGCCGGCCGCACAGGCAACCGGGTTGCCCGAATAGGTATAGCCATGGAACAGCTCGATCATGTTTTCAGGACCGGTCATGAAGGTATCATGGATTGCATCGGTCGCGAACACCGCCCCCATCGGGATCGTCCCGTTGGTAAGGCCCTTGGCAGTCGTGACCAGATCGGGCTGAACGCCGAAATAGTCGACCGCAAACGGGGCGCCAAGACGACCGAAACCGGTGATGACTTCATCAAAGATCAGAAGAATGCCGTGCTTGGTGCAAATTTCGCGCAGACGTTCAAGGTAACCCTTTGGCGGGATCAGAACGCCGGTCGAACCGGCAACCGGTTCAACAATCACAGCAGCAATGGTTGACGGATCATGCAATGCGCAAATGCGTTCAAGATCATCGGCCAGGAACGCACCATGTTCGGGCATGCCACGGGTGACACCGTTTTCTTCTGGCAAATAGGTATGGCGGATATGATCAACACCACCCAGCATCTGGCCAAATGTTTTGCGGTTGCCCGAAATGCCACCGACCGAAATGCCGCCAAAGTTAACACCGTGATAGCCGCGTTCGCGACCGATCAGGCGGGTGCGCTGGCCATCGCCGCGTGCACGGTGATAGGCAAGCGCGATCTTGAGCGCGGTTTCAACCGATTCAGAACCCGAATTGGTATAGAAAACATGGTTCAGGTCGCCGGGCATGAGCTGCGCCAGACGGCTTGCAAGCTCGAACGCCTTGGGATGGCCCATCTGGAATGCCGGGGCATAATCCAGTTCGTCCATCTGTGCCTTGACGGCTTCGACGATTTTCGGACGCTTGTGACCGGCATTGCAGCACCAAAGCCCCGCAGTCCCGTCAAGAATGTCGCGATTATCATCGGTTTTGTAATACATGCCATCGGCAGAAACCAACATGCGCGGGGTCTGCTTGAACTGGCGATTGGCCGTAAACGGCATCCAGAACGCCGAAAGATCGTTTGGACGGCTGATTTTCGTGGTGGCTGTCATAAAAGGTCTCCCGTACCTTTTTTATTGCTTCCCTGACACCGGTCGGGTGGCGGGCACCCCTATTTCCGGCATCTGACATCTTTCATTCCGGCATCGTCTGGCAGGTCCGATCAAGTGACCAATATGTCGCACATTCAACACCCGGAACGGCCCGTTTCACAGGCACGCAAAAATCGTTAGCATGAGACACGCCCATGCACTAGAGCTTTAACACCACCGGGGAATTGTTTCGAATATTCGACCGTCAAACACCATTTCAGCGACCCTGATTTTTATTTACGGCGTCTATTTTCTGTTTATCTTTCACCGGTGCTGTTCGATATTTCGGACAAAACCGACTCTTGACCGCAATCAAGAACGACGCGCATAAAAAAGTTTCTTTTGCATATTTATGGTAGAGGTTATTTTAACCTGACCAAACGGTCAAGATAAATGACACAAATCAGAGAGCATGAATGACCTCAGTTAAAAGCGGCTCTAAACAGGACAATCAGTTTGGTGCGAAACCCGCAGCAAACGGGGCACACAAGGCCGCAATCAGGCAGGAAAACGAAGAACAAATTCTGGCCGCTGCCGAACGGGTTTTTGCCGATTACGGCTTCAAGGGGGCGACCACTGCCCGCATCGCCGAAATCGCCAAAGTTCCAAAAGCCAACGTGCATTATTATTTCAGCACCAAGGAGGCCCTTTATCGCCGGATCATGGAAGATGTCTGTGACCACTGGCTTGAAGCGGCAATGACCTTTGACAACAGTGCCGACCCGGCGGTGATCCTGCGCGGCTATATCGAAGCCAAGATGGATCTGTCGCGTGCCCGGCCTTATGGGTCGCGGCTTTGGGCCCACGAAATCATTCGTGGTGCCAAATTCTCGTCGGACTATATTTCCACTACGGTCAAGGACTGGCTGGATACCCGTGTCGGCGTGATCCGCGGCTGGATTGCCGAAGGCAAGATGGATGACATCGAACCCTATTCGCTGATGTATATGATCTTTGCCACCACGCAGCATTATGCGGACTTTGGTCGCCAGATCGAGATATTCAACGACAACCAGCCACTTAGCGAACAACAATTCGCCGAGGCCAAGGAAAATGTTGTTAGAATTATTCTAAAGGGCGTCGGACTTAACTGATATTCCCCTTCCTTCGGATAGTTGCATTCCCTAATATAAAATCAAACCTTAAGAAACTGGGTCACTGTTATCGCCTGAGGCCGGAAATGATACGCATCACGCACAGCGTGCGCATCGTCTCTAACGTGTTTGCTGCATTGCTGACATCTGGATTACTGCTTGCGTCGGTCGATGATCGCGCCAATGCACAAGGCGTGTCTGCCAGCGATGAATGCAAAAGCATTTCGGTCGGCGGGGCGGATGGCTGGGAACCCGTTACCTATATCGACAAGGACGGGCGACAGGTCGGGCTTGGGATCGACATCCTTCAGGAATATGCCCGCAAGCATGGCTTTCGTCTTGAATTGCATCTTGATATTCCCTGGACCCGGTCCTTGCAGATGCTTGAAAAAGGCGAACTTGATGTCATTGCCGGGGCCTATTTCACCGAAGAACGCAATGACCTTTTCCGATACAGCATCCCGTTTGCCTATGACGAGGTCATGGTCTTTCAGCACAAGGACCGGCAATTTGCCTTTTCCGGGATCGAGGATCTGGTAAATCGGCGTGGTGCCCGCCCGCAGGGGGGCAGTTATGGCGACTTCGTCGATACCTATGCGCGCGATCATCTCGACATGATCTATTCGCCAACCGGCAACAAGATTTTCGATGTTCTTTTGACCGAACGGGTGACCTATGTGTTGCTGGGCCGCTATGACGGGTTGACCAATATCTATCGCGACAAACTTGAAAACGAAGTTTTTGCCGTCGAACCGCCGCTGGTGCGCAATGACGTAAGACTGATGTTTTCGCGCACAGCCCCGTGTCTTGACGATATTGCCGCCATCAATCTGCTGATTACCGAACTTGAAGAAAGCGGCACCCTTGCCAGCATGACATCGGCACATCTGCACAAACTTGCCAATGACAAGGAAAGCGGGACCTGACGCACATCGGCAAAGGCCCGCTGCAATCACGGCAATACCCGCGAACCGCGACAACCAAACTTCCCGAAAGCGCCACAAACAAAAAAGCGGGGCAAGATACCCTGCCCCGCCCCGGCACACTGCATGGTCAGTGCCCGCTTTGATTGTGTGACCGTTTGTGACGGATCGATGCCTAGTCCGATTTCTGCATCACGGTTTCATCGGCCTTGGCCAGAACCGCATGCAGCAAAACCTGACCACCGGCATCCGACCAGTGTTTATGGACTTCTTCGATTTCGTTATGCGAAATCCCGTCCACGCACGGGATAAAGATCATCGCAGTCGGGCAGACCTGTGCGAGATAGCAGGCATCATGCCCCGCCCCCGATACGATTTCGCGGGCCGAGAACCCGCCAAGTTCCGCGCCCTTGCGCACCGCATCGACACAGGACGGATCAAACGGCACCGGGGCATAATAGAAAATCTGCTCCAGCTCGGTTTTCAGGCCGATGTCAGCGGCGATCTTTTCCACTCCTTCGCGAAGGGCCTTGTCCATATCGGCCAGAACCGCATCATCGGGATGACGGAAATCGACGGTAAAGAAGACCTCGCCCGGGATGACATTGCGGGAATTCGGATGGATCTGCATCATGCCCACCGTGGCACAGGCCAACGGCGATCGATCCAGACCGATCTTGTTGACCAGATCGATCACACGGGCCGCCCCAAGAAGCGCATCCTTGCGTGTTTTCATCGGGGTCGGACCGGCATGGGCTTCGACACCGGTGAATTTGATTTCGTACCAGCGCTGCCCCTGGGCATCGGTGACAATACCGATATCCTTGCCTTCATCTTCAAGGATCGGGCCCTGTTCGATATGGGCTTCGAAATAGGCCCCCATCGGATGGGCATCAATGGTCGGCTCGTCCGGGCCCATATAGCCGATCCGTTTCAGTTCCTCGCCCATGGTTTTGCCATCGACGTCAGCCCGTGAATGACCGTATTCAAGGTCAAACACCTTGGCAAAAACGCCCGAGGACACCATCGCCGGGGCAAAACGTGAGCCTTCCTCATTTGTCCAGCACACGACTTCTAGCGGGGCTTCGGTTTCGTATTTGGCTTCATTAAGCGCACGGATCACTTCAAGCCCCGAAAGCACGCCATAAACACCATCATATTTGCCGCCGGTCGGCTGGCTATCAAGATGGCTTCCCATCACCACTGGCGGAAGATCGGGATTGCGGCCTTCGCGACGGGCAAAGATATTGCCCATCTTGTCGATCCGGATCGAGCATCCCTCGGCCTTGCACCATTTGATGAACAGATCGCGGCTTTCGCGGTCAAGATCGGTCAACGCCAGACGGCACACGCCATCCTTTGCGGTTTTGCCGATCTTGGCCATTTCCATCAGGCTGTCCCAAAGGCGGTCACCATCAATTGACAGATTTCGGACACTGGGTTGAAGAGTCATTATTCAGTCCTTTTGGTTGGTGGCTTATTCCGCGGCAAGGCGCATCGGGTTCAACGGGTGTTCCGGCCAGGTCATGGGCGGCTTGTCGGTTTTGACCGGCTCCATGGTGATGCAATCGGGCACCGGACAAATGTGATAGCAAAGGTTGCAGCCAACACATTCCTCATCGACCACTTCAAACAGGCGGCCGCCTTCGGGCTTGTTGGTCATGGTGATCGCCTGATGTGAGGTATCCTCACATGCGATGTGGCAACGACCGCATTCGATGCAGTTATCGGGGTTGATCACGGCTTTGGTGTCAAAGTTCATGTTCAACTCGTTCCAGTTCGCCACCTGCGGCACGGCGGCACGGGTGAACTGTTCAACACTGGTGTAACCCTTGTCATCCATCCACTGGCTCATGCCGTCGATCAGATCATCAACCACGCGGAAACCATAGATCATGGCAGCGGTACAAACCTGAACCGCGTTGGAGCCCAGCGCCATGAATTCAACCGCATCTTTCCAGGTGGTGATGCCGCCGATACCGGAAATGTGAAGGTTCTTCGTTTCCGGCGTGCGGGCAATTTCGGCCACCATGTTCAGTGCAATCGGCTTGACCGCCGACCCGCAATACCCGCCATGCGTTCCCTTGCCATCGACCATCGGTTCTGGGACCATCTGATCGATATCGACCGAAATGATCGAGTTAACGGTGTTAATCAGTGATACCGCATCCGCCCCGCCCTTATAGGCGGCCTCGGCCGACCACAGGATATTGGTGATATTGGGTGTCAGCTTGGTAAAGACCGGGATATCGACCGCATCCTTGACCCAGCGTGTGACCTGTTCGACCATTTCCGGCACCTGCCCGATCGCCGAACCCATGCCGCGTTCGCACATGCCATGCGGGCAACCAAGGTTAAGTTCGATCCCATGCACGCCGCTTTCGGCGATCTGCTGGGCAAGGTCCTTCCAGGCGCGTTCTTCGATCGGGGCCATCATAGATCCGATAATGACGTGATCGGGATATTCCGCACGGCATTCACGGATTTCCTGAAGGTTCACCGACAACGGACGATCGGAAATCAGTTCGATATTGTTGATGCCAAGCAACCGACGGTTCTGGTCATGATGGGCACCATAGCGCGACGATACGTTGACCACGGGCGGATCAATGCCCAGCGTCTTCCAGACAACCCCGCCCCAGCCAGCTTCAAAGGCGCGAACGACGTTGTATTTTTTGTCGGTCGGCGGTGCAGATGCCAGCCAGAACGGGTTTAGCGAATCAATCCCGGCGATTTTGCAGCTTAGATCAGCCATTTTCTCTCTCCCTTTGACTGGCGGTTATGCGCTGGCGGATTTCAGGAATGCATCAATGGCAATGGCGGCCTGTTTGCCGTCCTCGACCGACTGAACCGTCAGGTCTTCGCCGCTTTTGATGCAGTCCCCACCGGCGAACACGCCCGGGGCTGTTGTCTGATAGTTTTCATCGACCACGATTTTGCCGCCGGCGATCTCCATTCCGGCAAGGTCATCGGTTTTGATTTTTTGTCCGATGGCTTTCAAAATCTGATCGGCGCGCACTTCGAAAGTTTCGCCGGTGCCAACCAGCTTGCCACTGGCATCAAGTTCGGTTTTTTCGAACTCCATGCCAATCAGCTTGCCATTGGCCTTGATCGCGACCGGCTTTGCCCAATAGCGGACAACCACACCATTGGTTTTCGCCAGATCCTGTTCGAATTCGGTGGCCGACATATTTTCGGCACCACGGCGATACACCAGGGTTACTTCATCTGCCCCAAGGCGCTTGGCCTGAACCGCGGCATCGATTGCGGTGTTACCGCCGCCAATGACAATCACCTTGTCACCAACCGGCATGTCGGTTTTCGGTTCGGTCTGACGAAGCTTTTCGATAAAGCTGATGGCGTCATCAATGCCCGGGAATTCTTCGCCCTTAAGGCCAAGATTGTTGGTCGATCCAAGACCGACACCGACAAACACGGCGTCATAGGAATCTTTCAGCGCCTCGATGCTGATATCGCGGCCAAGTGCCTTGTTGTATTCGATGCGAATACCACCGATGCCAAGCAGGAATTCAACTTCGCGCTGGGCAAAGTCATTGGTCATCTTATAGGCGGCCAAACCATATTCGTTCAGACCGCCCGGTTTTGCCTTGGCCTCAAACACCGTGACATTATGGCCCAGCATCGCCGCGCGATGCGCGCATGAAAGCCCCGCCGGACCGGCCCCGATTACGGCAATCGATTTGCCGGTTTCAGGCGCACGCTTGAACGGATGGGGCAGATCGCGCGCCATCAAATGATCAACGGCAAAACGTTGCAAACTTCCGATTTCAACAGCCGTGTCTTCGGCGACGTTACGTACGCAGGCCTCTTCGCACAGCACTTCGGTCGGACAGGCACGGGCACAGGTGCCGCCCATGATATTGGCTGACAAAATGGTCTTTGCCGCACCATCCGGGTTGCCGGTGCTGATTTTGCGGATGAAGGTCGGGATATCAATCGATGTCGGGCATGCGGTGACACAAGGCGCGTCATAGCAATAAAGACAGCGGTTGCTTTCTGCCATTGCCTGAAGGGTGGAATATGGCGGATGCAGATCGGAAAAACCGTCATCTGCGTCATTGTGGCCGATGCCGCCATGATGGGCACCGGATTTGGAAACTTGCTTGGCCTGCAAGGTGGTCATTGGTTTTGTCTCCCTGCCAAAAAGGCGTCCTCTCCTGATGTCGTCGAGAGACAAAACAAGAATGCAAAAACAGTCTGACCGTTATCGGCACGGTAATCCCGTATCGGGATTGAAGATGGAATTATGGCGTGCGCGGACGGGGCGGGCCCGACCAACTCTGGGTCTTTCTGTTCTGAACATTCTTGGCGTATCCGTTCAGCAAATGCTGAACTGTTTCCCAGTATCTAATCTGTCGTGCGGTTATGATTTCGGGGTTATCCCCGGTTGATTACACGTACAGATGCCTCTCTCTGACGGTTACAGCATGTCCAATCCTGATCATTTGGTCAAGATTAAAAATCCGAATTGTTATTCCTGCGTCAAAACGGCTGATTTCCCCACGGAAACCGCCATCTTCAACCAGCTGGCACTTGGATTTCTTGCTGCTCTCAAACATCCGCCATCACATTGATTTGGCGATATTTTACGCTGGCTTTAATCCGATGAACTAAAGTAACGTTATGTCATAAGCCCATTTCGGATCGCGCGTGATGACATCAAACGAAACTGCCACGGACACCCTTCCCGATCGTCAACCATCGGTTCGGGCCGTTGCCATGCCATCGGACACCAATCCGAGCGGCGATATCTTTGGCGGCTGGCTGATGTCGCAGATGGACCTGGCGGCCGGGACCGCGGCCGCACGCCGCGCCAAGGGCAGAACCGCCACGGTCTTTGTCGATACCATGTCGTTCCTGCGCCCGGTCCATGTCGGGGATGAAGTTTCATTCTTTACCGAAATCATCCATGAAGGCCGTACATCGCTTCGCATCAATGTCGAAGCCTGGCGCCAGACCCGGTTTGAAGAAACATCGGAAAAAGTCACCGAAGGCGTGTTTACCTTTGTCGCACTTGATGAAGACGGTCGGCCGCGCCCGATTGATCCGGAACCCGAAACACCAACCGCCTGAACCAGTCCGAACAATAAAAACGCCCGAAAACCATTGCTTGCGGGCGTTTTGTTTTTGGAATGTCGGGAACGCTATTCCATGACTTCCATATGTTCGTCCTCGGATGGCTTGGCCCGTTTTGGCCCCTGCATCAGCAACAGCAACGGCACCACCCCGATCACGATCCACATCATCGCCTGAAAATCATTGAGATAGGCAATCGTGCTGGCCTGTGCGGTGACAACCTTATTAAGCATCACCGCCCCGGTCTGTGTGTCCCAGTCCCAAAGATCGGGCAGCCACGGGCTTTGCAGGGCCATGCGGAACGGTGTCAGCTTTTCGGCCAGACTTGCATGCACCACCTGGGTATTCTGAGTCAGCATGGTGGTCATGACCGAAATGCCGATGCTTGATCCGATATTGCGCATCAGGCTGAACATCGCCGTGCCTTCGGTCCGGTAATGCGGGTTCAGGGTCGCAAAGGTAATCGTGCTGAGCGGCACGAAAATGAAGCCAAGCCCGATCCCCTGAATGATGCCGGTCCGGATAATCACGAACTCGCTGACATCGGTGGTAAATCCGATCATCTCATATAGTGACAAGGCCGTCATAAACAGACCAAACAGGATCAGAAGCCGGGTATCAATCCGCCCGACCAGTCGCCCGACCATCATCATGGCAATCATGGTGCCCACCCCGCGCGGCGCCAGCAACATGCCCGCGGTTACCACCGGATATCCCATCAGGTTTTGCAAAAATGGCGGCAACAATGCCAAAGTCGCCAGCAACACCACGCCAACCACAAAGATGAAAAACAGCCCGACGACAAAGTTCCGGTCAGCAAACAGACCCGGTTCAAGGAACGGGTTCTTTGCGGTGAACATATGGACGATGAACATATAAAGGCACACCGCCGCCAGCGCCGTTTCAATGATGATTTCCCACGATGAAAACCAGTTCTGGCTTTCGCCGCGATCCAGCATCATCTGAAGCGCACCGATCGACAGGCTCAGCAATGCAAAGCCGAACCAGTCGAATGACAAACCGGGTCTTTTATCGGTTTCGGGCACAAAGGCCATGATGCCAAACAGCGCCATCAACCCGATGGGAAGGTTGATGTAAAACACCCAGCGCCAGTTATAAAATTCGGTCAGATAGCCGCCCAGCGTCGGACCCAAAATCGGCCCCAACATCACCCCCATCCCCCACATCGCCATGGCCGAGCCATGCTTTTCCTTGGGGTAGGTATCCAGCAACACCGCCTGTGACAGCGGCACAAGCCCCGCCCCAAACGCGCCCTGCAACAGACGGAACGCCACCATTTCTTCAAGCGACACCGCCGCCCCGCATAGCATGGAGGCAATGGTAAAGCCGGTAACAGAGACCAGAAACAGCTTCTTGCGGCCAAAGCGCGCGGCCAGAAAACCGGTCGGCGGCGTCATGATCGCAGCCGCCACAATATAGGATGTCAGTACCCAGGAAATCTGATCCTGGGTCGCGGCCATGCTGCCCTGCATATGGGGCAAGGCAACGTTGGCAATGGTGGTGTCGAGTGCCTGCATGATGGTTGCAAGCATGATCGAAACGGTGGTCAGACCGCGTTCAAGCGGCGTTGTCTCGCTGGCCGCCGTGGCGGCAGCACTCATTGTGCGGCCCCGGGCATCGTATGACCGGTTCCGGTTCCGGTTTCAGTTCCGGCTTCGGCCTGATTGATGCCAATCCATGACATCATGGTGGCGGCAAATGCCGGGACTTCGCGCTGGTGATGGGTGTCAATCTCGACTTCGGTGCTCATGCCGGCGCGCAGCGGCGGCAAATCATCATCACGATTGATTGCGATGCGCACCGGAACGCGCTGCACCACCTTGACCCAGTTGCCGGTCGCATTCTGCGCCGGGATCACGGAAAATTCCGCCCCGGTCGCCGGTGCTACGGAATGCACAACCCCGTGCCAGACATGATCGGGATAGGCATCCACCTTGATGTCGGCTTCCTGCCCGGGTTCAAGATGGGTCAGTTCGACTTCCTTGAAATTGGCGTCAATCCATTGAACGTCGCTTGAAACCAGACTTGCCATCGCCGAACCGGCTTTGACATAGGCGCCTTCTTCGGGCTTGTTGCTCAGCACACCATTAAACGGTGCAATGATTTCGGTGTGTTTCAGATCAAGCTCGGCACGGGCCAGATCAAATTTCGCCTGCTGATATTGCGGCAGATCTTCAATCGGGGTATCGGCATCCCCGCCCAGCTTTGACAGGGTGGTTTTCATCGCCCGCTGATTAAGGACAATGCGTTGCTTGGCGGCCAGAAGGTTGTTCTGGGCTTCGTCAAGGGCTGCTTGTGATGCCACATTGCTTTTGCGCAGCGCCTGCTGCCGATCAAATTTCTTCTGGGCGTAATCGAGATTGATCTTGGCCAGTTCAAGGCTGCCTGCCAGTTCGTCATAGCTGTGGCGCAGGGCGTCGACTTCCTGTTTGATCGCATTCAGATTGGCATGGGCGCGTTCAACCGCGATCTGATAGGGGCGCGGATCAATGCGAAACAGCACGTCGCCCTTGTGGACCTGCTGGTTTTCATCGACCAGAATTTCACTGACCGGTCCGTCAATTTCCGGGGCGATGGCCACCATGTCGGCATGGACATAGGCATTCTCGGTGCTGACAAACCGCCCGCCGGTATAATACCAGTAAGCCCCACCCACCACCACGGCAAGCGGCCCGGCCAGCAACAGCACCGGACGCAACCAGCGTTTTCTTGGTTTTGACACAGGATTTTCGTTCGCCGCCGACGGGGCAGCATTCTGATTTTGATCTGACATGATTTTCGGGGCCTTGATTTATGCGGTCTTTGAGCCGGCTGGCTTTGGGTCGGTTGGCGCGTCGGTGTCGGTATGCTTGCTGCCCTGTTCGACAGCGGTCAGGTTGTCATGCATCCGGCCCAGAACAGAAATCAGCATCTGCTGCATATCCGGGGTGATCCCGGTCATGGCATCTTCGCGCGCCGCAGCCGCAACCACATAAATGCGATCAAGCAGCGGTTTGGCCGCATCGGTCACATAAAGCTGAAAGGCGCGCCGGTCATCGGGATCGGGCCGGCGTTCGACCAGCCCTTCCTCGACAAGCTTGTCAATCAGGCGTGCGGCTGTAATCGGCTGGATTTCAAGCATTTCCGCCAAGGCAACCTGACGCATGCCTTCGCCACGCGCGACATAGACAAGCGCCTGCATCTGGGCCTGGGTCAGGCCGAACTCGTCCGCGTGACGCATGAAATTGCGCCGCATCAGACGGGTCACGTCCTTCATCAAAAAGCCGATATTCTGTTTGGGATCTGTGAATTTTGGCATCTGCCAACTCTGTCAAAGTCGCATGGTTGATATATAATAAGCAATATATACTATATCACCTTGATGACTTCAAGTCAGTTGCTATCATCCCCGCCCTGCGGCAATGACATGGCTGCTGATCATCACGGGTCTCTATGCAAGCAGGGGCAAATATGCGATTTTAATCGGCACAGGCAGCAGGCTGTGATAGAAGCCGCGCCAGAGAGATTTCCCGCAGACGACCAAATAGAAAAGACCCGCAAGTGATGAGTGATCAATCGCGCCGTTCCGAATTGCTGATGCCAGCAGGTTCGCTCGAAAAACTGAAAGTGGCTGTGCTCTATGGTGCAGACGCCGTTTACATGGGCACACCCGATCTGTCATTGCGGGTCAAAAGCCAGATGTCGCTTGAAGACGTGGTCGAAGGCATTGAATTTGCCCACAGCCACGGTGTTCGCGTCTATCTGACGCTGAACCTGTTTTCGCATAACAAGGATATCGACAAACTTCCGGAATATGTCGACACCGTGCGCAAATGCATGCCCGATGGCCTGATCGTGGCCGATCCGGGTGTGTTCATGTTTGTGCGCGAACATGCTCCGGAACTTGATTTGCATGTATCGACCCAGGCCAATGTCTGTTCCTGGCAGTCGGTCAAATTCTGGCAAAGCATCGGCGCCAAGCTTGTGGTGCTGGGCCGCGAGGTTTCCTATGCCGAACTGACCGAAATTCGCGAAAAATGCCCCGATATCAAGATCGAGGCATTTGTGCACGGGTCGATGTGCATGACCTATTCCGGTCGTTGCCTTCTGTCGAACTTCATGGCCGAACGCGGTGCCAACCAGGGGGCGTGTGCAAACTCGTGCCGCTGGAAATACAAAGTCCACATGAAGCTTAAGGACGGTACGGTCAAGGAACTCAAACTGACCGAAGAAAACCTTGAGATGTTTGACTTCTTCCTTGAAGAAGACATGCGTCCGGGCGAACTGATGGAAATTCAGGAAGACGAACGCGGGTCCTATATCCTCAATTCGCGTGATCTTTGCATCATGCCGAAGCTTGAAGACTATTTGAAAATCGGTGTCGACAGCCTCAAGGTCGAAGGCCGTGGCAAAAGCCCCTATTACGCCGGTCTGGTTGCCCGTGCGTACCGCATGGCAATTGATGACTGGTATGAAGACCCGGAAAACTGGTCTGCCGAAGAATATATGAAGGAACTGGCGACTATTCCGAACCGGGGCTATACCCTTGCGTTCCATGATGGCCGTCTGACCAATTATGCGCACGGCTATGACAGCAACACCAACGTGTCTGACTGGGAATTTGCCGGAATGATCGAGGAAGTCGAAGACGACGCCTTTATCATGTCGGTTAAAAACCGCATGTTGCCCGGTGACGTGATTGAAATCGTCCCGCCGCGGTCACGCCAGACCATTTTCATCCGCATGTATGAATTCATCGACGCCAAAACCGGCAAGGTCGGCGAAGCGGTTCATGCCAACACCCATCCGCGCATCCGTCTTCCGTTCAGCCTGTTTGAACAGGAAGACCCGGAATTCCTGCGTCGTGAAGTGCTTCCGATGACCATCGTGCGCAAGGAAAAGGCCCTGTCTGAGGATGAATGGCAACGCCTGAAACTTGATCAGGAAGGCCACAAGATCGAGATGGGCAAAGGCAACGAAGACCGCTATGACGCCAAACGCGAAGCGCTTCAGACCGCCCTTGATGACCGCCAGAAAGAACGTTCGTTCCGCACCCCGCGCGTTGGCACCAAGGGGTGCTGTGGCCGAGGATGTAACGGTTGCCTGATCTTCTGGCACGACCCGACCTATGCCAAGGCGCGTGAAATCCTTGCCAAACGCAAACAGGGCGAGATGCTGGAAAAAGACGGCAAGACGATTGCTGCTGAATAAGCAGCCCTGATATCCAAACATGAAAAACGGCAGTCCCATCGGGCTGCCGTTTTTGTTTGATTATTTGATCGCCTTTTCGGCCTGCTGTTCAAGCTTGTCGATGCGTTTAAGCCCGAACCATCCAAGCCCGAGGAACACAATCAGCAAGATCGGACTTAACAGCGTCAGATTGCGTTCAAGCAGTTCCGACATCCCTTCGCCCAGCACATAACCCAGAGCAAAATAGATCCCGATCCAGATCAGGATCGATGCGATGCTAAGCGGCAGGAACCGCATGAATGACATCGAACTCATGCCGACCGGAAATACGCTGATCGATCGGATGGTGTTGGGATACCGACACAAAAGGATATAGGCGACACCATAATGTTCGAACAGGCGCAATGTCTTGCCCATCCATTTCGAAAGGGCGTCGGGCATTTTGCGGACAATCACATCGCCATATTTGCGCCCCAGCCAGAACCGCAAAAGATCACCGGCCACAGACCCGGAAATCATCGCGATCATGGATGGCCCCAAAAGCAGGCTTTCAGACACCACAAACACACCGACAAAAACCGGCAGAATGCTGGCCTTGCTCACGCAATAGGTAAAGATCAGGCTATAGACCAGCTGCTGGTGATCCTGAATCCACAGATTGATTGTCTCGAACACGGCTTTCCCGCCTGAATGATGAAGATTGGAAGCCTTCTAGGTCAATCGGCTTCAAGAGGCGAGTGTGCCGGTTCACAGTATATCTTTAGGCCAGTTCAAACCGGATCGGTTGCGCCCCTTCCCAAAGCGTCATCTTGCCGAGCTTTTCAAGGTCTTCAAGATTGCTGGTCACGGTGATGAAATGGTTACCGGCAAGCTGACCAACCTTTGAGGCGAAATGAACCCCGCCATAGGCCAGCAGGATTTCGGTTTCGCTGATGCCGCCGGGATACAGGATGATCTGGCCCGGTGCCGGGAAGCTGGTGTGGTTTTCATAGCCAACACCAAACTGGTAATCGCCAAGCGGCATCCAGACGCCCTCGCCGCTCCAGCGCACATGGACGGCTTTGCTTTCGAACGGCATGCGTTCAAGAAACGCCTTGCAGGTTTCAGGGGCCTTGGCGGTTTCAAGCACACCGTCAAAGGTAAACGGGCCAGCGGTGATTTTAATCTTGGTCATGTTTGGTCCTACGCAATCAATAATATCCAGCCCAGCGCCATCCCCAGACTGATCAGGGTGACGGGCACGCCGATGCGGGCGTAATCGGCAAAGGAAATCACCGTGCCGGCCTTGGCAGCCTGTTCAACAGCAATGATATTGGCAACCGAGCCGACAATCAGAAAATTACCCGACAATGTGCTGAAAACCGCCAGGGCATGCAACATGCTTTGCGACCAGTCAGGCCCAAGGGAAAGCAACATCATCACCAGCGGCACATTGCCGATGGTATTGGATCCCGCCAGCGACACGCCAAGCAGGACGGCGGGTTGATCAACCCGAAGACCAATCAGCAGATCGCGAAAGAAACCGGCAATCACGTCATCGCCCGACATCGCGCCGGTGACAATGAACAGGCCGCAAAACAGCGCCAGCAAATGCCAGTCGACACGCCCCAAAACCTGATCGGTGCCCAGCTTGCGACTGAGCAACAGCATCGCAACAATCAGCAAACACCAAAGTGCGCGTTCTTCGACAAAGACAAAGATCAGGATCACCGCAATCGTTGCCACCACCGCCTTGGTCAGCATGGCACGATCCAGGGTAATTTTTTGATCCGCATCGATACGAGGCCCGGGATTGGCAAAGCGCAACAGGTCGCGCGTGGCCGGCCCGTAAACCAGCACCAGATAAACCACCACAAGCCCGATCAGCGCCGGCACCCCGCAGGCCAGCAGAAAGGCCATGAAATCAAGCTGGCCGAATTCGGCAATCATCAGGTTTTGCGGATTGCCGATCAGGGTCGCGGCCGATCCGGCATTGGCCGCACAGGCAACCGCAATCACAAACGGTTTGGGATCAAGACCGCGTGCCACCACCCCGGCAATCAGAATCGGTGTGACCGCCCAGACCACCACATCATTGGTCATCACGGCTGACAGGCCGCCACATACCATGATCACACCGGCAAGCAACCCGCGCGGCGTCAGATCAAGATGAATGATGCGATCCCCGATCCAGTCAAAAAAGCCGCTGGCGGCATATTGCGATGACAACACCATCAGGGTCAGCAAAACCGACAGGGTGGCAAAATCCACCGCGGCAAGGGCCTGATCACCATCAATCGCCCCGGCCAGCAACAGGATCAGCGCCCCGATCACGGCAATGCCGGTACGATTGATCGCAAGTCCCGGCCAGCGCCCCAGCGCCATGCCGAAATAGACTCCCCCGAATACAGCAATAATCAACCAGTCCACACCAGGCCGTCCTGTTCAAATTGATGCGCGACGCGTGCGCAATTCAAAGCGATATGTATCGTCAAACCGGTCCCGGGACACGATCAATCGGGTGACAGGATATGCACAAATTGCAATGCCCCATACCAAAATGCGTTAACTCATACCCCGGCCTGGTAAAAACACGGCCTTTTGAGCCATTTTTTGCGTTGCGGCATATGTTCTTCGACGATCCTGCGATTGTTTCAGGACAAAAGGGATGAAAATTTCACTTGCGCCGGGAAAGCAACAGGCGTAAATCCCGCCTTGCCCAAAGTCGCACGTGCCTGTGGTGGTCCTGCTTACTGGAACCCGTAGGACTTACTTAAAGCAACGACGGTGTAGGGCTTTTTTGGTCTCAGGTGGCGTCCAAATCCACCGACACTAAAGAGGCACACCATCATTGCCCACGTGCGGAACGGGAAATCCCATTCCATAGCGAGGCAGACTTAACTTCGCAGTTCCGGTTGGCCCCGGAGCTTATCAGCACGCAGGTAGTCCGCGTCACGCGCCTCCACCGCGCTCATACGCATCAGGTACATGCACGCTGCCATATTCGTGGAATGGGAGAACGCCCCAATGGCAACTCAGCGTATTATTGATTTTCTCGCACAGAACCGACCGGAAGGCCCGTGCCTTGTTGTGGATCTTGATGTTGTTCAGCGCAACTACGAGACCTTTACCCGTGCGCTTCCTGACTCCCGCATTTTCTATGCGGTCAAAGCAAACCCGGCCCCGGAAGTTCTGAGCCTGCTTGCCGATCTTGGCAGCAACTTCGACACCGCATCCGTGCCCGAAATCGAAATGGCGATGGCCGCTGGTGCCACCCCGGACCGTATTTCGTTTGGCAACACCATCAAAAAAGAACGCGACATTGCGCGCGCTTATGAAATGGGTGTTCGCCTGTTCGCCGTTGATTGCGTCGAAGAAGTCGAAAAAATTGCCCGTGTTGCACCGGCATCGCGTGTGTTCTGCCGCATCCTGACCGATGGCGTTGGCGCAGAATGGCCGCTGTCGCGCAAATTCGGTTGCGCGCCTTCGATGGCGCTCGAAGTTCTTGAACATGCTCATCACATGGGTCTGGATGCCTATGGCGTGTCGTTCCATGTCGGGTCGCAGCAGTGCAACCTTGACGCCTGGAACACCGCATTGGCAGAAGCATCTTCGATCTTCCGTACCCTGGCTGACAAAGGCATCGTTCTGCGCATGGTCAATATGGGTGGGGGTTTCCCGACCCGTTACCTGCGTGACGTTCCGGCGACCGAAGCTTATGGCTCGGCGATCATTGACGCGCTTCACACCCACTTTGGCAATCACATGCCCGAAACCATTATCGAACCGGGCCGTGGCATGGTTGGTGATGCGGGCGTGATCAAAGCCGAGGTTGTGCTGATTTCGCGCAAACACGAAGATGATCCGGTGCGCTGGGTTTACCTTGATATCGGTAAATTCGGTGGCCTTGCCGAAACCATGGACGAAGCAATCCGTTACCCGATCACGACCATTCATGACGGTGGCGATGTTGCTCCCTGCGTTTTGGCCGGTCCGACCTGTGACTCTGCCGACGTGCTTTACGAGAAAAAACCTTATGACCTTCCGGTCGCACTGACCATCGGTGACGAGGTTCTGATCGAAGCAACCGGCGCCTATACCACCACTTATGCATCTGTGGCGTTTAACGGCTTCTCGCCGCTGACCGCCTATATCATCTGACCCTATTCGGGAAAGACAGATCAGTGATCACGATTGATCGCGAAGGCCGCTTTGACCACGTCGAACGTGAAAAGCTGCTTGATCGCGTCATGGGTCCGGCGCGGTTTCAGAAATCGTCTGAAATCCTGCGCCGTGATCGGCTTCCGGCGGACGGTCTTGCGTTTGTCGCCCACGACGGCAAACAACTGATCGGCACTGTCCGGTTGTGGAATGTCAATGCGGGCAACGGCGGTAGCGCGCTGTTGCTGGGTCCGCTTGCGGTCGAAAAGATCTATAGCGGATCGGGCGTTGGTGCCGGTCTGGTTTATGCAGCCCTTAACGCTGCGCAATCGGCCGGTCACCGTTCGGTTCTTCTGGTCGGAGACCCGGACTATTACGCGCGCTTTGGCTTCCAGGCAGCCCCCGCCAACGGGCTTTTGATGCCCGGCCATTTTGATCGACACCGGTTCCAGGCGATCAATCTTGGCAATGAAGACGTCCTGAGCGGCACGCACGGCATGCTTTATGCCACAGGCCAGCGTACCCACTAAGGCAAGCCAGAATAAAACTTCAAAATCCCGCGGCAAATGCTGCGGGATTTTTTTGTGCCTGTTCACTTGCAAACTACTGAAAAACAAAACAGTCTTGTCTTAAATCTACTGACAATTCATAGTGGACGTTCTGGTTGCACAGAGAAGATTTTTGCAATTGCATTGCAAGTTGAGACCCCACACACGACCTGTAATGCGTTGATCCTAAGCCGAACTGATGCTTTCGCTTTTGAAACACGAATGACCCGGGATGACTTTATGCTTGAAGGTTTGAAACAGGCACTCCTCCGTCGCAGCAGCATGCCCGTCACCCTTGCTGCAGCGGCAATCACCCTTCTGGTTCTCGGATTCAACTATTATGTGCATTTCCCGCTAAGTGAAAATGCCGAGCAGCGCGAACTGCGATCATTGACAAATCTCCTTGATGGCTATGCCAGTCAGGTCGAAGAACAAATGATCGGGGTGGAAACCACCCTGACCGCGCTTGGCAGCATCATTTATGACGAACGGTACTCGGCACGCGAAAAGCATCTTCTGCTCAAGCAGGCCGCCGACGCACTCGATATTGTCCGCGTGTTCGGTGTGACCGACATAAATGGCCGCATCATCCATTCATCGCGCAGTTTCCCGGCACCCGATGTCGATTTATCCGGGCGTGATTACGTCAAATATTTCCTTGATGGCGGTGATGCACCGCGGTTCCTGTCAGGGCCGGTCAAGAACCTTGTTGATGGCCGTTGGCAACTTTCATTCGCGCGGGCTATCCGCAACCCATACGGCCAATTGGTCGGTGTGATTTCGACTGTGATCGATCCGGGTACGATGATTGACCGCATTGCCAAATCAACAATCCCGGTCGATTATGTCACCCTGCTGGACCGCAATTTCAATCTGGTTGCACGCAAACCGGCAAAGGACGAGATGATCTCGAAATCGATGGCCGATGCCGAGATTTATACCGATGTTGCCAACTCGTCCGAGCGGGTCGTTGCCAATGTCTATTCCAATGTCTTTACCGGTCAGGCCCGGTTTGGTGTTGCCGAGCGGGTCTTTCACGACACATTGGTGATTTCCACGTCGCGTCCCTATGACTATGCGATGCAATACTGGAACGTATTTTCGACCGGTATCACCATTGCATCGGTGATTTTGCTGGTGTTCATGATCGGCATTCTTTGGACGATCAACCTGCGGGCACTGGCCACACAGCGCTATAACAAGAAGCTGCAAACCATTAACAGCGAACTTGAAATCGCGCGTAATGACGCCGAAAAACTGGCACGGATCAAGGATGACTTCCTGGCCAATATGAGCCACGAAATCCGAACCCCGATGAATGCGATTTTCGGGCTGACGCAGCTTTTGAAACGCACCCCGCTTGAACAGCAACAAAGTGAATATGTTCGCCAGATCGGGCTTTCGGGCAAATTCCTGTTGGGGGTGATTGACGAAATCCTGACATTCTCGAAGATCGAGGCCAATGAACTTGTTCTGGATCAGGAACCCTTTGTCCTGCCCGATGTGATCGACAATGTCGGGTCGATCATGTCGATGTCGGTCAATGACAAGGCCATCGAAGCGGTGATTGATGTCGCCCCCGATGTGCCACGTTCGATCATCGGGGATTCCCAGCGCCTGCAACAAATTCTGGTCAATCTGATCAGCAATGCGATCAAATTCACCGATGCCGGAACCGTGCGCCTTGATGTTCACAAGGAACATGCACCCGAACCGATCCTGTGTTTCCAGGTCACGGATACCGGAATCGGCATTCCCGAAAATCAGCAAGCCACGATATTCAACCCGTTCACCCAAGCCGATGCGTCAACAACACGCAAATATGGCGGAACCGGGCTTGGACTTGCGATTTCCAACCGGCTGGCAACTGCGATGGGGGGTGAAATTACCCTGCGCAGCAGCCCGGGACGCGGATCGACCTTCACGTTGAAAATACCGCTGCGGGTAGGTCCCAATGACATTGCACCGCCACTTTATTTCGAAAAAGTCGACAATCTGCGAGTTCTGATCGTCGATGATCAGGAACCAACCCGCGAAGCGCTTCAGACCATTGCCCATTCGCTTTATGTCAAGGCCGACACCGCACCGGACGGACAAACAGCGATTGAAATGCTGCTTAATGCCAAAGTGCCCTATGACATCCTGATGATTGACTGGCAGATGCCCGGGCTGAATGGCCTTGAGACCATTGAACGCATTCCGGCCGACAAGCTTGAAAAAATGCCGGCAATCATCATGGTCACGGCCTATGAGCGCGATCTTTTGTCGCAAACTAAAAATGCCGAAAAATACGAATTGCTGACCAAGCCGGTAACCGGATCATCATTCATGGATGCGATTACATCCGTCAGCGATGCCAGTGCGGCAATCCGTCCGGGCTGTGCCCCGGCCTATAAGATCACCGACAATGCCCTGGCCGGACTTAATATTCTGGTGGCCGAGGACAATATTGTGAACCAGCAGGTGGCAAAGGATTTGCTGACCTCGTTGGGCGCCAAGGTCCATATTGCGGATAATGGCATCAAGGCCGTTGCGGCAGTCGAAAAACATTCATTTGATATCGTCCTGATGGATGTGCAGATGCCCGAAATGACCGGGCTTGAGGCAACGGAACGCCTGCGCTCATCCTATCCCGATCTTGATTTGCCGATCATCGCACTGACGGCTGGCGTTCTGGAAAATGAACAGCATAAATGCCGCGAAGCGGGCATGAATGACTTTGTCGGCAAGCCTTTTGATTTCGAACTGATTGTGTCCAAAATCCTGAAACATGTGCGGGTCGGCTCAAAATCAAACAGAAGCAACCCAGCCCCGAAACCGGCTGACGAAACGGTGCAGTCAGCCGACAGCAGTCCCGCCGATGCCCCTGCCATTCCGGCTCAACAGGCGACGGGATCGGCATGGGATGACTTCCCGCTGCATGAGGAAAAGCTTGCAATCGAACTGACAGCAGGAAGTGTCGATCTGTATCATCGCCTGTGCAAACTCTATGACCCGCAAGCACGCGACTGCCAGACGCAGATCCATCAGGCGATCAAGGATAACGAAACCAAAACCCTGAGCGAGCAGCTTCATATCATGAAGGGGTCATCGTCGCAGGTCGCAGCAACCCGGATTTCAAAAATGTCGGCCGAAATGGAACGACTGACCCATAACGGAGAGATCGAAAAGGTTGCGGCAATGCTGGACGAATTTGACCGTGTTCTGGACGAGACGCTGGCGATCCTTGCTACCAAGGGCGACGAAACATCCAACTAGGATAATCGCCGCCCCGGGGAATACAGGGAATGCAGGGAATGAAGTGGAATGAATTGACAGAAGGGGACGATCAGACGGCCTGATATTCAGGCCTCTTTGCCCCCTTCATTGTCCCCTTCATCGCCCGCTTCTTCTTCCAACTGTTCAAGGAACTGTTCGGTTGCCGCGATCCGGGTATTGAGCAAATCAACCAGCCCGCGACCAACATCCTGCAAGGCATTGTCGATATTGGCTGGCCCGACAGTTTCGCCCTTCTGTATTTTTTGCAGCATCTCGGCATGCTGTTTGAATTTAAGGGAATCTTCCACCGCCCCGACCACAGACAGCAATCCACCCAGCGCAGTCGTTTCACGCACGATGTCTTCCCAGACCTTGCGTCCATGATCGATTTCAAGTTTGTGGGTCAACCGTTTTGCATCACGGACGAATGTCTTGAGCGAATTGACGTAGGTTGACGATTGTCCGTCAAAGCGCTGTTCGATCACATCAGCATTGAAACCAAGATCCCGACCAACCTTCCATGCCTCTACCGAATGTCTGGCGTTTTTATCTGTGTTCCTGAATTGCCGGGCCCTGCCAACATATTTGGACATGGCCATGACAATTTCGCGCATTACAAACGGCTTGATCACCACTTCGTTGGCACCCGATTGAAGGCTTCTGTGATGAAGTTCGGATGTGCTGTTGGCTGTCATCATCAGGACCGGGATATCCTGATAGCCCAGTTCGCGGATACGTTTGACCGCATCAAACCCGTTCAGGTCAGGCATTTGCACATCCATCAGAACGATATCGATCTCGTCGCGGTAATTCTGCACTTTGCTGATCGCTTCATAACCGCCCGACGCCGTATAGACTTGTGCACCATTGCGGATCATGAATTCCTTGGCGACTTCGCGGTGCATCTGGTTGTCATCAACGATCAGTACCGTATTGCCCGACAGCGGTTCGGCGCTGGTTCCAGGATTTTCACCTTCCGTCACTGGCTCCTGGACATGGGCTGTTGCATCGGCAACCGCGTCAAGCAACATGCTGAGTGTCACCGGTTTGGTCAGGAAGCCATTCAACACCCGCCCGCGGTCCTGGATATTTTTGGACAGGAATGTCCGGTTATGGGCGGATATCATAACAATGATCGGCACCTTGCCACCATTCTGAAGCTTTCTGATTTCCTCGCTGGTTTGCCAGCCATCCATACCAGGCATGCGCCAATCAATCAGAATGACGTCATATGACTCCCGCATGCCTTGTTTGAACCGGATCATATGCATTGCTGCTTCGCCTGACGCCGCAACATCAACCGTCCAGCCAAGTGCAGATGTCAGCTGCTCAAACACGGTTCGGGATGTCTCATTATCATCAACAATAAGTGCCTGAAGGTTTTTAAGATGTGCCGGGACAACAAAGCCGGATCTGAAACTGTCAATCCCTTCGACACTTGCCTGGAAATGAAGACCCGTCATTTCCAGATTTTGATGATCAAGGAACAATTCACCACCAATCGCCGGGGCGATACGCCGGGCAATTTCGAGATCCAGGTGAATTCCGCCGGACGCCCCACCACCAATCTTGTCTTTGGTCAATACTTCGACACTGAGTTCGGGGAGTTTGTCCTCACTGTCGGTCATTCGAACACGGATCAACACCGTTTTGCCGACTTCACCGCCAATGACATGCAAAACAAGATGACAAACCAGCTTTGCAACCAGCTTTTTGTGGTATTTGATCGCCTTTTCGACACTGAGATCGGTATCAAACAGGATTTCGTTATCTTCGATATCCTTGCGCTGTCCCAGCGCGAAAGAAATATCGTTTAACAGCTCATCGATACCGAATGTCTCGTAACTGCCTTCCTTGACCTGAAAATCCAGTTCAAAAAATGAAATCACGGAATCTGCGCGGTCTGCTGCTTCGCGGTATATTTTCTGCAACCCCGAAAAATAGCGTTGGGCATCGGGACCGACGGCGCTCATTTCCGCAAGATCAAGAATGCCTGACGCGTTTTGAAAGCGCGACCGCATGTCGTGACTGAGTTCACGCAACAGCATCCGGTCATCATCATTCAGCTTCAAACTGCCCTGAACACCGATCGAAACAGGTTCGCGGATGCTGCCCAGGTCTTCTTCCGGCCGGATGATGACCAGCGCATCGCTCCCCTCGCCCGTGCTGCTGCGAAGCGGAACCAGAATTACTGTTCCCGATATCGTGTGCCTGCCAATTTTCAGGGACTGGCGTTCCGAAACCAGCCAGTTTGGCCATTCATCGTCGTCCTGATCGCTCGCCCCGCCTTCTTTTCCGTTTGAAGGAAGATCAAGTTTCAGCCCTGATATCGTTTCGCTTGAAAGCCCGATAATCTCACGCAGATGACCGTTACAGCCGATGATTTGATGATTGCTGTCAATCGCCAATGCCGGGACCGGAAGCATGTAAATACACTCGACCAGCTCACGCTGCAAAACCGAACGTGTGTCTTTGTGTTCCCGTTCCGCACTTTGGGTCGTATTCCGGAAAATACAGTAAAATGCCAGTATCGTCAGAAGAACGACACAACCGCCCAGAACTTCATTCACAACGGGAAGTCCAACCACATATGAGCCCAGACCAGTCAGCGCGACAATCACAACACACACGCTGATCATAGCTTTGTCCGGCTTCATATCTTCCGACATCAACTAACTCCCCCAGGAACACAACCCTGGAAACATTATTTCGCGATAAATTGTTCCTATGGGTGTATATAGATACAGTACCAACCTATTGTAAGTCACTCATAAGAATAGTTTTACTTTGCGATGAAGGCCATTGATGGCCAAACAAAAAAAAGACGCACGAGCATGTCGTAGCGTCTTTTTGAAATGTCGGGATCGACCAAGTTGGATCACAATTTCCTATGAACAGGAATCCTTTGACAACCAGCCCAGAAAGACCGCGCCATCTTCAAGCCGTTGATGGCTGAAACATTTTCCGTCGGGATAGGCACTGCTGGCCGGGGTAAAGCGCACTTCGTCCTCGCCCGGTAGAATGTTGGTGGTGGTTTCCACCAGTTCGGTATGAACCGTGCCCATGCCATCGGCCGGAACCAGACAGTCATAACGCCCGCCATTGCCATTCACCGTCCGCACCCCGACCATGCCGTGGTTCATCGGCCAAGCTTTGAGAACCGACACCAGATCGCCCGGATTCTCCGCAAGGCAGGCCGTAATCGCCGGTTGCAGATCGGCGAAATATTCGGTCCAGATACCTTTGCCCGCCGATTTCAGCTCATCAAGCTTGACCACCGGAAAGTTGCCCGGCGGCAATGCCAGGCCGACCGGTGCGGCAGACACGGCACAATGGGTTTCACCAGACGGGGTTTGCCAGATCGCATCTTCGCCCTTGCCGCGCAGTTCATACAGATCATTGGCATAGCCATATCCCGACCCGGTCGGAATACGGGCCAACGATAACGGTTCGCGGCCAGGGAATTCGACGGTGGCGCGGTCAATGCGCTGCTCGAAGGTCACCGAAAAACGGCTTTGATCGTCACAGACAAAGACCTTGGACCCGCCAAGCTTCGCGGTATCGCTGTTCATTTGGGCCAGCATCGCATCGATGCGGCTCAATGCCACCTTGCTTTGGGCAAGGGCGCCGCTGACTTCATGTTCGTCGGGATTGCTTTGCACGCCATTGACGGTCTTGGTCCCCGATGAAAAGCGGCCTTGCGCGAAATCAAGCTGCAAGCTGTATTCCAGCGGCGTGTCGCTTTGCGCCCCGTCATAATTGACGCGCGTGGCATTTTCCGAAAACCGCAACAGCTGACCATTGCGGTAATAAAGCTTCACATCCGAGGTGCCGTAATCACCAAGGTCGCGATGCTCGTCAACCATCATCGGTTCGCCTTCGGGCGAGACATATGCCTTATAGGTCACGGTATGATCGGATGCGACATACTGACCGGGAATAACCCGCAAGGATGGCAGGCGGGCTTCGATTGCGGCAATGTCGCGCGCGGTATCGGCACCGTCAAATTTGCGCGCCCCGTCAGACTGGGTATGTGACACCGGACGCACCGTAATTTCCACATCACTTGGCGCATCACCGGTCAGCACCCGATAGACCTGATCATTGCGAAACAGCGTATCGCCGTCGGAATTGACGATTTCGGCTTCAAGCGCATAGGTCATGCGCGGATCGATTTTCGATCCGTCATAGGGCAGGACAAAAACCATCGGCGGGTTTGACACCGGCTGACGCAGGGATGCGATTTCAACCGACGGCGCATCGGCACGCGATACATCCCGCAGCCTGACAACCAGAAACGCATTATCAGGCGACAGCGCAATCCGTTCGCGATAGGTCACCGAACCGGTGACCCTGGTCGTGCTGGTTTGAAATGCCGCACAGGCCGATAACAACGTGACCATGCCAATGGCAAGTAACGTCCTTACCCACATTTTCGCGGACGATATTGAGTTCATTGAGACCCCAGTTTGCTCGTTTTTTTGGATTGTGCAGTTATATGCGCACAATGTTGCCGCCAAAAATACCTAAAACCAAGGCCAAAAAGGGGCAAGGCACGTTATTTGCTGCTGTTTTGCGTTCAGGCTGCCCTGTCAGCAGGCGGATCAAGACGAATGCCGTCACCATCAAAAAGATGCCAGTTGTCCTGATCGGCAATCGTCAGGGCCAATTGATCGCCGATCGAAACCCGGACAATGCCCGCCAGACGCACATTGACGTCCATCTGTGACGGATCGCCAATCCCGCAATGAAGCTGAACAAACGTATCCGATCCAAGATGTTCGACCGCCAAGACCGTGCCCTTTAATGCGGCATTGCCTTCGTCGCACAGAACCAGATGTTCGGGACGCGCCCCCACCGTCAGGGACCGGTTGGCGGCAACATGATCGCCCATTGCCACCGCAAGTCCCGATGGCATGACAACACGCCCGTTCTCGTCACTGCGTGCATCCCAGAAATTCATCTTGGGTGATCCGATAAATCCGGCAACAAACCGGTTGGCCGGTTGCAGATAAAGATCAAGCGGCGTTCCCACCTGTTCGACAATCCCGTCACGCAACACCACAATCCGGTCCGCCATGGTCATGGCTTCGACCTGATCATGGGTGACGTAAATCATGGTGGCCCCAAGTTCGCGGTGCAGACGGGCAAGCTCCATCCGCATATCGACGCGAAGTGCCGCATCAAGATTTGAAAGCGGTTCATCAAGCAAAATGATTTTGGGATTCCGCGCAAGAGCCCGGCCAATCGCAACACGCTGGCGCTGTCCGCCAGAAAGCTGTTTGGGGGTGCGATCAAACAGATGAAGCAATTGCAAAACATCGCCGATTTCGCGGGTCTTGGCATCGATATCGGATTTCGACCACCCCGCCATCTTAAGCGGGAAGCCGATATTTTCCGAGACTGTCATATGCGGATAAAGCGCATAGGATTGAAATACCATGGCAATATCGCGATCAGACGCCGGAAGATGATCGACACGCTTGTCCCCCAGATGAATTTCACCGGCGGTGATTTCTTCAAGCCCGGAAATCATGCGCAGCAATGTGGATTTGCCACAGCCCGACGGGCCGACAAAAACCACAAGCTCCCCGTCCCTGATCGACAGATCCACGCCCTTGATGATGTCGGCTGTGCCAAACGACTTTGTGACATTGAACAAAGATACAGACGACATTTCAGCTATTCTCCACCTGGTCGAATGTCATGATTTCTTCGCCGGTCGGCACTGGCGCGGACAGGACCGCTGCGACATCAGGGCAAAGATCGGAAATTTCGGGATATTTGCGCGGGTTGCTGGCAATGGCCTTGCCGGCGACTTCGATCCCGGCGCGCAATGCATCGGGCAAAGCGGCCTGCATCTGCAACGCCATCAAAAAGCCCGCGTTAAAGCAATCCCCTGCCCCCACGGTGTCGACAACATCGACCGGTCCGGGTACGGGCACATGCAGGATCTTGCCACCGGCAAAAGCCGTCGCCCCGGCTGCCCCGCGTTTGACCACAATGATCGCATCGGATGGCAGTTTATCGGCAATACGGGCCAGATATGTTTCTATATCGCGGGCAAATTCGGTTTGTGCAATGCCCAGAATGCCCGATGCCTCGGCATCATTGATCAGAAGGATATCCACATACCCCAACCAGCTTTCAAGATGGGTCTGGACATCATCGCTCCATCCGCCGGTCGGCCATGCGGTATCAAGGGCAACAATCGCGCTGCTGTCATGAAGTTCCTTCATCAGGCTGGCGCAATCAGGCAGCAGACCGGGCATCAAAAACGTTCCGACAAACAGTGCAATCGCACCATCAACCCGGGTTCCCGACAGCATTTCGCGCACCATTTTCGCGTCAAAGATCGAACTGTGCCCTTCGTTTGACAGGAACGTGCGTTCCTTGTCGGGATGGGTCAGACCGAACGTCACCGAGGTCACGGTATCGATGCGATGCCAGTGATCGGCAAGCGGTCCGAACTGTTCGCACAGCCAGTCGCCCATGGCGTCCTTGCCGACATTGACGACGATATGCTGATGGGCATCAAGCGCCATCAAAGCCGCACCAAAATTACCGCATCCCCCGCCGATCCGCATTTCATAATCGGGATAGACGGTCTCGGTCCCCGGTTGCGGCCAATGGGCGATGGGGCCCATCAACTGATCCACATTGATCGTGCCAATCGATATGATCGGACGTGCCGGATCAGGACGAATGCCCGGATATGATTTTGTCATGGCATTCATCCCTTTACACTGCCGCTTGCAAGTCCGGACACCAGGGTTTTCTGCATGAAGAAGGCCAGAATGACCGGGGGTACGGCCGCCAGAATTCCGGCTGCTGAAATCAGGCCGTAATCCGCCACACGCCCGGCCGCCAGATCGGCAATCGCCACGGTGATGGTTTTGGCCCGAATGTCATTGGTGAACAAAAGCCCGTAGAAAAATTCATCCCATGCCAGCAACACCGCCATCATCACCGCCGCCCCAAGGGCCGGACGGGCAATCGGCAGGATCACATACCAGATGGCCTGCAACCGGTTGGCACCATCAATGATCGGGGCTTCGTCAAGATCGCCCGGAATGGTGTCAAAGTTGCTTTTGAGAAGCCAGGTCGTGAAGGGCAACAGGATCGAGCAATAAACAATGATCAGGGCAAAGTGGGTATTGAGAAGCCCAAGCGCACTCATCACCGTATAAAGCGGCAAAACGATTGCCACAGGCGGCAACATAAAGATCGCAATCACCGCATAAAGCAGGTTCTTGCGCCGCGGTCCGGGCAAACGCGAAAAGCTGTAGGCCGCCGGAATGGCTGCAATGATCGAAAGTCCGGTCGCGGCAAAGGCAATGATGATGCTGTTGCGAATGCCATAGAGGAAACTGGCCGACGGGCTGTTTTCGGCAAACACCAACAGATTGCGATAATTTTCAAAAGTCGGCGCATCCGGCCACCATTGCAGCGGCAAGGTGGTCAGATGGGTGGATGAGCTGATGCTCATGATAAACAGCCACAAAACCGGCACCGCAATCACGGTGGCAAGAACAAGTGCCCCCAGATAGATGCAGATCTTTTTTGTCAGGGATGCCTTCATAATCACACTTCTCCCTGCTTGCGGATCAGATACATGTATCCGGCAATCAGACAGGCACTGATCAAAACAACAATCAGCGCATAGGATGCCCCGGAACCGACGCGCATATAGGCAAACGCTTCCTGATAGACATAGAAACTGACGGTCTTGGTACTGCTGGCCGGGCCACCACGGGTCATGACATAGATGATGTCAAAGACCTTGAAGGCCTCGATCGTGCGCAAAACCAGTGCGACGCTAAGCGGCCCCAGAATGGCCGGAAGGGTGATGCGCCAAAACCGGTTCCAAACCCCTGCCCCGTCAAGGGTGGCGGCCTCGTATAAATCCTTGGGCACGGTCTGAAGAGCGGCCAGCGCAATCAGGGCCACCAGCGGGAAGTTTTTCCAGACATCGGCAAGAATGACCATATCAAGGGCGGTTGCCGGGTCCCCCAGCCAGGAGCGATAGGCATCAAGCATCCCGATCTGGACCAGAAGCGCATTCAGCGCCCCGAAATCGGGGTTATAGATCAGCCGCCACATCATGGCGTTGACCACCGTCGGCAGCGCAAGCGGCAAAATCAGCATGGCGCGCAACAGGGTCCGCCCGGCAAAGGCTTCGTTCAGCAACAGCGCAACCAGAACACCGATCACCATTTCCGCCCCGACGGAAATGACGGCGAAATAGGTGGTGTGCCAGATGGCTTCAAGAAACTTGGAAGAAGACAGCGCACGCACATAGTTGTCGAAGCCGACAAAGATGCTGGTGACATCAGGCGCAATCAGTTTCGCACCGGTCAGGCTGTAATAGATCGTCTTGATCAGCGGGTAGCCACTGACCCCGACGATGATCACGATCATCGGGGTCAGTAAAAGCCACGCCGTCACCGTTTTACGATAGGAAATCATAGCGGTGCATTCGGCTCCGGAGTTTGAACCCGAACAAGTATGGAGGAGGATCACACAAGTCCGGGTTCTGGATCGAAAAGACGCTTTCGCGCTTATTGCATGTCCGAGATGGTCTCGGCTGCGTCATTCAGGGCATCAGCCGGTTTGACCGAACCAAGCATCGCATTCTGAAGGGCTTCTTGCAGAACCGATGAGGCTTCCTGATAGGATGCCATGGTCGGGCGCGGTGCCATGACAGCAAGGCTGGTTTTGGCCGCTTCGACAAACGGTTCCTGGCCTTTGATCACGTCCGGGTTGGAATAGGATGCTTCCCATACCGGCAGGCTGAGCTTGGCAAATTTATCCTGCACATTCTGCGAGGTCAGGAACTGAATATATTTCCAGGCTTCTTCCTTGTGACCGCTTTTGGTCGGGATCCCAAGCCCCATCGAACCGTTGACAGCCGATGCCTTCGAAACACCATCAGTCCCCGGTGCCGGTGCAATGCCGACCTTGCCGGCAACCTGGCTTTCGGCCGGGTCATTGGCAAGATTATACATATAGCCCCAGTTCAGTGCGAAAGCCGCCTGACCGCTGGAGAATACGCGACGAACGTCTTCTTCAAGATATTCACGGGAATTCGGGTTGGTCAGGCCGTCATCAAGGGTGCCAACCATATATTCAAGCGCCTTGAGACCGCCACCGGTATTGAAGGCCGGTTTGCCATCGGCATCAAGGAATTCACCGCCCATGCCCGAAAGGATGGTGGTGTAATCACAAATGGCGGCTTCGGACTGCGACCAGGACCAGACCAGCGGATAGTCGACAATGCCCTTTTCCTTGATGGCTGCGGCCTGTGCGCGCAGTTCTTCCCAGGTTGCAGGCGGATTGTCAAAACCGGCAGCTTTGAGCATGTCCTTGTTATAGAACAGGAACTTGGTATCGGCGATCCATGGCATGCCATACAGCGCACCATCATATTCCACCGTGGTCCAGGCACCGTCGAGAATGCCCGACCGGGTTTTGTCATCGATGCGTGACGTGACATCTTCAAGCAGCTGATATTGCGCAAATTCCGCCGGCCAGATCACGTCATACAGCACAACGTCATAGCCATTGGCACTTTGCGACAGCACGATCTTGTCATGCAGGGCTTCGTACGGAACCAGTTCGGCATTGACCTTGATGCCGGGATTGGCGGCTTCGAACTCGGCCGTCATGTTGCGAATGTCATCTTCGCTATAGGCAGCCTGCGCCATGAACAGCGCATTGAGGGTCACATCAGCATGCGCGGCACCCGATGCGGCCAGCACGCCGATCGCAGCACCCGTCATGATATTCTTGATATTCATGATTTATATCTCCCTGATACATAGGATACGACTTGGATAGACGACAAGCCTGATTGAGGACAGGCTTTATTATTAATTCAATTTGATGTAATTAATAAGTCAAAAGAAAATGGGCGGCAATGGCAAAGATGAAAAAACAACCAAAGAGCGTCACGGGAACCAACCTTTTACACGCCAAGAATCACAACAGACGTGCGGTGTTGGACGCGGTCAGACGCCATGACGGATTGTCACGGGCAGATATTACGCGCATCACCAATCTGTCGGCCCAGACGATTTCGAACCTGGTCGGGGAACTCGAAGAAACGGGACTTCTTCTGGCTGGCGAACCGATTCGTCAAAAACGTGGTCAGCCTGCCCGCCCCTATCGCCTGAACCCGGATGGCGGTTATGCCATCGGATTTCAGCTGACCGGAACGCAGTTTGACGCCGTACTGGTCAATCTTCTGGGCGAGGAACGTGCGCGCATCAGCCAGCAATTCAACCATCCCAATCCCGAACGCGCGGTCGAATTGCTGATTGAGGCAACCCGCAAAATCATTGCCGATTGCGGACTTGATCCGGCACGCAATATCGGGATCGGCATTGCGATGCCGGGGCCCGTCGGCATTGCCGGCCCGACCGGCATCGCCCCGGGCTGGGAAAATTTCGATATTGTTGCCGCCATGTCAGAAAAGATCGATTGTCCGGTATTTGCCGAAAATGACGCCGATGCCGCCGCGATTTCCGAAAAGCTGTATGGCAATGCCAGAACACTGGAAAATTTCGTCTATGTCTTTATCGGCTATGGCTTGGGTGCCGGTCTGTTCATGGACAACCAGATCATTCACGGCACCAACGGGGCGGCTGGTGAGATCGGCCATTTGCCGGTCGAACCCCATGGGCGCGATTGCCCGTGCGGACGCAAGGGATGCCTTGAACGTTATGTGTCGCTTTTGGCGCTGTATGATGAATTTGATGCGGCCGATCGCGACGCGCTTTTGAATGACACGACACTTAATCGTCTGGCACAGCTGTCACCCGATGATGAACCGGTCAAACGCTGGATCAAACAGGCCGCGCCGCATCTGGCAACGGCGGTGCAAATCCTTGGCAGCATGCTTGATCCACAGGCAGTCATGCTGGGCGGTTTGTTGCCCGCGTCAATCCTTGATGCGTTACTTGACGAGCTTGGCCGTCTTGAAACTGCGGGCAGTCGCACCCCGCTTGGCAATGCACTTCCGGTGCAGGCAGGCGTCGGCAACCTGCTGTCCGCGGCAATGGGTGCTGCGGCCTTGCCGATTTATCATGAACTGGTCCCGGACTTTCAGAACATGCTGAAAATCCGGGATGCCAAAGGATGAGTTAGCAGGGAAACGTCGCGGCCCCTATCCGGCAAATCGCGTGCAGGGCTGACCGGCGACATCTGTGCGGATCGATAACAGCGCGCCTTCCAGTTCGTTGTCATTGCCATCGAGCCCAACCGAGGCCGAGGTAATATAAAGCGTCTTAAGGTCCGGGCCACCAAACACGCAACTGGTCGGCTGGGTCACCGGAAGATCAATGATCTGGTCGATACTGCCATCCGGGGCAAAGCGGATCAGGCAACTGCCGCCCCAGCGCGCATTCCAGATATAGCCATCGGCATCCATCGCTGATCCGTCCATATTACCGCGATCCTGCGGGCCAAAGAATACGCGCGGATTGCTTGGAACCCCGGTCGCCATGTCATAGTCATAGACATTGAGCGTATCCTTGATGGTGTCACCAAAGAACATCTTCTTGCCGTCGGCCGACCAAAGCAGCGTATTGGAAATCCCGATATCAGACAGGAAACGGGTTGTTTCCCCGTCCGGCCCCACCCGGTTGAGTGTCCCGGTCGAAACCGTCACAGGAAGGTCTTCGCCATTCGGGCCGATATTGTTTTGCATGGTGCCGTGCCAGAACCGCCCCGCGGGGTCCACCCGGCTTTCATTGGACCGGTTGCCCGCATGGTCGCGATCTGGCGCGACAAAGGGCGTTGTTTCCCCGCTTTCGGCATCAAGAAACGCCAAACCATCGGCAAGGGCAACCAGAAGCCCGTCATTTTCGCGCGGGACAATTGCCGCAACCGGCTGATCGAATGTCCAGCTGCGCGACGCACCATCACTTGGACGCAGGGCAAAGGCGGTCTTTCCGACAATATCCACCCAGTACAGCACGCCATCCTTGGCATCCCAATGCGGGCCTTCGCCCAGCGTGCAGCGCAGGTTTGGCAAGACGGTTTTCACGTTGGCCATGGTTTCTCCCTGATATTTCATGCGGTTTTCCGCTTTGTTCCGGTAATGGCGGGCTGTTTGCAAAGCCCTTCCCCCATACCGGAAATACCTGATCCATATTGCTACCCGGAATGGCAACTTCTGAAAAGTCATTTTGTATGATGATTTAATTTGCCGCGAAGATTTTGAACAAATGCAATCGCAACTCGGTTGCATTTTCTGCAAGTAATTGATAGGCATTCTCACATTGGGGCGATTGTTTTCAATCGTCCCGGGTCGATATCCCGGCCAGCAGGTTCAAGGACTTCGTCCCGATTACAGTTTTTACGAGTTTTCAGCACATGTTCGATCTGAAAGACGTCATCTTCAAGAGTGACGGCAAAAATCCCAAAACGCTGCTTGATGACATTACGGTCAATTTTCCGACCGGTGCGTTCAGCGCCATTGTGGGCCATAACGGATCGGGCAAAAGTACGCTTTTGAAGCTTCTGGCGCGCAAGAACAAAAAGCATGCTGGCACCATCACCCTTGATGACGCGGTTCTTGAAGATCACGGCACGCGCGATTTTGCCCGCAAGGTCGCCTATTTGCCGCAAAATCCGGTGGTGCCGCCGCATCTGAGTGTGCGCGAACTGGTGGCATTTGGTCGTTATCCCTGGCGCGGGGCATTTGGCCGTTACCGCGACGAAGACCATGCCAAGATTGATCAGGCGATGGAACTGACCCATGTCACCGGCTTTTCCGACCGTCTGGTCGCAAGCCTGTCGGGCGGCGAACGCCAGCGTGTGTGGCTTGCCATGCTGCTTGCACAGGATGCGCCGGTGCTGTTGCTGGACGAACCGACATCGGCCCTTGATGTCGGCCATCAGCGCGACATTCTGCGACTGGTCGCCAATCTGAAAGATCAGAACAATCTGACCGTGATTGCCGTTTTGCATGATATCGACATGGTCGGGCGTTTCGCCGATCACATCGTCGCATTGCGCGGCGGGCGGACCTGCTGGCAGGGCAACGCACGCGATTTCATGCAGGGCGAAACACTTCGCGACATTTTCCAAACCGACATTGATGTCATCCATCTGCCGGACCATGACCGTTTCGTCAGTTATGTCGCCTAGTGCGCTGTGACGACAGGGTTACGGATCAGCCAACAGGGATCAGGAACATTCATATGCGCACCCGTCTGATTTGCAAGTTTGCGGCAAGCTTTCTTGTAACGATTGCCGCCATGTCATCGATGGGCGCCATCGCCCAGACCATGACCCATGAAATGGGCGACGTCACCTTTGACACCACGCCGACCCGTTTTGCCGGATCAAACTGGGCGCTGACCGAAAGTTTCCTGGCACTGGGCATTGATCCGGTTGCCGTTCCCGAAGCGGACGGCTATCGCGTGTGGGTGGTTGAACCGGAACTTCCGGCCGAATTTGCCGATCTTGGCACCCGGCGCGAACCCAATTTCGAAGCCCTGCGCGAAGCCAAACCAGACGCCATTGTCATCAGTGCCGATGTGGCGATGGCCTATGACAAGCTTTCGGCCATTGCGCCAACACTGGTCTATTCGATCTATAATACCGGAAGCAGCGAACCCGCCATTGACCGGGCCGAAACACTGCTGCGCAATATTGGCAAGCTGACGGGCAAATCCGAGAAGGCCGAAGAAGTCATCACCTCGGTCAATGCCCGGATTGATGCCGCGGCCAAACGCATCCGCGACAAGGTCGGCAATGATGCCAAATTCGCCGTTGTCCGCATCCTTGACGAAGCCCATTTCCGCATTCACGGCACCACATCACTGTTCGGGTCGGTTCTGGCACGGATGGGATTTGCCAATGCCTGGGATGGCGAGGTCAATGGTTGGGCATTCCATAACGGCGATGTTTCCGATCTGGCGAAACTTGGCGATGTTCATTTTGCCTATGTCGAACCGATTGCCCCGACGGTCCAAAGTCGCCTGTTTGACACCGCGATCTGGAAGGCGATGCCGTTTGCACGCAATGGTCATGTTTATACCGTGCCATCAAGCTGGACCTTTGGCGGGGTCCTGTCAGCCGCACGCTTTGCCGAACTGCTGGCCGATGCCGTAACCGGCACCCCGACCACCGCAAGCGGATCATAAACCATGGCTTTGTTGCGTACTGTTCTGGGCGGGATTTTGATCACCGCAACATTTTGCGTCGTAAGTGCGACATCGGCCCATGCCGATCCGATCCGCATTGAACATGAACGCGGAACGCTTGAACTGCCGGGGCCGGCAAAGCGCGTTGCCACCATCAACTGGGCCTTTACCGAAACCGTGATTGCGCTTGGTCTTGATCCGGTGGCGGTTGCAGATCCGGTTGATTATGTCGAATGGGTCGAAGAACCGGCATTGCCCGATGAATTTGTTGATCTTGGGCAACGATCATCGCCCAATCTTGAGGCCCTGCGCGCGGCAAAGCCCGACCTGATCATTACCATTCCCGATATCGGGATCAATTATGAGAAACTGTCGGAAATTGCGCCGGTTTTGCAATTGCGGATGTTTGAAGAAAACCGTCCGGCATTCCAGGCCGCACGCGAAGTTTTTGGCAAAATCGCCAAGGCCACCGGCCGCGAAGCCGAAGGTGCGGCCTATCTGGCCGATGTCGATGCGAAACTGGCCGAATATGGGGCACGCACCCGTGCGGCCCTTGGCCCAGATCAGCAACTTAATATCATCTATTTCTTTGATGAAAGCACGATCGGCATGTTTGGCGACACCAGCCTGCCCGGTTCGGTGATGGCCGCAATGAATGTGCCGATGGCCTTTCACGGTGAAGTCAACAAATGGGGCTTTGCCCGTGGTGGTCTTGAACTGATTGCCCCTTATGCCAAGCAAAGTGTCGTCTATACCAACCCGGTGCCCGATGCCATTCTGGACAAGATGTTCGCATCCCCGATGTGGAAATTCATGGATTTCACGCGCAACAATCGCGTCTATGAGCTTCCGGTTGTCTGGATGTATGGCGGGGTTCCGTCATCACTTCGCTTTGCGAAACTTCTGACCGAAAGCATCGAGAACGGCCCGCATCAATGACCAACACCCGTTCGAACATTCCGGCTGCTTTGCTGGTCGCGCTTGGTCTGTCCTGTATTGGTATCCTGATCGCTGATTTCTGGCCGCTCCTGCAAAAGGGACTGGCAACGCAGGTCATGTTCAGCCCCGATGAAACCGACTTTGACCAGATCCTGTTTCATTACAGTACCCTGCCCCGCCTTGTGATGGCGTTTCTGTGCGGGGCGGGTCTGGCTCTCGCCGGGGCGGCGATCCAGACTGTTCTGCGCAACCCGCTGGCATCGCCGACGACACTTGGCGTCGGGGCCGGTGTTGAATTTGCCCTGACCATTTTCCTGCTTGTCGCGCCGGCATCAATGGCCGTCTTTCAAGAAGCCTTTGCCCTGGCGGGCGGGATGATTGCGCTTGGCGCGGTCTATCTGATTGCATCAAAACGCGGCAATGCGACGCTGTGGCTTATTCTGGCGGGCATGATTGTCAATCTGCTGTTGCAGTCCGCATCCCAGATCGTGTTGCTGTTTAACGAACAATATCTGCAATCGGTCTTCATGTGGGGGGCGGGTGATCTGGCCCAGAATGGCTGGGAAACCACGCAATTTATCCTGCCGCGCGTAATCATTGGCATGATTGCGGTGCTGGCCCTGTCGCGGCCGCTTGATCTGCTGGCACTGGGCGATGACACCGCCAATTCACTGGGGGCCAAGGTCACGGTGTTGCGGTTGCTGATCCTTGGTTTTGCGGTTTTCATCACCGCATCGGTGATTTCTGCTGCCGGTTTGATCGGTTTTGTCGGTCTTGCCGTGCCCGCCGCCCTGCGGATCGCAGGACTGACCCGGTCACGTGATCTTATGATCTATTCGGTGCTGACCGGCGGGTTTGTGCTGATGATCATTGATTTCATCGTGCGACAGTTTAACGGTCTTGGCGGGGATGTGTTGCCGACCGGGGCTGCGACCGCGCTGTTCGGGGCACCGTTCATCATCCTGATCCTGCGCAAGGCACGGATCATGCCCGGCACCCAAAGCGAAGACCAGCACAGCGATCAGGAAATCGTTTCCAAGCTGGGCCTGTCGATCATTCTGGGCATCACGCTTGTTCTGGGTATCGGTTTCTCGCTGTTCATTTCGCTTGATGGCAACGGCTTTGCGGTGCTTGGTCTTGATGGTGACAGTTACGACATTCTGCTGGGCCGTTCGGAACGTACCTTTGCCGCGATGATTTGCGGGGCCGCACTTGCGGTTTCGGGCACGCTTATTCAGCGGGTCGGGCGCAACCCGTTGGCCAGTCCGGAAATCACCGGGGTCAGTTCGGCCACCGCCCTTGCCATGATCATCGCACTTGCGATTTTCGGCTTCGCACAGCGTGCCGAATTGATGGTGATCGGGGCGGCCGGCGGAATTGTATCGTTGCTGGTGCTGCTTGTTCTGTGTCGCAAATTTACCCATGCACCGCATTACATGTTGCTGAACGGTTTGGCGCTGACCGCCATTCTGGGGGCGATCGTGCGCATTGTGCTGACCCGCAGCGGCACCCAGACCACCATGCTGATGTCATGGCTGGCCGGGACGACCTATTTCACCAATATGAACGAGGTCATGATCGTTGCCGGGGTAACGGCGGCGTTGCTGATTGTTGCCATTGCCCTTCGCCGTCCGCTTGAACTGGCGTCCCTTGGCACCGATCAGTCGGTTTCGCTGGGGCTTGGCATTTCGGGGTTCCAGTTTGCCATGATGCTGCTGGCGGCAATCCTTGCGGCCAGTGCCACCCTGCTTGTCGGACCGCTGAGTTTTGTCGGGCTGATGGCCCCGCATCTGGCCCGTGTTGCCGGCTATCGGCTGGCGGGCGGGCATTTGCTGGGTGCGGTCCTGATCGGGGTCAATGTGATGATGGTGGCCGAATGGCTGGCCCGTAACCTGATTTATCCGGCACAGCTTCCGACCGGACTGATCGCGGCCCTGATCGGAACCAGCTATTTCATGATTCTGGCTGTGCGCAAACGATAATCACCGCGATATCACACGCATCGGAACGTGCTATATCAACCGGGTTTAAGCGGCCAGTTTTGCGCCAGTGCAAATGCCTGATCAAGGCTTGTCACATGTTTGACCGGGAATGGCAGCATGCGGGCAAAGTTGCTGTTTTCGACGTCATGGGCATCATCAACATGCAGATGCCCGTCGCCATGGTCATGGCCTTCATCGACGCGAATAAGACCCTTGGCGAACATGCCAAGCCGGTCGCGATTTTCCTTGAACCAGGCAGCCGCCTGTTTGCGGGTTTCGTGATCCTGTTCCGTCATGCCGGCAACCCGCAGGATCAGGATCGCCGGGTCCTGACGCCGGGCAAGGTCGTGCAAGGCTGCCAGATAGGATTGCCCGTCCGCATCACTTTGACGGTCAACCATTTCAAACAGCACGATGTCGGCTGCGGGCTGGCTTGAACGAAACATCGCCGGTCTCCTTGTGCAAAGGGCCCGGCGGGTATCCCGCCAGGCCGTAAAGGTCAAATTTTGCCGTAACCGGTCGCGATCAGAATTCGCGCCGGAAACCGATGGTCACTGTGCGTCCGTGCCCGGCAACCGAATACCCGCGAAGGGCCGATGCCGCCGGGTTTTCATAGCTGGCATCAAAGATGTTCTCGACCCCGAAGCGCGCCGTGCCGCCAAGCACCGGGTAATTGCCCATAAGATTGAAAACCAGACTGGATTTGACTTTCTTGTTGTCGATCTTGGTGCGTGGCGCAGTATAGGTGCCGTCAAAACGCATATTGAGATCGCCCCAGACATAGCTGTCGACATAGCCGGTAAACCGGAACGGGGACGGGATGCGGTTATTGGGCAACCAGCTGTCAAGATCGCCATTCTTGTTACTGTCGTAACGACCTTCGACATAGGATGCCAGGGCCCCGACATAGGTATCCTCGGTCACATCATATTCGCCGGTCAGTTCGGCACCGATGATGCGTTCCTTTTGCTGGCTAAGCGCATTGGTGGAGGCATCGAACGTATCGCCGCGTTCATTGGTGCTCATGTAAACGGCACCGGTCGTGCGGAAATCGGGCCCGTTATAGCGTGCTGCCAGTTCATAGGTCTTGACCTTGGATGCTTCGACGTCAAGGGCGCTGAAATTCATCGGCACGCCGTTGAAACCGGCACGGCGGGTATAGGCCCCCACATCGGGAACAGAGAAACCTTCGCTATAACTAAGTGACGTATCGATCCGGTCGGTCCAGTGCACCACCGCCGATGCGTTATAGGTCACCGCACTATAGGTCGTGTTGCCACCGGTATATTGCGCAGCGGCAAGGATCGCCTGACCGACACCGGCGTTATAGCGCATATAATTCGGACGCAGGAAATCCTTGACCTTCAGATCATATTTTTCATAACGCACCCCGCCCGACAGATCGACAAACTGCGTAACCGGCGCGCTGAGTTGGGCAAAGACAGCCTTGCCATCCTGTTCCATCGGTGCGCCGATATCGCGGCCACTGATCGTGCGGTATTTGATGTCATCATGGGTCAAATCCCCACCCCAGGTCAGGGTCAGGCCGTCATACACCGGATCAAGGCTGGTATCGGTCGAAAGCTTCACACCATATTTGACCGTATCAATTACCGATTGGCCCAGCGGGTCTTCGACAGCACCACTATTGGCAAGTGCCACCAGTGCCGGATTGTAGCTGGCATGGTAATCGGCGCGTGCGGCCTGTTTGTAGCTGTCATTGTAAAACAGTTTAAGGTCGCCGGTCCCGATCTTGCCGAAATCATATTCATATCCGCCGGTGAAATACTGGCTTTCATCTTCCAGCGGCTGGGCAAGATAGGGATTGTCATAATCCACCGAGACCGGATCGGTGGTCAGGTCGGGATAATATTCGATATCCTGACGAAACCGGACGACTTCGGACGACAGAAACAGTCGATGACCCTCGGCAACGGTCAGCCCCGCCTTGCCAAACAGGTTGAGGTCTTCGGCATTGTCAAAACCGCCCTGCCCCAGCATCGCATCCGACGGCACCTGATTGCCATAACCGTCAAAGGCATCACCCGATTTCGATGCGGTGACGCTTGCGGCAAGATCGACCGCACCGACACCCCCACTGCCCGACAATGTCAGCGACGGCGAAAAACTGTCATCAATATCGTCGGTATAGCTGGTGACATGCCCGTCAACGACAAAGCTGTTATTTCCGACTTCGCCGGTTTTGGTGATGATGTTGATGGTCGCCCCGGTCGCGCCATCCCCGTTCAGCGCGTTTGACCCCGGAATGACTTCGATGCTTTCGACCTGGGCGATATCGATCATTGACAGGATACGGCTGGTATTTCGGAGCGGCGTGTTGCGCGATACCCCGTCAACCAGCACCTGGACATCACGCCCGCGGAAGGTTTCCGTGCTGGAAATCAGGCTTTGATCATCAAACATGAAACCCGGCACCGTGTTGCGGATGACATTGGTGATGTCGCTGCTTTTGGCCATCTGGGTTTCGATCTGATCCCGACCGATCACCACAACCGATGGCGACATGGATTTGATCGACCGGCGCGAACGGGTGGCACTGACCACCACTTCGGGCAGGACCGTGGTACCGCCATTTTCAAGCGCGCCCGAACTTGCCGGTGCGATACGCACACTGTCATCGGTGACGAATTCAAACTGATACCCGGTTCCGGTAAGCAGCAATTGCAAGGCATCACGCGCGTCAAGCGTTGCGGATACATCGCCGCTGCTCATGCCCGAAAGATCACCCTGAACAATCAGTTGCAGACCAAACTGATCGGCCAGCTGATCAAGCGCGCCGCGCAGATCGCCCGCCGAAATCGTGATCTGTTGCGGTGTTGTTGTGCCTTCCTGTGCCGATGCCATCGGCACGGTTGCCATCATCAAGGTCGCGACAAGTGCCGTGGTTCCCCAAAGACGCGACATTCCAGAATTCTCAGCTTTCAAAGCTTACCCCCATCGTTCGAAGATAATAATGCAAATCACTATTACCCTCATGACGAACCGGGTTCCGATTTGAGGAGCACATTTTTTCTATTTTCTTGAAATTATTCTGAAACCGGCGGGAAACGCCCGTTCTTCAAGACCATAAGCAGCCAGCAAGGCATCATGTGCGCTGTGCGGTTTGCTGATATCAAAGCTGCCCGATACGGTGATATCGCCCAGACGCGGATCGCGAACAAAGGTCACATCCCCCATCAGCGGCGCAATCCGCGCCAGCAATTCATCAATCGGCATATCATCAACAATCCAGCGCCCACCCCGCCATGGCGCAACCCGTTCGGGGGCGACTTCGGCAAAATGAAGATCCCCGTCCGCGTCCTGCCATGCCGCCCGCCCGGCCACCAGGCGTGCCAAGCGCATCTTGCGGTCTTCCAGATCGACCGTGCCTTCGGATACTTCGACCCGCGCATGCCCGCCCCATTTCGACGCGCTAAAGGCGGTGCCAACCGCAATGGCCGTGACCTGGTTAAGGTGAATGCGCAGCGGACGTGATGCATCCTTTGCGACCTTGATGAAAATGCCGCCTTCGAGAACGGTAATATCGCGAAGGGCGTCGCTGTAATTCAGGGCAACCCGGGTTCCGGGCTCCATCCAGATGCTCGATCCATCAGGCAGGTCATGCATCTGACCAACCACCGATGCGTCTGCTGCTGCAACCAGATCGGGATCGGGCTGAAAGGCCGAATAGCCAAACAACACCACCAGCACCAGACAGGTCAGCACTGCCAGAACCGGGCGAAATGGCCGCTTGGCCGATCGCATGCCCGGCAACCGTCCACTGCCGCCTTCCAGCGCGCCCAACCGTTCAAGATCACGGCGCACACCGGCCAGATCGACCGGCTTCGGCTCATCAGCGCGGGTGTCGATGGAGGCACGGGTGTCACGCGTGACGCTATCGGATAATGCCGCGCCGTCCTCGGCTGCGGCGATTTCCATGCTTTGCCAGATCTGGCAGGCCCGCACCAAACGTTGCGGATTGCCCGGATCGGCATCCTGCCAGGCGCTGAAGGCGGCTTCCTCGGCCGGGGTCAAATCCGATTGATCAAGGCGGACCGCCCAGTAATCGGCAATGTCTTCATTGCTTTGGCAGTCTTCGGGATAGCGGAATTCTGTCATGGCAAAGTCGATACCCGGCTTCTGGCTGCGTGGTTTGTTATCTTGATGACGTTTAACGCAGTCATTTGAGGATGTTCAGTTTTCATGGCGCGCCAACACCTGTTTGCAATGTCTAAGCGCCTGACGCAAATGCTTTTCGACCATATTGCGGCTGACGCCAAGCTGTTCGGCGGCCTCGGTCGGGCTCAGATGGTCACGCTTGCACAGCAAAAATACTTCGCGGCACCGGGGCGGCAATTCGTCAATCGCGGCCTTGACGATATCAAGACGCTGACGATCGGCACTGATCTGTTCAGGGGTGACCGATTGTGCCCCGGCCCCTTCCATGTCGCTGATTTCGGCCGGATCGGTGAATTCAAGCGGGTTGCGTTTATGACGCCGCAGCGCATCAATCGCCAGATTGGTCGCCATGCGCATCATATAGGCCGGCGGATTGGCAATCTGGGCCGGATCGACATTGCGATGGCGCAGCTGCACATAAAGATCCTGCAATACGTCATGGCTTTCGTCGCGCGTCGGCAGGTATTTCTGAACCTGACGCAACAAACGATCATGATATTGCTGAAAGATGGAATCCCAAAAACGGTCATCGACCGCCATTTTGCCGCACCTGATTTCCGATAATGATAACCGTTATCATTTTCATCTTTGATTATCTTCGATCCGGCACGCCGTCAATGCCAAAAGCAAAAAGGCCCGCAATTGCGGACCTTTTGCCAAAAGGAAAATGATCGAAGATGACGCGAAATCAGTCTTCGAAATGGCCCTTGGCGGCAAAGCCGCCGCCCTGATAGATCACCGCCGGATCGTGGCGGTCTTCGGGGCCAAAGGCGGCTTCGATTTCCGCGCGGAACTGTTCGGAGCTGTCTTGCGGTTTCCAGCCAAGGAAATCGGCGTGATCGTTGCTCCACCATTTGGTTTTGTTGTCCGACACCCCGTACACCACCAGATGACCGGTCATCGGGGCATCAAAGATCGCCTTCATCAGCGACAGGAAGTCACGCGGGCTGAGCCAGGTCGACAGCATGCGGCGATCGCGCGGCTTTTCAAAGCACGACCCGATACGAACCGATACCGTTTCGACATCGAACTTGTCGTAGTAATAGCTTGCCACCGCCTCGCCATAGCATTTGGTCACGCCATAGAGGCTATCGGGGCGCAGTTCGGACTTGTCATCAAGTTTGGTGGTGCGCTTGTGAAAACCGATTGCATGGTTGGAGCTGGCAAACATGATGCGCCCCACCCCGTTCTGACGCGCCCCTTCATACAGGTTATAGGTACCCGCAAGATTGGCCTGAAGCAGATCATCAAAGGCCGCCTCGATCGAAATCCCGCCCAGATGAATGATGCCATCGACATCCTTGGTCAGTTCGATCACGGCCGCACGATCAGACAGGTCGCATTGCACGACTTCCTCGTTCGGGCCGGCCGGGTCCATCGGGGAAATATCGGACAGGCGAATGACATCGGCATAGCCCTTTAGCCCTTCGCGGCAGATTTTCCCAAGGTTGCCACCAGCACCGGTAATCAGCAAACGTTTCATCTTTATCCTCTTTGATATGCGTGTCTGTCCGCGATCAATTGGCGCCAAATACAAGATTGGGCAGCGTCATCGAAATCGCAGGAATATAGGTTGTCAGCAAAAGCGCGCTCAAGATCGCCAGATAGAATGGCCAGATCGACTGAACCGCCTTTTCGATTTTCACCCCGCCAATCGCGCACCCGACAAACAGGCACGACCCGACCGGCGGCGTACACAGGCCAAGGCCCAAATTCATCATCAGCACCATGCCGAACTGGATCGGATCCATGCCGAACTGAACCGCCAGCGGCAGGAAGATCGGTGTACAGATCAGGATCAATGCCGCCATGTCCATGATCATGCCGGCAATCAGCAACATGACATTGATCAGCAACAACACCATGATCGGATTGTCAGTAATCCCGGTAATCGCATCGGCCAGCGCATCGGGCACCTGATAGAAAGCCAGCATATAGCCATATGCCGATGCACAGCCGACCAGCAACATGACAAGCGCCGTGGTTTTGGCCGATTGCTTGACCGCGGCAACAAACCCTGCCCAGCTGAGTTCGCGATAGACAAGCCCGGTAATGATCAGGGCATAGGCCACACCAATCGCACCGGATTCCGTAACCGTGAACACGCCACTAAGAACCCCGCCGACAATGATCACAGCGGTAAAGAAGCCCGGAATGGCCCGCACCGCAGTCTGCCAGACCACCCGCCAGCCCGGAAACGGCTCAGCCGGATAGCCATGCTTGATCGCGACAAGCCAGGTCGCAAGACCAAGCAGCAGGCACATGATAATGCCCGGCACGACACCGGCCATGAACAGTTTGGAAATCGAAATTCCCCCGCCCGCGGCCACTGCATACAGGATCATGTTGTGGCTTGGCGGGATCATGATGCCGGCAATCGATGAGGTCACGGTGACGTTGACCGCATAATCGGCGCGGTAACCTTCCTTTTTCATCACCGGGATCAGGATTGAGCCAAGCGCGGATGTATCGGCAACGGCCGACCCGGAAATGCCGCCAAACAGCATCGATGAAAACACGTTCACAATGCCAAGACCGCCACGCCGGCTTCCGACAAGGGCGGTTGCAAACTGCACCAGCCGTGACGCGATCCCGCCATGAAGCATCAGCTCGCCGGCAAAGATAAAGAACGGAATGGCCAGAAGCGAAAAGGCTGAAATACCCGACCCGATGCGCTGGAAGGCGATCAGGGTTGGCAGACCTTCGAAAAAGAAGGCCCCAAGGGCTGCGATGCCAAGTGCGATGGCAACGGGCATGCCAATCAGGATACCGATGGCAAATACGCCAAGAAGAATGGTCATGCCCATTTATTCAACGTCCTTGTTCAGCAAATCGTCGTGGTAAAAACGCGCATTGGAAATGGTTTTCCAGCGGGTAATGATCTTGAGGATGTGAAGAACGCTGAAAAATAAGATCCCCGCCCCGCACACCGCCATCGGCACCGAACGCCAGCCATCGGAAATATGGATGATCGGCATTTTCTTGGCCCAGTTGAACGCCACCAGATCCATACCGCCCATCAGCATCCAGTATCCGAACCACGCCATGGCGGCATAACTGATGGCAGCGACGATCGCGGCAATTTTCGGAGGCAACGCATCGCGAAAGAACGATACCGAAAGATGGCTGTTGTCGCGCATCCCGGCTGCCGCCACAGGAAAGGTAATCAGAACGATCAGGATCAGAGAGATCTGTTCAACCCAGGTCGGCGTTTCATTAAGAACATACCGTCCGAAAACCAGCCAGGCGAAACTGGGAATAAGCGCCACAAGCGCCAAACCGCCGATCAGGTTGAGAACCCCGGCTATCCCGCCGCCCAGACGGTCGATCAAATTGATAAAGCTGGAAAACATCTATGCGCCGCCAGAAATTGATTAATCCGTATCCAAGCCGGATATGAAAGTAGCACAGACAGAAAGAAGGGCGACGATATCATCGCCGCCCTTTCAATCATTCATATTTTATTTCTGCGCATCCTGGATGGCTTTGACCAGATCGGCCAGATCCGGGTTGGACTTCAGGAAGTTGTCATAGACCGGCTGCATTGCATCCTGGAAAGCCTGCTTGTCGGCGATCTCGTTGACTTCGATGCCCGCAGCAATGACTTTTTCCTTGGATTTTTCAGCACGTGCGGCCCATGCGGCACGCTGTACTTCAACCGATGCATCAGCGGCTTCGTGGACGATTTTCTTTTCGTCATCCGACAGGCTGTCATAAAGCGCCTTGTTGATGCACAGGCATTCCGGAAGGATCAGGTGCTGGGTCACGGAATAGTATTTCGCCGCTTCGAAATGGCCCGAGCTGTCATAGGACGGATAGTTGTTTTCCGCACCGTCAATCACCCCGGTTTTCAGCGACTGGTAAACTTCGCCATAGGCCATCGGGGTGGCGTTGCCGCCAAGGGCTGCGACCATCTGAACATAAAGATCGTTGCTCATGACGCGGAACTTCAGACCCTTGAGATCGGCCGGGGTATTGATCGGGTGCTTGGTGTTATAGAAGGAACGCGCACCGGAATCATACCAGCCAAGCGGCTGAAGACCGGCCTTGATCAGGCCATCGGCGATCTGCTGACCGGCCGGGCCGTCCATGACCTTGTGCATGGCATCGACGTTTTTGAAGATGAAGGGCAGCGAAACAACGTTCGCCTCGGGAGCAACTTCACCAAGCGGACCGAGGTTGAACACAGCCCAGTCCAGACCGCCAAGACGGACCTGCTGGATCGCATCAGGCTGATCGCCAAGAACACCACCATGATAAACCTTGGCTTCAAGTTCGCCGCCGGATTTTTCATTGATGATTTTGGCAAATTCTTCCATGCCGGTCGAAACCGGATATTCCGGCGGATGGATGTTCCAGCCGCGCCATTCTTTTGCCTGTGCACCCGATGCCAGCGCCACCGACACAGCAGCCGCTGCAATCGTCAGTGTCGTGGTTTTGAGAAAGTTATTCATTTGGAGTCCTCCCGAGACATTTTGTCACTTGCGTTAAAGCCTTGTTTTCCCTGATGGGAACTTCTTATTGTCGTATAATCTTACAATTCCCAACTTGTAAGGACAACTGTAAGATTAGTTAACAACTAGTCTAATAGACCTTCCGGTCCAGTGCGCGCCCGATTTTTATTTTGGCGTCGCAAATAAGGATCCCGGCAGAACCACCTGCCGGGATATCTGGCAGGCCGTGAAGGCACCGCCATGCCTAGGCCATACGCAACGCACCATCGCCATAGGCATTGCGGATGACCTCTGCCAACATGTCGTGTTCCTTGTCGGTCAAATCGGTCAGCGGGCTGCGCACCGGACCGGTATCGCGACCGATCACGCGCATTCCCGCCTTGACGATGGAAACGGCGTATCCTTTGCCGCGATTGCGGATATCGAGATACGGATAGAAGAATTCCTTGAGCACCCGGTTCATGGTTTCATCATCGTCACGGGTCAGCGCGTCATAGAAATCAAGTGCCTGTTGCGGCAGGAAATTGAAAATTGCGGATGAATAGGTGGTCACACCAGCCGCCTTGTAGGCCTTGGCAAAGACTTCTGCGGTCGGCATGCCGCCAATATAGGACAGGCGATCACCGATCAGCGTGCAGACCTTGGTCACCATTTCGATATTGCCATGACCGTCCTTGAACCCGACCAGGTTCGGACAAACATCGCACAGCTTGGCCAGGGTTTCGGCGGTAATGATCGAATTATCACGGTTATATACAATCACACCGATCTCGACCGCATCACAGACAGCCTTGACCCGGGCAAACAGACCTTCCTGTTCGGCCCCGACCAGATATTGCGGCAACAAGAGCAGACCGTCCGCACCGGCGGCCTCGCATTCGCGGGCCAGTTCAACCGCCATGGCGGTGCCGTAACCGCACCCGGCAATGATCGGGGTGTCGCCGGCGACTTCCTTGGCCGCACGCACAGTCTGAACGACTTCGGCCGGGGTCAGGGAAAAGAATTCCCCGGTACCGCCTGCTGCAAACAATGCCGTTGCGGGATATTGCGACAGCCAGCCGACATGCGCGCGATACGCATCAAGGTCAAGCTTGCCCTCGGCATCAAAAGGCGTCACCGGGAATGACAGCAACCCGGCACCAATGGCCTTTTTCATCTCAAGATAATGCATCAAGCGTCCTTCAAGTCTTAAATAGGTCACAACAACTATGATGACTCTATAAATTCATCATATTATTTTGTCAAACATATTACATAGCGCAACTCGAAGCCCATAAAAACTGCGCAACACAAGGGTTTTAGAGTTATATTAGAACCACTGAACTTTGGTATGACGACTTCAATTTTCGGTCATTCTGCGCGAATCGCACCAATTGATATGATGACTTTGCCCCCAAAGCCGATTAGGGTCGGGTTATCAGATCCTTACACTCACAACCAAGAAGACCGGGAATGACCGATATTTCTGCTGCCAGCCGCATTCTGGCCGATGCCTTTGTCAATCACCGCCTGATTGATCCGCTGCCTGCTGACGTCGCGCCGACCGCCTTTGACGAGGCCTATGAAATCCAGGACGCCACCCTTGCACTAAGCGGGGCAAAACAGGCGGGATGGAAGCTTGCGGTTGCCACCCGCGCGGCACAGGAAAAAATCGGCGCTGACGGACCGCTGGTCGGGCCGCTTCTGGATGGCCGCATTCTTTCGGACGGGGCGCAACTGACCACCAATGATCTGCATTTCCCCAATATCGAGGCCGAAATTGCCGTGGTCATGGACAGCACCCCGGCCCCGGATGCCACATCAAGCGACATCCTCGATCACATCCGATCAATGCATCTTGCGATCGAAATCGCCGACCGGCGCTATCATGAAAAGCAGGACCCGATCCAGACGCTGGCGGATCTGAATTCCACCGGCTATTTCGTGCTGGGACAGGAAATCGAAGGCTGGCGTGATCTTGGCTTTATCGGTGGAAAGGTCACCACCAAAAGCGACGGCGAAATCCTTGCCAGCAATGATGATCCCGATGCCTGGCCGGAAATCTTTGGCGGACTGGAATATCTGGTCGGCTTTCTGGCCAAGCGGGGCAAAAGCCTTAAGGCCGGCGATGTGATCACCACCGGGGCCTGCGCGCTTCCGACCATCAGCCCGCATGGCAAGATCGAAGCAATCTTTGACGGGCTGGGTACGGTGACCGCCGAGATCAAAAAGGTCTGATCGCAAGATCGCGACCCGGTACAGAAAAAGCCATGCAGGGCGACCTGCATGGCTTTTGTTTTATCGGTTCATGGCGTCAAAGGCCGGGCATCAGCCCTTTTCGCGAAAGCGCGTAACCGCAACGCCGGGAACCTCGACGCGCAGCGACACCAGCTTGCCTGCATGGGGGAATTCGGCGCGTTTTTCCGCACTGTAGCCTTCCTGATGGCTGGTGACATAAAGGGTTTTCATATCCGGCCCGCCAAAACATGGCATGGTCGGATTGGGCATCGGCATCGGAATTGACAGCAACAAAGTGCCATCGGGCGCAAAGCGGTTCAAATTGCCCGCCGACACCCCGGCCGACCAGTAACAGCCATCCATATCGACCGCGGCCCCGTCCGGGCGGCCCAGCGTATCATCAAGATCAAGAAACCGCGTGCAGTTGGAAATGGCACCGCTGGATACATCGAAATCCCATCGATTGACCCACGGCCCGCGTGAATCAGAATGATACATCTGCGCCCCGTCCGGCGACCAGGCGATGCCGTTGGAAATCTTGAAGCCGGTTGCCTTTTGATCAATCACGCCATCGGGCGTAATCCGATAAAGCGACGCGACCGGCTGCTTGTCGGGATTGTCATCCATCGTACCGACCCAGAACGCCCCGTCCGGGCCGATCTTGCCGTCATTGGTACGGCTTTTGATGCCATCTTCGATCCGGCACAAAGCAACACGTTCATCGGTTTCGGGATCAAGGAACAGGATATCCTTGCGCAGGGCGACAATAATGCGCCCCGCATCGGTCAGGCCGAAACAGCCCAGTTCGCTGTCAAATTCCCAGACACGGCGCTGCCCCGATGCGACATCAAGGGCATGCAGCTTGCAATTCAGGATATCGGTCCAGTAAAGCCGGTTATTCCGGGCATCCCAATTGGGACATTCCGCCAAGGTAAAAGTTTCATCCAGCAGGATTTCCGGCTGATACAGCACCTGATCATTGCCCGACATTGTCACCCCTTAAAATTCATATGATCAATTTCAATGAATACTGGTGTGCCCATCCGGGGCTGTGCTTGTCAACATTATTTGCCAGCCGGGTCGGTACCCCGATCACCTGTGATGCGTTGATGCAGCAGTGCAGACGACCGGTATGCGCCGGAAACCGGCCATCAGGCAGATCGCAATCGGGCAGGAAAATTTTACATGTCGCGGGCGTGGTCAGTGACACGCTGGCGGGCTTGATGCAGGTGATAACGCATCATCAATTCGGCACTGTCGCCATCCCGGCCCAGAATCGCATCATAGATCTGACGATGTTCGGCAAGCACGCGTTTGGCGCGGTCCGCCGACCCGGAACGGGTGATATTCAACGCCACATTCATCGATTTCTGCATTACCCCATGCAGCGAATTCAGAATGGTCAGAAAGATTTCATTGCCGCTGGCGCGCGCGATTGCCATGTGAAAATCAAGATCGGCCTTATCGGCAATGTCACCGGCAGCCACCCCGTCTTCAAGCGTTTTCAGGGCATTTTCGATTTCACGGTGATGACGCACACTCGCACGCTCGGCCGCCATGCGTGCTGTTGCCCCCTCGATCGCGATACGGGCTTCAAAACACCGCAAAAGCCCGGCCACATCATTGACCCCGCCAAATTCGATCAGCCCCTGGGGCGGGCGTTTTTTCACAAAGGAGCCAACGCCCTGGCGCGCATAGACCAGCCCGTCGGACTGCAATTTGCGCAAGGCCTCGCGCACGACCGGTCGCGACACGCCAAAGGATGCGCAAATCTCGTTCTCGGAGGGCAGTTTCGTCCCCTCGCCCAGATTGCCTGAAACGATCTGTTCAAGAATTTGACCATAAAGCTGATCAGCAAGTTTTTCGCGCTTCTGGACCTTAAGCAGCAATTCGGTCATCCCGTCCCCCGGACGCTGTGAGTACTTGTCATCTTGTAAAACTTACTTGTAAGTTTTATCGACTATTCCCGCACGGGTAAAGCCCCCGAACCGATCACGGATCGGGGGATGATCGCGGTTTGAAAGTGGCTGGATCAATCAACCAGTGAATAGTCGCGGCTTTGCGGTGTGATGATTTCATCATCATCGACCAGACCACTGTCAGGCTGCGCCAGCAGGGTCGGAATCAGCGTCATGGTGCCAGACAGGGTCTGATTTTTATCGAGCACCAGCAAATCACCGAATTCCTTGAATTCCGGACGGTTATGGACGTTTGGCACATGGCTTACCGGCTCGACGCAAAATGTCTTGCCGTCTTCGGGGATATAGAATTGCAGGTTCGAGAACCGGTCACTTGCCAGCATCTTGAGACTGTAACCCGCATCTTCCCAGACCATGTCGGCTTCGCGGTGCCAGCCGGTATAATGCACATCAAGCCCGCGGTTATGACGGATCATCTTGCCATCGGAAAAGTCCCGACCAAGATCAATGACCGTGCGCGTGGTCGGCAACATGTCCTCGTCCGTGCCAAAGCAGTCGGTGGCAATAAACGAGACCGAAACATCATCCCCACCCGGGAACCACGGATGCAATCCGATACCATAGGGCATCGGGGTCCGGCCCAGATGGCGCACACCGATTTCAATGGTGACATCATCGGGCGTTACCTTGAATTCCTGCCAGGCGACATAGACAAAGCCGCTTTCGGGATCATCATGCTTGTGATTGAAGCGCAGGCTGTCGACGGTCGGACGTTCAATTGTCCATTCCGCAGCCCGGCCAAAACCATGGATCGCATGCGGGCTGGGCGGGCGGTTGGCCGGCACCTTGACGATGCGGCCGTCAAATTCGAACTCGGCAAAGGCCAGCCGGTTGGCAAACGGTACCATCGGAAAACAGCCAAGACTTGACGGGTTTCCCGATTTCAGCGCCTGTTCGGTGACCGGACGCAACAGATTGATGGTGCCTTTGCCATCGGGACGGATCCAGTCGATCCGCGATATCGCCCCGCCCTGGGGAACAATGCCAATCTGAAATGGGCCGCTGTTCCAGCGGTATTCCGGTTCGCCCTTTTTGGACATAAGCAGGTGCCTCAATTCCAACCAAAATCATATGATGACTTTAGGATCAGGTTTCATTAATTTGAATTCGATGACTACTCAAAATAATGAAACCTGACCCGCACACCATCCTCATACGACGATTTGAAGATGGTGTCGCCCAAAGCGCCAATTAAACTTTAACACTGAGCATCTTTTTTATATCCGGTTGTTTTATACCGGATTTATCGGACACGCAAAATGAACAAGACCAGTGCGTCAAATACGCCCCGCAAAGTTTCCCTGACCGAAAAGGTGATTGCAAGCCTGCGTTCCGAAATTGAAAGCGGACAGCGCGAACCGGGCAGCAAATTGCCAACCGAACCGGTATTGACCGAGCGGTTCGGTGTCAGCCGCACCGTCATTCGCGAAGCCATCGCCGCCCTTAAGGCCGACGGGCTTCTTGAACCGCGTCAGGGGGCCGGTGTGTTTGTTCTGGCCCCGGAAACCCGGAGCAATGACAAATCGATTTTCGAAGTCGATTACGCCCAGGTATCGGACGTTCTGGAAATTCTTGAATTGCGTATGGCCGTCGAAATCGAGGCCGCCGGTCTTGCCTGTATGCGCAGTTCCGTCGCCCAGCAGGCCAAGATTTTCGAAGCGATGGAAAAAATGGAACGTGCCCTGGAAAAAGGGGAACCCACCGCCCCGGCCGATTTCGAATTCCACAGCGCGATTGCCGCGGCCACCAATAACCGCCGCTATGCCGAATTTCTCGAACATCTGGGCGACAAGACCATCCCGCGGGCGCAGCTTCGCCGCCGCCCGCCAGAAGCCGAAGACCAGAAATCCTATATGCAGATGATCCTGGGTGAACATCGGCGCATCTATGATGCAATCGCCGCCCGCGACGATGACACCGCCCGCAAGGCCATGCGCGATCACCTTAGCCTGAGCCAGACCCGCTATCAGAAACTGCTGACCCAGCGATAAGCCGATCAATTGCGCGTCATCAAACGATTTCGCACCACTGGATAAGGTCGCCCGATCAATGACCAGACGCATCCGTCGATAGCGCAAGCGAATGAATGAAGCGCAGGCAACCTGATGCAAGGCATCACCGGCGCGATCCTTTGCGAACTGTCTGCAAATTCCGATCAGACCTTGCGCGGGCCCTGTCGAACCGGCGTGCAAATGATGTGTCCCAGGCATCAGTGGTTCCGGGGGCCGAAGAACGTATGACGGCATTTGGCAAACACCGCCACTATTGGCCGGGCCGTTGACCGGTCGTCAGGCAATCATTTGGGCCGCCGGTAGCCTTAGCAGTCCTGTCCTGTTCGGTTCGGTTCGGTTCAGGCAGGTCCGCCCGGTACGATTTGGTCAGGCCCGATCCACTCAGTCGGCCAGAGCCGCGGCCAGAACCGTCATGTCGGAAATCACGATATCGGCCCCGGCATCGTAAAGCCGATTGGTCGCGTCGGTTTCCTGACCGGCATAATGGCCGCCACCGACAAAGCCGATACATTTCATTCCGGCTGCCACCGCCGCGGTAACACCGGCAACGGAATCTTCGATGACGATGGTTGATGACGGCGAAAAGCCCATATCGGCACAGGCATGCAAAAACAGATCCGGGGCCGGCTTGCCGTTTTTGACAAAATCGGCACTATAAATCCGTTCTGCGAACCAAGGGCCAAGGCCGGTGACCACCATGGTTTTTTCCAGCCGTTCGACCGAACTGCTTGATGAAATGCAAAAGGCCAGATCACGGCTGCGCAGGGCCGAAAGCACCAGATCAATGCCACTGATCTTGGCCAGTTCCGTGTCATAGCGCGCAAACAGTTTCTGATAAAAGAACGGTTTGAATTCGGCACTGATATCGGTGCCGGTCTGGCTGCGGATATGATCGATCGGGGCCGAACTTGATCGCCCGGTGAACCGGTCGGCAACCTCGCGAAACGATAAGGGGGCGCCGAAATGATCCAGAACATCAACAAGGGTCGCAAGCGAGATCGGTTCGCTATCGACCAGGACACCGTCACAGTCAAACAGCACAACCTTGCAGCCGTCAAACAGCTTGGCTATTGATGAAGGTGACGCTGGCCCCTGTTCCGGGCGGCGTTGGTCTTCGTTTCCGGCAAAGCGTCCATCTTTGTTGCTGGCTTCGTTTCCATCTATGTTTTCTTGTTCGTTTTCCTGGGCCATGTTGAACCTGGCTTGTTTCATTTGTCTGATGGAAGCAGCCTAGCCAATCACATGTTTCAGCGTCAACAAAAATGAACATTTGACCAACTATTGAACTTTTGATCAAATCGCGATCAATCAGACCATTCAAAACAACATCCGGCAGTCGCGGTCCCATCTGCAAAGCCGGGGAAATGCGGAGGAAAACCCGACCATGAGTCCCCAAGACACCTGTTTCATCGGCGTGGATGTTGGCACCGGCAGTGCGCGCGCTGGCGTGTTTGATGCCAATGGCAAGCTGCTTGGCAGTGCCGCCCATGCAATTGCGATGAACCGCCCCAAACCCGATTTTGTCGAACAGGACTCGGAAAATATCTGGCAGTCGGTTTGCCAGTCGGTGCGCGATGCGTTGAAAAAATCCGCTGTCGCCCCCGAAAAAATCGCCGCCATCGGTTTTGACGCCACCTGTTCGCTGGTCATCCGCGATCAGGACAACCGCCCGCTCGGTGTGACGCCGGGCGGCGCGGATAACTGGGATGTGATTGTCTGGATGGATCACCGTGCCGTGCGCGAGGCCGAAGAATGCACCGCGACCGGATCGCGGGTTCTGGAATTTATCGGCGGCACCATGTCCCCGGAAATGGAAATGCCCAAACTGATGTGGCTGAAACGCCATAACAAACCGGCCTGGGACAAGATGGGGGCGGCTTATGATCTGGCCGACTTCCTGTCATTCCGCGCAACCGGCAGCAACGCCCGGTCCTGCTGTACTGTCACCTGCAAATGGACGTATCTGGCCCATCAGGACGAACCATGGGATCGTGATTTCCTGTCGGTGATCGGCATGGAAGACCTTAATGACAAGATCAATATGCATGATCCTGCCTTGGCGGTTGGCGAACGCATCGGCACCCTTGATGCACAAGGTGCGGCTGATCTTGGCCTGACCACCGATTGCGTGGTTGGGGCCGGATTGATTGATGCCCATGCCGGTGCGCTTGGCACCCTTGGCGAATATCTGGATGGCAATCTGGATCAGCATTTCGCAATGATTGCGGGCACATCGACCTGTCATATGGCCCTGTCAAAGGAACCGCGTTTCATCAAGGGCATCTGGGGTCCGTATTTCGGGGCGATTGCGCCGGGGCTTTGGCTCAATGAAGGCGGGCAGTCGGCAACCGGTGCGTTGCTTGACCATGTTGTCGCCATGCATCCGTTTTCCAACGGCATGGGCCGTGATGCCCACAAGCTTGCCGGGGAAAAGCTTTTGCCGCTGATGGCGGATACCACCGACCTTGCACCGCGCCTGCATGTTCTTCCCGATTTTCATGGCAACCGGTCCCCGCTTGCCGATCCCGAGGCCCTTGGGGTGATTTCAGGTCTGACACTTGATCAGAGCGAGGAAAGCTTCCTGAAACTTTACTGGGCAACTGCCTGTGCGATTGCCTATGGCACGCGCCATATCATCGATGCGCTGAATGATACCGGATATGACATCACCCACATTCATCTGAGTGGCGGCCATACCGCATCCAAAGTGCTGGTCAAACTTTATGCCGATGTCACCGGCTGTCACGTTGTGATGTCCGATTGCGAGGAGCCGGTTCTGCTGGGTTCGGCAATGCTTGCGGCCGGGGCACTTGATGCCGATGGCGGTCTTGCCCGTGCCGCGCGCCAGATGGCGGGCAAGGAAACCCTGCATGCCCCCGACGAGATGGCCAAAGCCGATCACGACCGGCGCTATGCCATTTTCCATCAGATGCATGCCCATCGCCAGGCCCTTGATGCCATGAGCAATCCGGGCGCCAAACACGGCTGAGAATTCTTTCCCCTTGCCCCGTTCGCGGGACGCCCTAACCAAAAGGCGCTTGACGCAACTTTTGGTTAGGGTCAAAACAAAAGGGCCGATGCAAAAGCATCGGCCCTTTCTTACGCACGCGCGACGGCGGGGTCGGGGGATCATGCAGAAGATATTCATTTTCTGCACCGCCACGAGCACGATGCCTTACAAGGCCGGTCCAGATTGGACCGGCCTTGTTTGTTCAGGTTACTCAGCCGGATGTTCGTGGGCGGCCTTGACGTCACCGCGCTTTGAACGGTTCTTGGCAAAGGTGCCAACAATCAGAACAAAGAACAGCGGCACGAAGAAGATCGCAAGCACGGTCGCCGCAATCATCCCGCCCATCACGCCAGTCCCCACCGCCACACGGGCAGCAGCACCGGCACCGGTCGAAATCGCCAGCGGCACAACGCCAAGGGTGAAGGCCATCGACGTCATGATGATCGGACGCAGACGCTGACGGGCGGCTTCCACCGTGGCTTCAAGAAGGCCCATGCCCTGGTCGTAAAGTTCGCGGGCGAACTCGACAATCAGGATGGCGTTCTTGGCCGACAGACCGATCGTGGTCAGAATGGCCACCTGGAAGTAAACGTCATCGGGCAGATCGCGCAGCAAGGCTGCAAGCACCGCACCAAGGACACCCAGCGGAACAACCATCATGACCGAAATCGGGATCGCCCAGCTTTCATAAAGGGCTGCAAGGCACAGGAAGACCACGATCATGGACAGCGCATACAATGCCGGTCCCTGTTCGCCTGCTTCGCGTTCCTCATAGGACAGCCCCTGCCATTCAAGGCCGATGCCACCCGGAAGTTTCGCAACCATTTCTTCCATGGCCGCCATTGCATCACCCGACGCAACGCCCGGTCCCGACGCACCCTGAATATTGACGGATGCCAGACCGTTGAAGCGTTCCAGACGCGGCGAACCGTAATCCCAGTTCGTGGTGGCAAATGCCGAAATCGGCACCATTTCACCAAGACCGTTACGGACATACCAGTGATCAAGGTCTTCAGGCATCATGCGGTATTTCGCATCCGACTGCATATAGACCTTTTTGACACGGCCATTTTCGATGAAGTCATTGACATAGCTTGACCCCCAGGCCGCAGCCAGGGTGCGGTTCACATCCGCCAGGTCGACAGCAAGCGCGCTTGCCTTTTCCTGATCGATATTAATGTTGAACTGCGGCATGTCATTCAGACCGTTCGGACGTACACCGGCCACGCGCGGGTCCTGTGCCGCCATCCCCAGAAGCTGGTTACGGGCTGCAATCAGGGCGTCGTGACCATTGCCGCCACGATCCACAAGCTGAAGGTCAAAGCCGTTTGCAGTGCCCAGCTCGATAATTGCCGGCGGGGCAAAGGCAAAGACCATGGCTTCGCGGATCTGGGCAAAGGCACCATAGGCACGACCGATCACCGCACCAACAGCCTGATCCGGGCGGGTACGTTCCGACCAGTCCTTCATGTTGACAAAGGCGATACCGGCGTTCTGGCCGCTCCCGGCAAAGGAGAAGCCGGCAACCGTGAACAGACCCTGGACGTTTTCCTTTTCATTCTCAAGGAAGTGGGTTTCCAGCTTCTTGAGAACCTCGACCGTGCGTTCCTGCGAGGCACCAGCCGGAAGCTGAACCATCGAGAACATGATGCCCTGGTCTTCGTCTGGCAGGAACGAGCCCGGCAGGCGGAAGAACAAGGCCGCAAGGCCGCCGACAAGGATCCCGTACACAAACAGGTAACGCCATTTGCGATGAACAACGTGATCAACACTGCCCTGATAGAACCGGTTGGTCTTGTCAAAGCCGCGGTTGAACCAGCCGAACGGACCTTTTTTCGCAAGCGGGTCGGTATGGGTCGGCTTGAGCATGGTGGCACACAGGGCCGGGGTCAGGACGATTGCCACAACCACCGAAAGCGCCATCGCCGACACAATCGTGATCGAGAACTGGCGATAAATCGCCCCGGTCGATCCGGCAAAGAAGGCCATCGGCACAAACACGGCCGAAAGAACCAGCGCAATACCGATCAGCGCCCCGGTAATCTGCCCCATGGATTTCCGCGTTGCTTCGCGCGGCGGAAGCCCGTCTTCATGCATCACACGTTCGACGTTTTCGACCACGACAATCGCGTCATCGACCAGAAGACCGATGGCAAGAACCATGGCAAACATGGTCAGCGTGTTGATCGAATAGCCGAATGCGGCAAGGATACCGAATGTCCCGAGCAGAACCACCGGCACCGCGATCGTCGGGATCAGGGTCGCCCGCCAGTTTTGCAGAAACAGCAACATCACCAGGAAGACAAGAACGATTGCCTCAAACAGGGTGTGAACCACTTCTTCGATCGATACCTGCACGAACGGGGTCGTGTCGTACGGATAGACGATCTCAAGCCCTTGCGGGAAGAACGGCTTAAGCTCCGCCAGACGGGCCTTTACGGCCTCGGCGGTGTCAAGTGCGTTGGCCCCGGTCGCAAGATAGATACCGATACCCGTTGCAGCCTGTGCATTATAGCGGGCCACCACGTCATAGCTTTCGCCACCGATTTCGATGCGGGCCACGTCGCCAAGACGGACCTGCGACCCATCGGTTTCGACCTTGAGCAGGATGTTGGCGAATTCATCAACCGTCTGCAATTTGCTTTGGGCGGTGATGGTCGCGTTGATCTGCTGGCCCGGAACCGACGGGGCACCACCGATCTGACCGGCGGTGACTTCGGTGTTCTGGGCTTCGACAGCCGAACTGATATCGGACACCGTCAGGTTATAGGACAGCATCTTGTTCGGATCGAGCCAGATGCGCATTGCATGCTGCGCACCGAACACGGTGACCGAACCGACACCATTCACACGCCCAAGCGGATCTTCAACCGTGGAGACGACAAAGTCGGACAGATCTTCGGCATTCATCGAACCATCAGCCGACACAAAGCCGACAACCATCAGGAACGATCCCGATGACTTGCTGACAGTCACGCCCTGCTGCTGCACTTCGGTCGGAAGCGACGACATCGCAGCTTGCAGTTTGTTCTGTACCTGAACCTGTGCGATGTCGGGATCGGCTTCGGGTTCAAAGGTCAGCTTGATCGATGCCTGACCGTTTGACGACGAATTCGATGACATATAGCGCAGGTAATCCAGCCCGTTCATCTGTTGTTCGATGACCTGGGTCACGGTGTTTTCCACCGTCTGCGCGGACGCGCCCGGATAGGAAGCCGAAATCTCGACCGATGGCGGTGCAATTGACGGGTACTGTTCCACCGGCAACTGCCACAGGGAAAGTCCCCCCGCCAGCATAATCACCAGGGCAACAACCCAGGCGAATACGGGGCGGTCAATAAAGAATTTTGCCATTGAATAAACCCTTATTCGGCGGCTTTGGCGGTTTCGACAGGCTGGGCTGCAACAGGTGCGCCCGGCCCGATACGCTGAAGACCATCCACGATCAGTTGATCGCCATCTTCAACGCCAGCCGAAACCAGCCAGTTCTGTCCCTGGGACTGTTCGATGGTGATGTCTTTTGACGCCACTTTGCCATCGACCACGACATAGACATAAGCCGATCCATCCGGACGACGCATCACGGCCTTTTGCGGCACAAGGAATGCGTTTTCAAGATGGCCCTGGCGGACCTGACCGCGCACGAACATGCCCGGCAAAAGCGTTCCGTCCGGGTTCGGGAAGACCACGCGCAACCGGATGGTGCCGGTGGTTTCATTGACCGTCACATCCGAGAATTGCAGCGTGCCCTTGTGCGGGTATTCGGCACCGGTCGAGTCAATGATCAGGGAAACTTCGACCTGACCGTTTTCAACACCCTTGATGCGGCCATTCTGGATGGCCTGCTTGATCTTCATCAGACGTCCCCCGGCCTGGGTGACATCAACATAGATCGGATCAAGCTGGGTGATCGTGGTCAGTTTCGCAGTCTGGTTGGCAGTTACCAGCGCGCCTTCGGTGAAATCGGATGATCCGATCTGACCGGAAATCGGTGCGGTAACAGTGGTGTAAGCCAGATCGATGCGGGCCTGTTCAAGCTCGGCACGGGCTGCTGCGACTGCGGCCTTGCCCTGTGCTTCGGCGGCGACTGCATCATCATAGGTCTGCTGGCTGACCGCCTGCGACTTGATCAGCGGATCGTAACGCTTGCGGGTTTTGGTGGCCTGATCAAAGGTGGCGATCTGACGGGAAAGTTCGGCCTGTGCGGCATCGACCTTGGCCAGATAGACATCCTGATCAATCATATAAAGCTGCTGACCGGCTTCAACAAAGGTGCCTTCGGTGAAGTTGCGTTCCTTGATGATCCCGTCGACCTGCGGACGGATATCCGCCTGACGGAAAGCAATCGTACGCCCGGGCATTTCTTCGACAAGACCGACGGTCTGGGCTTCAAGAGTAACGGTGCCAACCTGGGTTGCAGGTTGTTGCTGCGGTGCAGCGGCCTGTTTTTCAGCGCCTTCATTCTGCTCGCTGCAGGCAGCGACCATCAAGGCAAGTCCTGCCACACCGGCAAATTTCAAACAAGATCGCATGGACAAATTGCTTTTCCTTCTAAGTCCCGAGCAATGAAAACGGGAACGCTTTGTCATTGCTTTTCGAAATACTGTACGGTACAGTACACATTGTGCACTGCACGATCAAGAGCCAAAAACAACAGAATCAAGAATCATGAGTGAAACGCCAGAAAAGCTTGAAAAACAATCCACTCGCGGGTCTGCAAGACGGCGCGCCATGATGGATGCGGCCTGGAAACTTTTGCTGGAGCGGGGGTTCGCTGGCGTCACACTTAATGATGTCATTTCGCAATCGGGTGGCTCCCGTACAACCCTTTACGAAGCATTCGGCGGAAAGGACGGCCTTCTTGAAGCTGTCATGAAAGAACGCTGTCAGGAATTCTCCGCGGAATTACACATCTCGCTGGAAACCGATCTCCCTCCTCGTCACGCACTGACGGACTTCGGCACCAAACTGGCGCACAAGATAGTAACCGAGGAAGTCGCCCGCTTCACTCAAATTCTGTATTCCGAAGGCCAGCACTTTCTACCCCTGATCGAAAAATTCTTTGAAGTCGGTCCGGACAGCACACGTAAACATCTTGCCGATTACCTGTCGCGCCAGCAAAAGCTTGGCCGCATCAGCATCAATGATCCCGACCATGCCGCTGAAATGTTCGAAGCCATGGTGATCGGCGACTGGCAATCACGCATCATGAAACATCATCCAAGACCCCCGATGACCGACCGCGAGATTGAAGACCGCGTGTCGCGTGCTGTGCAGATTTTCCTGTGTGGCATCACCACCGACGAACATCGCCAAACGGTCGGATGTGACAGTTGATCACGACGGCTTTGCGATGAAAGTCAGCTACTTGTAACCTGCCCCTCCTGACAGCATCCTGTCAGCAATCCGGGTGACCGGATGGTAAACGCGCCAAACGGCGCCCTAACTTCACCAAAATTGACCTTCAGGATGCCTGACAAGACCGGATCCGGTTGCTTTGGCAGGGCGTGACATGTGTGATGTTGCGCGCCATCGGATGCGTGTTTGGCGAACCGGCGTTGCGGTGCCGCAATCGGGGCATGCCCCGTGATTGATTGCAACCGTTCCAAACAGTTCACCAAAGATGCGCAAAACCGATGTAAACTGAATGCAACAGGGTCGCGTTTGTCACCATTCCAGAAGCAGGGGTTTTCTGATGCCCGGACGTCGTGTTTTTGTCGGTTTTGGCTTGTGCGCCACCTTGATGCTTGCGCTTGCCCCGCGTGCACAGGCCATTACGGTCGACAAGGCCCGCACCGCCGTTGAAGCAATCCTGACGCAATCGGGCATCACGGCAACCGAAAGTGATGCCCGCACGGTTGACGGCGATGGCGTGGTTCTGACCTATGATGGCGTCTATCTTGATCTTCGCGGCTATTCGACCGACCGCGCACTGACCATGGACGGGGTCACGGTTACGGTGCGCGACACCGATCAAACCGATCAGATTGATCTTGATGTCAAATTGCCCGAACGCGCCCGCATGGAAGCCGAAGCCACCAGTGACCAGCGTGACCTGACCATGCGCAATGCGGGGGGCTATCTGCGTTGGGACACTGCGCGCAACATCCCGGTCACCTTTGACGGCTTTGCCGATTTCCTGATCGGTGACGAACCGGTGACGCGCAAACACTGGATGATGAATGGCCTGATGATCCAGTGGCTGCCGGAACTGGCCCGCATTGCCTGGCAGGGTGCCGAATGGACCGGCCCCAACCGCGAAAAAATGGGGGCAGTCAAATCGGCAAGCTTTACCCTTTATCCCGGCGAAAACGGCGAAACCCATCTTGATTACGCCCATGACGGTTTATGGCTGCCCAGCCTGTTCCAGCCGCGCACCATGCGCGTCAAAAGCAGCAGCACCGGCCTGCCCTGGCGCGAAGCCAAACCGATCATTGAAAAAGGCTTCCACGATATCCTGACCGGCACCGCCCCCAGATTTGCCCGTCGCCAGATCGGTGATGCGCTTTGGCAAAAGGCCGCCCAGAACGGTGCCCCGGTCAAGGTCGAGGAATTCTACGTTGAATCCCGCGGGCTTGAGGCCCTTGGTTCCGGCGAATTCATGGCCCAGGCCGCCGCACGATATGGCTTTACCGGTGATTTTGATTTCAAATTGCTGGGTCAGGACAAGCTGGTTGACCTTCTGGGCACCCCTGACAGCCCGACCCTTCTTGGTGCCTTGCTGCCCTTTGCGGTGAACGGTCTTGCGGTTGGCCGCCCCGGCCCGCAAGGCACAACCGAATATGACGGTCAGTTGCTTCCAGATGGCCGGATTGTCGTCAACGGCCTGACAGTCTATCGCACGGCTGATGGCAGTTAGAACATGAATGCACCATCTGCCTCCGCCCCCTCGGACCTTGTTTCCGGGCCGTGCAATCGCATTGTGATCTATTGCCGGGATATCGAGGCAATGGTGTCATTTTACAGCACCTATTTCGGATATCAGGTCGTTGCACGACCACAAGATCGCATCACCGAATTGCGCCGGGCGGACGGCGGGTTGGTCCTGATGCTGCATCCGGCAAGCAAGGGGCAGAAAGAAGGTCAGGCTCTTATCAAGCTGGTCTTTGACGTGCGTGATGTTGTCGCGTTTCGCGCCCATCTGCTTGCAGCCGGACTGACTGTCGGTCCGGTCCATGAGGCCGATAACTATCAGTTCGCCAATCTCAAAGACCCGGCGAAAAATTCGGTTTCGATATCAAGCAGGGCCTTTTGCACAGGCTGATCGGCATTTGGTTAAACCATGGATCGAAACAAGCCTGCATTTCCAACACGGCCCTACTCTGTGGCCTGAACACCCCGTTCTGTGATTGCGGCACATTCACGCAGATTTTCAAGGCCGCGTCGGTTCGAAAAAATACATATTATTGACGTTCATCTCGGAACTTCGCATGATCCGCATTCAAGGTCGGCGCAGCGAATGCCGGCCCAAAAGAATCAGGGAGTTTCAGGTAATGAAAATGAACAAATCGGGCTTTCTTTCCGGACTGGTCCTGGCAGGCAGCCTTTTTGCGTCCGTCTCAAGCGTATCGGCCGAGGAAATCAAGGTCGGGATCGCCAATTTCGGCGAACATCCGCAGCTTAATGCGGCGATTGCAGGCTTCAAGGAAGCCATGGCTGAAAACGGCTTTGTTGAGGGCAAAGACGTTTCCTATTCCGAAAGCCACACCAACTTTGACGCATCCCTGGTGCCCCAGATGATCACCAAGCTGCAATCCGAGAATCCGAAACTGATCTATACGATCACCACCCCGGTTTCGCAGATCGCCAAACAGGCGCTGGCAGGGTCTGGCATTCCGATCGTCTTTTCGGCTGTGACCGATCCGGTTGCCGCCAAGCTGGTCCCGTCATGGGAAGCCGGTGACGAGGGCATGACCGGCGCATCCGATCTTCAGGATATCGCAGCGGTTCTGGAATTCACCCGCAAGCTTCTTCCGGATGCCAAGCGCCTTGCCCTGCCCTACAACCCGGGCGAAGCCAATGACGTTGCCCTTCTTGAAAAGGTCGAAGCATTGGCACCGGCTGCCGGTTTCTCGGTCGTTGCGGTCGGCATTGATAACGTCAATGACATCCAGCAGCGCATCACATCGGTCGCAGGCAAGGCAGACGTCATCTATACCCCGGCATCGAACCTGATTCAGCCCGCCATTGCCGCCGTGTCGGCCGCGGCCCGCCAGATCGGCGTTCCAATTGTCAACTCTGACAGTTCGGCTGTTGCCAATGGCACCGTTCCGGCCAGCTTCTCGGTTGATTACAGCCAGGTCGGCCTGAATGCCGGCAAGATCGCAGCCGAAATCCTTAAGGGCAAATCACCGGCCGACATTCCGCCGTCCGCCCCGTCCTATGAAACCCATGCACCGATGATTTCAAAATCGGCTGCTGCGGCCTTCGGGATCGAAATTCCGGCTGAATTCAACGATTGCGGCTGCATCGTCGAATAATTTCGTCCAGACTTGAACACACATTGGCGCCGCAAGTGGTCATTCCCTTCGGCGCCAATGCCATTTCGCCATGTCACACATGGCCCAAGGAGAAGACGGATGCTTGAAATCCGATCTGCACGCAAAACCTTTTACGCCGGACAACCCGACGAAAAGGTGGCACTTGATAATCTTGACCTGACCTTGCAAACCGGCGAATTCGGTGTGGTCATCGGATCAAACGGGGCAGGCAAAAGCACGATGCTGAACGCCGTGTCTGGCGCGCTTCCCCTTGATAGCGGTCAAATCCTGATTAACGGGGATGACGTCACCAACACCCCGGTTCATAAACGCGCCACCCGGATTGCGCGCGTGTTTCAGGACCCGATGCTGGGGACTGCGGCCAGCATGACGGTTGCCGAAAACATGCTTCTGGCCGAATTGCGCAGCAAAAAACGCACCCTTGCGTGCGGGCTTAATGCCAAACGGCTTGCCGATTACAAGGAACGGTTATCCACCCTGGGGCTTGGTCTTGAAAACCGCCTGAACACCAAGGTGGAACTTCTGTCTGGCGGACAGCGCCAGTCATTGTCGCTGATCATGGCGGTTGGCGGATCGCCCGATCTGCTGTTGCTGGATGAACATACCGCGGCCCTTGATCCGCGCACCGCCGATCTGGTGATGCAGGCAACCGTTCGTGCGGTCGACAGCCTGAAACTAACGACACTGATGGTGACCCACAATATGCAGCACGCTGTCGATTACGGGCATCGCGTCATCATGCTTGATGCCGGCCGCGTCAAACTTCAGATCGGTGGCGAAGAAAAAGCAAATATCACCGTGGCAAAACTGGTCGATCATTTCGCGGTCAAGACCGATGCGATGATGTTGGGGGCTTAAGAATACGATGGAATTTCTGTCTTCGACCTTTACCAGCTATGTCGCCCTTGTGCCGGTGACCCTTGCCCAAAGCCTTATTCTGGCCTTTGTGGTTCTGGGCATCATGATCCCGTTCCGCACCCTGCATTTCCCCGATCTGACCAGCGAGGGCGCCTATCCGCTGGGCGGGTGCGTATGCGGTGTTCTGATTGCCGCGGGCATGAACCCGGCGCTTGCGATCATCGTGGCCCTGTTGTGCGGTTTTCTGGCTGGCTGCTGTACGGCCCTTATTCACCTGCGGTTCCGCATTCACACCCTGCTTGCCGGGATCCTGATGATGACGATGCTTTACAGCATCAATCTGCGCATCATGGGCAAATCCAACCTGTCGATCTTTGGCTCGGACAGTGTCTATAATTGGGCACCGTTCGTTACCCCGGGCTTCCCGGTCAGCAAGATCATCATTGCCGGGATCATTGGTGCGGCTGTGTTCCTCGCCCTGAACTGGTTTTTCAAAACCGAAAAGGGCACGGCCCTTCGCGCGGTTGGCTCCAACCCCGCCATGGCCGAGGCACAGGGCATTTCGGTCTGGGTTTCCACCATTGTCGGTGTCGGTCTTGCCAGTGCCTTTTCGGCGACCAGTGGCGCATTAATGGTCCAGTCACAGGGCTTTGCCGATGTGAATATGGGGCTTGGCATTCTGATCAACGGTCTTGCCGCATTAATGATCGGCGAAGCCGTTGTTGGCAAACAAAGTGTGTTTCGCCAGCTTCTGGCGCCCTTTGTCGGCGCGATCATTTATTATCAGCTGGTGTCGCTGTGCCTGGCGGCAGGAATGCCACCGCCCGATCTTAAACTGGCGACCGGGTTGTTTGTTCTGGCCATGCTGGCCCTGCCCAGCCTGAAACGTGGACGCGGCGGCGCACCCGCACGCGAGAAATTGCGCGAATAGCCACCGCCCGGTCTGCGTCTCTATGCAATCGGTCTGAAAACAAAACGGCCGCCCTTCCCATCCGGAACGGTGGCCGTTTTTCATATCAGTTCATCGCGGGCTGCATTCACGCCGCAAGCAGGAAAACACCCGCTGCTGCGATTGCACCGCCACCGGCACGCACGGCAACTGGGGCGGCCTTTTCGGCCAGCTTTTTAACCGACATGCCAAGACCAAGTCCGATGGCATGAAGTGCCGCCGTCGCAACTGCAAAACCGATCCCGTATTCGATGCCGCTGGCGGTTGCCGGCATTTCGGTGCCATGGGCATGACCATGGAAAACCGCAAACAGACCAACCAGCGCCATCGCCGCACCGGTCGGCAGATGTTTACCAAGGGCAATAACCGCGCCCAGCACAATCACCGAACCGACAATGCCAAGTTCAACAAACGGCAAGGCAACATTGGCAATGCCCAGAAGGCCGCCGACAATCATCATGCCGACAAAGGACAAAGGCAGAAGCCAGACCGACTTGCCCCCTTGCTGGGAGGCCAGAATGCCGACCGCAACCATCGCCAGCAAATGGTCAAGACCACCGATCGGATGCCCGAAACCCGATGCAAAACCCGAAACCGTCCCCGCCCCGGTATGGGCCAGTGCCGGCGTTGCCGCCAAAACCGCCATGGCAAAGGCAACAAGCGATGAATGCCGCATTCTGAAATCTCCTGTATGATCTGAAACTCGAATTTATGAAGTTTTTAAAAATTATCATACAAGCAGATCAATGCCAATATCCCAAACGAAAAGGGCGGGGAAAGTGCCCCGCCCTTTTGCCAGAAGATAGATTGGATCAGCTGTTACCAGCTGTATTTAAGGGTCGCCAGAACCGTGCGGCCATCACCGTAATAGCGGCTGCCAAAGGTATTGGAAGACACATATTCACGGTCGGTCAGGTTGGTGGCATTGACCGACAGGCTGACATCATCGGTCACCGCATAAATGACCGCTGCATCAAACAGGGTGTATCCGCCAAGCGTTTCGGTATTGCCGTCATTACGTGCACGTTCGCCGGTATAGCGCATGCCACCGCCAAGGGTCAGATCCCCAAACCAGCCCTGCCCCGGAATGGTGTAATCAAGCCATGCGGATGCCTGATGTTCGGGAACGTTTGCCGGGCTATTGCCGATATTGGCTGCTGTAATGTCGTCTTTGATTTCCGCATCCAGATAGGTATAGGCAAGCGTCAGGTTGGTCTGTTCATCAAGTGACATCTTGCCTTCCAGCTCAAGCCCGCGCGAATTGATTTCGCCGATCTGCTTATAGCTGCTGGTGCTTGAATTCCACTGCGACACGTTTTCCTGGGTCAGGTCAAACAGGGCCGCGGTAAACAGCGCATCAAAGGTTTCGGGCTGATATTTCACGCCGATTTCATATTGCGTACCTTCCTGCGGCTTGACCCCGTCGGGGCGCGACGCCAGACCGGAATAGACCGGCTGGAAGGATTCCGAATAATTGCCGTAAATCGAAACTTCGTTGGTCGCCTTATAGGTCAGACCAAGGCGCGAGGTGAACTTGTGATCATCGCGTTCGGCCGTGGTGCCGCTGCTGATGGTGTCGGTGTCACTTTGAACATAGTCAAAGCGCCCGCCAACCGTCGCAATCCAGTCATCGGCAATGGTCAGCTGTTCCTGCAAATAGGCACCATAGGTCGACTGGGTGATTTCGGTGTCGGAACTGCTTGTGAATGTGATGCAGGAAAGCCCGCAATAGGACGGGTTGTACGGATCAATTGCCGATGCAGTACCGTCGCGGCGGAATTCGCGGTTCCGGTCACGGTTGAAATCGATCCCCATCAGCGTTTTGCTGTCAAAGGTATCGTTGATCGCCGTGTCATATTGCAGCTGGTTGTCGATCCCGAAGCGGTCAAGTTCACCATAAATCGCAAAGGCATTACGATTGCCAAGCGGCGTGCTGTCATTGAGATAGATGGTTTCATAGGTCAGATCGACATGGGTGTAACGCGCGTTCTGACGAAATTCGAGCTTGTCGGTAATCTGGTGGGAAAGCGCATAACCGATATTGGTTTCTTCGGTGTCGAAATTGTTGAAATCCGGTTCCCCAAAGAATGCATCGCGGCTGGTTTCGATCCCGATCGGATAGCCATAGCCAAGGCCGCTGTCGCGTTCGCTGTAACTTGTCAGAAGGGTAACTTCGGTGCCTGCCTTGGGCTTGTAGGTAAAGGCCGGCGCGATATAAAGACGGTCATCCTGCGAATAATCCTGGCTGCGTTCGGCATCCTGCCAAAGGCCGGTCAAACGGTATGTCCAGTTGCTGCCTTCGACCACAGGACCGGTAACATCCCCACCACCGCGCAGGTGATTTTCACCAAAGGTGGTAAAGACTTCGCCGCCGGCTTCGTCTTCGGGACGTTTGGTCGTCATATTGACCAGACCGCCCGGACCATTCAGGCCAAACAGGCTTGATGTCGATCCCTTAAGCACATCGATCTGCTGCAAACCATACGGTTCGGGACGGCTGTTGGTGAAGTTGTAGATACGAATGGGAAGACCATCGCGATAGCTGCTAAGCGACGTCTGGCCAAAGCCGCGAATACGCACATAGTCATAGCGATAATCCGACCCGTATTCCGCGGCCTGGACACCGGCGGTATAGGAAACGGCCTGCTGGATGTCCTGAACGTTGCGGGTTTCCATTTCTTTCTGGGTGATCACGGACACGGCCGATGAATCATCAAGAATTGGCGTGTCGGTTTTCGATGCCGTGCGGCTGCGCGATGCGACAAAGCTTTCGGTAATGGCAACATCCGGACCCGATGCTTCTGCGCCATTCGCCTCAACCCGGATCGGGTCAAGAACTTCGCCCTGTGCGGCCCCGCCGGTATTGACCGCTTCGATCACCACGGTTTCGTCATCGGTGATGTCGTAGCTCAGTCCGGTTCCGCGCAGCAATGCCTCAAGTGCCGTATCTGCACGCATGGTACCGGAAACGGCACTGGCCTGCACATTACGGGCAAGCGCGCCATCCACAGTCACCTGAAGCCCGGTCTGAACACCGAATTGCGCAAGCGCACTGGTCAGCGACTGGGCCGGAATGTCAAAGGCATATTGACCATCAATGCCGTTTGCCGCGACCTGGGCGGTCGCATCGGTTGCAAACATGACGGGCGCCAAGGCGGTCGTCATCATCAAGGCACTGGCTATAACTGCAACACGTCCACGATTACGCAGCGTGTCTGCACCCCCACTCTTCATTCGTCTTAATCTCCGTTTTACGTCATATGCCCCAACCAGACTGAGAATGCAAACGCTTCTCAATGGCGAGATATGAAACAAAACGGATCGGCTGAGTGTTTTTTCAAAAAAAGTTTCAGAAAATTCAAAATCGGCCTGAAAGCCCCGGTTTTACGCGATTTTCCCGGCTCGTTTCATGATCCGTATTTGATCAGGACGGCGACACGACAAGCAACCAACGGGTGATTTCACGCACCGTTGCCTTTTGCGCACGGGCCATCCCGCGCAGGGCTGATACCGGATCATCAAGACGATAAACCCCGGTCACTGTCTGACGGGACAGTTCGGCATCGGTAATGACGATGGTGCCGGTATAATACCGGCGCAACCGGTCAACGATTTCACCCAGCGGCTGATCCTGGGCGATCAGTTGATTGTGGCGCCATGCGGCGATCTGGCTTGCCGGGGCGGTTGACCGGCGGACCTGCCCGTCGCGACTGACCCGGGCCTGTTGTCCGGCTTCAAGCAATTCCGACACCAGTGGCACGGTCGGGGCATTTTCAACACGGACCAGCCCATGTTCAACTGCGACACTCGACCGACCCGCCGTATCAGACACATCAAACCCGGTGCCCAGCACGGTTACGGTCACGGCATCGGCACCGACGGTAAACGGTTTTTGAGGATCGGGGGTGACTTCAAAAAACGCCTCCCCGCTTAGCAATTCGACAAACCGGGTGGTGCCATCCATCCGCACCTTGATCGCGCTTTCAGGTGCAAGGGTCACAGTGCTGTTATCGGCCAGCGTCACCGTGGTAATTTCGGCTGTCTTGGTGAAATGATCAGCCTGCATTTCGGTTGCAATTCGCGGCCCGATTATTGCCGCAACCAGCGATGCGGCAATGGCAAGCCCGCCAAGACCAATCCCGCGCCAGGACGTATTGCCACGTTTTTTAAACCGGCTTTGGGCGGCGATGACTTTGGCGGTTTCTTCGGCCCGGGCTGCGATGGCATCTTCGCCAGCAGCAGTTCTGGCATCGGCCAGATCGCCTTCGGATGCCCGTCTGGCATCCAGAAAACGCTGCCAGTCGGCTTTGCCGTCTTTGGCCTGATCCGCCCCAAGCGGTGCGATCCCCGCCATCAGATCGGCGGTGCGTCTGGTCGCATTCCAGACATCAAGATGCAGCGGATCCTGCGCGCACCAGGCATCAAATTCTGCCTTGAGTTCGCGGTCCTCGGGCGCTTCTTGCAACCGGATAATCCAGTCGGTTGCTTCTTTTGCTGCCTTGGCTTGCGCCGGGTTTGTCATCCCTGTCATCATACCATTTCACCGTCCGGGCGGGCAATTTGATCGACCGTGCCACGAACATATCTTGTCAGCAATCGCATCTGATCACCACCCAGACGGGCAGCAATGCGATCTTCTACACTGAAAAGAATGACCGGGTCATGCATTACCTTCATGGCCAACCGCCCAGACGTTCGCGGCAATGGTCAATACCGTCCGCCACCAGCTTGTGGGCCAGCGGAACAGAAATATCGAGGAATTCGGCAATCTCGCGCAGCTTGGCCCCGCCAAAGCGATGCATTTCGCAGGCAATCCGCGTTCTTTCGGGAAGCTCGGCCAGGGCCTGCATCAGGGTGGCATAGTCATCCTTGTAAAGAACGATGGTTTCCGGGTCCGGCGTCTGTGCGGGCGAAATATTGGCGATCACTTCATAGTCAACCGCACCGGTAACACGGCTTTCCTGCGCATCACGCCGTTTGCTATCAAGGGCAAGATTGCGCACGATCCGGTAAAGATACCCGGTCGCGTCTTCCAGAAACCGGCCTTTGGACGCCTCGTCAAACCGCAACCAGGCTTCCTGCACCAGATCTTCGGCCAACACACGGTTGCCGATGATCGAACTGGCATAGTTCACAAGCGCCGGTCTTTGGCGCATGAACAATGTCAAAGATGTTGAATTACCGGCCAAACAGGCATTCCTTTATGCGCAGCCCTTTCAAGCTCCGTTCCCCACGGCTTGAGCCATATCGCAAGTGATACTGATTATCAATAACTTTTACTGGCGACAGCACTGTTGCTTTCAACAAGTTTGGCAATTTCACCAGAAAAGCTGGCCTTTTGCTTGTTGATTGGCAAACGGGTCTCTGGAGGCCCAAGTCGTTAACGCCGTTAGCAAGCTGGCCTATTTGGCAGTAACAGACTTATGAATTTCCGCTGGATGCCTTGGCCACAGCCGGGATCAAAGTATTCAGGCAGACGACCTCCTTCACGATCGCGTCGCTGGCAGACAACACGCTCCCTTCGTTTAACAGGCGACGGCTGGTCTGCAATGCATCGGCAGGTTTTGCTGCGAGGCAAAGAGCATAGTCGCGGGCTGCTGCATGGACATCGACATCCGGTTTTACACATGAAACAAATCTATGGTGCAACGCCTCCTCTGCCGATATTCGACGGGCGCTTAAAAGCCAATCTCGTGCGACCATGTCCCCTACCCTGCGCGCCAGAAGCGCCGTTGCACCAGCTTCAGGAACGATACCGAGATCCGCAAAGGGAAACTTAAACACGGTACTTTCTCCTGCGACAACCCAGTCTGCGTGTAACAGCATTGTGGCGCCGAAACCCACGGCTGCCCCGGTTACTGCGGCCACCATCGGCTTGGATTGTTGAGCAAAGGCAGAAATGCAGCGACGTACCGCACCGTCTTGGGATTGGGGCCAAAGCTTGGCGAATTCAGCAATGTCGTGTCCGGCGCTGTAATGTGGCCCGACGCCCTGAAGTATGACGCAATGCACATTTGTATTTTGGTTTGCGTGGTTCATGGCGTTTGCGAGTGCATCGAACATCGCCTCATTAAGGGCGTTACGTTTCTCGGGACGATTGATGCTTATTGTGCAGATGTTATCGCTGGTTTCTGACGTGATTCTGTTTTCCATTAAGGGCCTCCCTCCTGAAACGGTATATCGCGAGAGCATTGTTTACTTTTACGTAAACGTCAACTTACATAGAAAACAGGAACCATCGCCCCAAAACAACCGTCAACATCTGGCATGCGGGCCGAGATTTCTGGCAACCGGCTTAGGAAATTCGTTACCAACCTGTGGTAAAGTCGATTGATATCAACAAGAAAACGGCCCGTTTCAGGCACGCCACCGGGGGAGATCCACCATGCAGAAAATCAGCCTTGTCATCCTTGTGACCGGGATCGTTGCCGCGGGCATGTGGGGAATCAGCGATTATCTGTCACGCAAGGGCGAAGAACATGGCGATGTCACGCGTGGTCAATCCATTGCCGAGCAGACCTGTTTGCGGTGTCACACCAAGTTTGACGGCGACCCGGCCCCGGATCCGGCCGTTACCGATGCGCCGTCCCTGGCAAGTTTCGGTCTGCGCTGGCCGCTTGAAAATCTGGAAGAAGCACTGGCAGAAGGCATCACCGTATCGCATGACAATATGACGATGCCGGAATTCACCCTGACACCGGAAAGCATCGCCGATCTTCTGGTCTATATGGAATCCTTAAGCCAGGAAGCCCGCGCCAACGCCGGAAAATAACCGCGCACCTGACCCGTGCTGTCATCCCGGATTTTATCCTGTCCGCCATCCCGCCTTATCATCGTCGGACCAAGCCCGCCCGATTCCCTGCGGTTTTGTCCCCCAAGGCCATAAAAATCCGACGCATGATCAAACCTGAATGCGTGTGCGTATGTGCGGGTCGACCATCATGCCCCACCCTTTGAAAACCGGCGCTTATCGCAATTTCGCGCCTGCACAAACCAGCCGAGAATTAGCCTGCAAATCCCCCCATAAATCACCGGTTGGTTGAATTTGAACTTGACTTGAACCGATTCAACGCAAAAATTGGTCTGACGTCTGATGACTGACCAGATTGAACAGTTCACCCCGGCAGTCCGGACCTGTGATGACAAACAAGAAGGTGTGATGTGCCGCACGCGGACGGAGCGACCATTCGACCCATTGAAACATCGGGACGCCGTGATGCGATCCTTGAAGCCCTGACCGATTTCATCGTCAGTTCCAAACTGGCACCGGGTGACCGGTTGCCGCCCGAACGCGAATTGATGGCAGGCCTGAAAGTCGGCCGGTCAAGCATCCGCGAAGCCATTGGCCATATGCAGGCATTGGGTGTTGTCGAAATCCGGCGGGGATCGGGCACCTATCTGAAGCGGCCGGTCAGTGAAAAGACCCTGTTCATGCCGCTTTCGATCGCCACCCAGCGCGACGGATTGTTGCAAACCCTTGAAGTGCGCCGCGGGCTGGAAGTCGAAGCCAGCATGCTGGCCGCCAAACGCGCCACCGCACAGGACATTAACGAAATGCGCGCCGCCCTTGATGCGATGGAGGCCGAACATCTTGAATTCGGCACCGCTGGCGAGGCCGATCTGGTGTTTCACCTGTCGATCTACAAGGCATCGGGCAATCCGTTATTCGAACAGCTTCTGGGACAAATGCGCGAAGCATTCGAAAGCTTCTTTGCCCAGCCGTTCAACCGCCCCGATTTCGCAAGTTCATCCTTTGAATTTCACCGCATGCTGTTTGACGCCATCGTTGCCGGCGATGCCGAACTGGCCCGCCAGCACACCCTTGCCATCCTTGAAGTCGTCGAGAACGACATCGTGAGAATGTCTGATGAAGAACAACAATAATCCGAACAATCACAAGCAAACTGTCAGCAGCCCCGAAAGCGTCGTGGCCTATGACGCGGAACATTTCGCAAATGCCGTGGTACCGCCCATTTTCCAGAATTCTCTGTTCACATTCGAGAATTTCGACGAAATGGTCGAAACCTATGCCGGGCGCAAAACCCGGCCGGTCTATTCACGTGGGCTCAACCCGACGGTCCGTGCCTTCGAAGAAAAGATCACCGCCCTTGAAAAGACCGAAGACGCCCTTGGTCTGGCAAGCGGCATGGCCGCCATTTCATCGGCGGTTCTGTCGGTGGTCAAACCGGGCGACCGGATTGTGTCGGTCGAACATTGCTATCCCGATGCGTTCCGGTTTTTCGAAATGTTCCTGCGCGACATGAATGTCAGCGTCGATTACGTCGATGGTCGCGACCTTGATGCGGTGCGCGCCATTCTGCCCGGGGCCAAGGTGCTGTATCTTGAAAGCCCGACCAGCTGGACCTTCCACACCCATGATATCAAGGCCCTGTGCGAGATCGCGCGCGATCATGGTGCGGTTTCGATGATCGATAACAGCTGGGCATCCCCGGTTTTTTGTCAGCCCGCCACCCTTGGCTGTGACGTGGTCATTCATTCGGCATCGAAATATATCGGCGGGCACAGCGATGTGGTGGCCGGTGTGATTGCCGGAAGCAACGATTTCATCGGCCGGGTACGATCAACGATCCTGCCTTATCTCGGGGCGAAACTCTCGGCCTTTGACGGGTGGTTGCTGTTGCGCGGATTGCGCACGCTTCCGGCACGCATGCGCGAACATCAACGCTCCGCCATGATCATTGCCCGCAAACTTGCCGATCATCCCAAAGTAACCGCTGTTCACTATCCCGGCCTGATGGATCCGGCCGCCCCGGGACTAAGCGGTTCTTCCGGACTTTTTTCATTCGAATTCGCCCCCGAGGTCGACATTCCGACCTTTGTTGATGCGCTGCGCTTTTTCAAGATCGGCGTGTCCTGGGGCGGACATGAAAGCCTGATTGTCCCCGCACTGGTTACGCGGGCGCAAGTGGGCGGGCCCAATTCGGCGATGCGCTTTGGCGTGCCCGAAAATCTGGTCCGCCTGCATATCGGTCTCGAAAGCGCCGACGACCTCTGGTCTGACCTGGCGACCGCAATCGAGGCAAGCCTGAAGTAAGAACACTATCGTTTAAAACAGGGAACTTCACCATGAACTGGAAAACAACGCTACTGGCAGGTGTAACGACTATTGCGCTAACAAGTCAGGCCTATGCCGACACCACATTGAAGCTGGTCGAAGTCATCACCAGCCCGGAACGCACCGAGACGCTCAAAGGGCTGGTCGCGGAGTATGAGGCCGCCAACCCCGGTGTGACGGTTGAAATCACGTCCCTGCCCTGGGGGCAGGCCTTCGAAAAATTCGCCACCATGGTTTCGGCCGGTCAGACCCCCGACATTGTCGAAATGCCCGATACCTGGCTGACGCTTTATGCCAATAATGGCGCGCTTGAAAGTCTTGAACCCTATCTTGCGAAATGGGACGGCGCGGAAACGCTGAATGATCGCGCCCTGGAATTTGCGCGCTCGGCGGGGAATACCGCCTATATGCTGCCCTATGGTTTCTATCTTCGGGCGATGTTCTATAACAAGAAACTGTTCGAAGAAGCCGGTGTGACCGAAGTCCCCGAAACCCTCGAAGATTTCCGCGCGGCGGCCCAAAAGGTATCGGATCTTCCGGGCAAATACGGCTATTGCATGCGCGGCGGGCCGGGTGGCCTGAATGGCTGGGTGATGTTTGGCGCGGCCATGGCCGGTTCGAACGACTTCTTTACCGAAGACGGTCAAAGCACCTTCAATTCCGATGGCTGGAAAAATGGTCTGGAATATCTGGTCGATATCTACAAGGACGGCCTGGCACCGAAAGACAGCCTGAACTGGGGCTTTAACGAAATTGTGGCCGGTTTCTATTCGGGCACCTGTGCGATGCTTGATCAGGACCCCGACGCCCTGATCGCCATTTCAAGCCGCATGAAAGAAGAAGATTTTGGCGTGACCACCATGCCAAAAGGCCCGTCGGGCAAGGCATTCCCGACCATCGGTTATGCCGGCTGGTCGATGTTCTCAAACAGTGAACACAAAGACGAAGCCTGGAAACTGATTGCCCATCTTGAGTCCAAGGACAGCAACCTGACCTGGAACAAGCGCATCGGTGCCCTTCCGATCCATAACGGTGCCGAAAGCGATCCGTTCTTTGCCAGCCCGCAATTTGCCGGATGGTTCGCCGAACTGTCCGACCCGGACGTTCATCCGACTGTCATGCCGACCCATCTTGAAGAATTTGCCTTCTTCAAGGACAGCCTGGTCATCCGCACCAGTCAGGAAGCCATGCTGGGCCGGATCACCCCGGAAGAACTGGCCAATCAGTGGGCAGAATATCTGACCCCGGCACAGAAAAACTGGATGCAGGCAAATCAGTGACCACTGTAACCCAAACCGGAAAACTCCCCGTCGAAAGACGGGGGGGATTCTCACGGAAGATTTCCGGGATCATCGAACCGTATCTTTATGTCTCGCCGGCCCTTGTCCTGATCATCGCGGTGATGTTGATGCCGCTGATCCTTGGACTGAGCTACGCCTTTCGTGACATCCGCATCCTTAATCCGTTCAGCGGCGGTTTTGTCGGCACGGCCCATTTCGAAGCGCTGATTTCCGATCAGGCATTCCTGGGCGCACTTGCCAATACCGCATGGTGGACATTCGGATCCCTGCTGTTTCAGTTCAGCCTTGGCCTTATTCTGGCACTTTTGCTGAACCGGCAGTTTCTGGGCCGTCGACTGGTGCAGGCACTGGTGTTCCTGCCATGGGCGGTGCCGACCTTTTTGTCGGGTCTGAACTGGGCATGGATGTTCAACCCGGTGGTCGGCCCGCTGCCGCACTGGATGACGTCGCTTGGCCTGATGGCCGAACCGTTCAATATCCTGTCTGATCCCGACCTTGCGATGTGGGGGCCAATCATTGCCAATATCTGGTTTGGCATTCCGTTCTTTGCCATCACCATGCTGGCCGCCCTGCAATCGATCCCCAAGGAACTCTATGAGGCAGCGTCCATCGACGGTGCAACCACCCGACAGCAATTCATCAGCATCACCCTGCCCTTCCTTGCGCCCACCATTGCCATCACGCTGATGTTGCGCACCATCTGGATTGCCAATTTCGCCGATCTGATTGTCGTCATGACCAATGGCGGCCCGGCCGATTCCACCCAGATCGTTGCCTCCTACATCTTTACCCAGGCCTTCCGCCGGCTTGATTTCGGCTATGCCTCGGCGATTGCTGCGGTGCTTCTGGTTCTGTTGCTGGCCTATGCGCTCAGTGTGATCGCGCTGCGCCGTGCCATGACCCATGCCGATAGTTAGGAACCCCGCCCCATGACCCTGACCGGACAAACTTCAACGCGCAAATGGCTCTATTGGGGCAGTCATTATCTGATGATTGCCGCCTTTGTGATCTTTGCGCTGTTTCCGCTTTACTGGTTGCTCAAGGTTTCGGTGACGCCCAACGACATCCTTTATACCGAGGGGGTTCGGATGTGGCCGTCGCGCACCACCTGGGAGAACTACACATTCGTTCTGACCCAAAGCAACTTTCCGCACTATTTCCTGAATTCCGTGATTGTCGCGGGCACGACCGCCATTGTCACAACGCTGGTGGCCGCCCTTACGGGATATGCGTTTTCGCGCTTTGCCTTTCGCGGCAAGGTGATCATCGTCGCATTGATGCTGATTACGCAGATGTTCCCGCTGGTGATGCTGATTGCGCCGATCTTCAAAATTCTGGCCCCGCTTGGCCTGACCGACAGCCTGACCGGGCTGATCATTGTCTATACGGCGTTCAATGTGCCATTTGCGACCTTTTTGATGCAGTCCTTCTTTGACGGCATCCCCAAGGATCTTGAAGAAGCCGCGATGATTGATGGCAATACCCGGTTTGAAGCATTCCGGGCCATCATCCTGCCGCTCACACTTCCGGGTGTTGCCGCAACGCTTGGCTTTGTCTTTACCGCCGCCTGGAGCGAACTTCTGTTTGCCCTGATGCTGGTCAGCAGCGAGTCCGCATCGACCTTCCCGGTCGGGCTTCTGTCATTCGTTTCAAAATTCAGTGTCGATTTCGGCCAGATGATGGCTGCCGGTGTGCTGGCACTTATTCCCGCCTGTCTGTTCTTCCTGCTGATCCAGCGTTATCTGGTGCAGGGGCTTACGGCTGGCGCGGTCAAAGGATAAGAGGACGTTTCATATGGCTTCCATTCAAATTGCAAATGCGCGCAAAAGCTATGGCGCGGTTGATGTTTTGCACGGCATTGATCTTGATATCTCGGACGGGGAATTCATCGTTCTTGTCGGTCCGTCGGGCTGTGGCAAATCGACGTTGCTGCGCATGATTGCCGGGCTTGAAGACATCACATCGGGCGATATTTCAATTGCCGGAAATGTCGTCAATGAATTGCAACCCAAGGACCGCGACATCGCCATGGTGTTTCAGTCCTATGCCCTTTATCCGCACATGTCGGTGGCCGAAAATATGAGCTACGCCCTGACCTTGCGCAAAACCGCCAGGGAAAAAATCGCCGATGCGATTTCAGGCGTTGCCGAAATTCTTGGCCTGACCGCCCTTCTGGAACGCCGGCCCAAGGCACTTTCCGGCGGGCAGCGTCAACGTGTTGCCATGGGGCGTGCGATTGTGCGCAAACCCCAGGCGTTTCTGTTTGACGAACCGTTATCGAACCTTGACGCGCGCCTGCGCGAACAGATGCGCACCGAAATCCGCAAACTGCATCGCCGACTTGGCGCCACATCGGTCTATGTCACGCACGATCAGATCGAAGCCATGACCATGGCCGACCGGATTGTCGCCATGCATGACGGCATCATTCAGCAGGTCGGAAGCCCGGTCGAAATCTATGACCGGCCGGCCAACATCTTTGTTGCCAGCTTCATCGGCTCACCGGCCATGAATTTCCTGGAAGGAAGCTATGAACAGGTCGGGGAAAACAGTGCGGGCATCCGCTTGACTGACGGTGCGCTGGTGCCGGTTTTGCCCGCGCGCGATGCCCAACACAATCAGGCGGTGACACTGGGCGCCCGCCCGGAACATATCACCATCGTATCGGATGTCGATGGCGGCCTTCCGGCCAAGGTCGAACTGATCGAACCGATGGGTCTATCAACCCTTGTTCATGTGACGCTGGCGGGCAAACCGATCAAGATTTTCACCATGGATCGCCCGGCCTATGCGGTTGATAGCTTCATCCATATCGCCTTTGATATGGCAAAGGTCCATGTCTTTGACAGCGCATCGGAAAAACGTCTTCCCCCGGCAAGCGAACCGCATGGTGATCATGCCGGTCAATGATCAACCAACGATCTGGCACCGTTAAAGACAAAGGGCGGGTGAAGCAAGTTCCCCGCCCTTTACTTATGCCTCTGCCTTTGCCCGGGCCGTATCACCGGCACTGACACCGGCACCGACCCCGACTTTGATACACGGGAATTGATCAAAGATTTTCAACCCACGCGCAATTTTACCGCAACGCACCGGTGAAATTGCGCCAGGCAGCGGCCATATGTTTCAGATCGCGTTGTGTTTGAGACATGCTGATGATCGCCCTTATCCGATATGCGGTTGTTTTGATGATAGCCCTGTTTGCCCCGACCATCGCCGGGGCGAACCACAAGCTTGTCATCACCACCAACATCTATCCGCCCTATGTGCGCGATGATGTCGAAGAAAGCTTCCTGCCTGCCCTTTTTGAAGAAATCGGCAAGGAAATGGGGGTAACATTTGTTTTGAATATTCAGCCATGGAAACGCTGCGAACAATCGGTCGCCGATCTTGAGGCCTGGGGCACCTTTCCCTATACCCGCACGCCCGAACGCGATGCGCGGTTCCTGTTTTCCGACCCGATCTATTTTTCGGAATCCCGGTTTTTTGCCTATCACGATCCGAATGAAGCCAACACGAACCAGCCGCCCGATACCTATGACCAGCTATCGGACCTCAAGCCCTGGATCATCGGCGGCATTCAGGGATATTATTACGAGCCGCTTTTTGCGCAGACCGGCCTTAACACCGACTATGCCCTAAGCGAGAGGCAGAATTTTGAACGCCTGATGCTGGGCCGGATTGACCTTTTTCCGGCCGCAACCACGGTGGGATGGCATCTGATCAATCAGATGTTTCCCACCGAAGTCGCCCGAAATTTCCGAACCCTTGATCCGCCGCTGGTTGCCAATGCGCCGCTGCATCTGATGACATCAAAGGACTATCCGAATACCGAAACCTGGCTGGTGCGGTTCAACGAAGCCCTTCTGACCATCCATCAAAACGGCACCTTCGCCCGGCTGGTGGAGAAATATGGTCTGGTGATGCGCTATTAGAATAGCAGCGGCAGGGAACCGGGGTTCCCTGCCACGCTTCAACGCCCAACCGCAGACACCGCACATCCGCCCGCGGTTTCGGGCGCTATATCAACCGTGAAAAGGCGATTTTCCAGCTTTCCTTGGGCGCGATGCCAAAAATGTCGGCCAGGGTCTGGGGAATGTCGCTAACGGCAAGTTTGTGTTGCTCTTCCTCGCCGGTGACAAGGCGGATGGTCAGACGATTGTTCAGAAGTGTGAACCGCGCAAACGGGGCGGATCGCGCCACCATCAGGGTTTTGCAAAACCCGCTGTCGGGATGGTCGGATGCGTACCAGTTCATGACCTCGTAATCGATGTCGGCCACGGGTGCGATATCGATCTCATGCACTGCCTTCCACACACCATCACGTTCAAGTTCGACAAAATAGCTGTGCTCGCCCTTGGTCACGCGATAGGTGTCATGCGGGGTGACCTGTGGCATGGCAGTATCAAGCAGCAAGGGCGCGGTCGGCACACATCCGCCAAGACCGACATCGGCCAGCCATGCCTCGCCATCGATGGTCACCCGGTTGGCCATGTGGCAGCGCGGGCGTGGCAGATCGTTTTCGCCATAGCCCCACAACACCCGTCCGGCCAGACCCTCGACCGCAAAACCAAGGCTGCGCAACACCCGGCGGAACAGGGAATTTTGTTCGAAACAATATCCGCCCCGCCCGTCATGGATCAGTTTCTGATCCACATCTTCGGGCGCGATGCTGATGGGTTTGTCATTGAAGACATCAATTGCTTCGAACGGGATATTGGCCGGATGCAGGGCATGCAAGGTTTGCAAGACTTCAAGGGTCGCTTCGCGCGGGCCGTCATAACCGATCCGGGCGAAATAGGCATCAAGATCGACTTCCTTAACCGGTATGCGGACCGGCTTTGCCCAACTGGCATTGACCCGACTTTGCAAACGGTTGTGATCATTGGCGGGTGTGACGTCACGGCTTATTGGCTGGGGACTGTTCATCAATCGGCTCCATATTCCTGATGATATTTTCATCTCATGGAACAGGACGATAGAACCTCAACCAATGTTAAGGTCAAAAGGAAAAAATTGTCTTTTTGCTTTTTGGCATCGAAATCGAACAATCTTCGACAATATGACGATATTCGGGACCACATCACAACAATGACCGGCCATTATCGTCCCATACAAGCAACAATCAATCAATTAGACGCATGATCCACAGCTTTTGCACGACAGCGCCCCTCATCCTGTGATAATCAGTAACTAAATCGATTTTAGACGGTCGCCGGGATCACCCCGCCACGGAAAAACGTCCGGCAGACCGATGGAAACGTCGCCATATCAAACAAAGACGGATAGCCATATCCGTTCCTGACCCAGGAAAGTTGCCATGCGTACTGTTTATGTGAACGGCGAATTTTTGCCGGAAACCGAAGCCAAGATTTCGATCTTTGACCGATCCTTCCTGTTTGCCGATGGCGTGTATGAAGTGACCTCGGTGCTTGATGGCAAACTGATTGACTTCATGGGTCATATGAAGCGTCTTGAACGCTCGCTTTCCGAACTCAAATTTGCCTTCAAGCCTGATATCGATCAGCTGCTTGAAGCCCACCGCGAGCTGGTAAAACGCAACGACATCACCGAAGGCCTGATTTATCTTCAGGTCTCGCGGGGGTCGGCTGGTGATCGTGATTTCGCAATCAACCCGGAAACCACGCCGACCATCGTTATGTTCACGCAAAGCAAATCGCTGATTAAATCAGCCCTGGCCGAACGTGGACAGAAAATCGTCACCTTCCCTGATATCCGCTGGCGCCGGTCCGACATCAAGACCGTGCAGCTGCTTTATGCGTCGCTTCTCAAAACCGAAGCCGCATCCAAGGGTGCCGATGATGCATGGATGGTTCTCGATGGCTTTGTGACCGAAGGATCAAGCAACAACGCCTATATCGTGACCCAGGACGGCACGATTGTAACCCGCGAACTTTCGACCGACATTCTGCATGGAATCACCCGCGCATCGGTCCTGAAATGCGCCGAGGAATTGCAGCTTAAGATCGAAGAACGCCACTTCACGATTGAAGAAGCCCAGAATGCAAAAGAAGCATTCTCGACCTCGGCCTCGGCCTTTGTCTGCCCGGTGGTTGAAATCGACGACAAGAAAATCGGCGATGGCGTTCCCGGTCCGATCGCCAAGCGCCTGCGCGAGATTTACATCGAAGCCAACCGCGCCACCGCGCTCTGATCGGCTCTTACATCTGCGTCCCAACGCAAACGCCGCCTGCAACCGGGCGGCGTTTTTCTTTGTGGCCTAACCTGTCCGTTTGCCCTAACACTCGAAGACAGATGGCAAAACGCCCCAACAAACATGCCATCAAAAGGGAAAGCGCCACCAACCATGAATGCTCAACAGCCCCAACATAACATGACCGGCATCATCCTGATGTGTGCCGGTGTCGCCCTGCTTTGCATCAATGATGCCTTGGCCAAGGGATTGATGGATCATTATTCCCCGATCCAGATCATCTTCATGCGCAATTCGATTGCGCTTCCCTTTGCCACCCTGCTTGCCATCAAGATGGTCGGGCTTGGCGGGCTTCGGTCCAACCGGGTTGGCGTGCATTTCATGCGCACCGTCATCTGGATCACCGCAACCATCATGTTCTTTACCAGCATCCATCTGATGGGCCTGGCCGAGGCAACGGCACTGGCCTTTGTCGCCCCGCTGTTTATCACGGCCATTTCATCGGTGCTGATTGCACGCGTTGGCTGGCGGCGCTGGCTGGCCGTCATGGTCGGGTTCATCGGGGTTCTGGTGATTGTCCGCCCGGGTGCGGCAACGTTTGAACCGGTGTCGCTTTTACCCGTCGCCACGGCCTTTACCTATGCACTTTTGATGCTGAGCGCCCGTCTGCTTGATGCCCGCGAAAGCATGTGGACGCTTTTGTTTTATCTAAGCTTCACCAGCACGATCTTAAGCGGTGCGACCGTCTGGTATTTCTGGACCCCGATCCGGGTCGAGGATATCGGGCTTTTCATCGCCATTGCCTTTGTCGGCACCGGCGGCATGACCATGATCACCCAGGCTTTCCGGGTTGCCGATGCCCCGACTGTGGCGCCCTTCGACTATACCGCCCTTGTCTGGGCAACCGGGCTTGGCTGGTTCTTCTGGGGCGAAACACCCGATCTTCTGACCTTTGTCGGGGCGGCAATCATTACCGCCAGCGGCATCTTCATCATCTTCCGCGAAAAGCGCGTGGCAGAGCATTGAACAAGGAAAGCCCCGCCTTGGCGCACCCGCTAATCGCGGGGCTTTACGCCATAACTGATCATCGCACCGGCGCGCATGGCGGCTTCGTCCATATCGGGATTAAAGCGATAACTCGGCGCAAGGATTTCCTTGGCCTTGGTAACGCGCACATCGATCAGCGATCCAACCCGAAACGCATCCCCCGCCATGCCCTGCAAAATGGCGTGGCGATGGTCATAGCCCTCATCACGCGGACGCATCAGCACGGCCTCGCCATAAAGCTGCCAGCCCTTTTGCGAAAACACATCGACGAAACTGACGCAGACACGCGGTTCGCGTGCGACATTTTGAACCGATTGCGGGGATGCGATATTGGCAATGATGACCCGGTCTTCACCATAACAGGCAAAGATTTCCTTCGGGCTGACCGATGGCCCGTCCGCGGAGCTGGTCGCCAACCAGCACAGGACCGCGCGGTTGGCATAATCACGGATTTCATCATTGAGCATGGGGCATTACTCGCACGTCTTTATGACCGGTTTGCCTGCACATTTTGACAGCTCAACCGCGTACTGACCATAAAAACAAACCCGCCTTTCACCAGAAAAGCGGGTCAAACACATCCATATGCGCCGGGATTAGTAATTGGCCTTGAAGGCAGGTTCTTCACCACGCTCCGCCGCCGCAGCCGCAATATTGCGCAAAAGTGCGCGCTTGCTTTCGGTGCGGTATTCCCCGGAATTGCGCGCAACATAATCCTGCCCGGAATAGCCAAGCTCGGTCTTCCGTAGATCCAATTGCTTGGACAAGTCTGAAAGAGCTATCCTGTTCATGTAAAAATCCCTTCACATATACTTGCTTGACCAGGATGACACTAAAATGGCTTCAGCAAAAGACTTTGCACCTGATGCAATGTTACAAATCCTAACAGAATCTAATCCCAAGAGGATTGGCACCATCGCTTGGCATCAGTTCGACTTTCTTCAGAAAAACGAAGGAAAGACACTCGAACAGCTACGCGAGATAGCCAAATTGGCGGCAAAAGAACATCCGGAAAAATTCAGGGGTCCTCACTGGCTAATTTCCGAGATTAACTGGTGCTTGGCCCCGAAACGTAACTTCATCACGTTTAAATATTCCCTGAATCCTCTTTTCTCTCCGACACGACAATCAAGCACCTCGCCAGAAGCCGGTGAGCTTATGCCAACCTACTACCGAACGTTGGCAAGACCTGCTCAATCCAAATTCAGAGAATTGCTTTTGGGATACTATCGACACTCCTGCGCGATTACCGGATGCCGAACAGCATATGCTTTGGAAGCCGCGCACATACAACCGTTTTCAAATGGCGGAAGCGACACTATTGGAAACGGCATTTTACTGCGGGCCGACCTTCATCGTTTATTTGACGCAAACCAGATCGCCATAGATCCCGAGACGTTGCAAGTTAAGTTTGGGCCAAATTGTCATTCAGATTATCCCAGTCTAGACGGAAAACCGGTTTCAATTCCCAAAGACGGACCTACAAAATCCAACTTCATAACGAGATGGTCAATATTCCAGTCTCAATTCCGCTAACCAAAACCGGTCTTACTTCACCAACAAAAATCCCCGATCGCATAGGTGACGTGACGGCCCGTCGCGGCCAGAAGCGCGTCAAGCTTTTCGCGGGTCGGCAGGGTGCCGCGCGGCGCGCCCAGTTCGGCGGCGTGGATGCCACCGGTGACAAGGGCAACATCAAGTCCGGCATTGTTTGATCCGGCGATATCGGTCGAAATGCTGTCGCCCACGACCAGCAACTTGGCATCCGGGCCTTTGTCAAACATTTGCAGGCAGAAGTCATAGGCACTGGCGAACGGCTTGCCTTCCCAGCGCACATCACCGCCCAGTTCTTCATACCGTCCGGCAATTGCACCGGCACAGATGATGCGCACGCCACCACGGATCACTTCACGGTCCGGGTTCGGGCACAGAACCGGAAGGTCACGCGCCTTAAGCGCATGCAAAAGGTCTTCATATTTCGAAACCGGATCATGATCCTCGTTCGGGCCGGTAATCAGGACCCAGTCGGCATCTTCAACCGTCTTGACGATTTCGACATCCTGATGCTCAAACATCGACATATCGCGGACGGGGCCGACCATAAGCACCTTGCGGCCCAGTTTCGCATACCAGGGGTCGGTGCGATCCACCAGCTGGCGATAGGCTATCTCGCCCGATGCCACCGCCGGACCATAAAGATCACTTGCAATGCCCATATCTTCCATCCGGCCCGTGACGACCGATGAACGACGCGGCGCGTTGGATAACAGAGCAACCGGAATACCGGCTTCTTTCAATGCCTTCATCGCCGGGATCGAGCTTGGATAGGGATCAACCCCATCATGCACCACCCCCCAAAGATCAAGGATCACGGCATCATATTTGCCGATCACTTCCGAAAGGCCATTGATCATTTCATAGGGGGCGGCTTTGCTCATTCCGGTCAGTCCTTTTTATCTTCTTTGTTGCCCGATTTGGCATCAGTTTTGGCTTCAAGTGCTGCCTTGGCGTCGCGGGCCTCATCGACCGGGATGCCCTTGCCCGAAATTTCCGGGAAGGCGGCACCAACCGCGTCAGACACATTGGCAAAGCCATCCTTGCGCAGCCTGCGGGCAAGGTCTTCCTTGATCTCGGTGACAAGCTCAAGCCCGTGATAGACCAGCGATGAATAAAGCTGCACCAGGGATGCACCATTGAGGATCTTTTCATAGGCATCCTTGCCCGATGCAATCCCGCCAACCCCGATCAGCGGCACCTTGCCCTCGGTCAGGCGGTAAAAATCAGCCAGAACCTTGGTCGATGGGGCCATCAAAGGCGGGCCGGAAAGACCGCCCTTTTCATCCTGGTCATAGGAATTAAGCCCGACCGGCCGGTCAATCGTGGTGTTCGAGACAATCATGCCATCGATTTTGACCTTAAGCACAACACTCGCAATGTCGGATTTGTCTTCATCGGTCAGGTCCGGCGCGACCTTAAGCAACACCGGCACACCCTTGGCGAATTTGTCGCGTGCCTTCAGCACCGATTTCAAAAGCTTTTCAAGCGGGGCCCGGCCCTGAAGGGCGCGCAGGCCCGGCGTATTGGGCGATGATACATTGACAACAAGATAATCGGCATAGGGGCCAAGTGCCTCTACCCCCTTGGCGTAATCATCGGCGGCATCTTCGGAATATTTGTTTTTGCCAAGATTGGCCCCAAGGATGCCGCGGCGCGCACGTTTGCGCAGCCTGCTTGCCACGACCTCCGCCCCGTCATTATTGAAGCCCATGCGGTTGATTACCGCCCGGTCGGAATAAAGACGGAAAAGACGCGGCTTGGGATTGCCCGGTTGCGGTAAAGGTGTCACCGATCCGATTTCAACAAATCCAAACCCGTGTGAAAGGGCGGCATTGGGGACTTCGGCATTTTTATCGAACCCCGCAGCAAGCCCGACCGGATTGGCAAATTTGCGCCCGAAAACTTCGGCTTCAAGGATCGGGGTCGCGTCCGTTGCGTCATCCGCACGCGGCACCAGATTGTTTTTCAAGGCCCAGATGGCAAGACCATGTGCGGTCTCTGCATCGATCCAGCGGACAATCGGCAAAACCAGTGACTTGTACCACCCCACGCGACAGGCTCCTTTTGCGTTTGACAACCTGTCCTGTTCTTACGCGCCCCGGCCCCGATGGGCAAGGATCAATGCAGCATCAACCATACCGGCCGGGTTGGTCAGACGCCCTCATTCATCCGTTCGTCAAACGCCGCCCGGGCGGCTTCGACTTCGGGCATCTTTTCCTTGGTCCAAAGATAAAGCGCCTTGAACGGGCCAATAAGGGTGCGGCCCAGCGGGGTGATTTCATATTCGACCGCCACGGGTGATGTCGCAATCACATTGCGCGCGACAATGCCGTTGCGTTCAAGTTTGCGCAGTGTCTGGGTCAGGGCCTTTTGCGTGATGCCTTCAAGCCCGCGCTTGATCGCGTTAAAGCGCAATGGCCCATCGGCCAGAACCGCCAGGATCATCATCGACCATTTATCGGCGATCTGGTCAAACAGGCCGCGACACGGGCAATCGGCGCGGAATTCCTTGATCGAGCATTCCTTCATTTCCATGACCTGTCCTTTTCCCGTCCCTTTTTGCTTGTTCTTCCCGGATTACCCTTCCGGCACCGGTTTTTGCGGTTCATCTTTTTGCGGCTCAACCGGGGATGTGCGGTTTCCTTGAGTATACCTGGTTTCGTTCAGGTGCCTCATTGACACCAGGTATATATCATATATCTAGTCACCATCATAGACTTTCAAAAGACGGAGATTTCCGCACATGACCAACACAGATGTTCTGTTTCAGCCTTTCAAGCTTAAAACCCTTGAGCTTCCCAACCGCATCGTGATGGCACCGATGACCCGCACCAAGGCCGAAAACGGCATTCCCGGTGCGATCAATGCCGAGTATTACCGCAAGCGCGCCGAAGGCGGCGTTGGCCTGATCCTGTCAGAGGGCACGGTGATTGACCGTCCGGCATCGCGCAATGATCCGGGCATTCCGTTTTTCCATGGTGATGCGGCAATTGCCGGCTGGAAATCGGTTGCCGATGCCGTTCATGCCGCAGGCGGCAAAATGGGCCCGCAGATCTGGCACACCGGATCGACCCGCGCCTTTACCGAATGGGAACCCGATGCCCCGGTCGAAAGCCCGTCGGGCCTTCTGGCCCCGGATCAGCCGCGCGGCAATGCCATGACCGATGCCGATATTGCCGATACCATTTCCGCCTTTGCCAAGGCCGCCCTTGATGCCAAGAATGCCGGTTTTGACACCTTTGAAATTCATGGCGCACACGGCTATCTGATTGATCAGTTCTTCTGGTCGGGGACGAACCTGCGTACCGATCGCTTTGGCGGCAAAACCATTGCCGAACGTGCAACCTTTGCCCGCGAAGTCGTGGCTGCGATGCGTGCCGCGGTTGGTCCGGATTTCCCGATCATCCTGCGCGTCAGCCAGTGGAAGCAACAGGACTTCACCGCCCGCCTTGCAACCACGCCTGATGAAATGACGTCCTGGCTGGCCCCGCTGGTCGAGGCCGGTGTCGATATCATCCATGCATCCCAGCGTCGTTTCTGGGAACCGGAATTCCCTGAAATTGATGGCGAAAAGGGCCTTAACTTTGCCGGTTGGGCCAAAAAGCTTACCGGCGCACCGACCATTTCGGTGGGCTCGGTCGGGCTTTCATCGGACTTCATCGGCGCGTTTTCGGGCGAAGCATCCGAAAAATCCAACCTTGACGGTCTGGTCGAACGTATGGAACGCGGCGAATTTGATCTGATTGCGGTTGGCCGTGCGCTGATCACGGATGCCCAGTGGCCCAACAAGGTCGCCAAGGGTGCCTTTGACGAGCTTGAGGATTTCAATCCTGCGGCCCTGGCCGAACTGGTCTGATCAAAACATCCCCCGAAACCGCATATGCGTATCCCCCATACGCAAAAAGAAACCGGGCAGCGCCATCATCGGCGCTGCCCGGTCTTTTTGAATGCAACCATCACTACGGCTTCCATCCATCGGATTCGTTCTTCTCACCCCTGTTTCGGGGTCTGACGGCACTATACCTATCCTCATCGGCATCACCCTATACCATCACGAAACCAGCAGAAAACTGCGATTTTTGGACGAACTTTAATTTTTATAAATATACATTGGTATAGTTTTATTGATCTTTGGGATAGTATTTGGTATTCCATAGATCAGGAACAGCAATCATCACAGCCGCCGGAACGGGCTGGGAACCGATAAAAAGAAGTTGATGGACATGAAGACAAACATGGCAAACCCGGAAAATACCAAAGAACGCAACCGCGTTTATCTGCCGGAAAACCGGCATCGTTGGGCCTCCAATGATGAGGTCGAAAAGCCGAGCGTTATGCTGCGTGGCCCCAACATTCTTGTTGATGACGACACCAAATATCAAAACCGCCTGAAAAGAAGCCCTTTTCCCAATCTTGCGGCTTTTACTCTGTCGGGTGTCACCGTGCTGGTGATCCTGGCCGGGGTCTGCTTTGAAGTTTCGACACTGCTGAACGGCTAGTCCAACATCAAAATAAAAACGACCAACGTAAAAACGATACGACGCAAACTGAACACAAGACAGAACGGGCAGCGCTGATCACAGCACTGCCCGTTTGCTTTTGGCGCATTTTCACGCCCTATGATCGTCTGATCACTGCGTCTGTTGCAGATCTTCGGGCAGGATGTGAACACCGTTCGCATCAAGGGGCAAATCATCAACCCGCGTTACATGCGCAACGGCCAGCACATCATAAAGATGGGGGAACAGCGTACCACCGCGGGCCGGTTCCCATTTCAGCTTGGCCTTGATCGGTGCGACCGGCACATGCAAAAGCTTCAACCCGTCGCGCTTGGTGTAATGCAGCGCAAGTGTTGCCGCCAGCGTATCAATGGTCGAAAAATGGATAAAGCCATCGGCAATATCGTGCGGCGCACCGGCATACTGCCCGGATGCCAGGGCTTCCGCCCATTCATCCGATCCCAGCACGCGGTAAATGATTTCATGTTCTGTATTTGTCATGGCCGGAATTTAGGCAGGCCCGCCCAAAACGGCAAGCCTATTTCATCTGGCTTTTAAGCCAGCCCAGAAGCGTCGCATAGCGCTCCGTCCCGGCAAAATCGGAACCACACACCAGCCAATAGGCCGACTTCATCGCAACCGCTGGCCCGACCGGCACAAGGAAGCCCTGGGCAATATCGCCCTCGACCAGCAGGGTCCGGCCAAGCCCGATGCCCATACCGTTGATTGCCGCCTGCAACACCAGATCGGCACGATCAAAGGCAATGTGGCGCGCATCCGTCTCAATGCTCAGCCCCGCCTGATCCTTGTAATAAGCCCAACTGAAATCGGTATCATCCCGCTCCCCCGCGACGTCTTTAAGAAATGTGGTCGATGGCAAACCGGCGATCATTTCAAGGGTCGCACCGGGATCACAATATCCCGGCCGGGCCACCGGCATTATTTCAGCCTTTTTAAGCAGGGTCGAATGCAGCCCCGGATAGGGCCCGACACCAAACCGGATGGCGGCATCAATTACGCCCGCCCGGAAATCAGCCGGGCGGTCATTGACATCAAGGGCGATTTCAAGCCCCGCCTCCGCCGCACCTCCCAAATGCGGCAACACCCATTTCATCGCCAGCGACGATGACACCGACAAGCGCACCGCCCCCCGGTTTTCGAACTTTTCGAGCCGATCAAACGCCCCATCCCAGACCGCCATGGCCTCAATCGCCGCGGCACAAAGAATACGCCCATATGCCGTCGGGGTGATCTGGCGCGTGGTGCGATCAAACAGCGAAAAGCCAAGTGCCCCTTCCAACAGATTGACCCGATGACTGATTGCCGATTGATGCACGCCCAGTATTTCGGCCGCCTTGCTGAAACTGTTTTCCCGCGCAATCGCCGCCAAAAGCGGGGCATTCTGATTGGCCTTGGCCATCAGGCCTGCACGCGACTTTTCATGAGATTTCTTCATTTATATATGAATTCATAATCTGTGAATTGATTTCTAAAATAGGATCAACAAAGATTTTAGCAGGAAAATAGTTATGAGCATACATCAAGAAATCACCCGGACCGTTCCGGTTCAGATCGTCAATGCCTTTGTCAAAGATGGCGCGGGCGGCAACCCGGCCGGGGTGGTGCTGGATGCCGACCGCTATAGTGACGATGAAAAGCTTTTGATCGCGCAAAAGGTCGGGCTGTCGGAAACCGCCTTTGTCTCGAAATCCGAGACCTGCGGCATCAGGCTTGATTTCTTTACGCCGACCAAACGCATCGCCCATTGCGGTCATGCCACCATCGCGACCTTTTCCTATCTGGCCGAACTTCAACGCTTTGGCGATGGCGAAACATCCAAGGAAACTGTCGATGGCCCGCGCAAGATCATTCTTGATCGCGGCATGGCCTATATGGAACAGCTTGCGCCGACCTATACCCCTGCGGCTAACTGGTCTGATAAGGGCGTCACACTTTGCGATGTTCTGAAATCACTCGGCCTTGCCAGTGATGATCTTGATGACCGCGCCCGCCCGGTTCTGGTCAATACCGGCAATAATTTCATCGTGCTGGCGGTCAGGGACCAAGCAATCCTTGCCAACATCACCCCCGATCAGGACGCCATCAACGCGATCAGCGAAAAACTTGATCTGATCGGCTATTACATCTTCACCACCGAAACCGGTGATGCGGAAATTGATGCCACCACCCGCATGTTCGCCCCGCGCTATGGCATCGCCGAAGAAGCCGCCACCGGCATGGCCGCCGGCCCGCTTGCCTGTGTGCTTCATGATTTTCTGGACATGAACAAGGACACCTTCCTGATCGCCCAGGGTGCATTCATGGCCCAACCCTCACCAAGCCAGATCAAGGTTACGCTGGACCTCAAAGACCACCGCATCACCGGCCTTCTGGCCGGCGGTCAGGGCAAGGTAATGAAAAGCCTGAACATCACCCTTTGATCTGCCCACCATCCCGGGTGCTTCTGCCGTCGTGGAAGCACCCGCATTCTACCCGTCGGCAAACATCCCCCAAACCCAAGCCACAAGCAGCAATTATTTACCCACAGGTAAATTTGATGGCGACGCTAACAGCCCAAGACAGGACATCATCGTTGACGACGCCCCACGCCGCTGCGACGATTGGCTGACACAATGCGGATAAGCATGATGGATGATGAACTGACATTGCCGCCGGGCATCGGCCCGCATAATGACCGCGAACTGGAATTGATGCTGGCCGGCACCAAGCCGATGGCAATGTTTTCAGAAGCCCTTCATGTCAGCGACTATTTCCCCGACGCCGATTTCGCCCCGCATGTCGCCGCAGGCACCATCATCCGTGTTGAAGAAATCATCCCGCGCCCGCCCTTTGAAATGCGCTACCTGTTCTTCGCCCTGCCCGGCGAAGAATGGCGGATCGAAGAAGCCCTGATCATGTCGCGCAATTTATGCGTCGGAACGGTCAAGGATCACGACGCAGATTCAGCACGGATGGGGGAGTTATTGGGATATGCACCCGAAGATATTGACACATTTCTAAAGCACACCAAATGACCTGGGTGACGATCACCAATATTGCTCATATTCCTTGAGCAAGAGCGCCGTCGACAGCAGACTACGGCTTTCCGCAAACTGAATGATCTTCCCTGTCGTAAGGGCCGGGTTTTGGTAGCGCGCCCGCATGGCTTTGATCGCACCGAACGCTGTCTGTTCATGAAGTGTGATCGTATCCGCGATGAATTCGTCAGATGACTTTAACTCGATTCCGAACTTCGCCAATTCATCGGGCGGAAAATCCTTGAGGTCATCTGTCACCAGAACCTGCGCCTTGGTGTGAATTGCCGCTACCAGAACATGGCGATCATCTGCATCTGGCAACGTCACCGCCGGGATGAGCGCACTATAACCGGTCACACAGGCATCCCGAAATGCCCGCTCAATTGCCGCACGCTGCTTTTTGCCATCAGCTTCACCCTTGGTAATTTTCAGGATCGCCCGTTCGGTCTCATCAAGGATTTGGGTGCTCCAGCGCGGACGAAAAAGCTCAGCTCGCGCCAGACTGAGTAGCAAGTTCCGCTTGAACACATCGGCCAGAACACAGGCATCAAGAAGCGCTGTAAAATGATCTGCCCGATATGTCATACGCGCTCAGTATCCTTTCAGAAGAAGCTCTGCGTCCATCTTCGCCAACTCAGACAAAGCATCGTCGCGCTCTGCATCCCGCCGGGCTTTATAGGCAAACAACTCCTCTGCCTTGATCCGGCGATGCCGTCCAACGGTCGCATACGGGATATCGCCCGCTTCAAGCAGCTTGATCAAATAGGGCCGGGACACATTCAGCAGATCTGCCGCCTGTTGTGTCGTCAGTTCTGCCGACAGCGGGATCATCTGAAAACCCTGACGGCCAGAAACAAGACGCAACAAATTCATCAGGCTTTCTGTCAGGGCCGGACTGAGGGTGATGGTTTCCGCCCCGCCCTCTCCACGCATCACAGTCAGCTTGGTGTCCTCGCCCTCCTTTGCCTGAGAGGCAATAATCTGGCGAAGCTGGTCGGCTGTTGCGCTTTCGATCTGCGTTGGCAAGCGGCCACCAAAATCATCTTTTCGTATTGCCGACATTGCGCATTCTCCATTTCCCGCGACATCCCCCTTCCGCATCTGGTCAAAGGGGGTGCCCAATATATAAGACAAGACCTCCGTAAACGCAATATTCGAAACAATCGAAATATTCGAAATCACGTAATCTTCTTATCAGCACTCCTTTTCACCACACTCACCCCCAAAACCCCTAGCGCGATGCCCCAAATCGGGCTGGTATTGACCAGTGCGGCGATGATCGCCGGGGCCTGAAGTGGGGTCAGGATGATCGCATAGGCGATGGCGCCCATGGTCATGATCCAGGTGAGTGCGACAGCATAGCCGAAGCTTGGCCGCCAGCGCCGCACGAACGCATCTTCGCTGGCGACCTCGGCCCGGATGGTGCGATTGACCGATTTCAGCGTTTCGGTATCGCGGGTCAGTTCGATTTCGGCCATGCGTTCAGTGTGGCGGTTGGCTTCAAGGATTTGGGCCGGTGTAACATCGCCTTTGCTGACGGCTTGTTCGACCTGTTTAAGGCCGTCGGCGGCGGTTTTGGCGATCGGATTGTCGATATGATCAAGCCCCGCACCCACCGCCTTGATCAAAAGCGGCAGGCCGATCTGGGCAAGCAATGCCGGGATCACGTGATACCTCCCCTATCCAATATTTTTGTAAAATATGTGATTGCCGATCTCCGCAACCGGCACCTGCCCGCGCGCCCAATAGGGATCAACCGCATGGGTGTGATAATGCGTCGCCCCCTCAGTCTGATCCGCAAGATCACCGGCCACCGCGCGTTTGGCGATGCGCTTGCACAGGCGATAGGCCGGATCGCGCGGGTTGATCGCGAGCAATTTCTTGCGGTTGGGATCATTGGCGTTCCAGCAGGAAAACTGACCGGGTTTGAGGCACACCGATTTGATGTCATTGCCCCACCAATAGCGCCCGCGTTTGCGCGCAAAGGCCACACGGTTGAGGATCACCGATGCCACCGCCTCGATCCCGGCAAGGTCTTCGCCGCGGGCCTCGCCATAAAGGGTGCGGGCAAGGATTTCGGCATCGGGTAATGTTTCGGGCAATGTGTCAGGCAAGGCTTCGGATTCAACAATCGGGCGGGTCATAAGATCAGTCATGGACCGGTTCCTTTTTAAGCGGGCTGTCAAGTTTGGCCTCGATCCGGAGCAAATGCCCCGTCAGGCGTTTTTCAATGTCCTTGAGATACGGGATCGAGACATAGTTGCGCGCCACATCAAGCTTGAAGTCGGCAAGATCGGCGCGCAGATCACCGCAATCGGCATCATGGCGGCTGCGCTGATCCTCGATCCGGGTCAGCAATTCCGATCGCATCCGCCAATGCAGCCAGAACAGGCTGGCCACAGCCGGAATTTCGACCGCGGTGATCCACCAGATCACATCGACAGGCTGGGCAAGCTCGGTCATGTTCCGGGGCCTCGTGATTTCGATAAAAAAAAGACCCGCAAACCGGTTGGTTTGCAGGTCAGTTCAAGGAGGTCATCACGACCGGGGCAACACCCCCGGCTTAGATGATCGGCATAAAACTTGTATAGACGGGGTGCTCCGATCCGGCCGCACCATCCATGCGCAGTCTCTGTCCCGTTCTGGCATCACCCGGGCGCCATCCGGCGCCGTTCCTGTGCGTGTGCCAGTACCAGTACCAGTACCAGTACCAGTGCCAGTGCCAGTGCCAGTAACCGTACCAGTGACCGTGACTGGTTCCCAAGCCAAGGAAGACCGTTGATCACGGCCCCGAAAGGCAGAGGCAGTCCTAGGCAGCAGGTCCCTTGATCTTTGCTTCAAGATCCTGCCAGGCCTCGCCGGAGGCCACCAGGCAACTTGGCCCGGACGGATAGGTAAACAGGATCGTCCATGTCTGCCCGTCCGGCGCCTTGAGCACCTCGATCACGCCACCGTTCGAGGTAACGCCAACCGCAACCGGTTCCTCGGAATATTTGGCACTCAGGCTGTCGATAACCTTGCTGCGGTCACCACAAACCGGAGACGCCTGTGTTTCCGGGATCGCAACTGCAACGGCACCTGCCATTACAGCCATCAAGCTTAGTTTCTTCCACATGGTCAGGCCTCCTGACAGTCAGGTGCGCCCACAGGGGCGTCTTGTTGTCCTGGACTGCTAAATTGATCAACAAATCGATCTGGCCGTTTCCGGGTTTATAAACTTGTTTTGCGCGGCGCACTCTACGCTTTGGTATAGGTTTAAAAACTCTCTACTATTCTTTCATATAATAAACGTAGGGATCAAAGCTGAAAATTCCATGAATATTTCACAAATGTGATACACCGCCGAGCTAACTACTTGGCATTGCGAGAAATTTTTTTTCTCCCGTCAGGGTTTGCAAGCCGACCCTTACGGATTGAAACGGTTTTCCGCCCGGAAAGCCCCGCCATTTCGCCGCCAGTCGGCGCGAAGCAGCGGCATATCGACCCGTGGCAAACGGACCGGCTCGGCCAAAATGCATCCCGCCACCGCATCAAGCCCGTCATCATGGCCAACACCATTATGCCCAGCACTGTTATGACCGGCACTGTTATGACCAGAACTGGCGGGATGCCATTCGCGCAACTGTCGCAGGAACGGCGTTTTGACCACAGCCGCCCCGACATGAAGCAGCCCCGCCCCCATCACCGCGCCAAAGGCATCCTCGATCCGGGTCACCTTGTTGGTGGCTTCATAATGTTCTACGACGCTTGCCGCCCAGCCGATCGCTTTAAGTTCGCGCCGCAGGATATTGGGCAAGAACCGCCCGATGCCATTGGTCTCGATCCGCACCGATGGCAGATGGTTACGCGCCATGAATGCCCCGACCTGTGCACAAAGCTGGCTTGCCTCGTCACGCCACGGGGCATCGCCTTTTTGCCCGCCCTCAAGCGGGCTTCTTGCCCGCAACCAGGCGATATCATGAAGCCAGTATTCCCCCTGATCACAAATATAGACGCAGGCCACCACCGCCCCGTCGCCCTTGGCTGCGCCAAAGCTCGGATCAAAGTGGCAGGCACTGGCGACCATGGTGCGATCCCCGATGCCAAGCCGCATCCGGCCATTGGCATATTCGATTTCGGCCAGATCGTCGTAATAATGCAAACGCGCCGGATCAAACGGCCCGGCATTGGGGGCAACCATTTCCAGCATCATCTGGCTTTGAAACTTGTGGGCTGGCGTGCGCGCCCTGATCGCGGCGATTGCCGCCTGATCAAACCGTTCGGGCCAGTTTGATGCCCCATGCTTATTGACGATGGGCAGCACAAAACGTGAGAAACCATTTAAAAATGGCGCGACCTCGCCGGTTTCCGGGCGCATTTCATCGGCATAGATCGAATAGTAACTGTGCGGGGTTCCGACATAAAGCTGTGCGCCGCCGGGCGACAGGACATAGGAAATCTCGGACAGTTTTTCGCGAAGCTCGCTGCGTTTATGGGCGGTATCGCTGTTTTTGGGAACTTCGACATCATCGCAAATCACGATATCGGCGCGCGATCCGGTGATATTGCCGCCAATGCCAACAGCCTGCATGGACGGATCGCGCAACACACCGGGCCGCGCCACGGTGAACCTTTCACTGCCCCAGTCGGTCAGACGGTCGGGCACAATCCCCGCCAATAACGGGTGGCGTTCGACAATGCGTTTGACATTGCGCACCATCTTTTTGGCCAGATCAAGGTCGGCCGCAAGAACCAGAATGCGCAAATCGGCATCGCGATAGAGCAACCAGGCACAAAACAGCCCGACAATCGTTGATTTCCCGGAATTGCGAAACGCCATCAGCAACATCTCGCGCCGCCCGGCGTTCCAGCACTCCTCCAGCCAGTCGGCCATTTTCCTATGATGGGATGGCAAGCCAAGCCCCAGAACCTGATCCCAGATCCAGACGAATTCGGCAAAGCGCGCGGATTGCATTTGCGCCGTCATTCCACACCCCTCCCCGTCAAACAACCGTCATTCCCGTGAAAGCACGACCCGCGGCGTCACGTATCTTGTAATGTACGTCTTGCATCCGTTATCAGCTGATCAATGGTACGTACCGTGCCACCTTCCGTATCGGCTGCCGAACTTTCCGCCCCATCACACGCCCAGCGCAGCAACTTGATCAGGCTTTCAAGATGACCAAGGGCGGCCTTGCACGCCCCTTGATGGGTGGAAAATTCCTTGGCATCCATGATGCCTGCGGCCTCGCCCGCAAGGCGCTGATAGGCATCACGCGCCTGTGCGATATCATCGGGGAGCTCTGCCAAAAGGCGGGTGCGAAGGGCGGCAACCGGGTCGGTTTTTCTGGCCTTCCCCATGACCTAAACCACCGAAAGATCAGACAGGCGCGCATCCGAAAGCCTGACCGGCCAATAGGCCAGATTGCGCAGATGCCCGTTCATATGCTTGTCCGTTCCGCCAAAGGATCCCAGCACAATATTGGAAAAATTGCGCGGCATAGCAAAGCCCGACGGGGTTTTCAAAACGCTGCCGCCAAGGGCCACGGCAATAACATCATCCTCCCAGGCCAGCGCAATGCGGTGGCGGGTATCTGGTGACAGCGCCCCGTAAAGCGACTGGGTAACGATCGGCACACCATCCCGGCGCAAGGATATGCGCAACTGACCGGCATCGCTGTCATAGCCAAGATCAAGATGATCATCATTGAGACTGCCGGAATAAAGCTGTGCGATCCGCCAGATGCCAGCCCATGCCGGGGCAGTATGCAGATCAAACACCATTGTCCCGGCCCCTTGGGCAAACCAGTCAGCCGGATCAAGCGTCACCTTATCGGCGGCCCGCGATGCCGGGATGCCGTTGCTGATGATATCGGATGTCGGTGCGGGTCCGGCTTCAAGTTGCGCATTCCAAATCAGCACCGATGCCGGAAGGTTCGAGATCGCCGTACTGATCTTCGGATAGCGCGTAGTGCCCGATGCTGGTTCAGAGATCCACACACGCTGCCAGGTTTCATCAAGACTGATGTTATGGCTTGACGGCCCATTGATCCCGCCAAGGGTGACATCAACCGTTCCCGAAAGTGCGCGCATCCAGATGGCAAAACAATAGACATCCCCACTGATCAGCGACCCGACATTCTGATAAAGGCCATCGGCCCCGCCCGGAAGGTCAAGCAACATGGCGTCCGAACTGCCATCCGGGGCAGCAACCGCACTTGGCGCAACACTTACACCGGCGTTCTTTTCCCAAAGTGCATTGGAAAAATCGCGGGAATAGCGCAGCAAGTTGGTTGCCGCCCCCTCAATCAAAAGCCCCTTGCGCCGGCCAAGCCGGTCATGATCAAACCCCGGCTGATCATTGCCAAGGGTCGTGATCAATCCGTTTTCACCGCCGATCATTTTGCTTGATGCCCGCGCCACCGTCATGGCGGCCGCAAGCGGCTGATACCGCAATCCCATTGGATGCATCTCCTTGAAATCGAAATCAGGAATTTCTGCCCGCCGCCCAGGCAAACAGGTAAGCGGGTAAGCAGTCACGCCACACAGGCTGTGCTACCCGCCAATGCGGTGCAGATGCCACCAGCTCAAAAGATCACTGGCCGCGATCATGCGGGTCACATCATCGCTGTGGCGCAACCGGATCCTGAGCCCGCTTGCCCCGCCCGGGGCAATGCGCACCACACCGCCAAGCCGCAAGCTGTGATTGGCACCGCTTCCGGTCGCGGTGATGTCATTGGATTGCAGATGGATGTTCCAGTCCGTGCCATTGAACCGTTCAAGTGACAGGGTGGTCATCACCGCTTCGCTGGTGACCGGGAAACTTACCCCGACATCGATATGGTAAAATCCCGGCGCCATCCCGGTCAGGCCATGACTGGCGGCGTCATAAAGCCCGTGGCTGTCTTCGACCACCTGATCCCACTCAATCAGGAACGCACCCCCGGCCGGGATGCTTTGCGATGCGGTGCGCAACAGCTTGACGACCGGTCCGCTTTCGCGCACCGGACAGGCAAACCACCGCCCTCCGGTGATCCCGTCACAGACAAGGTCAACCATATCCCCCCGGATCGGCAGCGGATAAATCCCGCCTTCTGCCCCGCCATGGACCGGTGCAATCACATCCCCGCTGGCCGCTGCGATATCGACCTGTGTGCCATCCCCGTTAAACAGACGATAACGCACCCCGTTGCGTGCAATCGATGCGTCGGGCAATGTCACCCGCGCCCCGTTTGACAATCGCACCAATGCGCCGGTTTCACGGATATCCATGATCCGGTTCAAGGGTGCATCAATCACCGGCTGGCGGCGCTCATCCTCCCAGCTCAGGGCATTGCCGCTGCGAAAATCAAGATCAAGCATCGCACCGGCATGATCACGCCCAAAGGATGCCAGGGCTGTTTGCGACCGGGCATCGGCGGCCTCCGCCCGATTGGCCGCCGCCTGGGCAAGGGTCGCGTTGCCGGCCACATTGGCGATATCCTTCGCATCCGGGCCATTGGCAAGACCATCCCCCTCGTCATTCCAGATCAGAACACGCCCCGGCGCGATCGCCGGAAGTTTCGCCGATGCCTGATCGCGATCGGCCGCATCAAGGTGCAAGGCCCCCGAAAGCGCCCGGTCAATATCGCCGATTGCCACGGTCACAAAATCAAGATCACGGTCAATCGCATCACCGCGCGGTACCGACATGGCGTCATAGGAACTCAGGCGGCGCAACCGCAAGGCGCGTGTAATATCGACCCGAACCCCCGATGCCGGTGCGGTTTCAAATTTGACGATGCCGCCCGCCCCCCTGGCCGCCGCCGATCCCGCCCCCGTCCCTGATCGGCCAAGGGTAACGTGAAACCCGGTCTCGACAGTTTCGCCATCAAGGCTGATTGCGACATCGCCGCTGTCAAACACATCAAAATCGAATGGAAATTCATCGCGCGCCCCATCGCCTTCGAACTGGCGTGATGCGGTCATCTGATTGGTAAAGACCGTTCCCATATCCTTATCCCCCCAACCCGTCACGCCGCGCGAACCAGGCACTCAGCCGGGCGGTCGTATCATCCTGTGCGGTGCGCAACAGCGACTTTTCACGCCAGCTTGCACTGGCATTGATCTGATTGCGTTTGCGACTGGCCTCGGACGCATCTGCCTGCTGATCGTCGCGCGCGGCCTTTTCATAACCGGCCAGCACCGCACTGGCAGATCCGCTGCCACCGGCCATCAGTCCCGATGCCCCCTGTCTGGCACGCAGGGTCGCCTGCCTGCGGCGCAGGGCATCTTCGCGATCGGCATCCTTTTGTTTCTGGTTTGCGTCAATTTCGGCCAGTTCGGCCTTGCGATCAGCATCAAGCATGGCAATCCGGCTTTGCGTACTGGCCTGATTGGCCTGGATCTGTTGTCCGGTCTGCAAGGCCGATGCCGCCATCGGCACGATTGATGTAAAGCCACCCATCAGTCATTCACCCCCATTTCCGATGCACATCCCAGCAATAAAAAAGGCCGGGGAAAATCCCCGGCAATCCGCCACAAACCCGAATGGATGGTCCCCCCGCTTCCGCGCCGCCATCCAAGACTTCGCAATGTGATATCCCCGCTATAAAGCCCGTCCGGATCATCCGGCGATACCAGCGCCACCGGCAATGCGACATCACGCAGGCCGCGCCCGGTATCCACACGAAGCTGCCCGCTTTGTTGCAGCCGCAAGGTCAGGGACACCAGACGCACCGCATTGCCCCCGTGCGGGCGGCTGCCATCCGATGCCGCCGGTGGCAGGGCAAAGATTTCATGGGCAAAGGCCAAACCGACATCAAGTGTTGTGACCGCCCCGACATCGCCGGGCAAGGTCACCGTCCCGCCCGCCACCGCAAGCCCGGGGATCAGAACACCATCGCCCCAGGCATTGATTTCCATCCCTTCAAGCGCGCCGAGCTGTCCCCAATGCCGGCGCGGTTCTTCGCCCGTTTGGACCGACTGGCTGATTTGCAAGTCAAACCCGCATGCCTCATCAAACAGGGCCAGAAAGTATCGATCCCCGCATTTCAGGCTGACATAGACATCCCCGCCCGACACCGCGACCGATGTGAAATCACACCCCGCCACCTGCTGTGCCGACCAGGCGGTAATGGTCTCGGACCGGTAAAGGGTCAGGGTGGCAAGCGATCCATCTGCCATCACCACATGCAACAGCCGTCGATTGGCATCAAAGGCCTGATCAATCGGGTCCTTGACCAGATGACGTGACAGCAATGCCAGATCGGCCGATCCATAGGCCTGCTCGACATCGGTAAACAGGAATTCGCGAATTTCGCGCCCGCTGCGCCCGGCAAATACCGTCGCCCCGTCAATATTGACCAATGGCACGGTGCGATGGCTTTGACTGCCGATACGGGTTTGACGGGTGACCTGAATATTGGCCGGTGTCAGGGGATCCCCCGTCACCATCCATTCCGATCCGCTGGTAAAGACCTGAAGATGGCGACCGGCAAAAATCCCCGTAATCGCATTGACTTGATCGGCCAGAAGGGCGAATTCAATCGCCTCGTCATCCAGCCCCTCGCCCAGTTCGAAATTGAACAGATCGCCCGAATGCGACATCCACAGCCGGTTGGGCAAATCACGTGATCCGCCAATCACCAGCCGGTCCTGATGGAATGTCACGCTGCGCGGCCAGCCACGCACATCCGAAAAGGCCTGCTCGGCAAAATCGACCGTTGCATTGCTATCCGCCAAACTGCCCTTAAGGGTCATGGTTGCTGTTTGGGCGTCGCCAACGGCGGTTATTTCGCCCTCGATCCCGGCAATCCGCCACAGGGTTCCGACATGGTTGGCGTCAAACATATCCATGCTGGCAACAAGGGTCACCGATCCGCTGGTGGCGGATGGTGTGATGGTCGCTGCCGGGTCGATGAATTTGTAAAACGGCTGGCTTGTGACCTGATCGGTTGCCCGCCAGGCCCAGGACGTCACCTGCCAGCTTCCGGCCTGTGTGCGGCTGATGCGCACCGGCGGGGCATCGGGATGAACCACCAAAAGCGTATCGGCACTTTGCGTCCAGTTCAAAAGATCATGATGTTCCGGCCCGAACGGGGTTTCAAACCATACGGTATTGACCCCGTTTTCAAACACAAAGGCCTTCTGATCACCAAAGGCCAGGATATAGGTCTGTTCGGTATTGAATTCGAACTGAACAAGACGCACCGGCCCGTCAAGCTCGCCAACAAGGCGCGTGCCCGGACGGCGTCTTACCCCGCCGGACGGCTCGATAAACACATTGCGCAAACGTGCCGCCCCGTTGGCATAGGCATTCAGATCCGAACGCCCCCACAATTCCGGTGCCAGTTCCCCGGTCGAAAAGGTGTTTTTCTCAAAAACCCTGCGGGCCATTGGCCGCTCCCTGCTTGACTGTCGCGTGTGATGATGAACTTGCGGATCAGATTTCCCGCCTCTGCCGAACTGACATTCGTTCCATGTATCGGTTGTGCCCCATGTCATTGCCGCGAAAGCGATCCGTGCCTGCCTATCCCGGGACTATCCCCCGGCCTACCCCCGGGCCGATATCAGCGAAAAATCATCAATCGCATGCGGGGTGGATTGCTGGGCATCGGCAAGGCGGGCTTCGCGAAACTGGTCTTCCGATCGCTTGAACAGATATTCCGCCCTGGCACTGCTTTCGGTCAGTGGCAGGCAAAATTCCGCTGCCAGCCGCACAATCAGGGCCAGATCAAACCACGGTGGAAAACTGCCCTCGGCCAGTCGGGCGACATAGGAAAGATACGCCGTTTCCCCCGCACACAGCACGGCCCGGTCGCGCAGTTCGAACCGGGTGATTTTCCCGCCCTCATTTTCGAGTGACAGCAACCGGATGAAATCGCGTGGCAGGGCAAATAACGCGCTGCCATCGCCGGGATCGCGCCCGTCATTCGCCGTTGCCAATCGCGCAAGCCACGCGCCGCGCGCGGCAAACCGCCAAGGATAGCTTGCCAGCATCCCGTCGCGGATCGTCGGATAGAGCAGCCGGGCAATTTCGGCCTCGGCACTGTCTTCGTCAAAGGATGAGACCGGACTTGCCCCGATCATCACCATGGCGCGCGCACAAAGCGCGATATCACCGAGTGCCATGAAAAAACCTCCGCAAAAGAAAACGGAGCCCGGAAATCCGGGCCCCGCAAGGCTTGTCACAGTCGTGCGACAATCACACCTTGATGATGTAATTGATCGCCACAAACGGCTGCATGTTGTTGTGCGGCTGATCGCCGCCGCAAAGACGAGTGTTATGCACTGACGGCTGCGTGTTGGCCGGCTTGGAATGAACTTCATGACCGTTTGATCCAGCACCAGTAGCCATGTTCAGAACATCATAAGCATGATCATGCGATGGCATCTCATCGACACTCAGCTGATGCATTTCCGCGCCACCAATCGCGCCGATGGCACGCTCCGTCAGGCCATCGCCCTGACCGGCACCGACCGGAACGCGGCCACGCAGATCGGGAAGCTTGAAACTGCCGGCTGCCTGACCGGTGCCATAGGTAATACCGATCGCTGAAAACAGGTTTTCGAACTCGCTTGCCAGCAATTCGGAACCGTCACAGATCAAAAAGCCGTCCGGCGCTACAGCCCCGGCAAACGGCAACACCGTCGCCACCGGAACCGAACCGCCACCCGACATACCACCGCCAAACAGGGCTTCCAGCGCCTGCAAGAGCTGGGTGTCATCCATGCGGTCAGGCACAATGTCCGCGGCCAGAACGACATTGAGAACTTCACTTTCAACCGGGCTCAAACACTGCATATGAATTCTCCAATCGTGGGGCAAAAAGAACCCCGGCAAGCAACGCCTGCCGGGGCGGGAAAAGTAGGAAACTGACGCTTACTGACTTGTCGCAGCCGTCGGATAGAACGCCTTGATCGCATAGGTCATCGCCACGTTGCGCGGACGGGTTTCAACTCCTCCGCTCGCCTCAGTCTCGCGTGACAGCGTTGTGTTTGGCACATCAATGTTCCAAACAGACGGATCGGACCCGCCACCAACATTTATCCATACAATTGGATCAATGATTGTATGCTTATGGCTCTTTAGCTCATCAACCTGCGCAGAGCCAAACACACGCCCGGCATCCACACCGCGACCATCATCAAAGCCACGGACGAATTCACCGCGCAAATCGGGAAGGTTAAAGGTCGAAACCTGATCACCATGCCCCCAGAGCGTACCAATCGTCGCAAACAGATCGGCATAGTCGGTGCGCGAAATGGCCGAACCATCACAGACCAGCCAGCCTTCCGGGGCCGTCGGCATGGCAAATGCCGAGACCGTGCCGATTTCGCTGCCAATGATAACGGTGTTACCACCGCCATTGCCGCCGCCGGAAATCAGGGTATTGATCGCCTGAAGCAGCTGGGTTTTGTCATCGCAATCGGGCCAGATGCCGGCCCCCTGAATGACATTGAGGATTTCACATTCGACCGGGCTATTACCCTGCATGGGCAGTCTCCTTGCTTGGAAAAAGAAAACCCCGATGGCCGATACCACCGGGGTCGCGTCGAGGGAGGAAGATGGAAAAAGATGTTGGCTCAGTCGGTATTGGACGTGCCGACCGCGGTCATGTCGCGGACATCAACGCCCGCCGCACCGGAACTTGCGACCACGAACAGGCCACCGGACATGGTGGCGTCCCGGTTGGTATTGGCGATGATGAAATCACCGACGCGCAGCATGTCGCGTGCATCGGCAAAATAGCCCGATGTATCAACATCGGCGGCGACATCCGGGGTAATGTAATGCCAAAGCGTAAAACCGTTGGCATAGGCCAGAACACTGAGGTTTCTGGCTTTGAAACCTTCTGCCATTCACGGGCTCCTGTGATTTTCAATGTTAGGAAAAGTTAAGGTTGCTAACGCACCTGACGACCTATTCCTGTGCCTGCAAGCAGATCACGCCAGCACCATCAATCAGGGTCGCGCCCTGACTCATCGAGTTATTGACGAAATGCGCCGCGTGATCGCCATGCCAGGTAATGTCGGACTGCACTTCCGAGCCAATGGCATGACCAATGGCCGTGCGGTGATACCAGAAGCAGGATCGGATACCGCTTGCCACCGGAAGGCCGGAATGGGGCATCCAAAGGGTACCAAGCCAACGCTTGGCCTGCGTCCCCTTCCAGGGAAGATCATCATCACCGATGTAATCGGCATTGGAAAATTCCGGGATTTGAAGCAGTTCCGCCCATTGTTTCCAGCCGACAATGCCGTAACGCTGTCCGTCATCGGGAATATCGCGTTCGCCAAGTCCCTCGAACGCCATCATCACCTTTTCAAGGGTCATGCCCTCGGCATTGACCAGAACAACATCATCGGTCCGCACCAGCGCATTGATGATCAGCTCGTCGGTTTTTCGGCCCAGCGCATAGGCCCCGGCATTGGCCAGAACCATCTTTTCATCATGGTTAATTTTAAGTTCATCAAGCGCATCAACCCAGTCCCCGGCATAGTAATCACGCAAATCGCAGCGTACCGCTTCGTGATCGACATTCATCACCGGCACTTTGCCATGGCGGGCCTTGGTGGTTGCCGTGCCCTTGCCGACTTTCTGGAAAACCGTGGTTGCGCCTTTGACCGCGTTCTTGACCCGCACCGTATTGCGCAGTTTCGAGCCCATGCGCTGATAGGCCTGATGCACATCGGCCTGAAAATGATCAATGAAACTTTGATCGATCGTATCGCTCATTATCACTAACCCCCTGTATCAAATGTGAGATATCCCAAAACAGGATCCGTAGAATTCATGATCGGGACACATGGCCCCGATCACCAAAGGCGTCTGCCCGTGATGTCGTCGTTATCCCTCGTCAAAGCAGGTAACGGATCAGGTATTGTTAAGGCGGGCGAACCCCGCCTGGACTTCGGCGATCAGGGCCGGATCACGATCCCGCCAATAGCGCGGATCATTCATCTTGGCCCGAATTTCCGATCGCAGATCGGACGGATCACCATCGCCGGCACCCTGCCCCAGACGGGCCTCACCGGCCTGTGTCATCATGCGATGAAGCGCCAGCACCCCGTCACGGGTCTGACAGAGCGTATCAAATGCCGCATCGGGCAAATTGGCCCGCCCCCATTTTTCGATCCGCGGGGCCAGCTTTTGCCATTGCGCCGCACCGCCAAATTGCTGGGCAAGGGCCGCGCGATCGGCTGCCCGCCGGGTTGCCTGATCCATATCGGCCATCATTGGACCCAGGATTTCACCAGCCAGATCATAAACCAGCTGGGCCTGATCATTGCTGAACCCGGCCGCATGCAATCGCGTATTCAGATCGGCATCCACACCGCCAAGCACATCATCGACCGAAATCACATAATCCTCGGCACTGGCAGGAACATCCGGAACACCTGCCCCATCAGGCAAATCTTGCGGTTCATCCCCCAATAGTCCCGCATTGGCCGGGTCTGTTTGCAGGCTTAAACTTTGTGATGCGGAAAGATCGGTTGCGCCGGAACCGGCATCCGAACCGTTATCGGAAACATCATCCCTTTCGGGCATCCGGGTGTGTGATGCTGCGTCAGTCATCTGCGATTTCCCCCTTTTATCTCGGTCCTGGCAAGACGTGTGATCTGCAAGACCAGTGCTCTTTGTCCTTCGCGCATCCAGATCGCACTGGCCGGGACATCCGGGCCAAGGGCGGTTTGCAGGATCTGACGTTCAAGTTCACGGATGACCTTTTGCCCGGCATCAGAGGCAAAACACGATTGCCAGTGATCGCGACCATCTTCTGCCAATCCGTCATCTTGTGGTTCGAACCAGTCCCAGCCATTGATGCGGCTCATGCCAGTTCCTCCGTCACAAGCGCGGGTAAGGCAGGCTTTAACAAATGGTCGGGCACGCCAAACTGATCGGCAAGCCAGCGCACCATCACCGGCAGATCGACCTCGCCCAACGCATCGGGGCCAAGGGTTGCGATCCGTGATAACCAGTCAAGCGCCTGGCCTGCCTGCACCCGTCTTGGCAATTGCGCCAATGGTGCGGAATGGCGCAAAACCACCACATCACCGTCAATCGGAATGTCGGGCAATTCCCCGGTTCGGCTCAGGATGTAAAGTGCCCGCCGGATCAACGGATAAAGCAATTCCGCCTGCAACCGGCCATAGGTCGCCCCCAGAAGCCGGGCATTTTCCGATGCCCGTTCAAGCACCTCGGTCGCGGTCATGCCCGGTTGATCCACCTGTCCCAACCGGTCGGCCAGAAGGCATCGACGAATGCGATCGCGCAAATCCGACAACACCAGATCGGACACATCAAACCGGCCCGGCGCATCAAGCGGCTTAAGCCCCGCTGATCCGACGGCCTTGGGGATGATGCTTCCGGGGATCAGGCGAATGGTGGCCGGGTTCAGCACCCCGTCATCATCAGCCTGCCAGATGCCGGTCACCGCGATCGACGCGTTTTTAAGCACCAGCTCCACCACCTTGTTCGCGGTCTTGATATCAGGAAGCGCCTTCATCACCGGCGATCTGCCATAAATCTCGCCCGGCGCCTTCATCCAGCGAAAGGCGATATAGGGCGACACATCAAAATGCCCGCGATAGATCAGATCGCCTTGCGATGTGCTGCCTTCCTCGTGAAAGACGCAAATGTCATAGCCGGGTTGCCCGTTTGCGGCCGGAATAACCGCCTCGATCACCGCAAAACGTTTTTGGCTATTTTCGCCATCCTGCGCGGCCTCGCGTTCGGGAACATTCACGGCATCGGGCCAGTTTGCCCTGATTTCATCGCGGGTCAGCGACAGCTTGCGAAATACCGCATCCATCTTGCCGTCTGATCGTTCTTCAAACGCCAGATCGCGCAACGGCACGGCAGCAAACCGGAAGGCCGACGGGCTGTGCAGATCGGCCTTTTCAAGGCGCAGGCACGCCGTTCCCGCCGTCACCAAATCCAGAAATGCCTGATGCATTTCGACCGCGAAGTTTGACCGGTCAAAATGCCCCTGAAGAATACGGACCGCACGGCCAAGCTGTTCGGTCAGAACCTGTCGATCATCGCCCGGAACATTGCCGCCCGGTTCCAGATCAAACCAGCCACCGGCCGGCGGGGTGATTTCGGCCATCAGGCTTGCGGCAAGCTGTTCGACTGCGTCGGGCGCGGTTGCATCAAAAACCCGGTCAAGGCGCTTGCCCCCGCTTGTCTGTTCAGCCGCGCCATTGCGTTGCGGCAGGGCAAATTCATAACATTCCTGCCAATGGGACAACCAGTTGCGCCGTCTTGCCACGACCTTCTGATACCGGTTGCGCAGGCCGGAAATACTGATCTGTCCGCCGCCGTTGTTACCCGCATCCGAACCGGCCCCGGACATATGCCCCAGGCCCGGGTCATCGGCCAAACCGGCATTCGCGGTTGCGTTGCTGTGCGTGGCTGGCGGCACCGCGCGGGCCCGCCGTGCTGCATGTCGCGATCTTTTTGCCATCCCTATTCCCCCAACAGATTTTTGCCACCGCCAAGCCCGCTGATCCGGTCATTCAAAAGACCGCGAAAACTTGTGGTGATCAGGCTCGAACGCCCATATCGCCGCCGTTCAAGGGCTTCCTTGCGGGCGTCACTGGCCGTTGTTTCGGCACTGGCTTGCGTATCGGTCCCGGTTTCACTGCTGGTTGCTGCGACCGGGTTGCCAAACGCTGTTGGCTTTGGCGTTGAAAACAGGCTTCCCATTGCGGTCTCCGGGTTATGAAGTTTGGTGATGGTTGCAAACGTGCATGTTGCACCGTCCCCCGCCTTTGCGGGGGTGAGCGCGCCCAAAACAGCCGCTCGAAAGGAACGAAGACCCGCCCGCACAGGAGCAAAGCCCGATCCAGAATCTTGTGACCAAAATCTTGCAGCCAAAAGCATGCGGCCAAACACAAAAACGCCCGCAAGGGTCGGAACCCTGCGGGCGCAGTTCTGGCGTTGATTTGTCTCTTATAGCACCACAAAAAGAACAAATCAAGAACATTTTTCAGAAAAATAAACCTGACCGGTTCCGGCTGCCTGCTCACCTTGTTGCAACAGATATCGATAAAGCTGCCAGGGCGTGACAATCCAGAAGGCCGAAATGCCCAGCAATCGCTTGACCAACTCGACACAGCTCATCGGGCCGAACCGGACCTTGCGCGTGACGATTTGCGGGTAATGCGCCCAGATGCAATGATGCCCGATCCCGCGGTAATAGGCTGCCGGATCAAAGATCGGGGAATAGCACCAGCTTTCGCATTTCACCCGGTGGCTTTGCGGATCAAGACAGATCCATTCCCCGGCCCGCAGCCCCGATACCAGAACGAAACAATGGCGAAATCCGGGTTTCAGCATCCGCAAGAACCGCTTTTCCGGGGCATCGGCAAACACCACCAGAACCGATACTTCGCGCTCGGATGTGGATTGGCTAACCCATTGATCAAGCGGCATTCCGGCGTCTGCGCGCCCGTCAATTGACGCCCCGGACATTCCGGCCGTCCGGGCCTGTTCAAAAATCAGATCCCGCATGGTGACAAATCCCCGCCCAGTTCGACCATCACCTCGTCATGATGGAAATCTTCATCCCGGCGGCGCGTCACAATGCCCCGGCTGATCAACACATTTTCAAGCGCCGCCATCGCATGCCGCCACAGGCCATCCTTGCCCTTTTCGCGCGGATCACGGGGATCGGGTTCGCGTTCGACCAGCCCGAAATATTCCAGCACTTGCAAATGCCGGTCGGTCAATGTTCCGGCCTGTTTCAGACGCATCACCGCGTTATAGACATCATCGGGATCGCATGGACGGACCACCTCGCCGGCATCGGCCACCACGCGCGCCCCTTCGATCCGTGCGGTTTGACATCGCACGAACCAGAACCACGCCTGCCGGGCACTGGCAAAGGGCGTAATTTCACGTTCTGACAATGGTTTGGGAAAAAGTCGTTGTTCGGTCACGTCGCCCTCCTGCTTGCTGAATTCTCCTTGCAACGCCGACCATGCAATCCCCCGGGTGCCGTCCCAGACCCGTGCCGAACCCCTGATCGGGCCGTAACCGGCCTGAAAAAGGCAAAGACATCCCATCGCACGCACAAAACGTGCGCGTCGCATCAATGGATACAGGTTTGTGATTTCCCCACAGACGGTCAAACCGCCCAATTCCGGCAACGGTTCAAGCCCGTTGCATTTTCAAAGCTGCCCCTGTCCGTCAGATCGACAGTTCAGCCCCTATTTCTGGATGCAGTTCCGGTGTTGATGCACAAGCTATAATCCCTTTTTGTTCTCATTGTAAAGGATTAATTTCCTATTCTTGAAGATCAACATTGCTTTATAGGAAATGATACCCTCCTCTTTGCACCGCTAGAACCCTATAGCGTTTGTGATCGGAGGTATCACTTTTCGTCCAAATCTGAATTCACCCGTACAATTCGGACACAGGTACACATGCTGCTCTAAGACGGTGTCCTGAAACTGGAGTATGGATTTAACTCTCTTCTGAAAACACGATGCACAAAGACGATGCTCAGGTTCCCCATTAGCCATATCTGGCTTAAGCAAATAGGCGTAAGTCTGAGAGCCAAAATCTGTTAGCTGATACCTAGACTCTTCGTTGACCCACACCTCAATCTCTTCGACCTTTTTCCGAAGTTCTGATATTGTCTCCAACAGTGTCATTCGCTCAGTTTGAGCGGACAGTGCTGCACTATTGGCTTCCAAAATCTTTGCCTGAAATTCGATGATTTTTTCGTTCATCAGGTTTGCATCTCGCAATCCGACGATACTCTTTGCAATTTCACTAGCAGCATTTAGCGAAGACAAAGCGGAAGCCAATGAACCAAGATCAACCATAGCGCTCTTCCAATAGCACGTTACCGTTTCTCAGAAGGATAACATAGAGGAGTAGTTCGTTTGAGAAAAACACGTGCTAAATTTAAGTTATGGCAAGTTTTCCTTGACCACCACTTCCATGGTCAGTTTGGCGACGTCGCGGTCGGCCGGATGGCCGGCGCGCAGGTTTTCAAAGATTCGCAGCACATTCTGGACAATCACACCCGGACTTTGGGTGATGACGACATCCATGATGTCTTCAAGCAGGAAGCGGCGTGTATCGGGCGTAAGTCCGTGACCGATAAAGACAATATCGCGCCCCCGGCCACTTTCGCGCAAGGCGCGCGCCACCCCGTCCGACGCCCCGCCAACATTATAAATCCCGACCAGATCAGGATATTCTTCGAGCAGGGATTTGGTGTGCAGATAGTTTTCGCTGCGATCATCATGGCCTTCGCGGGCCGCGACCACGCGCAGTTCGGGAAATTCTTCTTCCATCAGGCTTAAAAAGCCCATTTCACGTTCTTCATGGGCGCGATAGGTGCGGCTGGCGGCAATCATCGCCACCCGTCCACGTTTCTGACCGTTAAAACGGCCCAGCAAATACCCGGCTGTCCGCCCCACCGCACGGTTATCAAGCCCGACATAGGCCGCGTGCGGCACGCCCGAAATGTCGGAAACCACCGTAATCATGTGCTTTCCGGCATTCTGAAGTTCGGACACGGTTTCGCGCACCAGCGGATGATCAATCGCCATAAAGGCAATGCCATCTGCCTTTTCGCCATGTTGGCGGAGTGCCTCGGACAGAAGTTGCGGATTGAAACTGTCGATGAAAAAGCACTTTGCGCGGATGTTATAGCCCGTCGTTGCCTCGGCCGCGGCCTTGATCCGGTCGCCCAGCAATTGCAGATACGGGTTCGTGCCCGACGGCAACAAAAACACCACGCGCATCGGTTTGGGCCGGAACACTTCGGCCATGTCATTTTCGGGCAAATAGCCAAGTTCGCTTGCGGCCTGCAAAACCCGTTTTGCCGTGCGTTCACGCACCCCCGGACGTTTGTTCAAAACGCGGTCCACCGTTGCCGGCGAAACACCGGAAAGGTCAGCAATATCCTTGATTACAGGTCCGGTTGTCTTTGGCATTCTATCCTCAAAAACATCAAAACGCATCATTTTATGATGTTTGATGAGGCAAAATGTTTCACGTATTCTGCAACTATTCAAGGGAAAACAAAAACACACCCGAGCAGATTCAGGTTAAAAGCACTCATAGACCATCACGGGAGGAAACCATGGTCATCCGGAAAAAGTTTCGCCATCTCGCCACGACCCTTGCGGCTGCCGCATCCTTTACGGTCATGGCACATGCCGCACAGGCGCAGGAATATGAACTGAGCTACGGCCACATGAATTCCCCGACCAGTGTTGTCGGCATGCAGGCTGACTGGCTGGCCGAAGAAGTCGCCAAAAACACCAATGGCGCAGTCAAGATTGATGTCTATCCGTCGTCCCAGCTTGGCAAAATCCAGGAACTGGCCGAAGGCGTTTCGATGGGTTCGATCGCGCTGTCGCACAATACGGCCGGTGCGATCAGCTCGCTTTACGAGGATTTCGGCGTTCTTGATACCCCGTATCTGTATCGCGATTACGATCACCTGATGAAAGTGGTCGATATCAATTCCCCGGTGATGGCGGATCTCAATCAGGGTCTGATCGACAATACCGGCATGCGCGTTCTGTATGCGTTTTATTTCGGCACCCGTCAGCTGACCGCCAATATGGCGGTAAAGACGCCTGCTGATCTGTCGGGGGTGAAAATCCGCGCCATTCCGTCCCCGGTTTACCTGACCGCGGTCGAAGGTCTAGGTGCGGCACCGGTTCCGGTTGACTGGTCGGAAGTCCCGACCGCCCTTGCCACCGGCATCGTTCAGGGCCAGGAAAACCCGGTAAACGTTGCGGTTGACCACAAACTTTATGATGTTCAGACACATATGATGCTGACCGGCCATATTTCGGCGGCCGAAATCGTCGTGATCAACGAAGACCTGTGGCAGAGCTTCCCGCAAGACATCAAGGATGCCATTAACAAGGCGGCCGAAACCGTCCGTCAGAAAGCATCGAAAATGATCCTCGAAAACGAGGCAAGCGACCTTCAGAAGCTTAAAGATGCCGGCATGACCATCATTGGTCCGGATGACGGGCTTGATGTTGCAGCCTTCCGCGCAGGTGTGGAGAAACTGGTCCACGAGCGCTTTGACGAAAAATACAGCAAGTATTTCGAAGAAATCGCTGCTGTAAAATAAGACGATCAGGGCGACGTCAGGGAACCTTGTGTTCAAGGATGTCGCCCGCCCTTTTCCCGCTTTTATTCAGGTATCGTTATGCCGTACAGGAATTCCCCGATCTACCGGGGACTGGACCGCATCTGTCGCATCATGACCGCTTTGTCCATGCTGATGCTGGGTCTGATGGCAGTGCTGGTGGTCGGTCAGGTGATCTTGCGCAATCTGTTTGATCTTGGCCTGCCCTGGGCGGATGAACTGTCGCGCATTTCCAATATTGCCCTGGTGTTCTTTGCCGTTCCGGCCCTGATGCTGCACAACCGCCATATCGCGATTGATCTGCTTTATAGTGCGCTACGCCCGGCCGGAAAGGCGATCCTGCGGTTTTCGAACTATGCGCTGATCACCCTGTTTGCCGCGATTTTCACATTCGGTCTTTACAAGTTTCTGATCCGTGCGGGCAAATTTTCCACCCCGTCGCTCAAACTGTCGAACTATGCGGTTTATGCCCCGGTTCTGGTTGCGATTGTGCTGCTGCTGGTGATTGCGATCTATCGTCTGGTCACGCGCACCGAACCGGCAACCGATTATGAAACCGAAGACGCAAGCAACCCGATTGCCGATGCCATCGCCGAAGAAATGGCCGATCACGTTTCGGCGAATACGCCTTCTGGGGATTCCCGCAAATGATGAGTGCAACCCTTCTTATCCTGTTTCTCGCACTCATGATCATCCGGGTGCCGATTGCGGTCTGTCTTGGCCTGTCATCGGCGGTTGTCATGATCCTGTTCAACCTGCCAATGGCGGTATTGGCCCAGCGCACGGTCAATGCCCTTGATTCAACCCCGCTTCTGGCCGTGCCGCTATTTATCTTTGCGGCCAATCTTTTAAGCCTGTCAGGCGTGACCAACCATCTGTTTGAACTGGTGCGCATGATGGTCGGCTGGATCCGCGGCGGTACCGCACAGGTCAGCGTTCTGGTCAGTCTGATTTTCTCGGGCGTGTCGGGTGCGGCCCTTGCCGATATCGGGGCGCTTGGTGCGGTTCAGATCAAGATGATGCGCAAACAGGGCTATTCGGCGGAATTTGCATCGGGCATCACCATGGCGGCCGCGACCATCGGCCCGATTTTCCCGCCCAGCATTCCGATCATTATCTTTGCATCCGTTTCAAACGTATCGGCGGTCAAGCTGCTGATTGCCGGGATCGTGCCCGCCGTTTTGATCACCATTCTTTTGATGGCGCAGGTTGCGGTCATGGCGCGCATCTACAAGCTGCCGCGTGACGAGGTCAAATTCAACATTGCCGCCTTTGCGCGCAAATTCGTGATTTCGCTGCCCGCCCTTGCCGCCCCGGTTCTGTTGATCGGCGGTCTGGTATCGGGCTATTTCGGCCCGACCGAAGTTGCCGGTGTGACGGTGGCCTATGCGCTTCTGATCGGCAAATTCATCTATGGCCAGCTTGATCTCAAACGGGTTCTGACTGCGGCACGCGACAGTGTCGATGCCACGGGCAATGTTCTGTTTATTGTTGCCACTGCGGCCCTGTTTGCCTGGGTTCTGACCATGGACCGCCTGCCCGCGACGGCAAGCGAATTCCTGCTCGGCCTGTCAAGTGATCCGCTGGTACTGCTTTTGATCGTCAATGTGTTGTTGCTGTTGGTCGGCATGTTCCTGGAATCGATTGCCGCCATCCTGATCATTGCACCGATCATAACACCTGCCATGACGGCGGCCGGTGTTGATCCGCTTCAGCTGGGCATTGTGTTCGTTCTCAACCTGATGATCGGGCTTCTGACCCCGCCGGTCGGCATGAGCCTTTATATGGTCAGCATCATCGCCAAGATGCCGCTGCACCGGGTGATCCGGGGTGCCCTGCCCTTCCTGTTACCGCTGTTTTTGTCGCTGCTCGCAGTGACCTGCATACCGGCAATCTCTGTGTGGTTGCCCAACCTTCTGGATTAAGTGAGGAAACATGAGCAGATTTCTCGGCGAAATTCGCCAGCTCGGTTATGTCGTACCCGATATCGAAGCGGCCATGGAATATTGGTCGACGACCATGGGTGTCGGCCCCTGGTATTATAACCCGCGCGTGCCGATCGAAGATTATCAGTATGACGGCAAGTCCCATGACGTGCACAACTCGGTCGCACTTGCCAATTCCGGCTATGTCCAGGTCGAACTGATCCAGACCCGCAATGACGCACCGTCAATGTATCGCGACTTCCTGCAAGCCGGTCATACCGGCCTGCAACATGTCGCCTACTGGACCGAGAAGTTTGATGACGACCTTGCCCTGATGGAAAGCAAGGGCTTCAACGTCAAAATGAGCGGCAAGGTCGGTGACAATGGTCGCTTTGTCTATTTCGACAAGGAAATGCATCCGGGCACCGTGATCGAACTGTCCGAAGTGGTCGGCCCGAAAGGCCGCCTGTTCAAGTCGATCTACGAAGCCTCGATTGACTGGGATGGCTCCGATCCGATCCGTCCTTTCCCGTCGCTTTCGGAAATCTGAGCCATGGATTTGATCGAAGCCCGCTATCTTATCGAAACGCCGATGGACCCTGAAAAGATCGCCACCATCATGGCTGGCGAACAAAGCAGCGGGACATTCGTGCGCGTGGCTGGTGAAACCGATGAATTGCGCGAACGCTGTGCGGCGCGCGTGTTGTCGATCCGCGAACTGACCCCGGTCAATCATCCCAGCCTGCATAGCGCCTATCTGGCAGAACGTGGCGTCACCGGCCCCTATCGCCGGGCTGAAATCCGCATTGGTTTCCCGACCGGCAATATCGGCCACAACCTTGCGACACTGGCCGCAACGGTATCGGGCAATCTTTATGATCTGGGCGAAGTTACCGGGCTTAAGCTGATTGATGTCACAGTGCCCAAGGCCTATCGCGACCTTTATGATTATCCGGTTGCCGGGACCAAAGGCACGCGCGACCGCATGAATGTTCAGGACCGCCCGTTCTTTGGCACCATCATCAAGCCGAATGTCGGCTTGCGCAGTGACGATATCGCCAATCTGGTCGATCAGCTTTGCGAAGCCGGTGTGGATTTCATCAAGGATGACGAAGTTTGCGCCAATCCGGCATCGGCCCCGCTGACTGAGCGCATTCCCGCCGTCATGGACCGGGTGCGCCGGTATCGGGATCGCACCGGCCGTGATGTGATGATCGCCTTTAACATCACCGATGAAACCGATGCCATGCGCCGCCATGCCGACCTTATTGAAAAAGAAGGCGGATCGTGCGCCATGGTCAGCATGAACTGGGCCGGTCTTTCGGCCCTTCAGACCCTTCGCAAATCAACAAGCCTTGTCCTGCATGGTCATCGCAACGGGTTTGGCGCATTGTCGCGTCATCCGATGATCGGCATGGCGTTTCCGGCCTATCAGACGCTGTATCGTCTGACCGGGATGGACCACATGCATGTCCATGGCATGGGTGGCAAATTCTGTGACGAGGACAGCGAAGTCGCATCTTCGGCCCAGTTGTGCGGCGAACCGCTTGCCGCTGGCAACGGCGATGAAGACCGTGTTCTTCCGGTCTTTTCATCGGGCCAGTGGGCTGGCACCGTTCCGGCCACATACAAGGCCGTCGGGTCGGCCGATTTCATGTTCCTGGCCGGTGGTGGCATTCTTGCCCATCCGTCCGGCCCGGCCGCGGGCATCACCAGCCTGCGTCAGGCATGGGAAGCCTGCGAAGCCGGTATCAGCCTTGAACAACATGCCAAAACCAACCCGGCCCTGTCAGAGGCACTGGCATTTTACGGGGCACGAGGCTGACAATGACCAAACTCGTTTTCTGTGCCGATGATTTTACAGGGGCGTCCGATACGCTGGCAACGCTTACCCGTGCGGGGCTTTCTGCGCGTCTGTATCTGAATGCGCCCGATATGTCGGACCACAAAAACGATGATGGTCACGGGTCGTCGGGTTCTGACCCGGACAGCCTTGATGCCTTTGGTGTTGCAACGTCGCTTCGTGCTATGGGGGTCGAAGACGGCGTTGCCACCATCGGCGAACTTGCCGGTCAGCTGGCAAAAGCCGATTGCGGCCTCTATCATTTCAAGATCTGCTCGACCTTTGACAGTGCGCCCGAAACCGGCAATATCGCGGCCATTGCCGATCGCTATGCGCAATCGGTCGGGGCGCGCTGGAAGGCAATCATTGGCGGGCAGCCGTCACTCAGACGTTATTGCTTTTTGGGCAATCTGTTTGCCGCCATGGGATCGGGACAAATCCATCGCATCGACCGCCATCCGGTGATGGCGAACCACCCGGTCACCCCGATGCGCGAAGCTGATTTGCCACGCCATCTGGCCAATCAGGGCTGGGCAAAAGTCGGGCTGATTGATTTCACTATCATTGCGCAGGGTCGCGTGGCATTGATTGCCGAAATCAGACGCCGTATCGCCGATGGGGAAACCGAAACCCTGTTTGATGTCACCACTGAAAACGATCTTTTGACCATTGGCGAAGCCCTGCGTGATATTGCCCGCTCCGAGGTCATCCTGTGCATTGGTGCAAGCAGTGTCGCACAGGCTCTTTTCCCCTCCTTTGCCCCGACACCACCGGCGGCAAGGGCGCTTCGCCGCGATGGCCCGGTCTTTGCCTTTGCCGGAAGCCGATCACCCCTGACCGCCGAACAGGTCGCTTTGGCCACCAGATATGAGAAGATCGAAATATCGCCATCCGATCTTGGGGACCGCGATGCCCGCAATCGCGCCCGAACCAACTGCCTGTCGATCCTTGAAGCTGGCAAGAACCTTCTGGTTGCGGTGTCCGATGATCGCAATCACCAGATCAGCAGCCATAATCTTGCCCGTGCCAGCGCAGAGTTCATTGCCGATATCAGCCGGTCGGTATCGCTGGGTTTCTTGCTGATTGCCGGGGGCGACACATCAAGCCTGGCGGTTCAGGCACTGGGTATTGAAAGCCTGTCCTTTGTGGCGGATTTCGATGCCGGCGCACCGATCATCCGCGCCCATGCGGATCAGAAAAACCTTGATCAGCTGCCCATGCTGCTCAAAGGCGGACAGATGGGAAAGCCCGGTCTTTTTGATAACGTTGTCGGTCTTGCCACCGCCCGCGCCTAGCCGCGAAACGCCCGTGAAATCAGGAATAAATTCCTTCGACGCGATGCTGATCCCCTGTTAGGATGGGCCATGATCCGACATCAACAAATATGGGCCGCCCTTGACCAGATTGCCGAAGACCACGGTTTGACGCCGTCGGGACTGGCGCGACTGGCGCAGCTTGACCCGACCACATTCAACCGGTCCAAACGCACCACATCACAAGGCAAGGCGCGTTGGCCTTCGACCGAAAGCATTTCCAAGGTACTGTCGGTCACCGATGTCAGTTTTCGCGAATTCTCCGAACTGGTCGATGGCAACGGGGCCGGACGCATTCCGGTGATCGGCTTTGCCCAGGCCGGAAATCAGGGATTTTTTGACGATGCCGGTTATCCGGTTGGCGGATCGTGGGAAGATATCACCTTTCCGGCCCTGCATGATCCGACGGCCTATGGCCTTCGCATTTCAGGTGATTCAATGGCCCCGGTGTTTCGTGACGGCGATCTGATCATTGTCAGCCCGGCATCAAATATCCGCCCCCATGACCGCGTGGTCGTCAAAACGATCGAAGGCGAAGTCATGGCCAAGGAACTGGTACGGCGCGGCGCACTTGGCGTTGAGTTGAAATCATTCAATCCCGCCTATGAAGACCGCTTTGTCCCGGCTGATCAGATTGACTGGGTGGCGCGTGTTTTGTGGTGCAGCCAGTAGAACCGGCTTTCCCGATATGTTCAGGCCGGATGTTTGGCGGGAGGCACGTCAAACGCCGGGTTTGGTCGCTTTTGCGTGATCCGCACCACACGGTTGCAGGAAAAAGACCTTTGATTACACAAAGGTCGTCTTCAAATTCGCGTTGCACGTCCTTACATTATGGCAAAAGGCACACATACGTGCCCCTTATGGGGAAAAGGAACATCGTTTGACGCTGCAACGCCAGTATATTTTACGCACCTTGGTGATTGCACTTGGCTATTTCCTGACAGGCTATGCCGGTTTGCAACTGCCATTCTTTGGCAGCAGTGTCACGCTTGTCTGGCCGCCATCGGGCATTGCGCTTGCCGCATTGATTGTCTGGGGCTGGCGCTATGCGCCTGCGGTGTTTATCGGTGCCCTTCTGGTCAATCTGGCAACGTCGCCGTCAGTGACCGTTTCAATTCTGATTGCCGCGGGCAATACGCTTGCCGCCCTTGGTCCGGCGCTGATTATTCGCCAGATTTGCGGCAACTATCCGCTTGACCAATTCCGCAAGATGGTGGTGTTCCTTGTGGTTGGCGGGCTGTGCAGCCCGGCCTTGTCGGCATTGTTTGGCACCACATCGCTCAGCCTTGTGGTCATTGGCGATTTCAACAAATTCACCGATATCTGGCAGGGCTGGTTCCTGGGTGATCTGGTTGGGGCAATTGTTGTCGGGCCGCTTGTCATGCGCCTGATGCAGTGGCGGACATCGCCACGCTCAATGTCGCAATACGGGGAATTGGCGCTGATCTGTATCGCGTCCATTGTCATTGCCTCTGCGGTTCAGACCACGCCGCTGATTTCCAAGCCGGAATTTCTGTTTATCTTTGTCTCCCTGCCCTTTGTCATCTGGGGTGCGACCCGGTTCGGGTTGCTGGGCGCGACATTGATCAATGCGATCATTGTGGCTGATATCATCGTTTTTGCCGCCTTGGGCAACAACACCTTTGCCACGGTGGGCATCAATGCCGGGCTGCGCAATCTGTATGGCTATGTGATTGCGATCTCGGTTGGCACCCTGTTCCTTGCCGGGGGGATGGAGCGGATATCATCGGTCACCACCCGGGCCCGTGACGGGCGGCTATCTGATGATGTGCATCGCATGCGCCGCACCCTGTCGGTGGTGATCGGGGTGATCGGTTTTGGCGTTTCGGGTCTGGCATCCTGGTACACCTATAACCAGCTTGTCACAGCCGATCGCATTTCGACCGAACAATACCGTCTGGCATTTGAAGCATCCCTGCGCGAGGAACTGGGCCGCGCGACCGATGCGCTGATTGCGGTCAAGACGCTGTTTGATGTGCATGGCAGTGTGTCTGCCAATACCTTTGATGCGATGATCGCGCCCTGGATCAATCGCCGTCCGGGTGTTGCCGCCCTTGAATGGGCCCCGTTCATCGAAGGCCGGGCACGCGCCCTGATCGAAGAAAACGCGGCACTGCGCGGGGTTGAAAACTTTGCCATTCGCGAAAAAGTTGACGGCGAAATGCAACCTGCCGCACAGCGCGACGGTTATTACCCAATATTCTTTGTTTTTCCGCGTTCGGGCAATGAAGCAGCCGTCGGGTTTGATCTTGCCAGCGAACCGACCCGCCGGCGCGCGCTTGAAACCGCCCTTCAAACCGGCAACCTCACCCTGACCGAGCCGGTCCGGCTGGTACAATCGTCATCGGCGGTTGTCACATCGCTTGCATTCCTGTCGGTGGAAAACCGCCGCAACCCCAATGGCCCGGCGCTTGGGCTGGCGGTCGGGGTGTTGCGCCTGACCGATATGATAACCCGCGCGGCCCGGGTTGCACGCATCCCGCTTGGTTTTGAAATTCATCTGGCTGACCTCAAATCCGAAGGCGACGATCAGCTGATCTATACCAACCGTCAGGCCGATTACGCCGCGGAGCATATCCGATCGGAACTGGAAAGCCCGTTCAATCCGAATGTCTCGAACTTCACATTCGGCTATCGCGACTGGACAATTGTCCTGCATCCGTCCCATAGCGGATTTGCCAGCCTGTATTACTGGCAGCCCTGGGCGATCTTTGTCTTTGGCAGCATGGTCAGCATCCTGTTGCTGATTTATCTGCGCTCGCTCAACCGCACGGAAAAATATGTCGTTGATCTGGTCGCACGCCGCACCAAGGAACTTGAAGACGCCCGCGAGGCCGCCGAACGTGCCATGAACCAGGCCCAGCAGGCCGACCGGGCAAAATCCGAATTCATCGCCCATATGAGCCACGAATTCAGATCGCCGATGACCTCCATCCTGGGCTATACCCAGCTTGCCAGCGACAATCTCGACAAGGATTTCTCGGTCGATACGCTGCGTGATTATCTGGCGACCATTCGCGGGGCCGGGCGGCATGTGCTGTCGCTGATCGGTGATATTCTTGATATCTCCAAGATCGAGGCCGGGCGTCTTATTCTTGAAGAAGTGCCCTTTGATCTGCACCGGATTTGCGAAGAAGTCACCTCAATGATGCTTGTCCCGGCACGGGCACAGGAAAACCAGCTGCATCTGGAAATCCCTGCAAACATTCCGCGCTGGGTGATTGGCGATCCGGTTCGCTTCAAACAGGTTCTGACCAACCTTGTTTCCAACGCCATCAAATTCACCAAGTTCGGCAACATCCATCTGACCGTGACCCCGAAATCGGTGACCGATGATGAATTGTCATTCCGCATTTCCGTGCGTGATGAAGGCATCGGCATTCCGTCAAACAAGCTTGAAACCATTTTCGAAGCCTTCGCCCAGGTCGATACATCGACCTCGCGGCGATATGGCGGCACGGGGCTTGGACTGGCGATTTGTCAGCGCATGGTCAAGGCCATGGGTGGCAAGATCAAAGCCGAAAGTATCGAAGGCCGCGGCAGTGAATTCTGGTTCGAACTGACGCTTCCGCGCAGCTCGGCCGAGGCAGTCGCCGCCATCGAAAAAACCGAAGATCAGGATATTGACGGTCAGGACAAGGAACGCGTGATCGGCTGGAACCTGCTTCTGGTTGAAGATATCGAAATCAACCGCATTCTGGCCCAGAAGCTCCTTGAACAGCAGGGCCACACCATCACCCCGGCCGCCAACGGGCAGGATGCGCTTGAAAAACTCGCACAAGATGATTTTGACGCGGTCCTGATGGACATTCACATGCCCGTTCTTGACGGTGTTGAAGCCACCCGCCAGGTCCGCGCCTTTGAAGACCCGGTCAAGGCAACCATCCCGATCCTTGCGCTGACGGCCGATATTTCCAACGACAACCTGGCGACATTCCGGGCAGCGGGCTTTGACGCCCACTGCACCAAACCGCTTGATATCAAGGCAATCAATCGCGAACTGATGCGCCTCGAAAGCCGAATGCTGATCCGCCGCCGGGAAGCACTGTCCTCACAAGACGAATAGCAGCCATTCGCACGCAAGGTTTTCTTTGACCCGCCTTGGGCAAAAACCCTATTCTGACGCCCGGATTTGACCGCCCCACAGGCAAAGCCGGGCCAGTCCCCGGCTCCCACCAAGAATAATCAGGAGTACAAGAATGGGTCACGCCGCCACAGACAGCACCCCCACCACCTGGACCTGGTATAACGGCGAATGGTACGAAGGTAACCCCAACATCATGGGGCCGCAGACCCATGGTGTGTGGATGGCATCGACCGTGTTTGACGGGGCGCGCCGCATGAATGGCAAGATGCCCGATCTTTATCCACATTGTGCGCGTGTGCTGCGTTCGGCGCAGTTGATGGGGCTTAAACCGTCGATCACCACCGATGAAATCGTTGCCCTGGTCAAGGACGGCGTTCAGAAATTTGATCCGGAACTGGCCCTTTATATCAAGCCGATTGTCTATGGTGGCGACGGTTTCCTGGCCCCGAACCCTGATAGCGCGCAATTCGTTCTGTGCATTTCGGTATCCGAAATCCCGGCCGCCATCGAAACCGGCTTTACCGCGCGCAAATCAAGCTTCCGCCGCCCGTCACCCGAAAGTGCACCGACCGAGGCAAAGGCCGCCTGTCTTTATCCGAACGTCGGTCGTGCCGTGACCGAGGCCACTGATGCCGGTTTTGACACCGGTGTGATGCTTGATCCGATTGGCAATGTTGCGGAATTTTCCTATGCCAACCTGTTCTTTGCCAAGGATGGCACGGTTTATACCCCGGCGATCAATGGTACGTTCCTCAATGGTCTGACCCGCCAGCGCGTGATCACGCTTTTGCGTGAAGACGGTGTCGAGGTGGTCGAGAAAACCTGCAAATACGAGGAACTCGAAGCCGCCGACGAAATCTTTGGCACCGGCAACTATTACAAGGTCGCACCATGCGTCAAACTTGATGATCGCAACCTGCAGCCGGGCCCGATCACGCGCCGCGCGCAGGACCTTTACATGGCCTTTACCGCCGCCAGTGCCGACTGATCATCCAGCGCCGACTGACCACAAGGCGGTATCGACAAAAAAAGGGCCGGTTTTCCGGCCCTTTTCTGTTTGGTGGTTCTTCTTGGCAATTTGTCGGCGAACAGTTGGATCACTGTACCGGTGGCACGGCAACGCCACTGCCCGCGACATAGGGATATTGCGCAAAGATCGATGCCACGGCGTTGCGCACCGTTTCGTTCGGGGCTTCGCGTACCGAGCTTGTGACACGCGCAACAGCCGTGCCTTCCCAGACCATCTGATTGGTGCGGCGATTGACCATATCAACTGTCAGCGTACCCTCGGTATAGGTATCGACATAGCCTGGCTCGACATAGCCCGGCCAGCCGACATACATGCCGCTGCGATATCCGTAATAGCCGCCAACATAAACCGGCGGGGAGCTTCGGGTTTTTTCCTGGGTCTTGAGATGGAAGTTGATCAGGATATCGGGATTGTGGATATCCACCCGATAACCGCGCGCCTCAAGGGCGGTGCTGATCGCATCCTCGATCCGCTGTCCCGATAGGGTCTGATACTGGGCCTCGGCGTTTTTGCCCGCTTCTTCCATGAAGGCGAATGTGCGGAACTGGCTGAAATCCGCAGCCGGATCAACATCGGTATAAATCCGCGGACCGCTTGCGGCACATGCCGAAAGCATCAGGGCCATCACGCCCGCGATGACAAGTTTCATCTTTGTCATGTCCCGTATCCTTTGTCCTGTTGCGGCCTTTTCTGGCTACTTACTATGACGTTTCAGAACAGGAATTACACCATCATAAATTGCCAAAATAATGGTAAGCGCATGCTGACAGTATGTGTTTTTCGATCAATTGCGCCCGCTTCGACGCGCCCACCCAACAGCCCTGCCATCGCCCGGGCTTGATGCCAATCGGCAAGCCGGGTGACCGGCGCAGTCAGATAAACATTCCGGATCCGGCCATAAGGGCGCACGCTTTGGGCGTGGGGCATGTGATGCGTGAGGCTTGGGGCCTCAAACTTCTGGCTTCGCGCTTCCGACGGCGAGCTTTAAGCGTGGACGTGGACGTGGGCGTGAGCTTGGGCTTGGGCATCCGACATAATCGGTGCGCGGGATCCAACCGGCTGTAACCGCCCGGTGTACTGTGCAGGCCATCCCCGGCCACTTCGCCGTCTTGGCTCAGGGCATGGAGACGCTGCGGCATTGCGGTGCTGTGGTGCTAACGTGCGTGGTGCTAAGGTCCCGAGGCGGTGATGCTCCGCAGCACTACGCCCCGGGCAGTCGGTATCCTTCAACAGTAACCTGCCGCGTCCACCAGCCCCTTTACGCCCCGTCGATCAGCCGGTTGGCGGTATCGCGCAGGTCACGGATTTCATCATCAAGGATCGCGCGATCGGCCATGGAATGGGCAAGGATGATCGCCCCCTGCCAGCGCAGGATCATCCGGCGGCCTTCGGTCCTTGCGCGTTCATCGGCCATGCCGGCCCTGGCGAGTTGCCCGGCGACCCAATTGATCAAACCGTCAAATACCGCCTGCCCGGTCTGACGGGCCGGGTCAAAGGCCCCGTCAGCCGGAAGGTCAAGCATCAATCTTGCCAGCGGGCAGCCATGGCTGACCCGGCGCGGGGTCATCGCATCGAGATAGTCAAAAAAGATCGACAGCCGTTGGCGCACCGTGCCATTGGGCGCGATGCTGGCCAAAAGCGGCGTGAACTCGTTTTCCATGGTTTCAAGGGCGGCCTGGGCAAGATCGTGCTTTTTGGGAAAACGATAAAACACGCCCCCGGCCGGCAGGCCCGCCTCGTCAGCGACGGCCTGGATGGTGGCGGCGTGATACCCGTCACGCCAGATCACATTCATCGCCGCACGCGCCAGTTTCTGACGCTTTTCCCCGGAAGTCAGTTTGCCTGCCATCAATCCAGCCCCACTAAAGTCAGTTAACTGACTTATGCACGAAATCAATAAAAAATCGTCAATGCCGACCATCCGGTTGCGCGACGCAGGCAGATTGGTCGATGCCGCGCTCCCCAAACGGCCTCAAAGACGATGCCTTTGAAAACCACGCCCAAAAGACGGTACCAAAAAACGATGCTCCGAACACGGTGTTCCGGGAACGGTGCTCCGGAAACGATGCTCTGGAAACGATGTGCCGGAAAGAACATCCCGAAGGCGCCCCCAGAGACGGCACCCCGGCAACGGTGAGCCATTAGCGATGCTTTGGAAACCATGCCCACCCGGCGTTGCGGCGAAACCGCGCTGCAACCACAGCGGAACCGCATCACGTGAAATTGCGATTTTTCTGATATTTCGTAAAAATTGATCCCGTCGGCATTGGGCGCTATCAACAAGGCGTCCGGACATTAAAAACCAACGGAACCACGCGCCCCATGAAAAACCGACAATTTTCCATCGCTGAAATCAGGAACGCCATCGCGGCTGGCGTCATCAGCGAAGAATCCTTTGCCAGACTGGAAAGCTTCCTGATCGCGCAATCGCACGAAGCCGCCGAGACCGAGAAATTCACCCTGTTTCGCGGAATGAATGACATTTTCATCGCCCTTGGCGTCGTCGCACTCAGCATTGGCTGGTTCATTCTTTGGGGCATGCTTGCCGCAAGTCCGGCATTCTGGGTGGCACCGCTTGTCGCGATTGCCGGTTATGTGGTGCTGGCGGAATATATCGCCGGCAAGCTCAAGGCGGCCCTGCCATCGATTGCGATCATGGCATCGCTTGGCGTAACCATCATGCTGTATGCGGTTGCGATCTATATGTCACTGACCAGCACGCCCGATCAAATGTCGGGGCTGGATGATGTCGTTGATTTCGGCAAACGGTCGATCAATGTGCTTGTTGTGGTTTCGGTGATCGGCTTTGCCTTTCAGGTCGGCTTTTTCCTGCGTTACCGGTTGCCGGTTTCCTTTGCGCTGATTGCCGCCGGCATCCTTGGCGTCCTGTGGTCGGCATTGACCGCCGCCGTCGGCCCGGCCATCAGCAGCTATTTGCATTACCTGATCACCGCAACCGGGCTTTTGCTTTTGGGGCTTGGGGTTTTCATCGACAGTCGCGATCCTGATCGCATCAATGGCTGGGCGGAATGTGCTTTCTGGCTTTATGTCATGGGGGCCCCGATGACCATCCATTCGGTCGCCATTGCCTTTGACGCATCACCCTGGGTGATGGTGCCGGTCATTGTTCTTGCCATGCTGTTTTCGCTGATTGTTGATCGCCGGTCCCCGATCATCAGCGCGCTGATCTATGTCGGCTACTTGCTGCAATCCGGGTTCGAAGGCGTTTCCATCGATCCGTCGATCACCATTGTTCTGGTCTGCTTTATCATTGGCGGGCTGGTCATGGCATTTGGCGTTGGCTGGCAAAAAGCCCGTCAGACCATTCTTGCCCCGTTCGAAACCCATGCCTGGCGGCGCTATCTTCCGCCAAGTTAGGCATTGCAAACCAAAGGCCCGCCTCATTATGAAGCGGGCCTTTGTTATCTGGTATATCGTGATCCCGATTGGCAAAGCGGCATCACTTGATCGCCAGGATGTCATAATTCCGGACATTGGCGACAACCCCGTCCGTCCAGCCACCCCGGACAAGATCGCCCGACTTTTCCATCAACAGTCCCGCGACCTGCCCGTCAAAATGCGCCGCACGGCCGGCTTCATCCGCGAAAATGTCAAAGATGGCAAAGGTCGTCTTGTCGATCTGCAACCCCGCCCAGAACAAGGTGCCCGGTTCGGTTTTGGCAACAATTGGCCCGGCCGCGCGCAACAGGGCCGCCAGCTGGTCACTTTGTCCCGGTGCTGTTTCGATCATGATGAATGTTGCGGTTTTTGCGCTGTAAAGATCGGTGGCATCCTTGGTCGAAAGCACGTCGGCATTGCGGATATTGGCAACAACCCCGCGATCCCAGCCACCCGCAACCAGATTGTCAGCATTGTCTTTGAGCGCCGCGGCCACAGCACCGGCAAAATGTGCATCGCGCGCCGATGCATCAACAAAGACATCAAAGATCGCCAGCTTGTCCTGTGACTTGTCTTGTGGCGTGTCTTGCGCCTTAAGCGCAAACCAAAGGGCGGTTCCCGGTTCGCCCTGTTTCACCAGTGGCGCGGCATCGGCCAGAAATTCGGCAAAGGCATCGGCCTGACCGGGTGCGGCCGGCATTTCGATAAAGCTGGCGGTACGGTGATCGGCGGCATTTTCCTGTGCCCGAACCGGCATGCCGGCCACGACAAAGGCCAAAGCCGAAACGATTGGAAGGATGGCAGGTTTCATGGTCAGATCTCCTGAATATTGGTGGTCAACCGGGGCATATCCCGTGCCACACTTGTCCCATGACGTGCCAAGTTTGCGCCAATTCCGATGCCCTATTTTACGATAGCCATTGACTATGGATATTGATCGAAAGACCCTGTCAAAGGTGACAATACCGGGAGACAGTCATGGAGATGAACCAGATCCGCTATTTTCTGGCGGTATGCGAACATCGCAACTTCACCCATGCGGCAAATGCATCGAACGTGTCGCAACCGTCCCTGACCACTGCGATCAAAAAGCTTGAAGATGAATTGGGCGGGCCCCTGTTTATCCGCGACCGGGCCGGGTGCCGGCTGACACCGCTTGGAAAACTGGTCAAACCGCGCCTGACCCGGGTTCTTGCCGAAACGATCGAAGCCAAGGCCGACGCCATCCGCCATACCCGATTAGACAGGGTCCCGATCAGCATCGGCATCGGCGAAACCATCGGCCATAGCAGAGTTTCCAGGGCGGTCGAACGGTTCATAACGCGCATCCCACAGGCCGAAATCGAACTGATCATCGCACCGGCTGACGGGTTGTTTTCCGGGTTGCGTGATGGTGATTTTGACATTGTCATCACCGCCCAACCGGCCAGTCCGACGCTATATCGCATAGATACTCTCTATCGTGAGGACTATAAACTTGTCGTCGCCCCCCATCATCCGCTTGCCCGGTGCGATGGCGTTTCACTTGGCGATCTTGCCAGTATCAACATGCTGGACCGGCCCAATTGCGAAATGCGCGATACCCTTCATGCCGCCTGTGCCGATCAGGGGCATGTGCTGTATGCGGCCTATCGTTCCAATCGGGTGGATTGGCTGATTGAACTGGCGCGTCAGGGATCCGGGGCCGTGATCCTGCCGACAACGGCAATTCCGGCCGGGGAGGATCTGGTATCGCTGCCGATCCGCGATATGGAAATCACGCGCGATGTGGTCGCCCTGCGCTATCGCCATCAGATATCACGACCGGAAACCAATGAACTGATCGCCGAATTTACCCGGTGTTGACAGCCAACCTGAACGCAACCGGCGGCAGGTAGCATCTAACAAGCAACAAACCAGCGCCCCGAAACAAAAAGGCCCGCATCACAACGATGCGGGCCTTTGTCATGTTTGGTAACGGTCGGCCTGAAATCAGGCCCCCAGATCTTCACCGGCCAAGGCGCGGTCGATCAGGGCAACGCTTTCTTCAAGACCATAAAGGGCAATGAAGGAGCCCATGCGCGGGCCCTGTTCCTGACCCAGCAGGATTTCATAAAGCGTTTTGAACCAGTCACGCAGGTTCTCGTAATTGTGGTTCTTGCCAACCGTGAAGACTTCGGTCTGGATGTCTGACGGATCGGTGCCCGGTTCGATTTTCGACAGCGCATCGCGCAGATCGCGAAGGGCTGCTTGCTCGGCCTCGGTAGCAGGACGGTATTTCTTCGTCGGTTTGACGAAGTCACGATAATAGTTGATCGCATAGCCGACCAGCTTGTCGAGATACGGCGCGCTTTGCGGGGTTGCACCGGTGGCATAGCGCGAAATGAACTTCCACAGCAGATCACGGTCATCGGTGTTACACACCGAAACCAGGTTCAGCAAAATGCCAAACGACAGCGGAATGTCGCGATCCGGGGCCGTACCGGCATGGATGTGCCAGGCCGGGTTCTGAAGGATTTTGGCCGGATCGGTTTCGGTTTTGAGCTTCTCGGCAAAGGTCAGATATTCATCCACGGTTTTCGGGATGACATCGAAATAAAGACGCTTTGCGGTTTTCGGCTTCTGGAACATGAACAGCGACAGGCTGTCTTCCGGCGCATAGGTCAGCCATTCTTCGACCGACAGGCCATTGCCCTTGGATTTGGAAATCTTCTGGGCATTTTCATCGAGGAACAGCTCGTAATTGAAGCCTTCCGGCGGGGTGCCTCCAAGCGCCTTGACGATCTTGTTGCCAAGTTCGACCGACGGAATAAGGTCCTTGCCTGCCATTTCGTAATCCACACCCAGCGCATACCAGCGCATCGCCCAGTCGGGTTTCCACTGCAATTTGCAATGACCGCCGGTGACCGGGGTTTCGACCAGCTTGCCGGTTTCGGGATGTTCGTAAACGATGGTGCCGCTTTCGGGTTTCAGCTCGGTGACCTTGGCCATCAGGACCTTGTTGGTGTCCTGTTCGACCGGCATGAACGGGCTATAGGTCGCACGGCGTTCTTCGCCAAGGGTCGGCAGCATGATTTTCTGGATCGCGTCATAGCGTTCCAGAACGCGCAGCAACGCATCGTCAAACATGCCCGAACGATAGCATTCGGTAGAAGATTTGAATTCATATTCAAACCCGAAACCGTCAAGGAATTCGCGCAGTTTGGCGTTGTTATGATGGGCAAAGCTTTCATGGGTGCCAAACGGGTCCGGAACGGATGTCAGCGCCTTGCCAAGATGCTGGGCGACCATGTCCTTGTTCGGGATATTGTCGGGCACCTTGCGCAGGCCATCCATATCATCGGAAAAGCAGAAAAGCTTGGTCGGGATATCGCACATGGTTTCAAACGCGCGGCGGACATAGCTTGTGCGCGCGACTTCGCCAAAGGTGCCGATATGGGGCAAACCCGACGGACCATAACCGGTTTCAAAAAGGACATAGCCCTTTTCAGGCGCCTTCTGTTTATACCGCTTGACCAGCTTGCTGGCTTCCTGAAAAGCCCAGACGTTGCTGTTAAGTGCGGCATCTCGAAGATCGGCTGTCATTTTTGAAACCTTGTTTGTCAGTTGGATCGTTAAATTAACGTGGAAAACCAATGCACGGCAGATCACCCGGATCGCGTGCGTGCGCGAAGCTATACCTCACCACCGCCCAAGATCAAGCATCTGTTGCGCATGGCTGCCAAATAATCGCGGAATTCATCATGCCTGCGACCTCATGCAAACCCGTTTGCCCCGTCCCTGCCCCGCACCAGCCCCGCCCGGCCCCGGCTGCAACAGCCATGTCGGCCCGGCTTTGCCAAGCCTGCCCGATAATTGCCGTACATTCCCGATAGATCATTGCAAAGCCCCGATCTTTTCGGGGTGGCCAGCGTCCCGATACCGGCATTTTGTTGATAGCAACCCGAATGCATGGTTGTATGAGACGTGATCTTTGCATCCTGTGCCATCAGACAAGGAATTTGCCAATGCTGCCCCTTCCTGTGACCGTCTGTACCGTTGCGATTTTCGCCCTGATGCTTACGGGGCTGAGTTTGTTTGTGTCGCTGCGCCGCCGTGATCTGGGGATCGCGACCGGTGATGGTGATGACCGCATCCTGCGCCGGCGCATTCGTGCCCATGGCAATTTCATTGAAAATGCACCGCTTTGCACCTTGCTTGTGCTTGCGCTTGAGGCCGTTCTGGCAACGTCTGACATTATCTGGGTGGTTGCGATCATTCTGATTGCCGCGCGCATCATGCATGCAGTCGGGACCCTGAACTGGTCAAGCAAACGCCTGATCCCGCCGGCCATGGTGATGCAACATGCCACCATGGTGATTTGCGGTATCTGGTTGCTGGTTCAGACATTTGGCAATCTGACCATGGCTGCTGGCATGTGATGGGCATTGACCAAAAATCGCCCGCCATAACGGCAAAAATCGCGCATTTCCCTGACCCGGCCCGCGAAAAGATCAGCCGGATCCGCGACATGATCCATGATCTGGCTGCCGGGCTGGACGGGGTTGGTGCGATTGAAGAAAGCCTGAAATGGGGGGAACCGGCCTGGCGCCCGATATCGGGATCGGGCACCACCATTCGTGCCGACTGTAAGGAAAAGACACCCGATCAGGTGATGATCTTCCTGGATTGCAAAACTGACCTGATTGACCGCGCCCGCAGCCTTTTGCACCCCGAACTGACCTGTTCGGGCAATCGCGCGGTCATCTTCGCCCTTGATCAGCCGCTTCCTGAAAATGCGATCAGGACCCTTTTGGGATGGGCGCTGACCTATCATCTGGACCGCAAAAAGCGCGCCTGATGGAGCGACATACAGCCGGTTAAAAAAAATAAGCCTGAAAAAACACCCCAAAAAAACGCCTGAAATACCCCTGAAACGCCCGTGTGCCGCGCGATGGCGGTGCGTGGTTGTATGAGTGTGGACAAATACCTCCCCATATGAGGGTATATTCCTATCCCATGGCATTATATACCTATGGATAGTTTCCTATACTTTTATGGATGGAACTACATCGGGGATAAAGGTCAATGCCAAGCGTTTTCAAGAATTTACGTATTTCGCACCGGCTTTACAGTCTGGTTGGAATGCTGGTCGTGTTTATCGGCATTCTGGGTGCCGTGGGTGTCTATACCATGTCGGTTATCGGCCATGAGCTCGAAGAAGTCGCCCATCGCGACCTGCCGCTGAATGGTATTCTGGAAAAAATCACGCAGCATCAGCTTGAACAGGCCATCCTGATGGAAAAGGCATTGCGGATCGCCAATATTTCCGCCCATGACAAAAGCGAAACCTTTGAGTCCGTAAGGGCGCATTTCACCGAAGTCGCCCACCTGACCGACGACGAAATCGCCACCGCCCATCAGATGGTCAAGGATTTCCTGGCCGGTGATCTCAGTGATGCGGCGCGCACGGAATTTGAAAAAGTCCTGATCGCGCTTGAACGGATCGAAAAAGAACATCTCGATTATGAACTTCATATCGAGGAAATCTTTGATCAGGTCACCACCGGCAATTATGACGCCGCCACATTCGAGCAGGCCGTCATCAAGGTCGAGGAAGAACAAAGCGTCCTTGATCACGAAGTCGAGGCCCTTCTTTCGGAAGTCTCCGCCTTTACCCGTGCCTCGATGGAAGTTGCCCTTCAGGATGAAATTCGCGGTCAGACCATGATCGCCATCCTTTCAAGTGCGGCGACCGTGCTTGCCATCATCTTGTCGGTTCTGCTGGGACGCAGCATTTCCGGCCCGATGAAGAACCTGACGTCGGCACTTGGCGCGCTGGCTGATGGCAAACTCGACACCCCGATCCCGGCCAGCAAGTATCGCGACGAGGTTGCCGATATCGGCGATGCAATGAAAGTGTTCCAGGCCAACATGATTCGCGCCCGCGAACTTGAAGAAGAACAAAAGAAAATCGATGCCCTTCAAATGCGCCGCCAGGATGAACGCAACCATCTGGTCAGCGTGTTCGGGTCCTCGATCGGTGCGGTTTTCGGCCGTATCCTCAACAGTTCCGAAAGCATGGTAAACCGTGCAAGCGGTGTGCGTGACAATTCGGGCCGGACCTATGACCTGGCCCTGACGGTCGCCACCGAAGCCGAACAATCGTCGGGCAATGCAAGTTCGCTAAGCTCCGCGGTCGAGGAAATGGTGGCATCAATCGAAGAAATTTCGAACCATGTTTCCAACTTTACCGATGTGTCACGTGATGCCGTGCGCCATTCCGAAGTCTCGCGCGAAGAAATGAAGAACCTTCAGGAAGTGGCCAGTGAAATCGGCGAAGTGGTCAGCCTGATCACCTCGATCGCGCAACAGACCAGCATGCTGTCACTCAACGCCACCATCGAAGCCGCCCGTGCCGGTGAAATGGGCAAAGGCTTTGCCGTGGTCGCAGGCGAGGTCAAAACCCTTGCCAAACAAACATCAAACGCCACCGATGAAATCGCCCAGCGCATCACCCGCATTCAGGAAGTCGCCGACCGTTCGGCCCGTGCGATTGGCGATGTTGCTGCCGTGATCGAAAGCATCGATGAATATGTCACCGGGATCGCAGGGGCCGTCGAACAGCAAAATGCCGCAACCCGCGAAATTTCGCGTAACGTGACCTTTGTATCGGAAAGCGCGACACGGGTGGCCGGCAATATGGGTGAAATCCGCGGTCAGGTCGAAGATGTCAGCGGCAATGCATCCGAAGTCCACACCGTTGCAGAAACCACCGCCAAAGAAGCCGCCCTTCTGAGCCGCGAGGTCGATATTTTCCTGGCTGCGGTGCAGAATTCCGACATTCATGACGACACCTACAGCGTCCATGACATCAATGTCGGCGGCAGGATCACATTTGGCGAACAGACGATGAATATCACCCTGTCGGAAATTTCCTGTGCCCATGTCCGGATTTCGCCATCACCGGATCTGCGCCCGGGCGAAGTGGTCGAACTGGTGATTGATGGCATCAATCAGCCGATCAATGCCCGTGTTGCCCGCCATGAAGACGGACACAGCATCCTGCAATTCCCGCTTGATGGTGACCATCTTGCAGTGATGCGCGCCCATATCGATACACTCACCACACATAACAAACAGGCTGCATAATCATAAAATGAATTGGGAGTGGTGGCGAAACGGGGCGGTCATATGACCGCCCCGTTTTGGTGTGCCGACACTTGCGCAGGCCAGATGATCAGGCGCGGCGCGGTTTTTCGATCTGATCGCGCAATGCCCGCAAATCGCGATTAAGGCGCTTGGCAGTTTCAATATCAAGGCCGGTGGCCTCAAGAATGCAGGTCGGAATTTCTTCGGCCTTTTCGCGCAATGCCTTGCCTTGTTCTGTCAGGCGGATGCGCACAGACCGTTCATCATTGGGATCACGGTTGCGCATGACCAGACCATTGGCTTCGAGCCGTTTAAGCAACGGTGTCAGGGTGCTGGATTCCAGATACATCTTTTCACCGATACTGCGAACCGACTGGTCGTCTTCCTGCCACAGGCTGACCATCACCAGATATTGCGGATAGGTCAGGCCAATCTGGTCAAGCAGCGGCTTATAGATCCGGTTAAAGGCATGGCTTGCCGAATAAACCGAAAAGCACAGAAACTTTTCAAGCTGCAAAAAGTCTTCCTTGGACGTGTCTTTCATCGGTTCATCCTGTCTGAAACTGTCGGACATCGCGTCTTTGTCAGATCACCAAACAGTGTCCTGACATCTGTATATATGCTGCCCTGACATATATCGGGCGGCGGTTATGGTCAAACCCGCGGCCCGGCATTCGGGCGACGTTACAGGATCACTTTCGGCTTTCTTGCCGGTTTCCTGCGGGTTTTTCTGCTTTTTTCTCAAGCTTTCTGCCGTTTGCTTCACGAAACCTTCGGCGCAATCCGGATCGGCGTGAAACACAAAGCCTGATAATTTATATCGTGCACGATTTAATTACAAGCGATTCATTTGCATGCCTGCTATTTCATTTTTTATATCGTGCACGATTAAATTGTGTGCGATACATAATTCCACACAGACACACAGCGCCCGCTACCGGGCCGATCAAAGGAACAGACCCATGAGCCCATTGAAATCAAAAATTGCCACCGCCGCAGTATCTGCCGCACTGGCCTTTTCGACCGCGATTGCCTCTTCTGCTGCTTTTGCTGAACCGGTTCTTGAACCGACCACCCGGAACTTCATCAATGCCCTGGAAGCATCGGGCGGCCCGGCGATCTATACCCTGACCCCAACCGAGGCCCGCAATGTTCTGTCCGGTGCCCAGTCCGGCAAAATTGCCAAACCGGCCGTTGATATTACTGATACCGTCTTTGGCGTCGGTCCGACCGGCCAGACAAAAGTCCGCATCATCCGTCCGGCCGGAAATCAGGATCGCCTGCCTGCGATTGTCTATTTCCACGGCGCTGGCTGGGTGATGGGCGATACTGGCACCCATGACCGCCTGGTTCGGGAACTGGCCGTGCGCGCCAATGCTGCCCTTGTCTTTGTCGATTACGAACGTTCACCCGAACAGCGTTATCCGATCGCCATCGAACAGGATTACGCCGTGACCAAATATGTCGCCGAACATGGTGAACAGCTTAATATCGATCTGACCCGCCTTGCGATTGCCGGTGACAGTGTCGGGGGCAACATGACCGCGGTGGTCTCGCTTCTGGCCCAGGAACGCAAAGGCCCGGCGATCACCGCCCAGGTCCTGTTCTATCCGGTGACTGATGCCGATTTTGACAATGGCTCCTATCGCGCCTTTGCCAATGGCCCATGGTTGACCAAGCCGGCAATGGAATGGTTCTGGAACCAGTACCTGCCCGAAGGCGTTGACCGTAAGGACCCGAAAATAACCCCGATCCATGCCAGCGCCGAACAGCTTTCCGGACAGGCACCTGCTCTTGTGATTACCGCTGAAAATGACGTGCTGCGTGACGAAGGCGAAGCCTATGCCCGCAAACTGTCCCAGGCTGGCGTCGATGTCACGGTCACCCGATATAACGGAACGATCCATGATTTTGTCATGCTTAATGCCCTTGCCGATACCCCGGCCGCCAAAGGCGCGATTGCCCAGGCAGCCCAGTACCTGCACACGGCCCTTCATGGCAACTGATCACCCGGTCTGACACGAAACCTTCACACTCTCTTTCGGGTAGGCGCGGTTGCGCCTGCCCACCCCCGGCGACATATGCAAGAAGATGCGATGGACAGCCGGGTCGTCAACCAGAACTGAAACACGGTTCAAACAAAGGATGAAAACCATGTCTGTAGATGTCAAATACACCGCACAAGCTTCTGCAACCGGTGGCCGCGATGGTCGCGCCAAAACGGCTGATGGCTCGCTTGATGTCAAGCTGACCACGCCTAAGGAACTTGGCGGTGCGGGTGGCGACGGCAACAACCCCGAACAGCTGTTTGCCATGGGCTATTCCGCCTGCTTCATCGGTGCGATGAAATTCGTATCTTCCCAGGGCGGCCCGAAAATCCCGGCCGATGTTTCGGTAACCGCCGATGTCGGGATCGGTCCGCGTTCGGCCGGCGGCTTTGGCCTTGCCGTCACCCTGACCGTCTCGCTTCCGGGCCTTGATAAGGCCGAGGCCGAAAAACTGGTCGAAGAAGCCCACAAGATCTGCCCGTATTCGAATGCAACGCGCGGCAATGTCGATGTCAAATCGGTCATTGCCTGATCACAAGGCTCCCCCCTGCTGATCGGCACTCCCCCCGAAAGCTGATCGGCGTTGCAAGGCCCGGTGTCCCCCGCACCGGGCCTTTTTTATGACGTGCTCAGGCGATCATGCGTTCGATCAATGCTTCGTCGCCAAATCCACCGGATTTCGTCACGATATCGACACCGTCAAACTGTCCGCCCAGAATGCGCGACACCGGCAATCCCGGCCCGACTTCGCCAAAACATTCCATCGATTGGGCGCCGCTGGCCGCAAGAATGGCCGACAATGTATCCCCGCCAATCACCATAAGACCGGTTCCCGGATGCACCGAAAGTTTCGGGACTTCTTCCATCAGTGCGGCGACTGTTTCCTCGGCGTTTTTTGCCGTCGGCACCGGATCAAGCAGGACCGGCCCGTTCGCGACGGATCCAAGACCGTGACGCACGGCATTTGCAATCTGTTTTCGGGTCACCGGATGGGCCGTACCGGCCACAATGACGGATAACCGCGGTTGCGGGCGGCTTGTGAATTCCGGGGTCAGTGCCTGTGCAAGTCCGCGACTTCCCGCCCACAGGATGTCGGGCACATCGCGACAGCGCGCCACCAGCACATCAAGATCTGATTGCGTCACCGCATTGCCGATCACAACGCCCTTGACCGGGTTCCCGGGTGAAAATATCTGTGCTTCGACACCAAAATCGGCAAACGCCTGGCGCAAATCATGGACCGATGCCGGTTCCCAGTCATTGCCGGATCGCACTTCATGCATGCCATCGCGTGTCCGGCGGCCCATTTCGGGAAAGGCCGGTGCAAAGATACAGGTCGAAAACGCCCCGCATCGCATCATCTCGATGGTTTCAAGGATCGAATTGCCGCGCAGGACACTGTCGACCTTTTTAAACCACAAGGCCCGATCTTGACCCGTGCGATTCACATTATCCCCGCCATCGCCAAGCAACTGAAAGGCTCGCCCGACCGCGGCCCTGCTTTGATCTTCGGGCAGATCGCGGCTTTCGCTGCTGATCGTCACCTTGGCGCCAAGCATTCCGCCATCCGACAAAATCAGGCGCACCGGCGCATCAGGCGATGCAAACGGGGCAGCGGCATCAAGTGCACCGGTCAAATCATCGGCCAGAATACGCACGTCACTCATTGGGCACCTCTTGCGATACCGTTTCGACCGGTATGTTTCTTTGTTTCAGTTCCTTGAGCATGTCCGGGCTGATCCGGTCATCGGTAATGATCAGTCCGATTTCCTCAAGACCGCCAAACAGACTGAAGCTGCGGCTGAAAAACTTGCTGCTGTCGACCAGCAGAACCACGAATTCCGCCGCCGAAATGATTGCGCGTTTGACTTCGCACAGCTCGATTGAACTGTCCGAAAGACCATCGTTTGAAACCGCGTGGGCCCCGATGATCGCGACATCGGCGCGAAGCTGTTCGATCATGCGCACAGCCGACGCCCCCAGCAATGTCGATGAACCGGGGCGCACATTCCCACCCGCGACAAATGTATTGATCGTGTTGCTTTGGGAAAAAACCGACGCGATCGAAAGATCGTTCGTAAAGGCGGTGAAAGGCACATCGCGTTCGACCATGGCATGTGCCGCGGCAAGGGTGGTTGTTCCACTATCTACCAAAACGGTCTGACCGGGCTGAATAAGTGCAGCCGCACGTTGGCCGATGCGGTTCTTGGCATCCCTTTCCAGTTCGGATGAAATCGCGGCTTCGGGTTCGAACCCCTTGCGGTCGCTGACATTCATCATCGCCCCGCCATGGGTGCGTGTCAGATGCCCGGTGGAACACAGATATTCAACATCGCGCCGGATCGTGGACACCGACATGTCCAGCCGTTCGGCCAGTTCCTTGAGTGACGCCATTTCCTCCCGGCGCAGGAATTCGATAATTCTGGCACGTCGCTTGGCTGGCAACATGAACGCCTCCTTGGTTTTTTCTTTGTGTTAGCACATCTCCGCACGCCAAGACGAGCCAATATCTTCCAAAATCACCCAACGGATACAAATTTTGGATATTTTTATGAATATTTTCTTCCAATAAATTCCATTTAGTGTCAATTTCTCCCACGATCAATCAAAATCAATCGGGAAATTAATTTCCCCACAGCGGTCCTTCGGGAGGAACCCATGAAAATCAAACACACACTCGAACGCATTCCTGGCGGCATGATGATTGTCCCGCTTTTGCTTGGCGCGACCATCAATACCTTTGCGCCGGACCTGCTGCGCATCGGCAATTTCACCGAAGCCCTTTTCGTCAATAGTGCTGGCGCACTGATCGCACTTTTCCTGCTCTGTGCCGGTGCCCAGATCACCCTGTCAAATGTCGGAACGGCGGCCGCCAAGGGCGCGACCCTTCTGGTTGTCAAATGGATTACCGGTGCTGCGGTCGGTCTTCTGGCCTATGCCATGGCCGATAGTGGCGGCCTGTTCTTTGGCATGGTGCCGATTGCCATCATCGCGGCAATGACCAACTCGAACGGCGGACTTTATGTCGCGATTGTCGGTCAGTACGGACGCGCCGATGACAAGGCTGCCTATTCCATCCTTGCCCTGAATGACGGTCCTTTCCTGACCATGATCGCACTGACGGTCTTTGGTGCGATGGGCTTTGTCGAAGGCTTCTTCTCGATCATTTCGTTTGTTGCCGTGCTGCTGCCGATTGTTGTTGGCATGGTGCTTGGCAACCTTGATCATGAACTGCGCGCATTCCTTGCCAAGGGCAGCGACATGCTGATCCCGTTCTTTGCCTTTGCGCTTGGCATGGGCATCAATTTCCAGGCCATCATCGAAGGCGGCCTTGCCGGCATTCTGATCGGTATCCTGACGGTCTTTGTTACCGGTACTGCGGGCTATATCGTGTTCCGTGTCATGAAATGGAACCCGATTGTCGGCGCATCCGAAGGATCGACCGCCGGTAACGCTGTTGCCACCCCGATGGCGATTGCGGCGGCCAACCCGCTGTTTGGCCAGCTGGCCGATCTTGCAACCGTTCAGGTCGCGGCATCGACCGTGACAACGGCCATTTTGCTGCCGATCTATATCTCGTTCCTTGTTCGCCGCACCGACTTGACCGGGATGACCGACCAGCAGGCAGAAACCACAACCGGGTCGGGCGAAACCACCGCCTGATCACCCGGCACGCAGATAAAAGAAGGTAAAAACATGAAACCGATCGTAGCAATCACCATGGGCGATGTTTGCGGCGTAGGTCCGGAAATCGTTGCACGCACCGTTGCCGATCCGCAAACTTACGAAATGGCCCGCCCGATCGTTATTGGCGATGCAGGCAAACTGGCCGTCGCCCGCGATATCGTCGGTGCAAAATTCGACATCAAGACGTTCCTGCCAACCGATCCGGTTCCGCAAGAACCGGAAATGGGCACCGTTCTTTGTGCCGATCCGGGCTTTGATCTTGCCGATCTTCCGTTTGGCGAAGTCAATGCCAAGGCCGGTCATGCCGCCTTTGAATATCTGAGTGCCGCCATCGATATGGCCAAGGCAGAGCGCGTGGCAGCAATTGTCACCGCTCCGCTCAACAAGGAAGCCCTGCATGCCGGTGGCCATATCTTCCCCGGCCATACCGAAATCCTGGCGGAACTGACCGGGACCGAAAGCTATTCGATGATGCTGGCGACCCCAAAGATGAAGGTCATTCATCTGACCACCCATGTTGGTCTGATCGAAGCCATCCGCCGCATCAACCCGGAACGGACCTATCAGGTGATCCGGCTGGCCCATGACACCCTGTCCAAGGCCGGTCAGACATCACCGCGCATTGCCGTTTGCGGCATCAACCCGCATGCCGGTGAAAACGGCCTGTTTGGCGAGGGCGAGGAAGAGGAAAAACTCATCCCCGGCATCGAACGCGCCCAAAAGGAAGGCATTGATGTTCAGGGCCCGCTTCCGGCCGATACCCTGTTTTACCGTGCGACACGCGGTGATTTTGACGTCGTGGTGGCCTGCTATCACGATCAGGGTCACGGCCCGGTCAAGGTGCAGTCGATTGACGAAGGTGTGAATATCACCGTCGGTCTTAAGGGCGGAATTATCCGCACGTCGGTCGATCACGGCACCGCATTCGACATCGCCGGCAAGGGCATTGCCCGTTACGAAAGCCTGATCGCGGCCATCCGTTATGGGGTTCAGCTGGCACCAAATGATCGCGCTATCGGTCCTGCGGCATAATCTGTTTTTCAGATTATCGCTTCTGGGGGTGGACCGACCAAAGCCCGGCGTCAATGAGCCGGGCTTTTTTTATGTCTTCGATGCTGGACCGCGCCGCAAAAGCAGGCTAATCCGGTGCGATGACAACCGATATCGCCCTTTTTGCCGGGTTATTCTTTTCTGCCCTGACCTCGGCCACCATCCTGCCCGGCACGTCCGAGGCGGCACTGGGCGCCCTTGTCGCCAAGGGGGATCACGCGGTCTGGCTGCTTGTCATGATTGCGACTGCGGGCAATGTCATCGGATCGATCATCAACTGGGCGCTTGGCCTTTCTATCGACCGGTTTCGCGATCGTCGCTGGTTCCCGGTATCGGGCGCGGCACTTGATCGTGCGGCACGATGGTTTTCGAAATACGGGCTTTGGTCGCTGCTTCTGGCGTGGCTTCCGATCATTGGCGATCCGCTGACCCTGTTTGCCGGGGTGATGCGGGTCCGTTTCGTCCCGTTTCTGATCCTGGTCACCATTGGCAAGGCCGCGCGCTATGCCATGATTGCCGGCGGGGCATCGGCACTGGCATCGATGCTGTCATAATGCCATCACGGCACACCCTGCACTGATACAAACCATCGGCTTGGGCCACCGGTTTGAGCAATCTGCTTGGGCAGTCGGCACGGGCAATCCGCTTGGGCACTGCATCCGCCGGGGCAAAATTCCCGACAGGACAATATCGTTCAATAAATCACGGCAAAACGGTCTCATCCTGCCTCCAACAATTTAACCGCTCCGGCCCCACAAAGCGGACACCAGCCAGCAGGAAACATCCGATGACCGCCACCCTCAGCCTTTATCTTTCCATGGCAAGTTTCGCGCTCGCCGCCTCGATCACGCCGGGCCCGGTCAATATTCTGGTGCTGAGTTCCGGCGTCCAGTACGGGTTTCGCCCTTCGCTTCGTCTTGTCTTCGGGGCGACGGCGGGCTTTTGCCTTTTGCTGCTTTTGATCGGGCTTGGCCTGCATCAGTTGCTTGAAACCTTTCCGCAGCTGACCACGATCATTCAGTGGGCCGGTGTTGCCTTCTTGCTATTCATGGCCTGGAAGCTGTTTTCATCAAATGGCGAGTTGGGAAAATCCGATGCCGGCACGGGCCCGTCGGTCATGACCGGTGCCGTGATGCAATGGCTTAACCCCAAGGCGTGGCTGGCATCAATCGCCGGGATGGGCGCCTATGCCGCGTCCGGTGCGCCGACCCTGATCTGGGAATTTACCGCGATATATTTCGTGATCTGTTTTGCTTCTGTTGCCTGCTGGGCCTATGCCGGGGCGTTTTTGTCACGCTTTTTGGGGAATCCCGCCCGCATCCGCATTTTTAACCGCATCATGGCGGCCCTGCTGGCGGCAAGTGCGATCTATCTGACGCTATAAGCCGACCGTGCGATTACTGGGTGTCGTCCTTGTTGCTATAGGCATCCTCCCCGATAAAGTGCGGCTGAACAATCGGCAGATCGCCCAGCACCTTGTCCTGCGTCAGTGACACCAGATAGTGATAGACAACATTGCCAAGGTTATAGAAATCAATCGCCACCAGCCCGTCGACCATTTTATCGCGCAGGATCGACACATGTTCGGGTGTTGGCGCGCCTGTCCCGCCAATCAGGATCAACGGCCGGTTCTGGCGTGCTTCTGCCGGCAAATTGCGAAAGGTCTGCACATATCGCTGCGGATCATGCAACGGCCATGATCCGACCGTGATAAAGGCATCAAGCCTGTCATCCAGCATGCTTTGGCGGAACTGCGTCATCGCCAGATCAAGATTGTCCTTGTTGAACCACGGACAGCGCGGGCTTTCGAACCAGCCGCCACTTCCATTTAACGGCGGTTGACTGCCCAGATCGGACGTTTTTCTGATTTCGCTTCGAAACCCGTTGATCCGTTCATTCAGATTGGGATCATAGGGCCCGGCACTCATCAAACAGACATTCCCGCCAAATGGCAGGCGGTTTTGCAATTCACGGGCAAGCATCCGCCCGATCAGATGGTTTTCCACACCGATAAAAGCCTGTCTGAGATGGTGAAACGGCGCAATCAGATCGGAATCAAACGTAATGACCGGCACACCGGTTTCAATCAGCTTGGGCAGACCGTTTTCAGCAATGAATTCCGATTTGGTGACCGAAATGGCAACGCCGCTGTAGCCTTCGCCAACCGCATCTTCGATCGCGCGGTTCTGGGCCCTGAAATATCCCAGATTGTCACCACCCAGATGCACACACCGATCCCCCTTGATGCGCGCAGCATCATTGCATCCGCGCCAGGCCTCGATGAAATTGGGATCACCGACATTCTTGGTGATCAGGGCAAAAACCCGCCCGGCCATGGCATGCCGCGACGGGCCTGCTAAAATGCTGATCGCTACAACCACCAACAACAAGGACTGAAGACCAAAACCGGCCCTGACACAGGAAATCATTCCAAACGGTCTCCTTTTCGGCGCGGCTGGTTTTTGGCACCCCGATCCATGCCAAAAGCCGCGCCCGATTTATCTGTTCGCCCCTTCTTTAAAATAGAATAACTAAAATGAAACACGTTTTGGTTGATTAAGATCAATGAGATTTAAATCAAAACCAACCAAACACTGAACCCCGCCCTGACTGCACCCGCTCCACCCCCGGCCTCATCCGGGATCGCCGGGCCATATCGGATTGCACACGAACACACAAACGCGCACCGGGGTTGACCGGGTGTCGGATCAACGGGTCATTGAGGCGGAAGATCAGAAAAATCAGGCCGCCTGCACGCGCGCATATTGGCGTGGTGTGGTTGCCATCAGGCGTTTGAACATGCGTTGAAAATGCGCCTGATCGGCAAAGCCGGTTTCAAGTGCGACATCAACGATCTTTTCCCCGCGCCTCAGCGCATGACGGGCGCGCTGCACCCGGCAATTGATCAGATAGGCATAGGGCGTCATGCCAAAGGTCTTTTTAAACGCCCGCACCAGATAGGACCGCGAATAGCCCGCCAGATCGGCAAGATCATCCAGACTGATGGTTTCGGCATAATGGGTCTGGATATAATCGCCGACCCGGATCATTTTGCGGTCATGCACCGACCCGCCCGACCTGCCCGACCCGCCCGTCCCGTCCAGCACCCCGCGCCGGTTCAGCCGCACATGCAGATCGCCAAAGAACGACACCAGTGCCGTTTCCTTGCCAAGAATATCAATATCCGCATTGACCAGCGTATCGGCCAGATCAAGCAACCCGCCATAAAGATGAGGATCATGGCTTAGCGTATCGGAAAACATCGCAAACTTGCCGGCCGCATCGGCATCGATTTCAACCTGCAAATCCAAAAGCCAGTCGGGATCAACAAACAGCATGTCATAGCACCAGTCCGCCCCCTTGACCGGGTTGCAGCCATGAACATCCTCGGGATTAAGGATCACCACCGATCCTTCTTGTGTTTCATGGGTTTTGCCACGGTTCCAATAGGTGCTGTAACCGTCCTTCACCGTGCCGATCGAAAAGGTATCGTGGCTGTGGCGTTCGTAACAAACCGCATGCCCGTCCGCCACACGCCGCAATTCGACAAACGGCAAAGCCGGGTCGCGCCAGAAATGCTGTGAGGGCTGCGTGCTAGACTTCTGAAACATCAGCCCCTCACAGAAACATCACTTTTAGATTTAATTCTGTTACCCAATACATCTTCCGCGGGTTATAATTCCGGACTTTCTAAACAAATCGATCCGAGAGTGAACTCCATTGATTATAGAGCAAATAATCGAAATCAAGAACACCGGTATATGGAGAGATTACACAGCTGACGCTGGGGCTCGCCTTGCACCCCGAACTCTCGTGTTTGGCTTCAACGGCACTGGCAAAACCACTCTATCAAGAATACTTAGTTCATTAGAGAAGGGCACAATCGACCCCAAACTACCCAACTCTTGCTCATTCAAAATACAGCTCTCAGAAAACACTACAATTATCCAAACTTTGGACCAGCCTCCGTTCGGTTCAAACTTGTTGGTTTTCAACACCGATTTTGTGGAGAGAAACTTCAACTGGGACGACAGTTCCTCCCAAGGAATCCTTTATGTAAGCGAAAAAAAAGTCGGCGCAAAGAAGGCCTATGACGAGAGTTCCACTAAGCTTAAGGCCACTACAAAAGAGATATCCGAGCTCGAAAGTCGGCAGAAAAGCTCCGAAAAGCAGTTAAAAGAGTTCAAGACCCGCGTTGCCAAGCAAATTCGCGAAATGACACCAGAGAGCGTTTACACCCAAGCTTATGATGCTCGAAAAATTCAAGCGCACTACAAAGGCAGCAAGTTTGAAGAGAGCTTACTAGCATCTGAAAAACAAATAGCCCGCAATCAAGAAACACTTATGCGTAAACTTCCTCCGGATAAGATCAGTTTTTCCTTCACATTGCCGGAAGACTTACAGTCATGGCTTAGTTCTGGTCAAAAGCTCATAATGCGCAGCTCTGCTGAGATGGCTGTTGAAGCATTGGAAGAACATCAGGAAGCGATAGCATGGATTAAACGCGGCCTTGAGTATCACGATCAACACGAACTAAATCAGTGCCTTTTATGCGAAAACCCGTTCACAGAGGAAAGGCGGAATTTTCTCAAGTCGATTTTTAATGATGCGTGGGATGATGCAGCAAACGAACTGAAATCTGCAATCCAACTTGGCGAAAAGCATTTAGATAACCTAAGGTCATTTTACTCAAACCTCCCGCCACCTGAACTAATAGAATCCAACTTTAAAGAAGAGTATACAGCGGCATTTAAAAGCCTTCGCAAACATACGAGTAAAATCGGCGAGGCTGGAAAGTTCATAATTTTCAAACTTAAAGAAAAACTCGATCCGTCACTCAATTCACTTGGAAGCCCGCTTCCAACGCTTGAAAGCGATATCAATGACATCGTAAAAGACTTTCTATCGGAAGCATCGAAAGCGGAAAAACTGGTAGGTGCTCACAATGAGCAAGCCATTACGTTTGGAAATGAGCAAAAACTAGCTTTCGAAAGCTTGGAAAGACACGTCCTCGCCTCGAACCAGGCGACTTGGGACTCGTTGCAAGAAGATTTAAACAAGTACGAAATGAAGCTCGTAAGCTCTCGAGACGAGCTACGTAGTTTAAAGGTCAAAACCGACGAGCTTCAAAATGAACTACAGGATCATGGCATCGGAGCTGAAAGGTTGAACGCCCTACTATTCTCCTACCTAGGGCATAAAAACATATACTTAACCGCCCAAGAAACGGGTGGCTATAAAATCATCCGAATAGACGGACAAGCAGCACTACACCTAAGTGAAGGGGAGAAAACTGCAATTGCATTCTCCTACTTTCTAACCAAACTGGAAGCAGATGACCGAAAATTGAAAGATCTAGTTCTAGTTATCGACGATCCAGTTTCCAGTTTGGACGCCTCAGCTAGAACCCATGCATTTAGCCTCTTATTTCGCAAAACAAAGAAGTGCCAACAACTTATTGTACTGACTCATAATACCGCCTTCATGAATATGGTGAAGCGTGAGTTTCAGAACTTGGAGCATAGAAACGCGGCTGAGATAGCACTGCTCTCCCTTGATTGCAGAAGCCCAGCAGACGGCTCAGAGAGGCGCACCAACTTGGCGAAAATGCATCCACTAATGGCAAATCACCAAAGCGAATATCATTATTTGTTTCAATTGGTTAGAACTGCAGCAGCGAAAGCAGAAACTGATTACCTCTATTTGCTTCCCAATGCTACTCGGAAGCTACTTGATATTTTCACAACGTTTTGCTCTCCCGGACAGCCTAACTTTACAGCTGCATTGATGGAGCATCACGAGACAGTTAAAGACCAAATAGATATCAAAGCTCTCGAAAGACTGATTCAAGTAGAGTCACATGGAACCATTGAAGGGTTTGGGACATTACCGGACTTAACCCTTCAAGATGCCATAAGCGCCGCAAAGGCTGCGATTGGCTTCATCGAAAACGTGTCTAAAGATCACTACAAACGAATGTGCAAAGCTTGCGGAACGATTGGCTGAAAATGACCACGCGAGCATCAAACAAATTCGTGAAATGGCTGTAGCGTCTACCGCACTGTCTGCTTATAGTGCCCCAAATGTTCGATGATCGTTCCGAAGAAGCCCAGCCGCGTTTCATGCCGCCCAATGCACCTGTCATGGTCGTTGGATTGCGTCATGCTGTGTTTCTGTCACCCGATGGCGAGATCGAGGAACTGCCGCACGGGGCCGCGGCCAAGCGGGCACGCGCAACGCGGCCCATTCTGGTCCATACCCCGGCCTGTGCGCGGCGTTTGAAAATTGATCCGTTTGCCGCACATGATTTGCTCGAACTGTTTGCCTTTGTCCGCCCGGCACAGTTTTGCGTACCGACCCCGCGCGGCATTGCGCTGGCCACCGGGCAAAAACCGGCCGATGACCTGATCGGTCAGGCCGAGGCCCTGGCAGAAGCCATGAAACGGCTTTTGCAGGAACTTGCCACCCTTCATCGCAACAAACGCGGCCCGGCCCTATCCATCGCATGGCCGATGGCACGCGGGCATTGGCCGTGGGGTGTTTCGGTTCTGGCCGCCCTTGGTGCGGATGGCGATGGCCCGCATCGCTATGCGGTTTATGAAGGGCTTAAAGTCTGGAAAAAGCTTGGCGAGTGGGCCGAACATGCCCCGCCACCGCCACCCGCCAATTATCCGGTTGATCCCAAAGATGCCCGCAAGCGCCTGAAAGAACTTCTGGGCGAAGGGGCCGAGGAACGCCCGCAACAGGCCGATTATGCATCGTCTGTCTGTTCGGCCTTTGGCCCGCGCCTTCATGATGGTGCGCCCAATATCGTTCTGGCCGAGGCCGGAACAGGCACCGGCAAGACGCTGGGCTATGTCGCACCGGCATCGCTTTGGGCACAGAAAAATGACGGGGCGGTATGGATTTCGACCTATACCCGCAACCTGCAACGTCAGATCGATCAGGAACTGGATCGCCTCTATGACGATCCCAAGGACAAGCGCCTTAAGGCCGTGGTGCGTAAAGGTCGGGAAAACTATTTCTGTCTGTTGAACTTCGAAGAAGCCCAGCGCCCGCTGGCCCAGCAACCCCATCAGGCCACCCCGCTTGGCCTGATTGCCAGATGGGCATCGACCACCCGCGATGGCGATATGGTCGGTGGGGATTTCCCCGCCTGGCTGACCGAGCTTCTGGGCAATCGCTTTACCGGGGCGCTGGCCGATCAGCGCGGCGAATGCATCTATGCCGCCTGCCCGCATTATTCGAAATGCTTTATCGAAAAAACCGTGCGTCGCGCCCGTTCCGCTGAAATCGTGGTGGCCAACCATGCCCTTGTCATGGTGCAGGCGGCCTTGGGCGGGCTTGATGACAGCTCCATGCCAACGCGATACGTCTTTGACGAAGGCCATCATTTGTTTGATGCAGCCGATAAGGCATTTTCATCCCACCTGACCGGGCAGGAAGGACAGGAATTGCGCCGCTGGCTGCTGGGGGCCGAGCAAAAGGGATCGTCGCGTGCGCGCGGCCTGAAACAGCGGCTTGAAACCCTGATCCATGATCGCGATGAATTGCGCGATGCGGTCAACGCCGTGATTGTTGCCGCCCAATGTCTTCCCGAACAGGGATGGCTTGGCCGTATTCACGACGGATCGCAACATGCCAAGGGCCCGGCAGAAGTATTTCTGGCCCATGTGCGTGCACAGGTGATGGCACGGTCCGCTGATGGGGATCGCGGCTATTCGATTGAAACCGATTGCAAACCGGCCTTGAACGAAGTCCTTGCCAGTGCGGCCGACCTTGACCGCGCGCTTGAAGCGATGGAAAAACCGGCCAGATCGCTGATCAAGATCATCGCCCATATGCTTGATGAAAAGGCCGATGAACTTGACAGTGCCGAACGTCAGCGCCTTGATGCCGCGATCCGATCCCTTGAACGCCGCGCGATCATGCAGGTTGCGGCATGGCGTGAAATGCTGGCATCCCTGGTCGAAGAAACGCCACAAAGCTTTGTCGACTGGTTTGCGATTGAACGCCAGTTTGGCCGTGATTTCGATGTCGGCATGCATCGTCATTATCTTGACCCGACATTGCCGCTGACATCGGCGCTGGCCCCCACCGCGCATGGCATGGTGGTGACGTCCGCGACCCTTCGCGATGGCACCGGGGACGAAGATTTTGACTGGGCCGTGGCCGAAGACCGCACCGGGGCATCGCACATGCCGCTTCCGGCCATCCGGGCGGCGATGAAAAGCCCGTATAACTACCGCGAACAGACCCGCGTTTTCATCGTCAATGATCTGGGCCGTGATAACCCGGACCATATTGCCGCGGCCTATCGCGAACTGTTTCTGGCCTCCGGGGGTGGCGCGCTTGGCCTGTTTACCGCGATTTCACGCTTGCGCGCAATTTACGAACGGTTGACCGGGCCGATGGATGATGCGGGCCTGCAATTGCTGGCGCAACATATTGACGGCATGGATGTTTCGACCCTGATTGATATTTTCCGGGTTGAACGCGATGCCTGCCTGCTGGGGACCGATGCGGTGCGTGACGGGGTCGATGTCCCGGGTGACAGCCTTCGTCTGATCGTGTTTGACCGCGTGCCCTGGCCGCGCCCCGATATCCTGCACCGTGCGCGCAAATCGGCCTTCCACGGCGCACGGTATGACGACATGCTCACACGCCTGCGCATGAAGCAGGCCTTTGGCCGGCTTGTCCGCCGCGCCGAGGATCGCGGTGTGTTTGTCCTGCTTGATAACCGCATGCCATCACGGCTTCTGGGCGCCTTCCCCGAAGATGTCGAAGTCCAGCGCGTTGGCCTGCGCGAAGCGATTGAACAGACGCGCCTTTTCCTTGGCAATGTGCAGAACAGCGAAAACTGATCATCCGTCCGACCGCCTTTTCACTGCCGGAATTGGGTATTAAAGTCTGTCAGGCTTCTGATCCGTGAACCGCTTTTGCGAACGGCAAAAAGGATAGATCATGCATGTCATGCTGATGACCTATGGGACACGCGGTGATGTGCAGCCCTTTGTCGCCCTTGGCCGTGGTCTCATCGAAAACGGGCATCGGGTCACACTTGCCGCCCCTGAACGCTTCGCCGGTTTTGTTACCGATCACAATCTTGAATTCGCGGCCCTTGGCGATGCGCTGATCGCGCTTATGGATGATCCGCACTTTGGCCGAGCGTCCGATCCCAAAGCATCATGGTTGCAAAAACTGATTTCTCTGTTTGCGATTGGCAGAAAGGCGCGCGGACTTCAGGACGGACTGATCGATGATATTTTCCGCGCAATTGATCAGAACAAACCCGACGTCATTGTGTTTCATCCCAAAACCTTTGGCGCATTTCCGATTGCCAATCATTTCGGCATTCCGGTGGTCATGGCGCAACTGATCCCGTGCTTTATCCCGACCGGCGATTATCCCCATATGGGCGTCCCCGATACTGGTCTGCGAAACCGGTTCGCACGATGCTATAACCATCTGACCGGCAAGCTTGTTTACAGGTTGTTGAACGCAACATTGCGTCGGCAATTTTGTCGCTGGGCGGCCCGACGCAAGAACGGCATTGATGGCAGGTCTTTGGACATCGTGAAATCATGCCAGTCCGGTGCCCTTCGGATCATTCATGCCTTTGGCAACGCCGTGATCCCGCGCCCGTCCGACTGGCCGGAACATGCCCGTGTCACGGGGTACTGGTTTCTCGATACCGATCCGCAAACCGGCATGCCCGATCAGGCGTTGCAAGACTTTGTCGAACGCCACAAGAACCTGATCTATATCGGGTTTGGATCGATGCATGGCAATGATCCGACCGCAATGGCACAGATGATTTCAAATGCCGTTGCACAAACCGGCAAACCCGATCTGGCAGCCATTGTCGCAACCGGCTGGGGTGGTATGGATGACATTGACTGGCCATCCAATATCCTTGCGGTGCGCGAGGTTCCCCACGACTGGCTGTTTCCCAAGGTCAAAATCGTTCTTCATCACGGCGGCGCTGGTACCTGTGCGGCGGCCCTTCGCGCCGGTCGCCCGTCAATCATCATTCCGTTTTTTGGCGATCAACCATTCTGGGCCAAACGCCTTTGGACGCTGGGCGTTGCACCAAAGCCGATAAAACCCGCAAAACTCGATGCCGCAATTCTGGCAGACCGGATCAAGACCGTTCTTCAAACGCAGTCCTATCGCACCAATGCCCAACATCTCGCGGGCAGGATTGCGTCCGAAGACGGGATCAACACAGCAATTGCCGAAATCATCCGTGCGGTCGAAGAAACCGACCACACCCGGACTGCAAGCCTTTGACAGCAGCGCCCAAACCCCATAAACAGCATCATGGTCAAACCGTGATGGAACGCGATACGTGCGACGCTGCTGGCATATCAGCCTGATCTGCAGACAGTGCCTTTTGGCGCTGGTCAGTGTCCTGTTCCTGGCCAATACCATCATGTTCGGCTTCATGCATATTCCGATGGCCAAGGCCAACGGGGCGTCGCTGGCATCCATGATGGATGGCGTGGTTCGCATTCCGATTGTGATTTGTACCGGCTCCACCTTCAAAACCATTCTGGTCCGTGCCGACGGCCTGCCCGATGAACCGGCCCAAAATGCCGATACACCTGATGGTTATGAATGTGCGCTGTGTGGTTTGGGCAATTATGCCTTTGGCATGCCTGTCGCACCGGAATTGCCCAAGCTTGCCACGATCGAGCTTAGCAACGCCGTCACCGCCCTTCATATCACCGCGACAATGCATGGCTTTTGCGCCATTGCCCCGTCGCCGCGTGCCCCGCCTGCTGTTTCCTGTCCTGTAATCAAGCACGTCTGAGAAAACGCACCCGATCGGATCAGATCCATCGGTCGTGGCGTTTTCCGGTCTGCTTTTCCTGAAATTCAAGTGCCTTTACCGGGTCGACAACGTTTCGACCGGGAATGCACGCATCTGGACAAGAAACATGACCAACAATTCCCGATCCCCTGAAAACCAGGGGAATACAAGCCTCTATCGCGCTGTCTGGCGCTGGCATTTCTATGCCGGTCTTTTGATCTTACCCTTCATGATCCTGATGGCGGTCACCGGCGCGGCCTATATTTATCGCGATGAAATTGACGACTGGTATCACGCCGACCTTAAATTTGTTGAGGCATCAGGCAATGCTGCCCTTCCGATGAGTTCACAGATCGACGCGGCCCTTCTTGCCGTTCCGGGCACCCCGGTCAAGGTGATGCCGCCCGCCGATCCGACGCGCAGCAGCGAGATCGTGATTGCCGCCGATGCTGGCGGACGCGAAGCTGTCTATGTCGATCCCTATCGCGGGGATGTTTTGGGCCACATGCCCGATCGCACCACTTTGATGTGGGTGGTTCGGCGTATCCACAGTCTGGCCGAATTCGGCACCATCCCGAACTATGTGATTGAAATTGCATCGGGCTGGGCGATCCTGCTTGTGCTGACTGGTACCTATTTGTGGTGGCCGCGCGGTGATCAGAAAGGCGGTGTTGTCACGCTGCGCGACACGCCCAAACGTCGGCGCTGGTGGCGTGATGCCCATGCGGTGACCGGCATTTTTATTGGCATTTTCATCATCTTCATGGCTGGAACCGGCATGTTCTGGTCGGTCTTCTGGGGCAAATATGCCAACGAATTTGCCAATGGCACACCCAATGGCTACCCATCCGGGGTGCGGGTGGATGTGCCACTTTCAACCATCCCGATGATCGAGGCCTTTGGCGAAACAAGCTGGACCAACGAAAACATCCCGCTGCCGCAATCGGTTGATGGCGGGAATGGACAAACCGCAAATCCGGGCCCGATTGGCATTGATCGTGCGATGTCGATTTTCAACGAAATGGGCCTGACACCGGGCTATGCCATCTCGCTCCCGCGCGGGGAAACCGGCGTTTATTCCGCTTCGATCTATCCTGATGATCTGTCCCTGCAACGGGTCATTCACCTTGATCAATATTCCGGCCGGCCACTGATCGACATGGGATATGGCGATTACGGGCCATTTGGCAAAATCATGGAATTTGGCATCAATGTCCATCTGGGCCAGGAATTTGGCATCACCAACCAGATCCTGTTGCTGGTGATCTGTGCCCTGATCATTTTCATGTCGGTATCTGCGGGCGTCATGTGGTGGAAACGCCGCCCGGCTGGCGCACTTGGCGTCCCGCCGATGCCGCGTGATACCCGCAACCTTACGGTCGTAACCGTGATCCTTGCCATTGGCGGCATCATCTATCCGATGGTCGGCGCATCCATGATTGTGATCTGGCTGCTTGATTACCTGTTCGTTGTCCGTCCGCAACGCAGGCAAAGAACTGCCTGATCCCGCACGAAAACAGGTGCAGCCCGGGTTAAACTCGGGTTGCACAACTTTTCATCCGACGTCCGCTTGCAGAAGAATTTTTTAAAAAATCGCGCTTCGATTGCCCTGCGCACCACCAGCTCAATCCTAATTTTAGATATTGCTTGTATTAAGATTTGCACCCAAAGTTATTTCCGCGACAGCGCGAGACATCACGCAAATCAGCAACGAGGCCACTTTCAATGGTAAATGAAAGCATATGCGAAATTGACGCTGAGACCGAAGATGCTCTCACTAAATTAATAATGGACTGTCCAGAGCTCTCCGAATTGGAAGCTATTCTATCGCGTTTCAATATATTTCATGTCTTGAAAGCGGCCCGTCATGAAATTCGGCATTCCAATATGCTTGCATGGCTCATGACACCGAGTGAGAACCACAGCCTTTCGGATACCTTTATTCGTCGTTGGCTAATGCAGGTTGTTTATGAAGCCGAACACAATCTGGAAGTTTTGTCTGATTTACCTTCGCCGATTGAAATAGATGCGCTTGAAATTGAATTTGTAGAAGTTGCAAGAGAAACCAATAACATTGACTTACTGATCGTCATCCACCCTAAAAATCGTGACGAATGGGTTATTTGCATTGAGAACAAGGTCAATGCAACTCAACGCAAGAATCAACTTAACGATTACCGCAGTTATGTTGAGAAGCGATATACCAGCGCTGAACATCTTCTGTTTATCTTCCTCACAAAAAATGACGAAGAACCTGAAGATCGGAAATTTATTTCCAGTAAGTACACGGTAATTGAGAAGGTCCTGAAATCCTGTCTTGAAGAAAAAACAGACATCATTGGACCCGAACCGAAATTCCTAATTCAACAGTATCTAGAACTATTGTCGGAGGATTTCATGGACGACAACAGGGCTTCATATTTGGCTCGTCAAATTTATAAGAGCCATAAAAAGGCTATTGATTTCATACTTAAAAATATTGATGACCCTCGCTCTGAAGCATCCAGAATTATGGAGGATGTGCTCGCGACCAACCAAGAAGAGCTGGGAATCGTCTTGGCACCAAACCACAAAGGATTGGTACGTTTCCTTCCAAAGGCTTGGGATATCCCCGAAAACAGCGGCGGGACAGCTTGGGGCACAAACAGTCGCTACCTACTCTGTGAGGTTACGTTCTGGACAAAAAATGCCGAGCTTCACATTACGATAGGCAGAGCTCCTGATAGTTGGGCCGACAAAGTCTGGGACCGTGCAAGCATGCCTCCATTCAAGCAGGAATGGAAAAAACGCCCAACGTCCTTCATCAAACCCTACAAATCACGGTCTAGCTTCCGGGTAGAGAACCTCCTTGATGAGGAAGAAGAAGACATAAAGTCGAAATTCTTAGCTTGGATAAGCAAAGAATTAAAACGGGATAAGTTCCTGGAAGCCGTCGAAGAATTAAAAAATATGTTGAATGAACTTGATGTCGAACAACGTTAATTTTACGCCCGGCGAAGAGTTCTAATATTTCATTCTCGAATATCGGCATCAATATCGTGCCGGATCGCCAGTCTGAGCGCATTGAGGATCGCGATCACGTCAATGCCTTCCTGCAACAGCGCACCGGCGACCGGGGTGATATAGCCTGCGGCGGCAAAGCCCATGGCAAGGATGGATAAAACCATACCGCCAATCACGCTTTGCAAAAGGATGCGGCGCATTGCCATGCTGATGTGAAGAAGCTCGTCGACGGTCACAAGCGATGCTTCGGGGATGACCGCCCCGGCCGCATCGGCGGTCACCGCACTTTCCTTGCCAAAGGCAATGCCGACCGTGGCAACAGCGAGTGCCGGGGCGTCATTGATGCCATCGCCCATGAATAGGGTCGGAGCCTTGGCAGCCTCGGCCCGGACGATGGCGACTTTCTGTTCCGGACTTTGCGAGGCAAGGCTGTCGCGGATGCCAAGAAGGTCGGAAAGATAGCTGACCTCGCTTTCGCGATCGCCCGACAGCAGCATGACTTTCTTGAAATGATGGATCGCGCCCAGATGCCCGACGAAATTTTCGCCCTCGGCCCGCGGGGTATCGCGGAAACGAAAAGTCGCGCCATACTGCCCGTCAATCAGCACCACGCATTCCAGCCCCGCCGCTGTTTCCGGAAGAAGGGCTGCGATGTCAGGATCGGATTTCACCATCTTGTTGCGATGGGTCACCACCACATCATGGCCGTCGACCTGCCCGCTTAGACCCTGTCCGGGTTTTTCGGTTGCGTGCGAGACTTCATCAAGGGGCAAATTGCGAAGCCGGGCTTCTTTGAGAACCGCCGATGCCAGCGGATGCTTGGAATAACGTTCAAGCCCGGCCGTCAAACGCAACACCAGATCGGCATCAAAATCCGGCCCTGCCAAAACATCGACCAGTTCAGGTCGGCCATAGGTCAGGGTGCCGGTCTTGTCAAAAATCGCGGTCTGACAGGTCGGCAATCGTTCAAGTACGGTCGGGTCGCGAATAACGATGCCCCGCCGTGCAGCAATCGAAATCGCACTCATCACCGTGATCGGAATGGCAATCAGAAGCGGACAGGGTGTCGCCACCACGAGGACCGCCAGAAACCGCGATGAATCCCCGCTCAGATACCCGACAATAATGGCAAACAACAAAGCCGCCGGGGCAAACCACGCCCCGATCTGATCGCCAAGGCGGCGGATATGCGGGCGTTTTTGTTCGGCCTCGGCCATGACATTCATGATCTGGGCATAACGGGAATCACGTGCGCGTTTTTCCGCCCGGATGATCAGGACCGCCTCGCCATTGATCGCACCTGAAAGGACTGCCGTTCCCGGTGCCTTTGACACGACATAGGGTTCCCCCGTCAGATAGCTTTCATCCATCGTGCCATGCCCGTCGACAACCGTGCCATCGACCGGGGCGGTTTCATGGGGAAAGACCGCAATCAGGTCATTGATTGCGATATCATCAATGGCAATGTTGGCAATATCGCCATCGGCATTCTTGCGATGTGCGACACTGGGCATGCGGCGTGCCAGCGCATTCAGGGCCGAGGATGCCTTGCGCATGGCAAAGCTTTCAAGAACCTGCCCGCCGGTCAGCATCAGAATGATCAGGCTGGCCGCCAGATATTCATCCAGCACAATGCCCGTGACTAAGGAAATGGCGGCCAGAAAATCCGCCCCCATTTCACGTCTGAGCAACTTGATGGCAAGCTGCCCGAGGATCGGCAACCCGCCCAATACAAACAGGATAAAAAGTGGAATGTCGGCCGTTCGATATGCCCCGATCTGCTCGGGTGCGCCCCACATCAGGACAAAATGCCCCGCCATGGCAATCAGCGTCACCGCCAGAATGGCCCGGTTCAGCGCGGGCGCAGACAGGACGTCATCAATCCGCACAAGAACCCTGTCAATTGCGTGATCCGTCATGCCGCCTCCGAACATCATTACATTATCATGGCGTAAAATGAATGATAACGCCAGCGTTCAGAAAACAGCGAAAAGGCGGTCAGAGACGGATCAAAGACCGATCAAACCCCGATCAAACCCCGGTCAGACGCGCGCGACCTTGCCCATTGCCATCGACACCATCAAATAGCTGAAGCCCGATGACAACAGATTGATGCCCAAAAGCAATCCGATCGCCCAGGTGGCCGAACTTGGCAATTCGGCAAAGATCAGGATACCGGCAAGAATGGCGATCGCGCCTGAAAACAGCATCCATTTCCAGCCGGGAAACTGTTGCAGCCACATCCCCATGACAAGCTCGAACACGCCATGCAGGATAAAGCCGATTGCCAGCAACACCGTCAGTGTCACAATCCCGCCAAGCGGCAGGAACGCCAGCCACACACCGATCACGCCAAATACAAGCCCCTGAATGATATCAACACCGCGGCGCGTCGGGGTATCGGCATTCCAGGCCCCGTAAAAATGGCCAAGTGCGCCAATGATAAACAGCCAGCCAATGATCGTCTTGAACGCAATCGTGGTCGCAAACGGAAACGCCACCGCAAGGATCCCCAGCACCAGCATGACCACGCCAATATTGCGAAGCCGCTTGCGGCCCTTGTCAAGAAGTCCGCGCATTTCCGGGGTGCCGTCATTTACGATCTGGGTCATTGGCTTGCTCCTGCCTGACTGCGGTTTGTATCAACAGCTTCAACTCAAAATAGTTCATTTTGTTCCGACTGAATACAAAAGTTTATGAATTGCAACATGTTGGGAGGCTGTGATTGGTGATGCGATTGGCACTATCCCCAACCAAAACCGGGGTTAATAACCGGCCCTGAAACCGCCCCGGCAAGGTCTTGAAACCCGGCCTTTGGCGAAAAAATTTCACCCCTGTTTTGCACCACCTGATGGTCATGCGGATGCACAGGGTACGGGTGGCCTGCCATTGCGGGGCTTTCTGGAAGTATTATAAAGAAATAGTGATAACTGGTTCACAAATGCAGGCTTTGACAGGCCGGTTTCAAAGGTCTATTGAAAATCCGTATCTTTCCAATCTGGATAGAAAGCCGTGAGAACCACCCGAAACACCATACCGGTCGTTCGACGCACACTGTCACTCTTTGTCGGGTGGCTGTTGCTGGTGAACGCCCTGATGTTCGGGTTCATGCATGCGCCTGTCGCCCTTGCATCGGTTCCAAGCGGCATTGAAACTTCCGATGTGACCTATGTGCCGTTGATCATCTGTACGGCAAACGGCATCAAAACCATTTCGGTTCCCGCCGAGATCGCCAAGGATGGCGGCACATCGCCGCACAGCTCGGACGCTTATGAAGGCTTCCAGTGCGCCAGTTGCGGTCTTGGCAATCATGCCGTGGGCATGCCCGTCGAACCGGAACTTCCGCAAGTTCACCGCATCCGGCTGTCAAATCAGGTTACGGCCCTTCATATTACGGCCCGCCTGCATGATTTCTGCCCGATTGCGGCATCACCGCGCGCCCCGCCCGCTTTGATCTGATTTTGTTTCGGCTGCGTTGGGCGGTTTTGCGCCACTGATGTATCCAGACGCCCGGAATCCGTGCCTGAAACAGTTGTCCTTGCCCATCCAATCGGGCCATCCCGGATGCCATGCCGGGTCAAAAGACTGGTGTCGATACGCGACCCCGCACTTGCCGCGTATCCTGATTTTGCCAATGGGGGACAACCCATGAACAAACAAGACGCCTTTGAACTGCTTGAAAAACTGGCGGAACCGGCAGCTCTTAACCTGCCCGCAGATGCCAGCATCGGCCACCATGCCGAAGATCAGACCTATATCTATCTTCTGGCAAGCGGCCTTGCGCTTCGGTGCAAATATACAGAAGACGGCGAAAGACAGGTCTGCCGGGTTTATCGCCCCGGTGACTTTATCGGGCTTGAGATGCTCGCAGTCAGTGATCCGTCACTGGTGATCGAAACCATTGCACCATCGATCATCAAACGCCTGCCGATCCAGCGGGTGCAAGCCGCCCAGCAAAAGGATCGGCATATACAGGCTGCGGTCATGTCACTGCTTGCGACCGAGGTCATGGACGCCCAGCAGCTTAAAATAAGCTTCGGCACCGGATCGGCGATGCGGCGCATCTGTCGGTTCCTGCTTTGGGCGTCGCACAAGGATCAGGTTGCCCTGCCCAACCGTGAAAAGCTTGGCAATATCATTGCGACCACGACCGAAACGGCCAGTCGCATGATCGCCAATCTCAAACGTGAAGGGGCCATTTCCAAAAGCCCGGCCTTGCCGACCGTCATGCAAATCAATCGTGACAAGCTCTGCAAGGGGGCGGGCGAAGCCCCGCAACAATCCGCGGCCTGAACTACGGTAAGGGCCATCCAAGCCGATCAAACCAAAAGGTGCATGGCATTTTGTCATGCGCCTTTTTTTCCTTGTTTTCGGGAAATGGCCCACGACACTATTGGGTTAGCAGGCTAACGGGCTAGTGGGCGGTATTGCCATGACCGCTAAGCGGGAAGTGCGTCGGCGCGATCTTGTTGGCCTTGAGCAACGCTTCCATATCGGTTGCCGAAACCGGCTTGCTGAAATAGAAGCCCTGAACTTCGTCGACACCCTCGGATGCGATATGTTCAAGCTGGGTTTCGGTTTCGATGCCTTCGACATTGACCGCCATGCCAAATGACCGTGCCAGGAACACCACCGCACGCACAATCGCGGCATTGCCGTCTGAACTGTCGATATCAATGATAAAGGACCGGTCGATCTTGATCTTGTCGACCGGGAACCGTTTCAGATAGGCCAGCGACGAATAGCCGGTACCGAAATCATCAATCGCGATCCGGATGCCCTGATTACGCAAAATGCCCAATGTGATGGCCGCTTCGCGCGGGTTGTCCATCACCGCACCTTCGGTGACTTCGAATTGCAGCTGGCGCGGATTAAGCCCCGACCGCGACAGAACTTCGCCGACACTTTCGATCAGATCTTCATGACGGGCCAGTTCAAGCGGCGACAGATTGACCGAAATCGTCAAGTCGCCATATCCGTCATCGCGCCAGGCGCGGGTCTGTTCACATGCACGGGTCAAAACCCATTTGCCGATATCGCCGATAATGCCCATGCGTTCGGCCACCGGGATGAAATCGACCGGACTGACCGGCCCGCGCGACGGGCTGAACCAGCGTACAAGTGCCTCCATCCCGATGATGCGATGCCCGCCCATATCAATGATCGGCTGATAGAACAGTTCAAGTTCATCATTTTCGATCGCATGGCTCAGATCGCGTTCCATCGCCTTGCGTTCCTGAACCTCGACCTGCAATTTCGGCTCAAAGAAATGATACCGGTTGCGGCCTTCGGCCTTGGAGCAATAAAGCGCCAGATCGGCATTGCGCAAAAGGTCCTTTTCGTCGCGACCATCTTGCGGATACATGCAAATCCCGACCGATGTCGATGCCTGGACCTCGTTGCCATCAAGCATGAAGCGTTCGGAAACCCGTTCAATCAGACGCTGGGCGACAAAGGTGACTTCCTCGACCGAACCCGGTTCATGGATAAGAACCGCAAATTCGTCACCACCAAGCCGGGCCACCACATCCTCGTTGCGCAGACAGACGCGCATGCGCTCCCCCACCCCCTGTAAGAGTAGGTCGCCGATAGGATGACCAAGCGTGTCGTTGATATCCTTGAAGTTATCAAGATCGAACATCATCAGCACAAAATTGCGCCGTTCGCGTTTGGACCGTTCGACCGCCGCGGCAAGGCGTTCCTGGAACAGGGTGCGGTTGGGAAGCCCCGTCAACCCGTCATGATGGGCCAGAAACTGAATGCGGGCTTCGCTGCGTTTGCGGTCGGTAATGTCAGTGATCGATCCTTCGATCAGGCTCGGCCGGCCCTTTTCATCGCGGACCAGACGGGCATTTTCCTCGACCCAGATGATCTTGCCATCCGTTCGGCGCAGTTCGGTTTCAAAACCGTGGATCGCACCATCGCGCATCAACCGCCCCGTCAGGCGCAACCGGCTGACCGGATTAAGGTAATGATGCTGAAGTTCCTCACCCTGGGCCATCAATTCATCAACGGATTCATATCCCAGGATCGACACAAAGGCCGGGTTGGCCGACAGGACCGGGCCAAGTGGTCGGCTTTGATAAAGACCTTCGGCAGAGTTTTCGAAAATCCCGCGGAATTTTTCCTCGGCATGGCGCAGCGCGCGTTCAACCGCAAGCTTTTCGGTCACGTCCTGCCCGATACAGATCACACCGGCAACATCGCCATCCTCGCCGAAATGCGCACGCGCATTCCACTGCAACAGGCGGATTTCCCCGTCGCGTCGTTTGAACGAAAACACTTCATCCTTGATGATTTCACCCGATAACAGGCGGCGCACAGCCATGCGCACCCGCGCTCGGTCGCTTTCGATCAACAGAAAATCAAAGAAGTTCTGACCGGCGGCCTCCATCCAGGAATAGCCAAAAGTCCATTCGCATTCGCGGTTATATTCAAGAATGCGTCCTTCGGAATCCAAAAACAGGATGACACTGCCCGCGGTCTGGACCAACGCGCGATAGCGTTCCTGACGACGGCGCAGGTCATATTCCGCCTGCCGACTTTTGGTGATGTCGGTAATTGTGACGCTATATCCCAGAAGCCCGCCGCCCTCGCCGCGGATTTCGGTTGCGTTGAAGCGCACCCAGATCTGACTGCCGTCCGAGCGGCGCATTTCAATATCGCGGGCCTGAACACCGATGCCGTTCGCCAGATCACGGCGCAACTGGATACGGTCGCTGTCCTGGGCATAGAAGGATTCCGGACGGCGCAAATAGGCCTGCATGACCTCGCGCACGGAATCATAATTAAACAGGCTCGCGGTTTCTTCGTTCACACTGGTAATGGTGCCATCGGCACTCAGTTCAATGATCCCGTGAACCGCATGTTCAAGCGCGCGGCGATAGCTTTCCTCGCGGGTGCGTTCCTGTCCGAACAGAACCACGAAATCGGCCCCGAACAGCGGCATGCATTGCCATTGGAAGAAACGCTGTCCGTAATGGACCGTGCGCGAATTTTCCGCATCAAATTGCGGTCCATCATGATCGACAAGGGCGCGCTGATCGCTGGGATGGGCCAAGGCAAACGGGGTGACAAACCCCATTTCAAGTGCAACCTGTTCGGCCGCACTGTTGGCACAGCGCAACGCACCGCCACGTTCGAAAATCAAAACCGGTTGCGGCGAAATCAGGCTGCCCATGCCCGAAGACACATCATCATCCATCACCAGCAGACGGATATAATCCTGTCCGCCCACGGTCAATTTCCAGCCAAACAGAACCCTGTCAGTGCCTTTGACCTCTGATGTGCGGCTGTGATAACCGCCTTTTTCAAGGATTTCGTCTGCCAGATCGGGCAACAGCTGCGCCAGGCAGCCAAGATCATCGATCTTGTGCCATTCGGACTCTTCCAGGGCCTTGTCGAACCAGGGAATCCATAACGAATTGACAAGAAGTCGCTTGCGGACAGGATCAAACAATCCAGCCGGCATACGCAGGTGGCTGATCAATGCCGCCAATGTGTCGACGGAATTGATTGCTTTGATGTCTCCCATATCCGCTTTAATCGTCATATTCGTTATCGCTGCGAGACCATAACTGCTACCCCATGCACTGCAAAGGCAATTTTTCCCCAAAGAGAGCAGGCAGCCACTTTATTTCGCTATTATTTTGATCCGACGTGTTTTTTTTATTTTGCCCGAGACACGTGCGTCATTCGACGCATTTTTAACCCCCGCGTGACCGGCGCAAACAGATTGCGCCAGATTTTCCTACGCAATCATTAAAATCCAAAAAATTTAATTGCTTAACTGTTGCCCGTAAATTGTTATCAGCTTACCATTTGAACGCCTAATGGTTGTCACAGTTTGGCGGTATCCCCGTCAAATGTCCGCAGAGACGCGTTTCTGACACCCATATTGGAAAGGAGTAACCAACGTGATTTCGCATCAGGACGCCTTGATCTACACAATGGTTATGGTTTCGGCCGCCGATAACGACATTACCGATGCCGAACTTTCTGCGATGGGACGCCGGGTGCGTTACCTTCCGATTTTTGCCGGGTTTGACAATGACGGGGTGACCACGGTTGCCCGCGATTGCGCAAGTCTGCTTGGCGAAGAAGACGGGATGGACCGTGCCCTGACGATGATTCGCGACGCCCTGCCGCGCAAATTGCGCGAGACCGCCTATGTCTTTGCCTGCGAAATTGTTTTGTCTGACGGTGAAATCAGCCAGGAAGAATTGCGTATCCTTGAACTCCTGCGTCACCGGCTTGATATCGATCGGCTTGTGGGTGCGGCAATCGAACGGGCCATGGCTGCTCGCTATGTCCGCCCCGGCGATTTTTAAGACCGAACCGGCACACCAGACTGTATGCTCACTGTTATGCTCAATGTATGGTCCGGATCGCCCGGCTCTGCCGACCGTAACCGTCCCGCACGGGACAACACAAAACACAACATCATAAATCAGCATTACCTGAAAGAACGAGGCCCCGTCTGATTGAAGTTGTGGCATAACAAGCGCATTTCGGGCATGGTCCCCTTGAAATCGCAGCTTTCATCCATGCCGCAATGTGATATGGCCTTGCCAACATGTTTTGCCGCACATGTGCCCGTCCGGCGCAGGTGCGGTTGCGTATCGACGTAACTGTTTTCGCCCACCGCCAAAAAGGGACTGCTGTCATGACTGCTCTTTCCGGGGAAAAGATTGCCTTTATCGGACTTGGACTGATGGGGCGCCCGATGGCGCTGAACCTTGAAAAGGCGGGTGCCCACCTGACGGTCAATACCCGCAATCCCGAAACGCTCAATGCCTTTGAAGATCTTGGCATTGCAACGGCCGGCACACCGGCCGATGCCGTGTCCGATGCCGATATCGTCATCATCTGTGTTGCCAACACCCCGGCCCTTGAAAACGTCCTTCTGGGCGAAGACGGAGTTATTGACGGCATGGAAGAAGGCACAATCGTCATCGATATGGGCACCACGGCAGTTGATGCGACACGCCGGTTTGCCGATGCGGTCGAAGATGCCGGTGGCAAATGGATTGACGCCCCGGTATCGGGCGGAACCCATGGTGCGGAAAACGGCACATTGTCGATCATGGTCGGTGCTGATCCCGAAGATTTCGAACGCGCCCACCGCGTCTTTGAAGTTCTGGGGGCCCGCGTGACCCATGTTGGCGATGTCACATCAGGTCAGATCGCCAAGGCCGCCAACCAGATGATTGTCGGCATTACCATCGGCGCCGTCGCCGAAGCCTTTTCCATGGCTGATGAAGCCGGTGTCGATCTTGGCAAGCTGCGCTCGGCACTGACCGGGGGCTTTGCCGATTCTGCGATCTTGCAGAAACATGGCGAACGCATGATCGAACGCAATTTCGAACCGGGCGGCAAGGTCGTCACCCAGCGCAAGGACCTTTATCAGGCGCTTGATTTCTCCGAAGGCGAGCTTGGCCTTGAATTGCCGATCACCCGTCTGGTGATGGAACTGTATGACGAAGTCATCGCCATGGGGGACGGTGATCTGGATCATTCGGCCCTGATCAAAGTCTATGAAGAAGACTGACGAAAACCGCATCGAACTGACATCGGTACTGACCTGTCCGGAATGCGGTCATGTCAGTACCGAAACCATGCCGACCGACGCCTGCCAGTATTTCTATGACTGCACGGGATGCGGTGCGGTTTTGCGCCCGCTTCCGGGGGATTGCTGTGTGTATTGTTCATACGGCACCGTCCCCTGCCCGCCGGTACAGCTGCATGGCAAACATGCCGATTGCTGCGCCCCGACCCCGTCGGGTGTCCCACCGCACGACTAGGCTGTCGCACGATTTTCCCCGCCATCATCAGGCCGGTTTATGTTTGCCGAACCGATACAGGTAAAGGCGATCAGTGCTGGTTTTCATCGGCACTTCGCCAAACGCCTGCCAGCCGGGAATGGCAAAGCCGCGCGATATGACAATCGCTCCGTCGCCCAGACGCTGCGAACAGACATCGCCCACATCGGTCATCACACGCGGATCAATAAAACACACCACCACATCCCCGGGATCGCGATCAAGTTTGCGAAAATCGCCACGGATAAAACGCAGGTTCGGCTTGCCCGCCAGAACCGCGCGCATCCGGCTGATCGCATAGGGAACGGGCGAAAGTTCAATCCCGGTGACCGAAATATCGGGACGGGCCCGCGCAATCGCGATCGCCAGATCCCCCCAGCCCGACCCGAAATCGGTCACCGACCGGACATCGGCGGGGATATAGGCGATAATTTCATCGGCCGCAGAACGCAAAGTCGGCATCGGCACCGATTGCAGGCGAACCGAATAGATCGCAATCAGGGCCAGAATGATCACAACAAAAACAAGTACCGATAAATCCGTCATATATCCGCGAAATATGTTACTGTCCGCCATGGGTTCCGACCCAGGTTCAATCACAGTCCTGCCATATGGCGGCATCCAAATCCAGAAGATACAAGCATGCATAACGACGATACGGAAAACCGCATCACCGAACTTGAAACCCAGCTCGCCCACATGGATTCCGTGGTAAGCGACCTTTCTGACATGATCAAATCCCAGTGGGACCGCATCGATCTTCTCGAACGTCAGAACAAACTGATGTCTTCTGATATTAAACGCATGATCGATTTTCTGCGTACAGCCCCCGAAGACGACGCCCCGCCGCCCCATTATTAAGGACGGGCTTCGTTTCGCGCGATCTTTTGGCTGAGCCCTGACCGATCGCGCCCCACCACCGAGTTTGCGAGAAAGACGTGACCAGCCCCAACGCCAACCCTTATCTCGACATTCCCGTCTTTGACGACTTTGCCAAGGTTCTTGACGGGTCTGTCTATCGGTCCATTCCCGATGACTGGTGGGTTGGCACATCCGATATTGTCGGATCGACCGGGGCCATTGCCGCGGGCCGGTTCAAGGATGTCAATATGGTCGGGGCATCGGTGATCTGTGCGGTTGGCAATGCGCTGGGTCATTCCGACTATCCGTTCATGTTTGGCGGCGATGGTGCAAGTTTTGCCTGTGCGCCCGACCGCATTGATGCGGTCCGTGACGCAATGGCGGCAACCGCGACATGGGCGCGCGAAACCCTTGGCTTTGAATTGCGCATCGCGCTGGTGCCGATTGCCGATATCCGCGCGACCGGCCGCGATGTGCGGGTGGCGCGCTTTGCCGTTTCACCGCCGGTATCCTATGCCATGTTCAATGGTCGCGGCCTCAGATGGGCCGAAGACCAGATGAAATCAGGCCATAACAAGATCCCGCCAGCCCCGCCGGGCACCCGGCCCGATCTGTCGGGGCTGTCCTGTCGCTGGTCACCGATCCGCGCAACCGGCAGCGACCATATCCTGTCGATCATTGTCCATCCCGCCGATGACCGCGCCCGGTTTGATCACGTCGTCACCGGCCTTTTTGACATTCTCGATGACAGCCCGCGCAAAAGCAGCCCGATCCCGGCGCGCGGTCCCGACTTTTCCTTTCCGCCCAAGGGCCTGAAACTCGAAGCCCTGGCGACCCAGCATAAGGAAGGCGGCTATCTCAAGGCCTGGATCAAGGCACTTTATATTTCGCTGATTGCGCTGGTTCTGATGAAAACCGGCTGGAAACTGGGGGATTTTGACCCCAAACGCTATCGCGACTTTACCGGCTACAACACCGATTTTCGCAAGTTCGGGGATGGTCTTTGGATGACTGTCAATTGCACGGTACAGCGTAGCGAAGAAATCGATGCCTTTTTGCGGGCTGCCGAAGATCGCGGTGATATCCGTTTTGGCCTTCATCGTCAGCGCACCGCAATCATGACCTGTATCGTGCCGTCCATCACCAATGATGCCCATTTCCATTTTCTGGATGGCGGCGAAGGCGGTTATACTGCCGCGGCATCGGCCTATAAGGCCAAAATTCCCGATACTGATCCCGCATAACATGCATGAAATGCATCAATCATTTCGAACCAATAGATTGATTGCATCGCGATAAAAAATCCATGACACTGTCGCGACCCTTGGCAGCTGTGGATATGGATCATGGATACCCGCGAACTCGAAGCATTGATTGCTGTTGCCGATGCCCAATCCTTTCACGGGGCGGCAAACCGGCTGGGCCTGACCCAGCCTGCGGTGACCCGGCGTATTCAACGCCTTGAAGAACGCATCGGCACATCGCTGTTTGACCGTTCGACCAAGCCGCTGCAACCCACCCCGGCCGGTCATCGCGCCCTGACCGAGGCGCGCGATCTGTTGCGCAGGCTTGACGGGTTCAGTGATTCCGTTACCGGCATGGCGCGCTGTCATGGTCCGTTCCGCTTGGGCGTCAGTCACGGTGCCGCCCCGCTGCTTGCCGCCCGCGAATTGCGCGATCTCCATCAGGCATTCCCCGACATGTCACTTACGATCAAAAGCGGCTGGTCGGCCGAACTTCTGCCGCTTTTGCGCCGGGGTGAAATCGATGCCATGCTGTCGCTTGACGGCCCGCACGGCATTGTCGGTGGTGTTCAAAGCCGCGACCTTCCGGTAAGCTTGCTGCCGGAAACCCTGCTTGATGACCATATCGTTGCCATCGGTCCGAAATCGGCCCGTCAGCACCCGACCACCATCGCCGAACTTGCCAGACACCCGATGGTGCTGATGCCCGAAGGATGCACTTTTCGTGCCCTTGGCAATGCCTGGGCCCACAAGAACGGGGTGGAATTCAATTCCGTTCTCGAAGTATCGGCACTTGAACTGCAAATCGAAATGGTCGCTGCCGGGGCCGGCTATGGCATCATGGCGCGGCGTTTTTGCATGCACAGTCCCGCCCATGACCGCATCCGCATTCTTGATATTCCCGGCATGAACTGGGGCATGGCAATCACGTTGATTAGGCGGGCCTCCAGCGGGGACCTTAACGACATTATCGACAAGGTTGGTGAAATCGTCATTCGGGCCGGCGAGATGTCCAACCTCGATCATGCACGAATGTTATCAGCATCATGAACCGAATGAATTGGACGCATTGACGATCCGCCGCCACAATCGCCACCAACTTGCAATCTGCCTTTCGGAGGACACCTGATGAGCCCCACCCAAAGCCCGCAAAACAGTCCGGGACGCATGACCATCATGCGCGCGACCAAATGGTTCCCGTGGCTGGTTCTGCTTTGCGGCTGCCTTGTTCTGTCGCTGAACCTTGGCGTGCGACAGTCGCTTGGCCTGTTCATTCCCGACATGCTCAATGATACCGGCTGGAATGCTGCCACCTTTGGTCTGGCCTTTGCCATCCAGAACCTGATGTGGGGGATTTCGGCCCCGATCGCCGGGGCGCTGGCCGACCGGTTCGGCACCACGCGTACCCTGATTGGCGGATCGGTTTTATATGGTCTTGGCCTTTATATGATGGGCACGTCATCATCGCCCGGCGAATTGCACCTGACCGCGGGCTTCCTGATCGGGACCGGGGTTGGTGCCACCAGCTTCCCGGTGATCCTTGCTGCCATCAGCCGGGTATTCAGCCCGGAACGCCGAAGCTTCGCCCTTGGTCTGGCATCGGCCGGTGGTTCGGTTGGCCAGTTCATTATGGCACCGACTGCACAGGCGCTTAACGGATCGCTTGGCTATGTCACGACCCTTGCCATTCTTGCCGCGATTTCGATGCTGATTGTTCCGGCCGCTTTTGCGCTGACCGGCAAGGCCGAAGGCAACAGCCCGACCGCGGCCCCCGATCTTGGCCCGCAAGGATTGGCTGCGGCCTTCCACGAGGCCCGCAAACATCGCGGCTTCCTGCTTTTGAATGCCGGTTTCTTTGTCTGCGGTTTCCATATTGCCGTGATCGCCACCCACCTTCCGACCTTTACCGAACTGTGCGGCTTGCCGCGTTCTGTCGCCGCCGAAGGCCTTGCATTGGTCGGGCTGTTTAACATCTTTGGCACCCTGACGGCCGGTTGGGCCGGTGGCAAATGGCGCAAGAAAAATGGCCTGTCGGTGATTTACGGCATGCGGGCCCTTGTGATTGTCGCCTTTATCTTTGCGCCCAAAACATCTGAAACCATCTTGCTGTTTTCGGCATCGATGGGGGCGTTGTGGCTTTCGACCGTGCCGCTGACCAGTGGCCTGATCGCACAGGTTTTCGGCCCGCGCTATATGGCGACCCTGTTTGGCATCGTCATGCTGTCCCATCAGATCGGGGCCTTCTTTGGCGCCTGGATGGGCGGGATTGTCTATGACCTGACCGGCAATTTCGATGCGGTCTGGTGGGCATCGGTTGCGCTTGGCATCTTCGCGGCCCTCGTCCATATGCCGATTGATGACAAGGAATTGCGCAGCACGGCCAAAGCGGCCTGATCACTGCGTGAATATCTCAAAACCGGGGCGATCTGTTTTGGCAGGTCGCCCCTTTTTTACGGTCTTTTCGCGTCAGGTTCTTTGGGGTAAAAGCCGGTCATGGACAGACCGATTTACATCACGCCCGAGGGCCTCGAAGCCCTTAAATCCGAACTCGACCACCTTTGGAAAAAGGAACGGCCCGAAGTGGTTGCCGTTGTGCATTGGGCGGCGGGCAATGGCGATCGTTCGGAAAATGGCGATTACATCTATGGCAAAAAGCGTCTGCGCGAAATTGACCGCCGGGTGCGCTATTTGCGCAAACGGATCGAGGATGCGGTGGTTGTCCGCCCCGAAGAACAGCCCGATCATTCCCGCATTTTCTTTGGCGCGACGGTGACTTACGTCAATTCCCGTGACGAGGAAAAAACCATCCGCATCGTCGGCGAGGACGAGGCCGACAGCCTGAATGGCAAGATCAGCTGGATTTCCCCGGTCGCCCGCGCCCTGATGAAATCGGGTGTCGGCGATGTCGTGACGGTCCGCACCCCGGGTGGCGAGGACGAACTGGAAATCCTCGATATCCGCTATCCTGCCTGACCGGCAGGAATTCCCGTATCATTTGCCAGCAATCGGCACATGCAGGCCCATGTTCAGCCTCTAGCTTTTCTGGCCGCTTTTCTGGCATCTTTTTCTGGCATCTTTTTCTGGCATCTTTTTCTGGCATCTTTTTCTGGCAAAAGTTGCATATCTTTTGTCAGAAAAAGACGTCATGAATGGACGTCAAATCGTTACTTTGGCGGGCAGGATGAAACAATTTGTGCTGAGAAGTCTTGCGCAATCAATCAATTCGCGCCCATGATTGGGTCGTAAAACGCGGCGGATTGAAGATGGATTGCTTCCCCCGAAATACGTGATTTCTGACGAACTTTATCGACATTCAAGAAAACGGCCGGAAATTGAAAATGAGTGATTCTACGTTCCCGATTGGCATGAAACTGCGCCATGCACGCAAGCTCAAAGGAATGAGACTGTGCGATCTTGCCGATCAGGTCGAATGCTCCGAAGGCTTCCTGTCAAAACTTGAAAACGACAAGGTCAAACCGTCGCTGCAACTGTTGCATCGCATTGTCGCGGTACTGGAAACATCCATCAGCGCCCTGTTCAGCGAAGCCAGTGACAGCATCGTTTCGCGTGCGGGAACAAGACAGGTCCTGCATACCAGCAACATCCGTCCGGGCGAAGGTGTCAGCCTTGAAACGCTGGTTTCCCCGTCATCGGGGCATCTGTTGTTTGGCACGATCCATATTGTCCGCGCCGGTGGCGGCAGTTCGGGCACCATCGTTCACGAAGGCGAAGAACTTGGCTATGTGCTCGAAGGTGAACTTGATCTGAATGTCGATGGCGTCGAATACCATCTGATGCCGGGCGACTCATTCTTCTTCCCGTCCAGAATGCCACATGGCTATCGCAATCCGACGGATAACGAAACCCGGGTTCTCTGGGTCAACACCCCGCCGACCTTCTGATTTTTCAGGCCTAAGTAAAATTACTTGCGTATTAGGCAAGTGACTTGACCAATAGGAAAGACTTGGTCAGTATGCCCCCTGCTGGCTAACTCGCAAACCCACCGCACACAAGGTGGCCAGGTCAAAATGACCCAGGTTCGGGAAGAAACATAACTCTCGCATCGATGTGGCTGGCGAAACCTCGGAACCCTTTTCAAAGGGTCTTTCCGGGCTGTTTTCAAAAAAGCCAACAGGGGGCTTATCTTTATGAAATTTCTAAGCAAATCGGCTGTTTCGGCGATTGCATTCTCGATGGCGCTGACCGCTGGCGCGCATTTCGCCGACGCCAAAGACAAGGTAAAAGTTGCCTTTATCGGCCCGCTGACCGGCGGTGTTTCCGCAGTGGGTGTGGGTGGCCGTAACTCGGCAGAACTGGCAGTTCAGCTTCGCAATGCCGACCCGAATGCCAAATACGAGTACGAGCTGGTTGCAATGGATTCCGAATGCAAACCGAACGTTGGCGTTCAGGTCGCAACCAAAATTGCCGCAGACAGATCGATCATTGGCCTTGTCGGGCATTATTGTTCGGCGGTCGCAATGGGCGCGGTTGATATCTATCACAAATTCAACCTGCCAATGTCGGTCTGGGGTGCGGTTCTGCCCGACGTCACCTATGGCAATGACTACAAGGAAATTCACCGTGTCAACGGCACGATGATCAACCAGAACGATGTTGCGGCAAAGTTCATGACGGAACAGGGTTACAAAACCTGGGTCATCATTCATGACACGACCGATTACGGCAAAGGCCACGACAAGTATTTTTCTGAATACCTGACCCAGAACGGTGGCGAAATCCTTGCTGATTTCGGTGTTCCGGCCGATCAGCAGGACTTTACCGCCGAACTGACCAAAGCCAAGCAGCTTAACCCGGATGTCATTTATTTCGGTGGTCTGACCCCGCTTGGCGTGCGCATCCGTGCCCAGATGGAAAAACTTGGCATCACTGCACAGTTCCAGGGCGTTTCGGGCATCAAGTCTGACTCCTTTATTGACGGTGTCGGTGCCGACCTGTCCGAAGGCGTGGTCAGCTTCCTTGAAGGTGCACCGGTCGACAAACTGCCAGGTGGCCAGTATTTCACCGAAAAATACAAGGCAGCCGGTTTTGCTGAATCCGAAGAAGCCTATGGACCGTTTGCGTTTGCGGCGATGAACCTGATTCTTGATGGTATCGAGGAAGTCGGCCCGAACCGCAAAAAACTGACCAAATACCTTGGTGACATCCACGGGTATGAGTCAATTGTCGGCGAAATCTCGTTCGATGATCACGGTCAGAACACCGTTGCGGCCATCACCAAATATGTCGTCCAGGACGGCAAATGGGTTGTCTGGGAAGACAGCGAATACGCAACAGGCAAGCGCAAGCTCGCAGGCAAATAAGCCGGTTGAAACGCTCCCTTCCCTGTCGGGTTGTTCCTGACGGGGAAGGACGGGCTGTTTTCTTCGCAAGAAACTCAACTAATCAAATCAAAGAGGTAGGTTGGCCATGGATGTGGGCCTTCTCGGTCAGTTTGTTGTTAACGGCATGATGCTTGGCATGATGTATGCCCTTGTTGCTGTTGGCTTCACGCTGTTTTTCGGTGTGCTTGATGTCATCAAGTTTTCTCATGGTGATGTCCTGATGGTCGGCACCTTTGCGGGTTTTTCGACCTATCTCGGTATGACCGCGATCGGGATCGATAACGCGTTCATTCAGCTTGTCGGTGTTCTGGTGATTGCTGTCGGGTCGATGGCCATTCTCGGGGCCATTATTGCGCGTTATCTTGTGCTTCCGCTTAAATCGGCACCGCCGCTGAATACGCTGCTGGTGACACTTATGCTTGGCACCGTTCTGCGCGAAGCGATCCGTCTGTTTTATCCCGACGGTTCCAACCCCAAACACTTTCCGTCGCTGTTGCCGACGGAATCCTGGTCTTTGGGATCTTTCACATTGCGCGCGGACAGCGTGATCCTTCTGATCGGCGGACTTCTGGTCATTATTGGCGTCAATGTCCTGATCAATCGCACCCGTCTTGGTCTGGCGATCCGTGCTGTGGCCCAGGATGAAGAAACCGCCAAATGCATGGGCATCAATTTCAAGATGATCGTGCTTCTGACCTTTGCGCTGGGGTCCGGTGTTGCCGCCTTTGCCGGGGTGATGAACGGTCTTTACTACAATGAAATCAACTTCGGCATGGGCCTGTTGCTTGGCGTGATCGGCTTTAGTGCCGCCATCGTTGGTGGTCTTGGCAACATTTATGGCGCCATTCTTGGCGGCTTCCTGTTTGCCGGATTGCAGACCCTTGGTGCCGTCGCCCTGCCCTTTGCCAGTGCATACAAAGACGTTTTCGCGTTTGCAGTGGTCATTGCCATCATCGCCTGGCGCCCGACCGGCCTGATCGCCGAAAAAACAAGCGAAAGGGTCTGATCAATGACGCAATCGTTCAAAGACAAGGCCGTGATTGTTCTGCTGGCCGCTGCTGTGGCGGCGTTCACGATCACATTCATCGCCATCGAAGAACAGGCCGAGATTTTCGCACTGATTTTATTCGCTGCTGCCCTGGTCTTTGCCGGTGCAAAGTTCGGCTTTACCCGGTCAATCGCACAATCGCTTTCGCGTAATGAACGGCTGATGAATGCGGCGGTGATTGCCGCAACCCTGGTCGTTATTTTCTGGTTCCGCGAAGACCATTTCCCGTTGCTGATGATCGCGACTGTCATGCTGTACGTGATTGCCTGTTGCGGGCTGAACATGCAGTTCGGCTATACCGGTGTCGTCAACTTTGCCGGTGCGGCCTTCTTCGGGGTTGGCTGTTATACCGCCGCTGTTCTTGGCGATACATCCATTCCGCTTTTGCTGGTCATCATTCTGGGGGGCGTCATTGCCGCCATTGTCGGATCGGTGCTGATTATTCCGGTTCTGCGTACACGTGGCCATTATGCGGCGGTTGTCACCATTGCCTTTGGGCTTCTGTTCCGCACCTTCCTTGAAGTCAATGACACGCTTGGCGGTCCGCAGGGACTGGGCGTTTCGGGCATGAACCTGTTTGGTTGGGATTTCAACAACAACATCGAAATCACCGAAAACATCGAACTTTCATTCTATCTGAACTACGTGATCCTGGCTCTTGTCATGGTCATTCTGACCTTTGTTCTGATGCGTCGTATCGAACGGTCGTGGATCGGGTTGAATTTCGATGCCGTACGTCTTGATGAAACCGCTGCTGCCTGTTTTGGCATCGACATCAAACGCTGGAAAATTGTTGCCTTTACCCTTGGCAACTTCCTGGCCGGAACGGCTGGCGCGCTTTACGCCATGATGCTTGGCTTTATTGCGCCGTCGAACTTTGCATTTTCGGACTCCCTTATTCTGGTTTCGATTGTTCTGCTTGGCGGGATGGGAAGCCTGTGGGGCACGATCCTTGCTGCCGGTCTTGTCGTTCTGCTGCCTGAAAAGCTTCAGGTCATTCAGGAATACCGGTTCCTGATCTATGCGGTGGTGATGATCCTGATCCTGCTGTTCCGTCCGCAGGGCATCCTTCCGCGTGGTTTGCGTGCATATATTCCAGGCTGGAGAGGTTGATATGGCCCAGCAACAAGAAACCGTATTGGCCTTTCGCGAACTGACCCGGCGTTTCGGCGGTGTCGTCGCACTCAACAAGTTCGACATGGAACTTACCAATGGCCAGATCCTCGGCCTGATCGGGCCGAACGGATCGGGTAAAACCACGTCGTTCAATGTTTTGACCGGCATCTATGAAGCCAATGGCGGCAGCATCGAATTTCTCGGACAGGACATCACAAGCTGGCCTGCCCAGAAAGTCTACGAAGCCGGCGTTGCCCGCACGTTTCAGCGTTCGCGCCTGTGCCTTGAATTGTCGATTTTTGACAACATCATGATCGGCAATCACAAGCGCCTTGATCAGGGATTGTTGTTCAACATTTTCAAGCGCAAGGCCCTTCGCGAACAGATCCGGGAAAATCACGAAGAAGCCCGCAAGCTTCTTAAGATTTTTGATCCGGCCCTGGCCGACAAGATGTTCGATCCGGTCGGAAGCCTGCGCATGATTGATCGTCGCCGCATTGAAATTTGCCGGGCGCTGATCAGTCACCCGCGCCTGTTGCTTCTTGATGAACCATCCGCCGGCATGACCCACGAAGAAACCCGCGAATTGATGGATGATATTCTTGAAGTCCGCGAAATGATCGATGGTCTTTCGATCATTCTGGTCGAACATGAAATGGGCATGATCGAACGTGTGACAGACAAATGCATTGTCTTGAACTTCGGACAGAAAATTTGTGAAGGCGCCTATCGTGACGTCGCCTCGGACAAGCTTGTCCAGGAAGCCTATCTGGGGGGAGAATAATCATGGCCACGGCAAGTGCACTTGAAGTCAAAGACATCTATGCAGCCTATGATTCCGCCGACGTTCTCGAAGGCGTGTCGCTTAAGGTTCCTGCAGGCAAAATCACCTGTCTGCTGGGATCAAACGGTGCGGGTAAATCGACCATCATTCGCGCCATTCTTGGTCTGACGCCACCGCGTTCCGGTGACATTCAGATTGACGGAGAAAGCCTGATCGGGCTTCCGACCCACAAGATCATCTCGGCGGGCATCGCCTGCATTCCCGAAGGCCGCAAGGTGTTCCCGAAAATGACGGTGGTCGATAACCTGCGTCTTGGCGGTTATCAGGAAAATACCGAAGCCGTCCTGCGCGATCGCATGGATCAGGTGTTCGAGATTTTCCCCCGTCTCAAGGAACGCCGCAATCAGCTGGCCGGTACGATGTCGGGTGGTGAACAGGCAATGGTATCCATCGGGCGCGGCCTGATGGCGGCCCCCAAGGTCCTGTTGATTGATGAACCGTCCCTTGGTTTGTCGCCACTGTTCGTCAAAGAAAACTTCAACATCATCAAACGGATCAACGATCAGGGCATCACCGTGTTCCTTGTTGAACAAAATGTGCACCAGACGCTGGCCATCGCCCATTACGGCTATGTGATGTCGCAGGGGCGTGTTGTCGCCGAAGGCACGGCACAGGAACTGTCGGAAAACAAGGAAGTCCACGAGGCTTATTTCGGCTGATCCAAATTCGAAATTCAGCGCCCAAAGAACGCAGAGGAAACAACGTGCCCAACACCAAAATTGATGCGGTCGAACTGACCCGTCAACTGATCCGGTTTGAAACCGTCAATCCGGTCAATCCCGAAAAGGATTGCGTCGAATATGTCGGTAGTCTTCTGGCCAAAAACGGTTTTGACATTTCCTATCATGACTTTGCACCGGGTCGAACCAATCTGATTGCCCGGATCGGCGGGTCGGCAACCCATCCGCCGATCTGCTTTACCGGCCATCTTGATACCGTCCCGCTGGGTCACACCGAATGGTCGATGGCGCCATTCGGTGCCGATATTGCGGACGGCAAACTTTATGGTCGCGGATCAAGCGACATGAAATCGGGCGTGGCGGCATTTGTCGCCGCCGTGATTGAAATTGCTTCTGATCTGGCCAAGGGTCCCGGTGTGGTTCTTTTGATTACTGCGGGCGAGGAAACCGGGTGCGAAGGTGCGGCCTATATCGCGGGCCTTGGCGATGTAATTGGCAAGGCCGGTGCCATCGTTGTCGCCGAACCGACATCGAACTATCCCTATGTCGGGCACAAGGGGGCCTTGTGGATGAAGGCCGTAACCGATGGTGTTACCGCCCATGGTTCGATGCCCGAACTTGGCGTTAACGCCATCTATAAGGCATCGCGTGCGATCACCAAGCTTGAAGACTATGACTTCAACGTTGCCCGCCATCCGGTCATGGGGCCCGCGACCTTGAATGTCGGGACGGTTGATGGCGGCATCAACGTCAATTCCGTGCCCAACCGGGCCGAAATCGGCATCGATGTCCGCACCATCCCCGGTCAGGATAATGATGTCATTCTGAAACAGCTCGCTTCCTATCTGGGGGATGAGGTGACCTTGACCCCGACGGTCAATCTGGAACCGGTCTGGACGTCGCCGGAAGATCCGTGGATGCAGTCGGTGTTCGAGGTGGTTGCACCGCTTCATGACAACCCGATTGTCAACAAGACCGCGGCCTATTTCACCGATGCGTCGATTTTCACCCGTGCCTATGACTTTGCCCCAACTGTCATTCTTGGCCCGGGCGAAGCCGCCATGGCCCATCAGACCGACGAGTTTTGCTATGTCTCGCGGATCGAAGAGGCGGTTGGCATTTACCGGACACTGGCCGAAAACTGGAACAATCAATGATGTCACAACCAAACAGATTGTCGCTTCTGGATGCGGTCAGTGCGATTTCCGACGGTCAATTGACGCCCGAAACGCTTTTGGCATCCTGCCTGGATCGTATTTCCGAACGTGAAGGCGATGTTGGCGCATGGATGCATATCAATGCTGACAGCGCCAAGGCACGGGCCAGCAATCCTGCGACCGGTCCGCTTTCGGGTCTTCCCATCGGGATCAAGGACCTGATTGATACCGCCGATATGCCCACGGGCTATGGATCATCGATCTATGACGGCCATCAACCGGCACAGGACGCCGCATGCGTTGCAACCATCCGCAATGCCGGCGGGATTGTTCTTGGCAAAACCGTTTCGACCGAATTTGCCTATTTCCAGCCGGGTAAAACGGCCAATCCCAATGACCTTGGGCGCACACCGGGCGGGTCATCAAGTGGCTCGGCCGCGGCCGTTGCCGATTACCATGTTCCGGCCGCCTTGGGCACCCAGACCGCCGGTTCGATCATTCGTCCCGCATCCTATTGCGGGGCTGTTGGCTATAAACCCAGTTACGGCTTCTTGCCGTTAACCGGCATCCGTCCCCTCGCGCCATCGATGGATCACCTCGGGGTTATGACCCGCACGGTGAAGGATGCCGGTTTCCTTGCTTCTATCCTTGGGCGTCGTCCCGAACTCGCCATGCATCAGGATAGCGATGATTTCGTCCCCACCATCGGGTTTTGCCAGACACCGCAATGGGATGCGGCCGAGGCATCGACACAGTCGCTTCTTGAAGATGCCGCAACCAGATTGGGCAAGGCCGGCGCGAAAGTTTCCAGCTTTGCCCTGCCCGAAATCTTTGAAACGCTTGCCAATGCCCATGGCATTGCGATGGATTACGAAGTCAGTTTCACCGGTCTTTATGATGTTTCAAACCACCCGGGTCAGGTCAGCGCAAAGTTCCGCGAACGGTTTGATGCCGGGATGAAGGTTCTGACATCTGAATATGACAAGGCACTGGAACAGGCCAAGCAAAGCCGCACGGCCCTTGCCGATGCCATGGGCGCTTATGACATCCTGATCTGTCCGAGTGCCCCGGGCGAGGCCCCGCTTGGCCTGAATGCCACAGGTGATCCGGTGTTTAACCGTATCTGGACATTCTCTGGCGTGCCCTGCATCAACATTCCGGGCCTTTCTGGCCCGAACAACATGCCGGTCGGCTTGCAGGTAATTGGCCGCTTTGGCGACGATGCCCGCATGCTTAAGGCGGCGGACTGGGTTTCCCGTCATCTTTGATTTCGGGCGGGAACCTACATCCGGCTTTTAACCCGGCGTGTGGGTTCCGCCTGAAGCGGGTCATCGGGCCAGTAATGTTTGGGATAACGTCCCTTCATCTCGGCTTTGACCTGCGCATAGGACCCGTTCCAGAAGCCCACCAGATCACTTGTCACCTGGATCGGGCGCTGGGCTGGGGACAGAAGATGCAAGGTCACGGCAACCTTGCCACCGGCAACCTTTGGCGTTTCGGTCGCGCCAAACATTTCCTGCATCCGCACCGGCAAGGCCGGGGTTTCGCCGCTATAATCAATGCGGATATTTGATCCGGTCGGCACTTGCCAATGGGTCGGTGCCAAACGATCGAGTTCCTGACGCTGGTTCCAGTCGATCCCGGCCAGCAATGCCTCGGACAGATTGATCTGTTTAAGTTGCCCGCGTTTGGTAATGCCGTTCAAATAGGGCGCGATCCAGTCTTCAAGCGATCCCAGCAACCCGTCATCAGACATATCGGGCCAATGATCCCCATCGACCCGATGCAGGAAAGATAACCGTTGGCGCAGACCTTCCGATGCCTTATCCCATGGCAGGCAATGCAGACCGATCTTGCGAATGCCTTCGATCATCGCCGTTGCAATCGCATCGGGATCGGCTTCGTCATGGGTGGCCTTTTCATCCAGCACCAATGCACCGATCCGGCGTTGCCAGCGGGCCTGTACCGCATCTGATTGCGTGTCCCAGAAAACCTCTGTGCCTTCGAAAATCTGATCGGTGAAATGGGTTTCAAGGGTTGCGCGCGCCACCGGGGCAGCAAGATATATCTTGGCCTCACGTGCCTGCCCATCCAGTTCGGCAACCGCGATATAGGCCTCACTCGCAAGGCTGTCTTCATTGGGCAAAACGCCGCCGCGCCCACCCGACAGACGATAACGCGCATCAGCCCCCTTGCGCCGTTCGCCAATCCGGTCAGGATAGGCAAAGGCCAAAAGCAACCCGACCTCGTCCGTGCTATCAACCTTTGTGTCCTTGCCTTTTGGAAGGTTGGCCTGACGCATGACATCGCCCAGCCTGCGGGCAAGCTGCTTGGCGGCTTCACTGATCATTTTGGGCGCATGGCCGCGCAGGATGGCATCAATGCGCAACCGTAAATCCGCCCCGCGCCCGCGCATGAAATCCCGATCCGAAAGAAGGGCAGCCAAGGCACAGGCAACCTGATCGAGCCCCAATGCCGCCCCGCGCAACATCATGTGCGCCAGTCTGGGATGGACCGGTATGCCCGCCATCGCCGTCCCCATCGCGGTAATCCGATTTTCATGATCAATCGCTTCCAACCCGCGCAGAATATCGCGGGCCTGATCAATTTTGGCGGCTTCGGGCACATCAAGCCACGGCAGGCTTTTGGGATCTGTGACACCCCAACGGGCCAGTTCCAGCGTCAATGGCGCCAGATCGGCCTCGGCAATTTCCGGCGCGGTGAAAGCTGGGCGGGCACGTTGTTCGTTTTCCGCCCACAGACGATAACAGATACCCGGTTCCAGACGTCCGGCACGACCACGGCGTTGCTCGGCACTTGCCTGTGATGATTTCACCGTGATCAGGCGGGTCATGCCCGATGCCGGATCAAAACGCGGCAGGCGTTGCAACCCGCTATCGACCACAACGCGAATGCCATCAATGGTCAGCGACGTTTCGGCAATCGCGGTTGCCAGAACCACCTTGCGCTTGCCATCCGGTGCGGGCTGGATCGCGATATCCTGTGCCTTGGCATCCATCGCGCCATAAAGCGGGGCGATGATGGTATCATTGCCCACCGCCTCTTTAAGGGCTGCCTCAACCCTTGTGATTTCCCCCTGACCGGGCAGGAAGGCAAGGATCGATCCGCTTTCCTCGCGAAGGGCGGTTTTGATCGCGGCGGTCATTTCCCCGTCAATGCGGACATTGCCCCATTTATCGGGCTTGGGCGGGAAATACCGGGTTTCGACCGGGAAAGCGCGCCCTTCGGACGTGATTACCGGACAATCACCCATAAGCGATGCAATCGGCCCACCATCAAGGGTTGCCGACATTACAAGGATGCGAAGATCATCACGAAGCGCGCCCTGGGTTTCCAGCGCCAGCGCCAATCCAAGGTCGGCATCAAGGGACCGTTCGTGAAATTCATCAAACAGGATCGCACCAATGCCTAAAAGCTCCGGGTCATCCTGGATCATCCGGACCAGAATACCCTCGGTCACGACCTCGATTTTGGTTTTTGCCGATACCTTGCTGTCAAACCGAACGCGATAGCCAACCTGTTCACCAACACCTTCGCCCAAAAGCTGCGCCATACGGCGCGCAGCCGCACGGGCGGCAAGCCTTCGGGGTTCGAGCATGATGATCTTCTGATCACCAAGCCATCCACCATTACGCAACGCCAAGGGCACCTTGGTCGTCTTACCCGCGCCCGGCGGGGCCTGCAAAACCGCATTGGTCCCGGTTTCCAGCGCCGCACACAGATCAGGCAGGACGGTATCAATCGGAAGGGCTGGAAATTCAGGCATGTTGGCTTTCATCAGTCAGCAGGGTTCTGGCTGTTTATGACGCAAAGCCGCCCTACCCGCAATATCAGCGCGCGGGACTAGTTTCCGCCTTCAAACGTCTTGACGATTTCGGCTTGCCCCATCTGATCAAAATCACCGGGCACTTCAATCCCCGCCCCCTCCAGAAAGCCGATGCGGGTTGCTTTAAGAATGATCCCGCGTTCCCCGCCAATCCGTTGCAGGGTCTTCATCCCGCGGGTCAGGCCATAAAGCGCCTCCATATCGCCAGTGGCCTTCATGCGCGTGGCTTCGGCCCGCGTGATTGCATAAAGCGCGCGAAAGGCATCCTCGGACACGGCGCGCAAAGCCGCCTCCTTTGCCGGGCGGTCCGGATCGGGATGGGCAAATGAAAGCGGTGCGGTTGGATCAAATTCCGGCATTGGTCATTCTTGCTGCGTGGGTTTCATTGCTTCTATCACGATTGACAGCCCCCAGACCATCCAGGCCTGTGTCCAGCGCATATAAACGCGCCTATCGCGCCCCAACCGTCCAATCCCGGCATAAAACACATCGCGTTTGCGATCATAAAGGGTCTGCACCGCCCATTCTGCCACATGGATTGCCCCCCCGAGATCACCAAACCTGCACAGGCTTGCCATTGCCTGCGCGACCGCATGGGCATCAAGATATCCGCCCCGGCCGGCATAGCTGCGCGGGATGCCCGCATCGTCAAAGCAGGCTTTGCGATAAAATGCCCATCCGCGTGCAATCGCGTCATCAAGGCCATCTACACCCACTGCCCGAAACCGGTCCAAAAGATCAAGCACATAGCCAGTGTGAAACCCGTCAACAAAGCCATGATGCCCGCGTGTGCCATAAGCCCAGCTGCCATCGCGTTGCTGGGCATCGACAACCCGGCGCAACGCGCATTCCGATTTCGCATTTCCCGGCCTGATGCGGTTCAGGGCAAAGGCCGCCCACAGGCTGGCATTATGGATTTCGGTATCGTCATGGGCGAAATAGGCGAAATACCCATCCCGCCAAATATCCCGTGCGATGAAATCTGCCGCCCGGATCAGGGCGGGGTCATCGGGGGTGACGCCGCCCTTGCAGATGCTGTCCATGACAAAGCTTGTAACGATTGCATTGCTTTGATGTCGTTTGGCGTGAAAGGCGCGCGCCTGCCATTCAAATGGATAAGCCCACCCGCCATCGGCTTGTTGCATGGAACGCAACCGGTCTGAAAAATCACCAAGCCTGATGCCGTCGCCTGCCCCGTTCAGCAATGCCAATGTCTTGGGATTGATCATCGGGGCAATATCGGCCAACCGGCGCAAAAAGCGTGGTCCGCGCTTGATCGCCTGAAGCCAGACCAGTCGGCATACCCGAAACCGGCCAAGCCCGCTTGCTGCAAACAGGCGGCTTTCAAGCCCGTCAAACGGATCGGCACCGGCAAAATCGTCTTGCGCCATTCTGGCCAAAACCCGATCGCGGATATCAATCATTTCGGACCGGTTCACCATTCTTTCCTTCTTGCGCGCTGATCCCGGCCGCAATCGCACAACAGATCAGATAATGCCCGTAATTCAGACTGTTGTCCGTAATCATGGTGACGAAAACCGACAGCAAGATACAAACCGCCAACCGCGTCTGGCGCACCATCAAGATCACGACAACCCATCCAGTCCCCCACAGCAACGCGCCGACAATCCCGGTTTCAAACAGAATACGGAAATGATCATTGTGAAGTGCGCCAAATGATCCGAACGATGCGGTCTGTGACAGGATTTCTTCCACCGACCCGGCCCCGAAGCCAAGCCACCTTTGGCCGTCTGATCCGTCACGCCAGATTTCGGCAAACATCTTCCAGAATGCCAGTCGCCCGCTGTCATGGGTCATCACAAGACGGGGCAGATACGCCATCACACCCCCGGCAACAATGCCCACAAGGATCAATCCCGCAATCCACGTCATCGCCCGTGAAAACCGGATCATGCCAACGGCATTGATCAGCATCGCAATCACGGCAATCCGGGTTTGGGACAGAAAGACCGCACCCGCAGTCGCCATCATCAACCAGCGCCAATGGCCAAATTTGCAAACAGAACAAAGGGCAAAAAACCCCAGAAACAAAAAGGCGTGATTTAGCCGCGCCCCTTCATGGGTCAGATAAAACGAACTTGAAAGGATCAGGTAAAACAGCATGGCGGGCATCAGGATGCGCAAACAATCACGCCCGATCACCGCCCCGGCCACAAGCCCGACCGGCACCATCATCAGATTGCCGATCAGGCGGATCTTTTCATCACCTGCGCCACCTGTGCTGTTCCCGAACATGATTAGCCCGATCACCCCGGCAAGGATAAGCAAACCGGTCAGCAACCCGGGGCCAAGCCGGATCGTGCGGAGCGAACCCGCCACCATCAGCACCCAAAAGACCAGCAAAACCAGCTTGGCCAACATCCCCCCGGCCCCCAGCAACCAGAATGATGTTGCCATTACCCCGTTGCCCGCAATCACCACCCATATCGGCAATCGACGCCGGGCATTCTGGCCGGAATGGCGATCGGTTTTACCAAAGTGTGGTTTGCCAATTCCCGGTTTGGCAAATGATGCGGTCTGCCTATTGCCGTTCATGGCAATCCCCGCGTTGCTTGTGGTCAGGATCGCCGGTTTGGCTGGCGACAGGCCGATCAAATTGGGCTAGGGTCATCTCCTTAATTTCAAAGCAGATTGGCACAGGTCGATGGTGCGACTGGCGCAGTTTTGTCTGATGGCGGAAATCATTCTTGCCCCCGTGATGCTGGGCGGGGGGCGGCCTTGGGCGATTGCGGTTCTCGCCCTCCTGACCGGGGTCGGGTTGATCGCCATGTGCTGGCGAATGCGCACCATATCCCTGCCCCGCCACGTGATCGGTGTCTGGCTGTTTGCCGCCATTATCGTCATCTGGATGATCATACAGGCATCCCCGGTCTGGCCGGTTCAAGCCTTTCCGTTTGATGTTCCCTTTGTTGCCCTGTACCCCGCGGCATGGATCAATCAGACCTTTGAAATCATCTGGCTTTGCGCGACCGTCACCCTGATATCCCTGATCGCGCAAAAGGCCCCCAATGGCGGGCTTTTGGCAATTTTGCATGCCATCATCATTGCTTGCACCCTTCAGATGGTGCTGGCGCTTGGAGATGCGGTTTTTGACGCACAAACAACATTCTGGTTTGCCAAGACCGCCCATATCGGGGACTGGACCGGAAGCCTTGCCAATCGCAGTGCGTTTGGCGGATTGATGGGGATCGGATATATCGCCAGCATCTATCTGTTTATGGTCCCCCATACCAATTACCGTCATGCTGGCGCTGATGCTGGTGCCCGTCATCATGTGCCGATTGGACGACGCCTTGATCAGTCGGGCGGGTATCTTGCGCTTGCCATCCTGTTTGTCGCAGCCATGACCCAAAGCCATTCGCGCCTGGCATTTGTCGTGGTTCTGATCGCGACCTTTTTCATGATCGGCTTTGCCCGGCATCCGGGCAGATCGACGCGCGCATGGCATTGGGGAAAGCTGTTTTTTGCCGGTTTCTGTGTGATCGGCATCGGGTTTGTCGCATCGGTTAGTGTGCCTGAACTGGTATCGCGGTTTCATGATCTGACACGCTTTGACCTGATCCAGCGCGATGATGCCTGGGCGACGGCCCTTCGGGCCATTTCCGATCGACCGTTCATCGGCTTCGGACCAGACAGCATTGCCCTTGTCATGGGTCATTTTGCGACCCCGGAACTCAATAAAGATGCCAACTGGTTCAGTACGCATAACCTGTGGCTTGATGGTGCAATTGTCTTTGGGGTGCCGGTCGTTTTGACACTGGCAATTGCCGTGATTTTCAGTGCAGCCTTGATCATGCGTGCCACATGGAACCAGCCATTTCGGGGGCTTGTGATAGCCGTGATCAGTCTGTTTCTGACAAGCACGATATTTGACTGGGTCATCGGGCTTCCGGCCCTGATTTTGCCGGTTGTCGCCATTCTGGGGGCCGGGTTTGAAGCATCAATTGCCCGGCATCGCGCATCTTCCGTATCCGCCGGTCATGCGGGGCAAGCAACAAGGCCCGGTCAAACAGGGCCGCACGCCGTTGCAGATCACGATCATCCCTAACCATCCCCGACAGGGCGGAAACCGCCATCAAAAACGGATCGAACGGGGCATGGCTACGCTGATCGGTGATGATGTGATCAAGGATTTTCGGGTCCCCCGTCGTCAGTGCCTTGTGCAATGCCTCGGTGCGAAGGGCGGCTTCAAATCCGTTTGCATTGGCAAATCCGGCACGCGGGTCATCAAGTTTGCGAAATGCAGCCGCTTCTGTCGCCAGTTGCCAGCCGGCATAAAGGATCACGACCAGTGCCCCGGCCATCACAATGCCCCGCATCATGCCCCGCATCATACCCGGTCCCCCATCGTTTGGGCCATATCGGCCCGTCCATAGGCCGGTCGCGCCGGGCCGCCATTCAAGACGATGCCGCTGGCAACAATTCCCGCCGTGGCAAGACGATCAAGCGCGTCCTTGGCGTCGCGCTTTTTGCTTGATCCGTGTCGCAAAACAAACAGCCTGACATCGGCAAGCCCCATGGCAACCAGCCCGTCCGCAACCGACAGGATCGGCGGCGTATCAAGGATGATGTAATCGAACTGATCACGCAATTGATCGACAAGCGGTCCCAGATGTCGCTCAATCAGTCCGGTCGCGATGGATCCGGGCACCGCCATCCTTGCCCCCAGATGCCAATATTGCCCGGTTTGCCCGTCGGCCTTGGCAGCGGCGTCTTTAAATCCGGTCACATCCGTCTCGCCGGAAAGAAGGGCGACCAGATTGGCAAAGACGCGGTTGGTATTTTCCCCGCCGGTCGGATCATGAAGGTCCCCATCAATCAGCAGGGTTTTGTGACCAAGCCCGGCAAAACATGATGCAAGTGCGTGGGCGATGTGGCTTTTGCCTTCGCCGGTTTGTGCCGATCCGATGGCGATGATCTGCGCGGTTGATCCGGTTGGCGGGGGTTTTCGGTTCTGATCAACGATGCGCATCAAAACCGCCAGATGCCCGATTGCGTCATCACCCCCGGCATCCGTCGCAAGGCCCCTGCCATCCGTCATATTGCGGGCGGGGATGCGCGCATAAAGCGGCACGCCCAAAACGTCTTGCGGTTCGAAATCATCGGCAATGGTTTGATCGAAATAGTGCCGCAACAAAGCGGCAATCACCGCGGCAAACAATGCCACCATGATGGCCAGCGCCATCAGATCGCGTTTGGCCGGAAATTCCGCCGACACCGGAAGGGTCGGTGATTGCAGAATTTCCAAATCGCCGCGAAAGGATGCCAGTTCACGGCGCAATGTCTGAACTTGCCGGGAAAGTTGATCGACATTGTCACGCGCCAATGCCACCGCACGCTGCAATTGGCCCTGGCCTTGTGTGCGGGAATGGCGGTCATTCAATCGGCTTTGCCAAAGATCACGTTGCCCGGTGATCAGACGAAGCCTTTCCCGCGCACTGGCAAGTGCATCCCCCATTTGACCCGATACCGTCAGCGCCGCATCCACCAGTTGCGCATAAAGATCATCAAGCACCTTCTGGCGGCCCTGCATTATCGGGTGTTTGGGCCCATAACGCTGATCAAGCCTGTCAAACTCCTGACGTTCGGTTTCATAGCGTTGCGAAAGCTGTGCGACCATCGGATGCCCGGCGATATCGGGAATGGCCAAAAGATCGTCAAGCCCGTTTGCCATTGCCCGGCGACGGGCCGCCAGTTCGAGGGTTGCAACCTCCTGACCGATTTTTTCGGCCTGCTCGTCAAGCGCATAGATCCGTTCAAGCATCAATGCGCCTTCTTCCTGATCAAGCATCCCGGCCTGTTGTTGCCAGGCCAGCAAATCACCTTCGCGGGCAAAAAGGTCGCCGCGGGCGGTGGCAAGCTGACTGTCCGCATCCTCAAGACGGGATCGAATGACATGTTTCTGGCGATCTTCACGCTGCCATACATAGCTTTCGACAATTGCCTGAAGGGCGACCTGACTGACGGTCGCATCCGTTGCGACAAAGCTTGCCTCAATCACGGCGGAATGACCGATCCGTTCGGCCCCGAACCGGGCACGCAACCAGTTGATTGCACCCGTTTCAGATGTCCCTGTTCGGGGCGCAGGATCATTTGCCAAACTGTTTTCGACACCAACCGGATCGAAACCGATGCCCGCACCGCGCAGGACCGCCAGGGCGGTCGCCAGGGTTTCCTCGCTGCGCATTTCGGCAATCACGGTTTCGATTTGCTGGGCGGTCAATTCACCGGCTCGGGGGCCTGCGCCGTCACTGGCGCGATCACCAGACGCCGTGACAACCGGTATCAGGCCGACTTCCGCCGTCGCACGATATCCCGGCTGCCAGTTGGCAATCACGCCAAGCAACGCCACCAGTACAATGACAAAGGCAAGAATTGCGACACCACGTCGCCGCCACAAGATCGCAACCAGTTCACGCAAGGACGGGTCAAACTGTTCAAATGATGGGCCCGTCATCTTGGACTGACATCCTCCTGCTGAAATGTCGCATCGCCAAGCTCGTCCACCAGATCCTGCCAGACCGGGCTGGCCTGCCCGCCTGTCTGTACAACGCGGTAAATGACGTCATAGGAAACTGCCTGGCGGACTTGGGCCTGCGGAACGGTTATGCCCGATGAAGGGGTGCTTATCCCTGTTTCGACAACCGCAATATCATCATCAAACCGGTCATCCCCCGGCACAAACCGAACGGCCCCGTCACCGAAAAAGCGTGATGCAAGGGTCGGCACATCATTTTCAATCATGCGGGTCAGGCGGCTTGGTTCCGGATGCAGACCAAGAAGCTGCTTTAACACGCCGCCAAAAACCGCCTCGACCAAAAAACCGTTTCCCCCCGCAGCACTCAGGATCACCTCCATCATTTTTAGCACCGCCGAAATCGTTGCATCCGCACTCTGCCAATCGATCTGACGGTTATCGGTCTGACGGGCATCGGCCTGATCGGTCATTTCCGCCGTCTCGCCAAACAGCGCCAGATCAAGCAGCCGATCAATCATGTCCCGGACGTCCTGCGGGGTGGTAAGGGCGCTGATCTTTTCTGCGATCTGCGTGCGCATATCCGGGGTTTCAATCCCGGGGCGCGCATCGGTGGGCACAGCCGGGGGTGCATCGGCGGCAGGTGTGATGACTTGCGAACCGCCATCACGCGCAAACAGGATCACCGGTGTTGCCAGTGTGATCATTGCCGCCAGCCTGACCCAACCGGGCATGTGCCCGACGCGATGGGCAATGATTTTCGGCATCACCAGCCGCGCAAATGCCCAAAGCCCGCGCCCGTAACGCGGCAACATGTATCGGGGCTGACAGGCAATCCGCCACAAAAACTCCAGCCCGGCCTTTTGCATGACAACCGGTGCCCGCCTTATTCGGCCCGACAGAACATCAAATGCCCCGCCAACCCCCATGATAAAGCCGCACCCGGTCTGTTCACCAAACCGGTCAACAAAGATCTCCTTGCGCGGCGATGGCAGGGCAACAAAGACCGCGTCCGCCCCGCTTTGCCGGACAATCGCGGCCAGTTTGGCGTCATCGGGATCAAATCCGTGATGAATGCCGGCAATTTGAAGATCGGGATAACGGCGCATCAAGCGCGCCCTAAGTTCGCGCACAACATCGGGGCGCGCCCCAAGCAGGAAAATCCGCACCCCCTGTTTTTCAAACCGGGGCAACAATGCGGTCATGACGTCAATGCCGGTCACCCGTTCGGGCACCTTGATGCCCAAAAGCCGCGCGGTCCAAACAATGCCCATGCCATCGGCATTCAGGCTGTCGGCATTTGCCAATGCCCGAAACAACCGGACATCGTCGCGTGCCTGTGGCAATTTCAATGCATTCAGGGATTGCTGTCGAAAACAGGGACCATTGGCATACCGGTCACGAGATGCCAGCCAATTACAGATATCTGCGCATAGTTTTTCGCGCTGCCTGAGATCAAGACGCAACCCGAAAATCGCAGCTTTCCCCTGTCGCATTCATCGTCCCCGCCAGTCCAGAACCAACTGCCCGGAAATCCAACCAGATCACATTTTTTTTTCAGCATCCATAGATACTTATGCCCATGGCTGCACTTTTGTATCGTTGATGGAAAAGGTAACTTATGATTGATTAAACAGCAACAACAGCATCCACGGATGAGCTTCTGGTGAAAATAGCGTTGCTGACCAACATTGTTGCGCCGTACCGGTTTGACAGTTACAGCGCCCTGCATCACCACGCCCGAAACGCCGGTGGCGGCCTGACCGTTATCTGCACCAGCCGCACAGAACCGCAACGCAACTGGTCCGACCGCACGCCCCCGTTTGCGCAGATCAATCTTGCCGGTTTGAATCTATATCTCGGTGAAAATCGCAATCTGACTTTTCCGGTCGGTGTCACAAAGGCCATCCGGCAAACAAGGCCCGATATCCTGATCCTTGCCGGGTTTGGCATGGCGCAATGGCGGGCGCGAAATCTCGCCGCACAATCCGGCATTCCCGTCATTGTCCAGTTTGACGGATGGTCCGCATCGGACGCCCTTTATGACAATCCGGTGCGTCGTTACATCCGCCGCCAGATGGTCCGCACGGCTGATGGCCATATTGCTGCCAGCACACGCGGCAAAGACTGGTTTTCCACCCTCGGCGCCAACGCCGAAGATATCTTTGTTACGCCGATACCCGTGTCCTTTGGCAATGATGCGATCCCGGTCACTCTTTCCAATCGCGGCTTTTTCGAACGCCCCTTTGATCTTGTGTGGTGTGGTCGGACAACTCGCCGCAAAGGCTTCGACGCCTTCCTTGAAATTGCCGCAAGACTGGTGCGATCAAACATTGTGCATAAGATCGGCATTTTCGGATGTACCGATACCCGGAAGATCAAGTATCGCCTTCGCCGTACAGGTCTTGCCGACATCACCCAAACATGGGGTCAACTTCCCCCGCCACAGCTTCCCGCACATCTTGGTGCGGCTAGACTTTGCCTGTTTCCAAGCCACAATGATGCCTATGGCCTTGGCGTGGTTGAGGCGATTGCATGTGGCGCGGTCGCACTTGCCAGTGATGCTGTCGGGTGTGCGCCCGATATTCTCGATCCCGATGACACCCTTTTGGCGAACGCGCCATCGGCATGGGTATCGGCTTGTTCAAACCTTCTGAGCAATCCTGATCTTTGGCGTCAAACCCGGCAAAGACAGGCAAGCCGGATTACCGCCAACACCGCCCAACATCATGCCGACACTCTGTGGCAGGCCGTTTGTCACGGCATCGCCAGGAACCGGGGTCATTGCCAATGGAATTGATCCACCCGGTTCCGACATCGTCCAAAACCGGCCCATCTGTGTGGATAGTCAGCCGGGTTGATCAGTCGGCAATTCTCGCAGGTTACCTTGCCCGGCAGAACCGCCTCATCCGTTGGGACAGTTTCTGGCGACATGACGGGCATGGCTTTCCAACCCCGCCATCGCGCGCGACCGACCCCGTCCTTGCACAAGTTCCCGGTCGGCATTTGATGCCCGATCTTATGGGGCAGATCGCCCGAAAATTGCGCCTGCCCGCCGCCAATCTTTATTCCGACATACCGTTGTCGGTTCTGGCATCGCTTCACAATCCCAAGGCCGATATTTTCCACGGTCAGGGCAATTACAGCCTTCCTGCCATGCGCCGCGCCAAGGCACGCGGTATGGTGACCATTGCCGATATTACCGGCCAACTGGCCCCGACCCGGCATCGCCAACTTGCCGCAGAATATCAGTCACATGGTCTGACATATCGCGAAATTTCCGCATTCCTTGCCCGTCGCAGAACCCGTGAAGCACAGTTTGCCGATGCGGTTCTGGCACCGTCCGATGCGGTCGCATACGGTCTGCAAACATGTGGCATCAATCCGGACAAGATTTATCTGGTGCCCTTCATATCCCCGCAATGCCAGGAACTTGTCCACCGCGCCCGCACCGGTCGCGCCGGTCGCACCGAGACGGTTATCCGGCTTCTTTATGTTGGCAATCTGTCATTGGCCAAGGGGATTGCCCATCTTCTGCGCGCCTGGTCGACCCTTCGGGCCAAATATCGCCTGCGCATTTGCCTGACCCTGATCGGGCCTGCGCAACCTTGTGCCAGACCTCTTTTGGCCAATCTGCCAGACGGCTGTGAATGGCTTGGTCCCCAACCCCGATCCGTGGTCGCCGACCGGATGCTCGGTTCTGACATCTTCGTGTTTCCCAGCCTGTCAGAAGGCAGCAGCCTTGCCGTGATGGAGGCCATGGCAGCCGGATGCGCCATTGTCACCACCTTTGACGCCGGAAGCCCGGTAATCAATCACATAAGCGGCCTGATCATTGCGCCACGCGATGCCGATGCAATGACAACCGCCCTGTCGGCCCTGATTGAAAATCCGGCCATGCGCAAAAACCTGTCGCACGCCGCCCGGGATCAGATCAGCCGGGATCTTGTCACCGGCTATGGCAATCGGGTTGATCTGGCCTATGAAGCCGTGTTGTCACGCCATGGATAAAACCATCGATAAAGTCATTGATAAAGTCATTCTGGCAATAACGGCCAGTCTGTTTCCGTTATGGATGGTCGCGGCGAACCTGATCGCCAGACTGGGTGGCATGATCATTCTTTTGCTGATCGGGCATGGTTTTGCGCCAGACATGCTTGGCGGGTATTTTGCGATACTGGCAATGACCGGACTTGCCGTTACCGCAACACAGGCGGGCACCGGCCCGCTTTTGATCCGGCTGGTTCAGACCGGGGCGCACACCACCGCTATTCTCGTTGTCACTTTCAGGCTTTTGGTCGCCTTTGCCGCGATTGCGCTGCTTGGGACCCGGCCGGAATTTGTCCTTCCAATCCACTGGCCGTTCGTGATCATGCCGATTGCAGCGGCCCTGTCGCCCGACTGGATCATTACCGCCCGGACAGCATTTTCCCATCTTGGCCAGATTGCCGTGATCGCCCAGCTTGCCGGTATCGGGACTGCATTTTTGGCCGTCGCAACAAGCAACAATTTCATTTTGTTTACCATCGCACCGGCGATCTCGGTCGCGGCCTTTATTGCATCAATCTGCTTTGCAGCACGCTTGCGCAGCAAACCGCAAACGCGTTTGGTCCCGCCCGAACCTGATATCAAACAGATATGCGGCCTGATCGGCTTTACGCTTCTGGCCGGTTTCCTGCCCAACCTTGATTTTGTGTTGCTGGGGGATGGATCGCACGCGTTGTTCCTTGCACAACGTGTCTTTCTGTTCTGTGCCGGTTTGATAACTGCGATTGCGGCCACCCTGTTTGCCAAAGGCCAGGAAGGGCTGATACGGGAATTCTGGCTGTTTGTACCGATGGCATCTGTCACCATGTTGCTGGTGTTTTTCCCCGACCTGATCGCACATCTGATCTATGCAGAACCGGACATGGAACTTGTCGCAATCCTGCGCACCGGCGCGTTCTGGCCGCTTCTTTTGGCCATCATCATTCGCCAATGCCTTGTCTTGCAGGAAAGCGGTCGGGTGATCTGGCTGGGGTGGCTTCTTCTGGTCTTGTTGTTTGTAACGCTGCCGCTGTTTTCCGAACCAATGAAAACGCCGGGCTTGTTGGCAAACCTTATGATCATCGCCCAGATCAGGCTCGGTGTGTTGTGCGTCATACTGGCGGGCTGTCAGGTCTGGCTGATGCGCAAGGATGTGCGCACATGAGCAAACTCGACGTTACGATTACCGATAACCGCGTTATGGATGGCCAATTTGGCGATATCTCGTTTGCCGGTTGGGGCATTGAATGTTCGGATCGGCATTCTTTTGTCACCCTGACCGATACCGCGCGCAACGCCCATAACACCGGCAATATCTGGCATCTGTCGGGCGGGCGGTTAAAGATTGATCTGAAAACGCATCTTGTGGCCCCCCGATGCCTTGCCGTGTCGGCAAGCTTCACCGCCCTCGATGACATCATGCTTCAGGATGCGGTGATCCGGTTTGTCTTTGCCAAAACCGGCATTGATCGCGGCATAATTGCCGATCAATCGTTTAAACATGCCAATAGCGACAAATACCGTCTTTACCCTGTCAGACAGGCCGAACTGGTCAGCCATGCCAACCATCGGGCAATCCTTACCCTGACCCGATCCGATGGCGCGGGACGGTTTGATCCGTATCTTTATCTGCGTGATCGTGATGATCACTGGATCATTCATGCCCGTCTATTACCCTCCGGCCCGGTTGATCAGGTCTGGCTGCGCTGGGCCAACCGGTTCTTTACCCTTTCCGCCCCGGATTGGGTTGCCAAACAGCTTTGGCGGATTGGACCGGTTCGGCGATTTTTATGGCGGCTTCGCGAACGTCGGGGTCGACATTGCCCGGAAATTCAGGCCGTACCGCTTAACCAGCTCACGGCTGGTCAGACACTCGGGATGGAGGTCACATGTCACTTCCACTGACCCATGCCGGGATGACCAACCGGTGTCTCAGACTGGCAAAAATCATCGCCGATGAATTGGTTTGCCGTCAAAAACGTGATGGCGATTTCGTGCTTCCCGATTTTTACGGCAAGGCTTTTGCCTGCGCGCTTTGGTCCGGGCTTGACCGCGATCAGTATCATCGACAGATCACCCGTGCACAAACCGCCCTTCAACGCGAAATTCCCGACAAAACCTATCACCGTGAATTCATCGAATATGCCTTGCTTTCAATGCCGGACATGTCGGCAGCCGCCCGTCGCGCCATCCTGAAAAATGCCCGCAATCAAAATCCCGATGTCGCAAACTGGCAGATCCTGCAATTGCGCAACCGTCAGGCAAAAACGTCGGGCGCATTCAGCCGGTTGTTTGCTTCCTTGCATCGCTGCTTTATTCGCATGCGTTATTGGCGATCCGATCTGTTTCTTGATCGACCCGGATGCTTTTCCGCGCAATATCATGCCTTTTGCGCGGCCCTGCTGTCGCAAAGCGCTAACCGAACCGATCAGGCACTGGCACGCAAGGCAACGCATCTGATTGCTAGCATTTGCCAAAACCACGGATATGCGAATTTGGCTGGTCGCGGTGCGGGGCAAAGCTTCGGGGCGGTCTGTGCGTTTTATGTTCTGTTGAAATACGGTTTTCATGACGCGGCCGATGCGGTTCTTTATCGCATCGAAGATGCCATGCTAAATGCCGCGACCTTGCCACTCAATCTTCTTGCACCGTGCGCTGTTCCCGAAAACCCCGGTCCGACCAACCGCTTAACACCGGGCTGGTATGGTTATAACCGTCATGACGATTATCTGGCTTTTGGCGGCTACTGGCTGTTGCAGGCAGCCGGACTTTCACCAGAAACGCCGCAAAGCACGCCGACCGATCATCCACACCAAACCCGGATGATTTTTACCACCACATCGGCACGTTATGACGCACAGATGCTTCTTTCCGGCGCCCGGATATTTGATGTGACGCCCTCACCTGTCATTGTATTGGGAAAAGGGAGCGGTGCGATGCTCCTGTTCCCGCCGACCGGCGGTGAACAGGAGCAGCCAAGCCTGTATGTCCCGGCGACCATACCGCTTCCGGCGACCCGGGATGGCACGGTTGCACGTTTTATCACTGCCACGTGCCAATCGGACCGGCGGGTTGTTGTAACCTTTCAATTGGCGGGAACAACAGGGCAGCGGATCATTGATTTTGACGATACCGAAATCCGGATTACAGACAGTTGCGATGAACGACTTTCACCAAAACCCGATTTGCTGCGCGTTCTCGCCACCGCGGATGTAAAGCTGAACCGCGTTTCCGATACCGAACTGTCCATCGCGCAAACCGGCATTCGTTTGATGTGCGACCACCCGATCGTGCTTGATGACAATGACGCGATTACGGTTGCCGGCCCGGCCCATCGCATCACGGCCCCGAAGACAAACAAGGCAACCCTTATCATCCGGTGGGAGAACGGGCAAAATGACTGATCCGGTCACGGTCATCACAACCATCTATAACGGATCGCGTTTTATCGACGGATTTGCCAGCAACCTTGTTCAAACACTGCGCGCGCAAGATCGCGCCATTCTGCTTGATGATGGATCAAATCCGCCGCTTGTATTGCCAGACATCCTTCGTTCAGATGCCCGGATAAAGCTGGTCACAGCCAAACGGCTTGGGCGCGGGGCGGCGTTAAATCTGGCCATCAGCAATTGCAAAACCGGCCTGATTGCCATTCAGGACATTGACGACCTGTCACTTCCCGGTCGTCTCGACGCACAGGCGGACTTTCTTGCCACCCGACCGGACGCACTGTCATTCACCCCGGCGCAATCGGACCGGCCAGTCATCCGGCGCAAAGGATCACGGAAAATTGCCCCGTCCCGCCTTTATGTCAGCAATCCGTTCCATCACTCATCCCTGGCGTTTCACCGCGATATCTGGGTTCGTGCGGGCGGCTATGACACCAACCTTCCGTGCTGTATCGATCTTGATTTCTATTTGCGCGCGGCCTGCCGGGCTGGCGCATCGTTTTGGCAGCTCGACACCCCATTCATGGCCCGCAACCTTGATCCGGCCGAACGTTTTTATGCCGCGATCCCGTCTGATATCTATCGGGCGACCTTGCAAACTGTTCTGGACCGTTATCGGGCCGATATCGGTTTTTCACACTGGATGATATTGGCGATGATGCGCACAAAACTTGGTATTGCGCGGGGGACCGGGGGATGACAAAACGCAACCGGCTTGTTGCCATGGTTCAATTGCCCCCGCCCATGCACGGGGCAGCCAAAATGAACCGGCATGCGATTGATGCGCTATCGGAAAAGTTTGACACGCATGTCATCGAAATGCGCTTTGCCAACAAGCTTTCAGACATCGCCCGACCAACTGCTGGAAAAATCCTGCGTGCGCTTTGGCTTGCCATCCGGCTTGTTTTTGCCCTTCCCGGTCGGGATTCCCTTTATATCTGCTTTGCCCCGACGGGCGGGGCCTATTACCGTGATTGCCTTTATGTCTTGCTGGCCAAATTGTTTGGCGTTCCCGCCATCATCCATCTGCATGGCCGTGGTCTTTGCGCCATGCGCCAAACCGCAGGGTCAGCATGGTTTCAAAAACGGGTCTTTTCCGGCCAGACCGCTATTTTGCTTGGTGAAACGCTGCGTTCTGAAATTGCCGGTCTGGATTGCCGTTCCGTTATCATTGCCAATTGCCTGGATGATGATGCCTTTGCCGGGCCGCCCGGCCCTGATTGGTATCCGGCATCGCCTGTGCGCATTTTATGGCTGTCCAATCTGTTTCGCGCCAAGGGGATTGAAACCCTGATCGCGGCGTGTGCGCTGCTCGGTAAACGTGGTGTTTCCTTTGACCTGACCATTGCCGGGGCACCGGGTGATATGACCACGGCCGAACTCGACACCCTTCTGGCATCCTGTGGCATCAGAACATTTTCAAATTATGTCGGCCCGATTGCCCCGAATGCGCGCACGGCCCTTTATCACAACTGCGATCTGTTTGTGTTGCCAACCAATTATGCCAACGAAGCCCAGCCGCTTGTCGTGATTGAGGCGATGGCAGCGGGCCTTCCGGTAATTACCAGCGATATCGCCACATTGCCGGAATTTGTCATCCCGGGTCAAACCGGCTGGCTATGCCCGTCAGGCGATCCCGATCTGCTTGCCCGTGCTATCATCGACGTGACCCGAGATCCCGCCCGCACCGACATGATCCGTCGAAATGCCTGGACGATGTGCCAGAACCGCTTTCACCGCGCGCGGTTTGCCGAGCAAATCCAAATGACGGTTATGGATGTTTTGCAAAACACACTTCCCATCACCGGCACCACCCATCAGAATGCCGGGAACCCCAATCCGGATGACCGCAAATGACCCGCGAAGAATTCAATGCCTTTTGCAAATCACTGCCCCACACCACGCATGTTGTGCAATGGGGTGGTGCCGATGTCTGGAAGGTTGGCGGCAAGGTCTTTGCCATTGCCGGATGGACCCGGAACGAAACCCTTGGCATCACCTTCAAGACATCTGAAATCGGCTATGAGGTGCTTAAAGAAATGCCGGGTCTGCGCCCTGCCCCCTATCTGGCATCAAGGGGCATGAAATGGATCCAGCATCATGATGTGCCGGGTCTTGGCGATGCGGATCTTTGCGATCATATAAAAAGCTCGCACCGCATTGTCGCCAAGGGTTTGACGAAGAAAATGCAGCGCGAGCTTGATCTTTATCAGGATGAACCTGATTAAATCCGGGCTTACAGACGCCAGAGATCAATACCGGCCGGAACCGCGTCACGCGGCAGAACCGCACGCACATCGGCGACAAAGCCCTTGCCGTCTTTCAGAAGCCCCGAAACAAGCGGCCAGCCCTTGGTGACATATTCCTTGTGCGACACTGCAAGGACAAGCGCATCTGCCGGTTTCAGATCATCATCACCACACAGTTTCAAACCGTCAAATTCGTGGGTGACTTCCTCGGCATCGGCGTGAACATCGTGGACCTGAACATTGATCCCGGCATCTTCAAGCGAACGGATGATGTCAATCACGCGGGTATTGCGGATATCGGGAACATCTTCCTTGAAGGTCAGGCCAAGCACGGTCACGGTCGGGTTCTTGGTCGCCCCTTCACGCAGCAAGGCCCGGATCACCTTGTTGGCGACAACTTCGCCCATGCCGTCATTCACGCGACGACCGGCCAGAACCACCTGCGGGTAATAGCCCAGCTCTTCTGACTTGTGGGTCAGGTAATAGGGATCGACACCGATGCAGTGACCGCCAACCAGACCCGGGGTAAATTTCAGGAAGTTCCACTTGGTGCCGGCTGCTTCGAGCACATCACGGGTATCAATGCCCGCCCGGTCAAAGATCAGCGACAGCTCGTTCATCAGCGCGATATTGAGGTCGCGCTGGGTGTTTTCAATCACCTTGGCGGCTTCGGCGGCCTTGATGGTCGGCGCCTTGTGAATGCCTGCGGTGACGACACTGCCATAAACCTCGGCGACAATATCAAGGGTCGCCTGATCCTGACCCGATACGACCTTGGTAATGGTGGTGAAACGATGTTCGCGATCACCCGGGTTGATGCGTTCGGGGGAATAGCCGACCGTGAAATCGGTCCCGGCCGTAAGGCCCGAAAGCTGTTCCAGGATCGGAACGCATTCTTCTTCGGTCGCCCCGGGATAAACCGTGCTTTCATAGACCACGATGTCACCCTTTTTCAGGATGGCACCAACGGTTTTCGATGCCGAACGCAACGGCGAAAGATCCGGGCGGTTCGACCCATCAATCGGGGTCGGCACGGTGACGATATGGAAATCGGCCTGACGCAGATCTTCGGGATTGTCACTTAACAACAGGTCGGCTGCTGCCAGTTCGTGATCATCGACTTCGCCCGTCGCATCATGTCCGGCCTTGAGCTGGGCAATACGGGCCTTGTTGATATCAAAGGCAACAGTGCGCCCGATCGACGTTCCGAATGCAACCGCAACCGGCAACCCGACATAGCCCAAACCGATAACAGAAATCTTGCGCCCGTGGCTCATTACTCAACCCTTACTAAGATATGCTGAACTGACTTCTAGCCAGCCTCATCTCAACCGTCAATAATCGAGATCAAAAAGCAACAGGGCATCAGAATTTCTGATGCCCTGCCTTGAAATCGCTGCGTGAACGGGACTTACCCCTTCACGACAATATTGACCAGTTTCGGTGTCGGCTTGGCGACATAGATCACCTTGACGATCTGCATGCCTTCAAGATGGCGCGCAACATTCGGGTCCGCCTTGGCAAGGGCTTCGACCGTCGCCTGATCGGCATCGGCGGCCACCATGACAGAACCGCGTTTCTTGCCATTGACCTGAACCGGGACTTCGAACTCGTCATCCTTGGCCTTTTCGGCATCGAATTCCGGCCAGTCGAACTTGATCACCGATTTCCTGGCACCGAATTCATCCGAAGCCATCCGGCTCATCAGTTCCTCGCCCAGATGCGGCGCAAACGGTGCAACCATCAAGGCCAAAGCCTTGGCATGGTCATCGTGAACCGCATTCTGCTTGGTCAGCGCATTGGTCAGTTCGATCAAGGCGGCAATCGCCGTATTCAGACGAAGATCGGCAATATCGCCGGTCACCTTGGCAATGGTCTTATGCACAAGCGTTTCGATCTTGCCGTCAACGCTGTCAGTGCGTTCCATCTGGGTGGTAACTTTCCAGACATTGGACAGGAACCGCATCATGCCGACAATCGCATCGGACTGCCACGGCTTGGAACTGTCAAGCGGGCCCATATACATCTCGTACGTTCTGAACGTATCGATGGTGTACTGGTCGCAGATTTCCTCGGGCGGGATGCCGTTTTTATACCGTTTGCCCATCTTGCCCGGCACGGTCGTCAGCTGCTCGTCCGTCTTGGCATTGAACGGGACTTTCTTGCCATCGACATCGCGCATTTCGACATCATGAATGTCGACATAAACACCGCGCGCATCGGTATAGGCATCAGCCGTGATCATGCCCTGGTTAAACAGCTTCTGGAACGGCTCGGGCGTTGCGACATAGCCAAGATCAAACAGAACCTTGTGCCAGAAACGCGAATACAGCAGGTGAAGTACTGCGTGCTCCGCCCCGCCGACATAAAGGTCAACCGCCCCCGGAAGTGCCTTGCCATCCTTGTCGGTGCTGTTCGCCCAATAGGCTGCCGCATCGTCTGACGCGAATTTCGCATCGTTCTTGGCATCGAAATAGCGCAGATAATACCAGCACGACCCCGCCCAGTTCGGCATGGAGTTGGCGTCGCGTTTGAACGCACGCACTTCATATTCCGCACCGTCATGGGCGTATGTTGAACCCACAGCCGCATCAACCGGAAGAACCGAACCATCGCAAAGGACAATACCGGTGACTTCCATCCATTCCTTGGCACGTGCCAATGGCGGCTCCGGCTCGGAATTCGGGTCTTCGTTCGATTGCGGTTTGAAATCGGTCATTTCCGGCAGAACGACCGGAAGCGCTGCCTCGGCAATGCCGTGAACCTGATCGGTTTCCTTATCAAACAGAACCGGGAACGGCTCGCCCCAATAACGCTGGCGCGAAAACAGCCAGTCACGCAGTTTATACTGCACGCGACCGCGCCCAATGCCCTTGGCTTCCATCCATTCGATGATTTTGGCCTTGGCATCGGGGGTCGAAAGACCGTTGATCGAAACCTCGTCATTGGCGGAATTGATCGTCTCGCCAATTTCGGTCTGGGCTGTTTTGAAGCTGCCCGGATTTGCTTCATAAAGCGCCGCCAACGCAGCCCCGTCAAGATCACCCGCATCGGCCGGTGCATTATCCTTAAGCCAGCTCTCGGACGGCTTGGTGGTTGCCTTGATCGGCAGACCGAATTTATGGGCAAATTCAAAGTCGCGCTGATCGCCGGCCGGAACCGCCATGATCGCCCCGGTGCCATAGCCCATCAGGACATAATCGGCAATCCAGACCGGAATTTCTTCACCCGTCACCGGGTTGGTCGCATATGCGCCGATAAACACACCGGTCTTTTCACGTTCGGCATCATCCTTGGCCGAAACGGCCTTAAGCTCGGAAGCCTGCGCACGATAGGCAGCAACATCGCCCTTTTTATCCTCGGCACACAGCTTGTCCACCAGCGGATGTTCCGGTGCCAAAACCATATAGGTCGCACCAAAAATCGTATCCGGACGGGTGGTGTAAACGGCGATTTTCTCGTCCGAACCATCAACGGTCTTGACCGGGAAATTGACCCGCGCGCCAACAGAACGACCAATCCAGCCCTTCTGCATCTCGACCACGCCATTGGGCCAATCAAGCCCTTCAAGGTCCGCCACCAGACGATCGGCATAATCGGTAATGCGCAACATCCACTGTTTCAGCGGACGTTTATAGACCGGGTAATCACCACGTTCGGATTTACCTTCGTTGGTGACTTCCTCGTTCGACAGAACCGTGCCCAGCATCGGGCACCAGTTGACCGGAACTTCGTCGACATAGGCCAGACGCCCGCGATCAATTGCCCGGTCGATCTCTTTGCCTTCGGCTTTGACACCTTCGCCAATTACGGATTTCGGCTGCGGCACGCCATCTTCGTCAAGCAACCATTCACCACTTTCCAGAAGCGGGCGCAACTCGGCAATCGGGCGGGCACGGCCGGTGATGGTCTGACCCTGCGGGCCTTTCCATTCGACAGTCGGGTCATAGAAGCTGTTGAAAAGCTGAAGGAATATCCACTGGGTCCATTTGTAATAATCCACATCGGTGGTGGCGAACCGGCGATGCGGATCATGGCCCAGGCCAATCACCTGAAGCTGACGCAGCATATTTTCGATATTGGCTTCGGTCGTGATGCGCGGATGCTGACCGGTCTGGATGGCGAACTGTTCTGCCGGCAGGCCAAAGGCATCAAAGCCCATGGAATGCAGAACATTGTGACCGCGCATGCGCTCGAACCGCGCCTTTACATCGGTCGCGATATAACCCAGCGGATGACCGATATGCAGGCCAACCCCGCTTGGATAGGGGAACATATCAAGGATGACGCTTTTCTTTTTCGAAGCATCAAAGTCGGCATCACCGGGATTGGGGGTACGATAGGTATCGTTTTCCCGCCAATATTCCTGCCAGCGCTTTTCAAATTCCCGCGCACTTTCCTGATAGTTCGCCACGCTCTCTCAACTCCTGCCTGTCACACCCGTCGGTGGCCCGGGCACCGCTTCGCATCGCGCCCGCCATCCCGAACCGGGTTTTAAAATAATATTGGGTGCCAAACTCTTTCACATGATGCCGATCCGTTTGCGCGACCGTCATGTGAACAAGTTTACGCCCTCAGCAGTGTTCATAAGCGCGCTTTGATCACTGTGCAACATCAGATCGACTGAAATCAGCGGAAATGCAGACGATTTTCGCGCAACTGCCATGACAATCTGCACAGCTCCCTTGCGCCCCCATCAACCCCGACTTGTGTGTCAGGACTGGATTTTTCACCCATACCATGCCATATTAGGGGGTGAAATTCGCCAGACAGCTGATCGCGCATGAAAAATTGTGCATTTTCCGTCTGGCAAAAGTGCTGATTGCCAGCACAGCTCTCAAAAGACTTCGTCCAGGGAGGACGATTATGGATATCACCATTGGCGGCCTCACGTCCCAGCAATCGGGTGCCCAGTCCGGAAACTCGGTGCGCTCGGCCCAATCCTTTGTTCCCGGTCAGAGTGATTCTGAAAAAACCGGCAATAACGGAACCTCGGCCTTTGCTGCGGCAACGTCGGTTTCCCTGTCATCCGGGTCGGCCAACCGCCTGACCACGGATCAGATCGTCTCTGCGATTAATGAAAGCCTGTCTTCGACCGGCATTTCAATCGGCAATGTCGATCCGGGCGAATACACCCCCGAAGCCGTGGCCGACCGCATTCTGGCCCGGGTTGGCGACCTGATCGCATCAAACGCCGATTCAGAAGCCGAAGCCCGCGAGATTTTCGACAAGGCCAGCGAAGGCATCCAGAAGGGTCTTGATGACGCCCGCGAATTCCTCGAAGGCCTTGGTGCCCTTAACGAAGAAATCAACGGCAACATCACCGAGACCGAAGAACGCCTGAATGAAGGCCTCAAATCGATCGAGCAGCGCCTGACCGAGCTTTATAACTCAAGCGCGTCAGAAGAAGCCGCCGAATCCATAACGCCTGAACGCGATGAACAGGTCCTGCAATCGCAGATCACCCAGACCGCACAGGCAAGCCAGGCCTACGCCGAAGCCGGCACCAACGCCCAGCGCAACACCCCGCGCTACGGCACCACTGGCTAACATCTCTCTATAAGACATCTTAAAAGAACAAAACCGGCGACATGTTTCGCCGGTTTTATTTTTCAGATAATACGGAACAGATTCCACAAGTTGATGGGTCGTAAGACTTCAACAATTTTCCGGATGTCATAGAGCAGCCCCCCAATTCCTCGCGCATCCCGGCTTCGGCTATCCCCTCAGGGTTAGACAGGCCCAGGACTTCCGTTTGGTCGAACGCCAGCCCCCTGACCAAGCAGATCCTGCTGAATATGAGCGGCTATGCCGAGAAACAGTGAGAGCGCAAATGGAACTGAAGACTCTGGCGCCAAATATCACTGGGCCTGGCAAAATTCACTGCTGCCACATCCCGACATTGATAGGCCTCATCTAAAAGCCATGCATAATAGGGTGTAAGCACCTCAATCCATTGCTCCGCGATGAATGACTAAACCCGATATACTAAACGCAACAAACACCTACCCTTACGAGCAGCAACGGAGCTATTTTCAATCTTAGAAGGTCGGTTTATGTATGAAATCTGAACTACTGATAAACCGAATTGAGGGAACAACATGCTCTCTTATGTTCTTGCGCCAATCGACGATCCTGTGTCGTTCAAGTTCATCCTTACAATGCTTGCGATTTTTGTAATCGCATTTGTATCAGGGGCCTTCAAAATTGAGCGGCTTCAGGGATTTGCGCGCTACGCACCAAACGCGCTGACCACAATTGGTGTGATCGGCACTTTCACCGGCATTTACATCGGCTTGGTTCAGTTTGACGTCCAAAACATTGACGAAAGCGTTCCTGCTCTGCTCTCTGGAATGAAGATTGCCTTCTCCACAAGCATTTTGGGGATGTTTCTGGCTGTTGTTCTAAAACTATCCCAAACCGTTGAGTTCAGAAAGACAGCCCCCTCTGACGTTTCTGCGGCTGCATTTATCGCGGTATTGCATGATCTTCTTACCGAAACGAAGACGGGCAACTCCAAGATTGACGGCAACCTTAATGAACTTAAATCCGCTATTGTCGGCGATGCAGACAGCTCGTTGATCACACAGCTACAAAAATTGAGAACATCCGTTCAAGATACAAGCAGCGATCAGGTGAAATCCATCAATGCCGGTTTTGAAACACTGGCGGCGGAGTTTAAGGCATTTGCAGAGAAGGTAGCCGAGGACGGTTCCGAGAAACTGATCGAGGCCCTAAATAACGTCATTCGCGACTTTAACGACAAGATCACTGAACAATTTGGCGAGAACTTCAAACACCTCAATGAGGCAGTCGGCAATTTGCTCGCCTGGCAAGATGAGCACAAGCGACAAATGAGCGACTTGATCTCCCAAATTGAACTGTCACAGGAAGCCATTTCGAAATCGGAAATGTCTCTTGTCGCCATCCGGGAATCTGCCGAAGAAATTCCGAACTCAATGGATAATCTGAAGGAAGTGATCGGCCTTACTGCAACCCAGCTAAACCAACTTGAAGATCACCTGTCTTCCTTTGCGGAAATTCGCAACCAAGCAGTTGAGGCCTTGCCGCAGATCGAGAATACAGTTTCAAAACTAACCGTCGACTTCAGTAATGCAGTAACGGAGGCTGCTGAAACTACCGCCTCGACACTGTCGCGCCAGACAGAAACCATCACCCGCGCAATCGAAACATCAGAAAGCGCTTTCAAACAAACAACAGAAAAATACGAAGAAGCACTTGAAAATCTTCAAACTCAAATGACCGCCCTTCCCTCTGCACTCGATCAATCTGCCCAAGCACTACACAGCACTGTGGAGAAAATCGGAACCCAACTCTCAGAAGAACTTTCACGGGCAATCACAGAGCAAACTGGAGAAATGCGCAAGACCATCACTTCACTGCAAGAAAGTGTGGTCACAAACATGTCAGAGACGAATGGAGTCATCAAAGAATCATTCAGTACCTTTGACCACCAGATGCAAGAAGAGATCAAACAAACCATTGAGGCGATGGGCAGTCATCTTACCTCTCTCTCCAATCAGTTTGTGCAAGACTACGCGCCGTTAACTGAAAAACTTCGCGAACTGGTTAATGTCGCCTCAAGAGCACCGTCGCGAGCGTAAACGATGGCAATCAATCATCTTTTCCAAAATCGCCGTCAAAATGACGAAGACCATTGGATCTCCGTTTCAGACCTGATGGCTGGACTTATGGTGGTTTTCCTTTTCATCGCTATTAGTTACATGAAAGATATCGTCACCGAGAAAGAGCGTATCGAGGCTATTGCCGTCACTTGGAACGAGACGCAGAACGCGCTGTATAATGACCTCAGCGAGGAGTTTTCAGACGATCTTCCCAAGTGGGATGCCTCGCTAGATCGAGAAACTCTGTCTATCCGGTTCAAGGAACCAAGTGTTCTGTTCTCATCGGGTGAGGCTGTATTAAACGATCAATTCAAAGACATCCTGCGGGACTTCTTCCCGCGCTACCTAGCTGTGCTCGACCAATACCGAAACGAGTTAGCGGAGGTACGCATCGAAGGTCATACTTCCTCTGCATGGAACGGAGCAACGAGCCCAATCGACGCCTATTTCAAGAACATGGAACTGTCGCAAGGCAGAACACGGTCTGTCCTGCAGTTCGTGCTCGAACTTCCCGAGATCGCGGCATACCGGACTTGGGCGATAGCGAACATCACCGCGAATGGCCTCTCGTCAAGCAATCCAATTTTGGATGAACAAGGTGAAGAACTCGCCGACTTGTCCCGTCGTGTAGAGTTCCGCGTAAGAACCAATGCTGAACAGAAGATCGTGAATATCCTGCAGGCAAGCGAATGAAACTAGACATCAAATTTCCGGAACTTGATGCCCTCGTTCGTAGGATGGGTGCTACCGCTATCAAATGGTCAAGCAATGCAGCAAAACTTGCGGCACCTGATATTCGTCAGATACTCTGGCAAAGTCTCGAAGTTAATATCGAAGAAGTAGAAACTGGACCGCTTGGTCTTCTGACCTACAAAGGGGAGCAAGTTCTACTTTACATTCTTCAACCGAGACGATCTGAATACACACTGCTAAACGAACCGGAAAACTCCCCGAAATTTCACGTCGCAGAGTGTTCAACACTCGACAAAATGCGTGGCCAGGGAAGATTTGATCGATACGTAGTCACGTCCAATACATCTGGCACGTTCAATGTAGAGTTTGAAGAAGACTATCCTCCCAGAAAGGGACGCGTCCAAGCAGATCTTCATGCTTGCAAGAACTGTATGAAGAAACTGAACTACAAAAACTACAACAGCTTGCAGCAACGTGCCCGAAACGAGTTAGTCGCCAATTTTGACATCGCGGAGTTCTTCGAAGAATACCGTTCGCTCTTCAAGTCGAAACCAAAATATAGCGACGTTACAGCTCCTCCTATTGGTTACTCTGAGGACTGGCAGGATCTCTCTGCAGAGCTAAGAAGAAAGACAGGCTGGACTTGCCAATCATGTCACGTTGATTGCTCTGCGCCGGAGAACAGAAAACTGCTTCACGTGCATCACAAGAACGGTGTACGGGGCGACAACTCTCCGTCAAACCTCGAAGTACTCTGTGCACTCTGCCATGCTGAACAACCAATGCACAAACACATGCACGTCAAGCCTGAAGTGCGTTCAACAATTACAGACCTTAGACGGAACTCTAAACCCGGCTCAAGAATGAAGCCGAAGCATTCCTCCGCAAGCCGAAAAGCTGCGCCGAGGGCAGCACGTAAGTCAGCATCAGTGGCTGAAGTGCGCCAGGAGCTGATAAATCTCCGTACAAAAATCGCGAATAATCATCCAGATGTCGAACCGTCCAAGGGAATTTTGCGCAAAACGATGCTCGCGACATTTCTAGATCAGAAAATCACCTCTCACGAAGACTATAAAATGAAAGTATCTGGAGTGGACCGGGTGAAAACATCCCCCACCCATACAGTATACTTGGAAGAGATTTTCGCGATCGTCTCAAAACTAAAAAAATGACGCGAAGAATGAAGTCTGTGCACATCTGGGAACCTGTACCACCGCGCAATGATTCCTCCGGATAATTACCCCGGACAGACCACCTTCTGCAAAACACAAAACCGGTGGCCATGGTCACCGGTTTTTTTGTGGGGAATATGGATTTCACGCGGCCTACACTCAAGAATAGTCCTGAATTAAATCGTTAAAAATCAAAACCTTATACTGACACATTTGAAACCCTATACACTTGTATTCCCGAACAAAGTCACGTAGGATCTAGATGCGAAAACGCTCATGTAGGGCGTCGCACGTTATTTATCGTAATCTTCTTTACGCCTTGCTTGTTCAGGTAGGAACTGCGTCATGGCTTTGAATATAATATCAAACTATGCGGCGAACCTTGCCCATCGGAACCTTACGGCGTCCGATGCTGCGGCAACCCGTTCGCTTGCCAAACTTTCTTCGGGAACGCGTGTGGTTTCCGCGCGTGATGATGCGGCTTCGATGGCAATTGGCGCGCGCCTGAATGCCACGGCCCAGGCCCTTAAAACCGCCACCGTCAATGTCGGTCAGGCCAATTCGATGTTGCAGATCGCCGATGGCGGCATGGCCACCATTGACGATATTCTGGTGCGGATGAAGACACTGGCGGTGCAGGCATCGTCGGGCAACCTGTCCGATACCGAACGCGGCTTTCTCAATGACGAATTCACCCAGCTGCGCGACGAAATCGACCGTATTTCGTCCTCGACCAATTTCAACGGTATTCAATTGCTGGGCGATGGCGGGGATGTGTCGCTTGACTATGCCAACCTGAATTCGGGCAACCAGGGCGAAGACATTTCGCCGGCCAACGGGTTTGATGGCATTGCGATTACCGACAACAATTACTGGGCGACGGATGCCAACAATAACGGTGTCAATGACAACTCATTCAAGCTTCATTTCATCAAGGTCGGGAATTCGGCACTGATCAATGTCGTCACGACGATTGATGGCGTGAATGACCGGGTGCAAAGCATTGATGTCACCGATTTTGCCACCGGCGGGACCAAGGCCCTGTCGGCCGGTGAAAAGACAACACTGACCTTTGACGAGCTGGGGCTAAGCTTTGATCTTAACAACAATATCAGCACCATCATCGCCAACACCATCACCCTTGGTTCCGACGGGGCCGGGGCGGACGGTTTTGCCACCGCACAGGTGATTGGCGGCGGTGCGACGCCCGGCGATAACAGCACCGTGCGCATGCTGGCCGATAACGGACAGAAACTGCCGGCCAATATCTCGTTCCAGATCGGGGCGGGCAATACGTCCAATGACCGCTTGGCGATCTCGTTTCAGTCAGTTGACAGTGCCGCCCTTGGCACCGGGGCGGCCGGCACCGAAGACGGGCTTGATGATCTTGGCGTCAATGCCATTTCAACCGCGGCATCGGCCCAGAACGCGGTCGAGGTCGTCACCCGCGCGATTGACGATCTGCAACGCGCGCGCGCCAATGTCGGCACCTATCAGAACCGGCTTGATTTCGCGGGGCAGAACCTTGCCACCATGCTTGAAAATGTCGAAGAAGCCCGATCCACCCTGCTTGATCTGGATGTCGCAGCCGAAATGACGATCTTCACATCAAAGCAGATCCTGGTGCAGTCCGGCGTTGCCATGCTGGCCCAGGCCAACCAGATGCCGCAAAATCTTTTGCGCCTGCTGCAAGGCTGATCGCGCCGTTTTTCGACCGGTTTCTCGCCCCGTTAAAGCGTGCCTGCATTTATCCAACGAAACTTCAACCGGCGTCATTGCACGCCGGTTTTCTTTTGCCTTATGGCTTTGGCGTATCGGGATTTTTGGGATCGTGATCGCCTTCGTCACCGGGCATGCGAAAGATCTTTTTGCCGGCAAACTGAATGCGCGCAAAGGCATCCTCGGCCATAAAGCCCGAAACGAACGCCATGAAGGTCACCAGAAACGGGCTGATATCAATCTGTCCGGTGCCATCCGGTCCGCCCTGACTGACCATCAGCATCCCGGCCTCGGCACACAGGAAAATGGCCATGGCGGCGGCTATGCCTTCTCCGGTCATGACAAACAATCGGGCGGCGGGCAACACCCGTTCCCCCAGATGTGTCCAGCCCTGTCTTTGCACATCCGTTCGGCCCGTATTGGCAGTTAGGGCATCAGGATTACGGGCATTGGCGTCATTGATTCCATTATCCTGCCCCGCACCGAAACCGGCGGGATATGGCACAACCGGGCGGCCGAAGTTCTGCCGGGTAAAGGCCACCACCGCACCAAGCCCACCTGCGGCCACAGTGACCAGCAAGGTCAGCATGATGGTCGGAAGCTGGATCAGATAGGACAGGATACGCCCGACCGGATGTTGAAACAGCGCGACAAGCGACTGCATTTCAAGACGCAAATCATCGCCTTGATGGATGAATTGCGCCTGTGTTTCTTCAAGTTCGTTTTCCAGACTTTTGCGCAAAAGTGCCGCATGCCGGTTTTCCGAATGAATATTTGCCCATTCGACCTGTGCGCGGGCATTTTTCTCGTCATAACGGATCATCGCGGCGCGAATGGCATCGACTTGCAGATTGACCTGTTCGACAAGGGCCGGTGAGGCATCCTTGGTGAATTTCGGCTTATCAAGCAGCACATGCAAACTGGCCATCACTTCGGCGGCCTCGGCCTGGCGCGTTGTGTCGGTTGTGATTTCATCGACCAGAAAATCCGGTGGTGCCACATCCCCGCCGGATTGATCGGTACTGCCCGCACTATCAACACCACTAACGCCAGCGCCAGCACCGCCACCCGCATCAGAAGCACCAGCAGCAGCAAAAGGATTGCCGGCATTCCCGGCAATGCCGCTGCTATTGGCCCTGTTTTGCGGTGTGGGCGCCCCGTCCATGGTGACGGCCGATTTCTGGTCCGACACCAGTTGATAGGCCGAATTCATGACATCGGAAAAGACTGCGGTGAAGTCGCCATCAAAGGACGCCCGGTGTTTTGTCACGGTCGCGGCCAGTCGGGAATAGCCGTCAAAGGCTTCCCACCAGGCAAGTACAGCATCCTTTTGCATGATCAGACCGTTGCGTGTGTCCTGAAGGGCGCGGGCGTCAAGTTCGCGGATGCTTGCGCGCAATCTTGCCTGTTCCTCAAGGGCGACGGCCTCGTGATAGGCCTGAAGCACCAGCCGTTCCAGCGTCCCCGGGGACGATGCCCCCAATTCCCGGCGCAGTGCATCGCGCTGAATATCGGCGGTAAACCCGGCAAAAAGCGTGATCACAAAGCCGAAATAAAAGGCGCTGGTCAGCGCGATCAGAATGATCGATCCGGCCATTCTCCAGATATTGAAACCATCCTCTTGTGCCTGACCCATCTGTTACCTGCCATCGCTGCGAACCTTTTATCGACGGACAGGCGAAATGCTTGTGAGGGCACAAAAATCCCGTTGCAGGCTTTGCGTCCGGCAGGATTTGATCCTATTGTCAAAACCACAATCAGAAAAAGACCGGATCGACATGACCAACAATTCCCCGAACACTTGGCAGCACCTTTCTTCTGACTGGATCAACTGGGCGGACCGGCTTGCCCCGGCGGCCGAGAAAATCAACCGCCATATGATCGAGGCCGCGGATCTTGAGACCCTGGCGCGGTTGCGCGGTGATGCGCCGCTTGATGTGCTTGATCTGGCGTCCGGGGTTGGGGAACCGGCTTTTTCCTTTGCCCGAGCACTCGCGGCACCGACCGGCGAAACGACAACGGGTGGCGGGGCTGCGAATGACGCAGGACCGGCGAACAGCAACGATGTTAGCGCTAACACGCCCCACGCATCAGGGCATGTAACCGCATCCGATATCGTGCCCGAAATGTGTGACGGGCTGGCCGCGCGGGCGGCAGAAGAAGGCATCGCCAATATTTCCGTGATCCCGGCCGATATGGAAAATCTGCCATTTTCCGATCAAAGCTTTGATGTCGTGTCCTGTCGGTTTGGCGTGATGTTTTGCAATGATCCGGACCAGGCATTGCGGGAAAGCCACCGGGTTCTGCGGCCCGGCGGGCGGGCAGTTTACATGGTGTGGGCACCGATGGTTGATAACCCGCTTTTTGCCGCGATGGATGCGGTTCTGGGCAATATTCTGGGCATCGGGTTTGATCAGGCCGGGCTTGATCCGTTTTCGTTTGGCAATATCGATCAATCCATGGACCGGATGGAAACGGCGGGCTTTACCGGCATTACCGCCACCACCCACAGCCCGGCCGGACGCATCCCCGAAAAGGTCCCGTTCTGGAAACCGCAAATGGACATGCTGTTTGGCAATGTGCTGCGCGATGCATCGGATATGGATCGCGGTGCGATTGATGCGGCGATATTTGAAACACTTTCACCCTATATCGAAGACGGCCATTTTCAGGTTCCGATTTGTTTTCATGTGCTTAGCGCCAAGCGGGCCTGACAGACACCCGCCTCCCATCACATGACAAGGCCAAAATCGCAGCATTCCTGCGCCAAACGCATGGTTGCATGCGGTGATTTTTGCTTGCCTTTTGGCGGCCATCATGGCACATGCCCGCCCTGAAGCGATGATTGCTTCCCTGTCGTAGCACCAGGTTAAAAACACGAAAGACATATGATTATGAAGACGATTGTCGTCTGCTCTGGCGGGTTGGATTCCGTCACGCTGGCCTATAAGGTTGCAGCCGAGCACAATTTGCATTCCCTGATTTCGTTCGATTATGGCCAACGCCATAAAAAGGAACTCGATTTCGCTGCGCGCACTGCACGCGATCTTGGCGTCAAACATCACATTGTTGATCTGACCCCGGTTGGTGCGCTTTTGACCGGGTCGTCACTGACCAGTGATGACATCGATGTGCCCGATGGCCATTACGCCGAAGAAACCATGCGCGTCACCGTGGTGCCCAACCGCAATGCCATCATGCTGGCAGTGGCCTTTGGGGCGGCGGCCAGTGCCGGGGCCGATGCGGTTGCCGCGGCCGTTCATGGCGGGGATCATTTCATCTATCCCGATTGCCGTCCCGATTTCATCAAATCGTTCCAGGCCATGCAGGACCACGCCCTTGAAGGGGTTCGCGACGTCACGCTTTATACGCCGTTTGTCAATGTCTCGAAGGCCGATATCGCGCTTGAAGCCGGCCGGCTTGGCGTGCCGGTCGATCTGACCTGGTCATGCTACAAGGGCGGGGAAACCCATTGCGGTCGTTGCGGCACCTGTGTCGAACGGCGCGAGGCCCTTGAACTGGCCGGGGTCAAGGACCCGACCGTTTATGTCGATCGCGAATACTGGAAACAGGCCCGCGCCGATCACCGTGCGCGCCAGCTTGCCGCACATGAAACGGCATCTGCATCCAATAACGCCGCCGAATAATTCCTGAAATACAGTGATTTGACCGGGCTTGCGCCGATGGATTTCCATCCGGCTCGCACCCGGCCTGTCGCGCCATGAAAGACAGATTGATGTTCACCATCACCAAACAATTCGCCTTTTCCGCCAGCCACCAACTGGCCGGGCTGGAAGCCGATCACCCCTGTTCGCGCCTGCATGGCCATAACTATATCGTCGAGGTCGAGCTTAAAGGCGCAAACCTCGATGCCCGCGGTTTTGTGCGCGATTACCGCGAACTCAGGCCGCTTAAACGGCTGATTGATGATGAATTTGATCATCGTCACCTGAACGAGGTTCTGGGCCATGATCACCCGACCGCCGAAAAGCTTGCCCTGTTCTTTTATCAATGGGCCCATGATCGCTGGCCCGAAGTCAGCGCCGTGCGCGTTTCCGAAACACCGAAAACCTGGGCGGAATATCGTCCATGACGGTGATTGATCGCAATCTGGCAGCCATGTCGGACCCGACTGAACATCGCGGCAAAATACGCATTTCCGAGATTTTCGGCCCGACCGTTCAGGGCGAAGGCGCGCTGATCGGGGTGCCGACCGTATTTGTGCGCACCGGTGGCTGTGATTTTCGCTGTTCCTGGTGCGATACGCTTTATGCGGTTGATCCGGCCTTTCGGGCTGATTGGAAACCGATGAGTGCGACCGAGGTTCTTGAGGACGTCAAAAAACTTTCAGGTGGCAAGCCGATCCTGATCACCCTGTCGGGTGGCAACCCGGCGATCCAGCCATTGGGCGCCCTGATTGCCATGGGCAAGCAGGAAGGTTTCACCTTTGCCATCGAAACCCAGGGCAGCATCGCCAAGGACTGGTTTGCCGACCTTAATTACCTGACGATCAGCCCGAAACCGCCCAGTGCCTCAACCAGTTTTGATGCCGATGCCCTGACCGCCTGCATTGATGCCGCGCAGTCCCGCGGGATGCTCGATGGTCCGGCAATTACGTTGAAATTCCCGGTCCGTGACGAGGCCGACCTGATGTTTGCCGATTATGTGAGGAACCTTCACATTGGCATTCCGGTCTGTGTGCAGCCGGTCAACACAACCCCCGCCGAACCGCATCCGGATGGCAAAGACGGCGTTGATATCGAGGCCCTGACCGCCCGCTATCGCTGGCTGGTCGATGAAATCGCCAAACGCCAGTGGTTTGATGTCCGTGTTCTGCCGCAATGGCACGTCCATGTCTGGGGCAATCTGCGCGGAGTCTAAGCCGACAACTTGTACCGGGCGTGCTGGGCCCGCAAACGGCACAGTCCACCCGGCACGCCAAGCCCGGAATCTATCACTCGGCACTGGATACACAGACACGGCATACGGCACATGGGCCACTTGCTGAACCTCAGCAAACGATGGCCGAGGCATCAGCATCCCGCATGAGGCGTGGGTGTTGGCCGAGCGGGGCGTTGCTTGGGGCTTGTTGGGCGCAGGCCTAGCTTGGAGCTTGGGGCTTGGGCTTGGGCTTGGGCTTGGGCTTGGGCTTGGCAACACCAAAGCGCCAATTTGCGTTTTGGCAATCACCATACCATATATAATATGCAAGCCCGGTTGTGCCGTAACGGTGGGCGGGTCTTGCAGGTGCTTTATCATCAACCCGACGGTTTGAGCAGCCGGACGGTCACAGCACCCGGTTTCATTGCCGGACCCTGATCGCCCGCAAGGGGGCGCATTCACAATAAAAACCAGATCAGCCCCGCACGCGGTCATCTTCCGGATGCTCGAAGGAGCCATGATCATGAGCATTACCCGCACAACCCATCGCACGGTGACGTTCTTTCATCCGTTCCATCTGTCCTGCCATGACGGATTGCTGCCAGCGGGTGAATATGACGTCGATACACTTGAAAAGCTTGATACAGAGGCCGCAACGCGCAGCTATATCAAACTGGAATGCCATCTGCATCTTTGGTCGGATGGCGACACAAGGCGGACCGGAAAGCAGGATCAGGGCGAAAAGGTCCTGACGGTCAATCCGCGCGATCTTGAGGCGGCCCTGGCCCTTGATTCCGATCCGCTGCGCGAAGATGAACGCAACAAGATGATCAAATCATTTGGCGGATTGCCCGAAAATGACGCGGCGTAACACGCCCGCACGATGCAGCCTATCGCGCCATCGCCGTCATCACTGAAAACTGCGCCATCGCGTCCCGGCGCATCCCGGCTGATTTTTCGCAGTCATTTCTGGCCATTTCCCGAGTTTTCGGACTTTACCGGTCCCAAACCGCCCTCCCCCTAGGGCACATGAATGACCGGCACGATCCAGCCGTGATCCTGCAAAATCTTGATCCCTTCAAACACCGGTATTGCCATCAAGAACCAAAGCGCGTCGCGCGTGGTCGTTAGAAAAAGCGATGGCCGGCACACCAGATCGGCCTCGTCACGCCAGCGATGCCAGGTCGGGCGAAACCGCGGCACAAGGTTTTTATAGCGCGTGAATGCAACCCCGAACCGGGCGGCAAGATGGGCTTCTTCGCGCAGAACAACCGCCCGAAATACAAGCCAGCACAAAATCGCAAACAGCACCGCGATCACAAGGCTTCCGGTCTGAGCACCAATGCCAAACGCGCCGATGATGCTGAAAAGATATAGCGGATTGCGACATATCGAATAAGGGCCGGTTGTCACCAACTCGGTCTTTTTGCGCCCGCCAATATAAAGCGAACACCACCCCCGCCCAAAAATACAGATCGCAATGGCCGCAAGGCCGATGGCCTCGACCCCGTCATGGGCGGGACTGTCCACCGGTAGGACAGAACGGCTCAGCAACACAAGCAGCAAAAGCCCGCCAATCCCGACCCGGATCACGTTTTTGCGCCGACGCTGAAGACGTTGCAAATCGGCATCCCCGGCGGACGGGTTTGCCATTTCGCGGTGATGGGCATCGCAGCGGGCAATGCGTGGCAACGGCAATGGCGTTTGGCACGACAAGGCTTGTGCGCGCTCGTCGGTTGTGACCGAGGAAAATGATGGCGGAGAAAATGATGCCGGGGACATTTGCGGGCTCCTGTGAATTTGTGACACAGAATCCCTATCCCCTGCCCGGTCCATCTGGCGTCCGGTGCTGCGTATCCGGTCGTTCGGATGCCGTTTCGGTCGCAGGCAACGGCATTTATTGCCGATTTACCCGCCAAAACCATCGCCACCTTTTTTGGGACGGACGGCGTTACCCGGCAGTGTTTTTCAAAGCGGCATCGCGCACCGCACTTGGCGTTTCGCCGGTAAATTTCCGGAATGCCAGATTAAAGGTCGATTTGGAATTGAACCCGACGCTCAGCGCGATATCAAGGATCGTTCTTTCCGGTTCCAGCACAAGCACCGCACGGGCTTCTTCGATCCGGGTCTGATTGACGAAATCAAAGAAATTCTGCCCCAGATGCCGGTTCAGAACATAGGAAAGCTGATTGGGTGACACCCCGACCGCACGGGCAAGCTTTGGCAAGGATACCAGCGGATCAAGCAACAATTCCCGCCGTGCCCGGATATCGGCCAGTTTGGCAAGTGCCCGTTCCACCCCGTCATCATCAAGCAGCGACCGTGCGGCATCCAAAGGTGTCGGCCGGACGTCAGATGCCGTCGCACGTTCCGGGCCACCAGTCAGGCCACCATGCAGGCCAGCATCCGGGCTGTCACGCACCTCATCCCCGGCGTCATCGCCCAGATTATCATCCGGGTTTGGCGATGCGACTTGCGCCCGGCCGGTGGTTGCGGGGATTGCTGGCGTGGTTGCCCGTGCGGGTGCGGTTTTGCCTGCGTCACCATCGGGCCAGTCGGCCATGACAAACAGTGCCGGTCTGGTTGCAATCACATAGGTCATGGCAAACAGAACCAGCACAAAGGCAAGGCCGGTTCCCGTCATTGCCATCGACTCCGGAATGTAAAACGCGATGATGCGGCTCAACAGGACGGTCACGAAAATCAGGCAAACACCGCCCAGAATGACGGCAATCCAGCGCCGCATGGCCCGGCGGTCTGCGCCAAGTTGTTGCTGGGTCTGACGGAAATAGGTTTCTGACAACCGCCACAGGCGATGAATATAAAACGCCGCCTGCGCAAAAATCGCCAACCAGCACACCGCCTTGACCGTTTCAACAATCACCGACTGTTCGTTTGTTGCCGGAACCGCCCCGAAACCATCAATGGTGAACAGCCAGGCCAGCAGATTGAAAATCACCGCGGCCGGAACAAAATGCACCCACGCACGACGATCCGGCGTTCCGGACAGTTCCCGGAAATAAAGATAGATCGCCGGACCAATCACGAAATTGGATGGAAAGAAAAACAGAACAATCAGGTCCTGCACCTGATCGGATCCGAATGTGTCGCCGACATCGGCCAGAAGATTGAGCATCAGACAACACAGAAACAGCATCATCCACCGGTTGGCGGCAAGTGCGCGCACGCCTTCGGATCTGAGCAAAAGGCACAAAAACCCGCCCTGCAACAGCCCGACCACGGCAATTGTCACATCAAGATAATCCAGCACCCCGTTGCTCATGATTTGCCAACTGCACCTTGTGCTGTGTCCCCGTTGCCGGGATTGGGACCGGAACCGGGATTGGTAAGTACGGCCGCCTTTTGGGCCAGTGACGCGGCAATCTTGGTCGCGGCTGGCTGATCAGCCAGTTGATCAAGGGACTGATCCGCGGGGGGCGCAACAGCATTGTCGCGCCCAGCTTCGCGAAATGCACTTGGCGTTTCGCCGGTGATTTTCTTGAAGGCCAGATTGAAGGTCGATTTCGAATTGAACCCGACACTCAGCGCGATATCAAGAATGGTGCGATCCGGTTCGAGCAACAAAACAGACCGCGCTTCGGCGATGCGCGCCGCATTGACGAAATCAAAGAAGCTTTGCCCGATATGATGGTTCAGAACATAGGATAGCTGATTTGGGGTCACCCCGACCGCACGCGCAAGCTTTGGCAGGGAAACCAGCGGATCAAGCAATATGTCGCCGCGATTTTGAATGTCCGTTAACTGGGCAATGGCACGTGTCAGCCCCTCCTCGTCAAGAAGCGGACGCACCGGACTGGTGACCGGACTGGTGACTGGGTTTGTGACTGGGCTGGTGATCGGGTCATCGTTTTTTTGGGCTGTCTGCCCCTGCGCCGATGCAGGTGCCGATGACGATAACTGTGTCGATGCCGGAACCGGATCAGGATAGCCTGATCGCAAGAAGCGGTCCTGACGGATGATGACAGGTCCTTCATCGGCATCATCGATATCGGTATCGGATGGCCAGTCGGCCATCACAAACAGGGCCGGCCTTGTGGCAATTTCATATGTCATGGCAAACAGAACCGCGACAAAGGCCATTTCAGTGCCGAACATTTCGGTACTGCGCGGCAGATAAAGACCCACAATCTTGCCAATCGCGACCGTGACAAAAACAAGCGTCAATCCGCCAAGAATAACCCCGATCCAGCGCCGCATGAGATCACGGTCAGCCCCGAGCTGTTCCTGGGTTTGCTGGAAATAGCGGCATGCGACACGCCACAGCAGCGCAATATAAAGTGATATCTGGACAAAAATCGCCGTCCAGCAGAACACGGCAATCAGTTGCCGCACCGTATAGCCACCATCAAGGGCAATGGTCCGCCCGCCATCATGGGTGATGATCCAGGCAATCAGGTTAAACACCACCATTGGCAAAATCGCATGGATCCATGGCCGCCGCGATGGCTTGCCCGAAATTTCGCGGAAATAAAGATAGATCGCCGGGGCGATGACAAAATTGATCGGACCGAAAAACAGTTCAAGCGCCCGATCGACATCGGGGGAGACAAAATGTTCGATAACGTCTTCGATCAGGTTGCAGGCAATCGCAAAGATGAAAATCATCATCCAGCGGTTCGCCCCGAAGGCACGCGCACCTTCCGAACGCAGAATAAGACACAGGAAAACTGCCTGTATCAATCCAACGACGGCCACGGTGATACTTATATATTCCGTCCAACCGGTCATTCCGGTGTGCTCCTGATCTTTGCTGCGGTCTGCTGTTATCCGGGTTTGGCGCAAGCTTACCGCACAAACCGACTATATCGTTTCAATAGACACAATCGGACACAAAAGGCGTCCGACTATGCACAGACGGACGCATCGCACACCGCTTTGCGTCACATTCCCGAACAGACACCGACCCGACGCGGCCGGTTGATGCGCGATCCTGTTATGTAACAGATCGCCCGCACCAATCGTCCAGGTAGAGTCCGTGTCATAAAAATTTCTATCATATTCGATTGACTGTATCGAACTGATATATGATAGTCCGACATATATCGGACTGATATAACGATTTTGGCACCTTCCCCCGCCATGTCGTGATCAGTCCGGGGGAAGAAACAAGGACACAGAACAGAAGATGGACGTACGCACACTCTGTCTGGGCGCCCTGATGGGTGGCGAGGCAACGGGATATGAAATTCGCAAAATGTTCGAGGATGGCACTTTCAGCCATTTTCAAATCGCATCCCTTGGCTCGATCTATCCGGCCCTGACCAAACTGACGCAGGATGGCCTGGTTACGTTTGTCGAACATGAACAGGAAAACCGCCCGGACAAGAAGGTCTATCAACTGACCCAGGAAGGCCGCCGGACATTCCTGCGCACCCTGCTGCAAACACGCCCGGCCGAGGATCGTTATCGTTCGGACATTCTGTTCATGCTGACCTTTGCCGAAGAAATGCCGATCGAATTGACCGAAGCCCTGATTGATGAATTTGCCGCCCGTCATGAATTGATGAGCCACCAGATCGATCCGGATAACGAAGACAAGCAAGGAAGCCCGTCAACCTATGGCCGTGATGAAAATGGCAATCCCAAACCGGGATGCTGTTTTGTTGCCGGACTGGGACAGGCAATGTGCGACGCGACGTTGAAATTCATCCGGGAAAACAAACAGGGCCTGCTTGATGAATTGCGAAACTTCAAGGCGCGGAAACCCTGATCGCCATATGTGATCGGGAAACAGCCCGACCTGCTGCGAATTGACGCAAAAAGACGTGCCTGCCAAGTGCCAAGGACGCATTCCGTCACCGGAATATTTGAGGGAACAAGAACATGAACGCTTCACGCCTGATCGCAATTTTACTGGTCTTGGGGACCGTTATTTGGATCGGCAGCGCCTATCTCGGTGAAGATTCCGCAGAGGCCGCAAACCCGTCCGAACAACACGCGACCGAGGAAACCGCCAAACCGCGCGCCTCTGTCCGCACCATTACCAGCAAGGCGGTCGATCATGTCGATTATCTGCGCATTTCCGGGCGGACCGAAGCGGTCATTTCCGTTGATATCCGCGCAGAAACCGAAGCCCGCGTGATCGAAATCGGCGCCACCAAAGGCCAGGCTGTCAAAAAGGGTGACCTGATTGCCAAACTTGCCGTTGATGACCGGCTGGCACGGGTCGAAAAGGCGCGCGCCCTTGTCGCCCAGCGCGAACTTGAACACTCGGCGGCCAAAAGTCTGGCCGAAAAGAACTATCGCTCCAAAACCGGTGTTGCCCAGACTTTGGCATTGCTTGAAGAAGCCAAGGCCGATCTGACCATTGCACGGACCGAGTTGAACAATACCGAAATCCGTGCGCCATTTGACGGTATCGTCGAAACGCGCCCGGCCGAGGTCGGCGACCTTTTGTCGATTGGCGATGCGGTTGCGACCCTGATCCAGACGGACCCGATGCTGGTGGTTGCACAGGTTCCCGAACATTCGATCGGCGCCATCGAACTGGGCCAGCTTGCCAGTGTGACGCTTTATGACGGCACTCGTCATGATGGCATTGTGCGCTATACCGCGCGGGTTTCTGACAACAATACCCGCACATTCCGGGTCGAAGTCGAAATCGACAATCGCGATCAGCATATCCCTGACGGCATGACGGCCGAGCTGCAAATCCCGGTCGGCACCAAGCGCGCCCATCAGGTTTTGCCATCGGTTCTGACCCTTAATGATGCCGGTGAACTTGGTGTCCGGGCCGTGACCGACGGCAACAAGGTCGTTTTCCTGCCCGCAGAATTGCAGGGCGGATCGCGTGACCGCGTCTGGATCGGCGGCCTGCCCCAGGAGTTCGAGCTGATCGTGGTTGGCCATGACTGGGTCAAGGAAGGTGCGATTGTCGATGTTGTGCATCTGGAAACCGATGAAAACGGTCTTCCGATTGCACCGGCACCGGCGGCGGCATCCGCGACCGGCAATGCCGATACCGCCACGACACTTTCGGAACGGACCGCGCAATAAGCGCGTGCATGAGGAGATAGAAAATGTCCCTGATTGATCACGCGTTAAACAGGTCGCGAACCGTCATCCTTGTTCTGATCCTGCTGCTGGCGGCGGGCTGGGTTGGCTATAACACCATCCCGAAAGAAGCCGATCCGGACGTCCAGATCCCGGTTCTTTATGTCACCATGCATCATGACGGTGTTTCGCCCGAAGATGCCGAACGGCTGTTGCTGCGCCCGATGGAGCAGGAATTGCGTTCGATCGAAGGTGTCAAGGAAATGAGTTCCCAGTCCTATCAGGACGGGGCATCGGTGACGCTTGAATTCTATTCCGATGTTGAAATCGACGAGGCATTGGCAGATGTCCGTGAACGGGTCGATATCGCCAAATCCGAACTGCCCGAAGATACCGACGATCCCGAAGTTCACGAAGTAAACCTGTCGCTGTTCCCGGTTCTGGTCGTGACCCTTTCGGGGGATGTGCCCGAACGTGCGCTTCTGCGCATGGCCCGTGACCTTAAGGATTCAATCGAAGGCATCCCGGCGGTTCTCGAAGCCAATCTTGCCGGGGACCGCGAAGAACTGGTCGAATTTGTCATCGACCCGATGAAGGTCGAGGCCTATCGCCTGAACGGCATCGATATCGTATCGCTGGTGCGCAATTCCAACGCGCTTGTCGCCGCCGGGGCGGTCGATACCGGCACCGGACGGTTCAACATCAAGGTGCCCGGCCTGTTTGAAAGCGTGTCCGACATTCTTGACATGCCGCTGATTGTTGACGGGGATTCCGTCATCCGGTTCCGCGATATCGGCGATGTGCGCCGAACCTTCAAGGATGCCGAAAGCTTTGCCCGTCTGAATGGCGAACCGGCAATCGCGATCGAGGTTTCCAAACGTGTCGGTGAAAACATCATCGAGGTCATCGATGCGATCAAGGCCACCACGGCCGAGGCACAGCAAGCCTTTCCGCCCAACCTGACGGTCAGCTATTCACAGGACAAGTCATCTGACATCCGCACCATGCTGACCGATCTTCAGAACAGTGTGATCCTGGCGATCCTGCTGGTGATGGTGGTGGTGATCTGGTCGCTGGGCTGGCGGTCGGGACTTCTGGTCGGGCTGGCCATTCCGGGGTCGTTCCTGACAGCGATCCTGATCCTTTGGGCGCTAGGCATGACGGTCAATATCGTCGTTCTGTTCAGTCTGATCCTTGCGGTCGGGATGCTGGTGGATGGCGCCATTGTTGTCACCGAATATGCCGATCGCAAAATGATCGACGGCCTGCATCGCAAGGAAGCCTATCCGCTTGCGGCAAAACGCATGGCATTGCCGATCATTGCATCGACCGCCACCACGCTTGCGGCCTTCCTGCCGCTGGCATTCTGGCCCGATATCGTCGGCGAATTCATGAAATTCCTGCCGATTACGGTTCTGTTTACCCTGTCGGCATCGCTTGTCATGGCGCTGATCTTTGTCCCGACGGTCGGGGCATGGTTTGGCAAACCGGGCAGTGAAAGCAATGAAAGCCTTGAAGCCATTGCCGCTGACCATGCCGATGATATTCACAAGGTCAAGGGCGGCACCGGGCTTTATGTCCGGATGCTCAGGACGTCACTTCGCTTCTATTGGCTGGTGGTGCCTGCGGCCTTTGTCATTCTGATTGTGGTCTGGGGTGCGTTTGGCGTGCTGGGCAAGGGTGTTGAATTCTTCCCGGCGGTTGAACCGGAAGTCGCCGTTGTCCAGGTCCGTGCGCGCGGCAACCTGTCCTATTATGAACAGGATGCGTTGCTCAAGGAAGTCGAGGACCGCATTCTTGACCTTGATGCCCGTCACGAAGGCGAACACTGGTTTGATACGGTCTATGCCCGGTCGGGCAAGAATGCCGGAGGCAATGAGGCGTCCGAAGATGTGATCGGTGTCGTGCAGCTTGAATATGCCGACTGGCAGAACCGCCCCAAGGCAACCGAGATCGAAAAACGCATTCTGGCCGAAACGGCCGATCTTGCCGGGATCCATGTCGAAGTCCGCGCCCAGGAAGCAGGTCCGCCCCAGGGCAAGGACATCCAGATACAGCTGCGTTCCTTCTATCCCGAACTTCTGGATGAAACCGCGACCATGCTGGTCAACGGTTTGCAGGAAATGGGCGGCATGTATAACTTCGAAGACGGCAAATCGCCCCCGGGCATTGACTGGGAATATACGGTTGACCGTGCCCAGGCGCTTAAATTCGGGGCCGATATCAACCAGATCGGCAATGTCGTCAAACTGGTGACCAACGGCATCAATTTCTCGACCTATCGTCCGGATGATTCAACCGAGGAAATCGATATTGTCGGGCGCTATCCCGCACAGTACCGATCGCTTGATGAACTTGAAAACCTTCAGATCGTGACCGACAAGGGTTTGGTGCCGCTGTCGAACTTCATCACACGTACTCCCAAACCCAAAACCGGGACCCTGACCCGTGTGGACAGCCGCCGTGCATTGACCGTCAAGGCCGATGTTCAGGACGGGGTGCTGGTTGATACCAAACTGGGCGAGGTCAAGGAATGGATGAAGACGCTTGATATCGATCCGCGGATTTCGGTCGAATTCAAGGGACAGGACGAAGAACAGAAAAAGTCTGCGGACTTCCTGATGAATGCCTTTACGGTCGCGCTGTTCATCATGTTCATCATTCTGGTAACGCAGTTCAACAGCATCTCGAGCTCGCTTCTGATCATGATCGCAATCATCATGTCGACGGCGGGTGTGTTCCTGGGGCTTATGATCACCGGGCAGGCCTTCTCGATCGTGATGAACGGGATTGGCGTCGTCGCACTGGCCGGGATTGTTGTGAACAATAATATCGTTCTGATCGATACCTTTGACCGGCTTAAACACACCGCCGGAAGCATCGAGGCCGCCATCCTGCAAACCGGTGCACAGCGTTTGCGCCCGGTGATGCTGACCACGGTGACCACCATTCTTGGTCTGGTGCCGATGGTGCTTCAGATCAATATCGACTTTGCCGCCCGGGATGTTTCAATCGGCGCACCGTCGACCCAGTGGTGGGTACAGCTTTCGACCTCGATCGCTTTCGGTCTGGCCTTTGCCACGGCCCTGACCCTGATCTTTACGCCCTGCGCATTGATGATGCGTCACAAGCTTGGCGGCAAGTTCCGCCATCTTGGCCCGTGGGTGAAATCGGTCAGTGCGACCTGGCTTGGTCGTGGTCCCAAAAATCAGTCCGGCCCGACGGCCTGATCCGCATAGCCGCGCGACTTTTTCCCCCGACCCCGCCGCGCGGTTACACCGGCCCCCTTCCCCGGGGGCCGGTGATTTATTTTGGTGATTTATTTTGGTGAATTATTTTCCGGCCAAGAAAACACGGACCCTAACCATTTACCTTCAAGACAATATATCGAAATATACGTATAAACGAATTCACATGCGCAATCAGCGTTCTGCCTTCGACAAAAGGCGTAGACAGGCCGTTGTTGCAATGCAATGCCGGGCAAAGCTAATACACACTTTGCTAAGGAAGTTGCGTGTATCGTTAAACAAAATACAAAAAAGAATTCGTAATCGGGAACAGGGGATTGCAATGGCGAGGGGTAAACTCGGCCCGACCAGCTTGTGCCTGCTGGCTGGGGCATGGCTGTGCATATTGCTGGCATCCGGTGATGTTCGGGCGCAAAACAGTCCGACATTCACATGGGCTGTGCCGCCCTTTGCCCCGGCCTTTATCACAGATCAGGACGAACTGACCGGATACGCCGCCGATACCCAGAACTGGTTTGCCCAGCGTCTTCCGCACTATCACCACGAAATCCTGCAAGTACCACTTGCCCGGTTGTTGGCCGAAATGAAAAGCGGCGATGGCGAATTGCGCTGTTCGGCGACCCTGATCCCCACCCCGGAACGCCGCGAATATATTACCTTTGCCAAGACGATCCTTTTGCATCTGCCGATTTCGGTTGTCATCCGGGTCGAAGACCAGGACCTGTTCGCGCCCTATCTTGATGATGCCGGCCATGTCGAACTGTCGCGTCTTGTATCGGATCAGCATCTTACGACGGCTATCCGCATCGGCCGGGCCTATGGCACGCAGGTCGACAAACAATTGATGGCCCATCGCAATGATGTCCATGTCATGCAGGTCGCCGATGACACCAAATTCCTGCGCATGCTTGAACTTCATCGCATTGACTGGACGCTGTATTTCCCGTCCGAGGCCGAATTTTACCGCCGCGACCAGACCCCGGACCTAAAAATCAAGGCACTTCCGATTGCCGGCAGCACCACCTTGCTCGAAGCGACCATCGGCTGTGCCAACACCCCGGCCGGACGCAAAGCCATTGCCGAAATCAACAGGATTGTCGATGACCACCCGTCCATGCCCTGGACCGATTTCTATGCCGAATGGCTAAGCCCGCAGGACCGCGACTGGTTCAAGGCCGCACGCGACCAGTTCATCAATCCCAACCAGTTCGAAGCCCGGCTGCAATATCATCACCGGCCGGAAAAATAGAATTTTACCAATAAATATTTGCATTTAGCGCCCCGAATTCCCTTATAAGTAAGCAGTTGAATTTCCTGCTTGAACGGGGAGAAATGATAATGCGCCCCATCGGGAACCGTCATGTGCGCCGGGTTGCGCGATCCAGTTTTGCTGTGCTGTTTTTGGCAATCTGCCTGACCTTGGTCGGGGCGGGGATGCCCGCCCATGCCCAGACCAAACAACCCGTCACCTGGGCGCTGACACCCCTGCCGCCCGCGATGCTTGAAAAGGACGGGGCGATTGTCGGTTACGGGGTGGACATTCTGGACTGGTTTGCCGCCCGCCTTCCCGACTATCAGCATCAAAAGGAAATCATTCCCCTGCCCCGGCTGGTCAAAACCATTACCGGGCCGGGCACCTATTGCAATATCGGCATGAACCCGACCGAAGAACGCAAAAAGTTCCTGCATTTCAGCGAAGCGGTGCTCCCACACCTTCCCGTCAGTCTGATCACAAACCCGCACCGCGAAGAACAGATCAAGCCGTTTCTCAGTCCGGATGGGGAAATCGATCTTGAACGCATGATCACGTTTGGCAAGCTTAATGGTGCCTTGCGCTCGCAGCGTTCCTACGGGGCAACGATTGACGCAATCCTGCGGCGAAACATCAACAATCCGGGCCTAAGCTTTATTGGCAATGACGCCAATTTCTTGCAGCTTATTGCGCTTGGCCGGCTGGACTGGACGCTGTATCTGCCCGCCGAAGCAGAATATTACCGCCGCACCAAACTGCCCGGTGAAATCTTTTCAAGCCGGCATATCGCGGGCAATGACCATCTGATACCGGCATCGATTGCATGCAGCAAAACCGTGGTCGGCGATGCAATCGTTGCCGCGATCAATACCCTGGTCAAAGACAATCCCGACATGCCCTGGACCCGGTTTTATGCCTCGTCCCTGTCCGAACAGGACCAGATCCGCTATCAGCAGAAACTGCGCAACTATCAGCGTGCACCCGGTTCAAGCCTCTCACAGGTGATTGATCAGTAAGGCGGATGACGCCTTTGCGTCCCGATACGTATTCCGCCTTACCACACAGTTTCCACAGCCGTCACAAACGAAAAAAGCCGACAAAACTGTCGGCTTTTTGCGGATCAATTCGGATCAGTTCTGATGGACGCGATTAAGTCCCTCATCGGGGTCGTCATCGGGTTCGCCATCGTCATCTTCTTCGTCCGGGGTATCCTGTTCCTGCTGATGTTCGACACCCATGCGACGATAGGAACGATAGGATAGCGGGAAGGTGATGAAATAGATCGCGGCAATCGCCGAAAGCGTCAGCCACGGCGAGGACACCAGAAACGCCACCGACGCCCCGAAGGCCAGCATCAATGGCAACACCCATGCGCGCGGGACCTTGACCTTCTTGAAGCTGAAGGTCGGCAGGCGCGATACCATCAGACCGGCAATCAGAACACCATAAGGTGCAACGATATAGGGGCTGTCAAAGATGCCTTCGCCAAACTGGAAGGTCAGGACAATCGGCCACATGGCAAGGGCGGCTGCCGCCGGGGCCGGAACCCCGGTAAAGAAGCGATAAGCCCATGTCGGCAGTTCCGGTTCACCCAGCATCTGGGTGTTAAACCGTGCCAGACGCAGCATCATGCAAACCGCAAACAGCAGCGACAAAGCCCAGCCGATGCCACCGAATTCATGGAGCGACCAGAAATAAAGCATCATCGCCGGTGCGACGCCAAAGCAGACAAAATCCGACAGACTGTCGAGTTCGCCGCCAAAGCGGCTTGACGCGTTAAGCATCCGGGCCAGACGGCCATCAAGGCCGTCAATGATCCCGGCAATCAGAATGGCGGCAACCGCGGCTTCCCACCGATCCTGCATCGCAAAGCGGATCGAGGTCAAACCGGCACACATACCCATGATCGTCGCCACATTGGGCACCAGCCGCGTAAGCGACATCGCCTTGAAACGACGCGGACGACGGGTCGGTTCGATGCCGCCAGCCATTAGCGGATCTCCCCGACGGCGGCTTCCTTGCCCTTGACCGAAACATCGGCAAGAACAGTTTCACCGGCAATCGTGGTCTGACCGACAATCACGTTCGGCGACACACCTTCGGGCAGATAGACATCAACGCGCGACCCGAAACGGATCAGGCCGAAACGCTCACCAGCCTTAAGCTGCGATCCGGTACCGACATCACACAGAATACGACGCGCGACCAGACCGGCGATCTGGACAACACCGAATTCGCGGCCTTCCTTGTCACGGACAAGCAGGATCTGGCGTTCGTTGTTTTCCGATGCCTTGTCGAGTTCGGCATTGACGAATTTGCCCGGAACATAGGCCTCGCCAACGACTTCGCCATTCACCGGGCAACGGTTCACATGGACATTGAAAACGTTCATGAAGATCGAAACGCGGGTGCGCGGGGTCTTGTCGTCAAGTTCCAGTTCCTTGGGCAACGGCGCCTGCGAAATCATGCAGACACGCCCGTCGGCCGGCGAAATCACCAGATTTTCATCGGTCGGGGTGATGCGGTCCGGATCACGGAAGAAATAGGCACACCACAGCGTCAGGATCACGCCGATCCAGCCCAATGGTTCCGCAATCAGGAACAAGCCCACAGTAATTGCCGCGAAAATCGCAACGAATTTCCAGCCTTCAGGATTGATCGGTACAAGAACGGATTTCAAAGTCTTAATTCCCTGGTTGCCATGGATCGGGCATATCAAATCGATACCATCGGTATCATGCGGGCGCGTTCTTAGCATCTAGTGATGACAAAGGGCAACGCAACCCGACAAAACTGTTCGCCAAAAAATCGAAAGGCGCAAAACACACTTATCATGTGTTTTGCGCCTCGAAAAGAAAAGCGATGCTTACTGAGCTTTTTCTTCGTTGGGCAGGGCGAAAATCTGGCCCGGATAGATCAGGTCAGGATCGCGGATCTGCTTGCGGTTCTGGTGATAGATCACCCAGTATTTCAAACCGTCACCATAGGTGCGCCGTGCAATGCGCCACAGGCTGTTGCCCGGCTGAACGACATAGCGTGACCCCGGCTCAAGAATTTCATCAGGGCGGGCACGTTCAAACGGAATTTCAACACGCGCTGTCACCTTGCCGGTATCATCAAGCTGATCGGCACGCATGGTGTAATTGCCCGGTTCGATCGGCTCGCCAATGGTCAGCGCCCAGTTGCCGTTTTCATCGGCGGGGGCGGTCCCGACATGCTGGTTATCAAGATAGACCTGAACGCTGTGGTTCATGTCAGCCTTGCCCGACATGGCAACACGGCCTTGTTCGTCATAATCGACAACATCGATCGACAGGCGCGGCATGCCCGGTTCGTCAGTGCCGACATCTTCGCTTTTGGCATCGACCGGTTCTTCAAGCTTGGCCGGACCCTGAAGTACGGTTGCGGCACCGTCGCCTTCGGATGGAACCTTAAGGGCGATGATCGGTGCGCTTTCTTCCTTGGTTTCCGCCGTTTCAGCGTTACCTTCCGATCCGCCGTCCGCCGTTGCAGCATCGGGTTTGGCATCGGGGATCAGCACCACGACCTTGTCGTCGGCCTTGGCAACCGTGCCGCTAGCATCTTCGGATTCAAGGGAAAGTTCGCGGTCGCCACTTGCCAGCGGCTTGCCCGGCAGCACGACCCATTCGCCACGCTCGTCAGCTGTTGCTTCGCCGATGACTTCTTCGCCTTCGCGGATGCGGACCTTGCTGTTGGGGGCGGCACGACCGGCGATCACGGCATTGCCGTCCGGACCGATGCGCACAACATCAAAACTTGGATTGGTGATTTCCGGTGCCGAAGATTCCGGCGATGCTGCCGGTTCCGGAGCCTTGACCTCAGAGGTATCTGTGGTCGTAACCGCGGGCGCCTGTGTGACCGGCGCAGTGTCTTCATCTGCACTTTGGGTCAACATGTAATTCAGCGCAATCGCCGCAATGATCAGTACAACGCCGACAATGACGAGGATATAGGGTCGTTTCACCGGAAATATCCTTGAACGATGTTTATGTTATCAGGGTTTTACCCCCATGGTCGCGGCCAAATCGTTGGAATTGCTTGCCATATTCCCCTCAAACAACCCCTTTGGACGCGTTAATTAGAAACTTGTACTACTTTCAGATCACAGTTTCCATAACGTAACGAACAAACGATATCGCGCAACCGTTAGGTAAAGATGAATAGAATCAGTCTGTTTGCTTAAATAACAGAATGCTTAATCAGTCAAATCGCCACAGCAATCATCAATCGCCGGTCACGCGCCACCGCCCGGATCCGGATTACAGGCTGCTGGCCATCTGGGCTGCGACATAGGCAACCAGTGCCGTCATGATCAGGGGCAGAACCAGCACCCCGAACCGGATCACGCTGCGCACCACCACGGCCTGTGCCGGATTGGCATCGGGCACCAATGCGCCAATCCGGGCCGCACCGCGCCCGGCCGACACCACCAGCAACAACACCGCAAAGGCAAAGCATGATGCCGGCATCAGGATCATCATCGCCGCCGCACTGGCCATCAGGGCCCCGACAACGCCCAGCCACACCGTCGCACGATATTGCGGGGCGGCCTTTTCCGACACCAGTGCAACCACCAGTGCGATCCACAGGGCGGCCTGAAACACCACATGCTGGCCAAGGCCGAATTGATGGGCAATGATCCCCTGCCCCAATGCCAGCGTCATGAGCATGGCAACCGGGCCAGGCTTGGCATCGCCCGCGGGTCCCGCACCGGCATCCTGGGTGGATGATTTGGTATTTCGGGTTTTGGCCGTCTTGGATTTTTTGCCCCTTGCCGGTTTGTCGGAAGGGTCGTCATCCTGATCAAAGTCCGGGCGTGTCACCCACAGGAAACAGCCGCCAATAATCAGAAAGGCCAACCATGCCAGGATCTTGATCCCGCCCGGATGATAGGAAAGCCCGCTGATCGGGGCCGCAAGCACAAGCCATGCCCCCAACAGCAGCAATACCGCCGAAACCACCAGACATACCCGTTCGGACAATCGCGAAAAATCAAGGATCGCGCCACAGACACCGCCCAGAACCAGCATCAGCAACGCCGCCCCGACACCCCCGCGCGCAGTATCGGGCAGACCGATTGCGGCTGGCACGGCAACCGCGACTGCCGGAATAATCGCGCCCAGAACAAGACGGCGCGCCACCGCCCGTTCAAGGCCAAGCCACAGCGCAAGCATCAGAACCGCGGCAATAATGCCCGATACCAGAATGGCAAGTAATAAGGGATTGTCGACAAACACGGTGGGCGATCCTGCCTTCTTTTCGTTGGTTGGTTATCTGTTGCTTTTGCCGGGCACGATGATGTGCACAGCATTACCCATCCCACAATCAGGTTCATAACTTGTTAACTCTCGTGCGAATTCCGCACAGCGCAAGCAGCGCGCGCGATCAGCCCGTTATGTCGAACAGTTGGCCCGATCGCCGGATCGTTTCACCAGATTGCCGGATGGCCGGGCCGTTGTGACAAACAAAAGCAACGGAAATACGGCGCAATAGCGTCATTGAAATTTAAATTGCTGTCATGCGGAAATTCCTGACCTCTTGGCGATTTGATCGGCTATGTTCAAATTCCGTACGGGGCGACAGCACCAAAATCGCCCCGCTACCTGCGAAACAAGAAACAAAAGGCAGGTCGCCATGACTAAAGTAAAATCAATCTGTGTATTCTGCGGCGCTTCGAACGGGAAAAATCCCCAGCATATGGAAAATGCCATCACCTTTGGCAAAATGATGGCTGAACGGGGCATCGCGCTGGTTTATGGCGGGGGCCGTATCGGCCTTATGGGGGCTGTTGCCGATGGCGTCATGAAAAATGGCGGCGAAGTGATCGGGATCATCCCCGAACATCTGCATGATATCGAAGTCGGTCATACCGGGCTTTCGGAACTGATTGTCTGCAAATCCATGCATCAGCGCAAAGTTGAAATGTTCCGTCGTTCCGATGCCTTCGTGACGCTGGCCGGCGGTCTTGGCAGCCTTGATGAAGCATTCGAAGCCATGACCCTGCGTCAGCTTGGCATTCATGACAAACCGATGGTGTTCCTGAATGCGCTTGGCTATTGGGACAAGTGCTTTGACATGATTGACGGCATCATTGATGAAGGCTTTGCCCGCGAAAGCCACAAGAATCTCTATACCGTCGCCAACACGCTTGATGAAATCTTTGAACAGCTTTCGGCCGAACCGGCACCGAAATTCGACCCGCGCGAAAAGCTTTTCTGATCCGGTCATGCCAATGGGCCGTTTGCGGTCCATTGGCAATATCCGCAATATTACAAGAACAAGCCGTAAAATTTCGATTTAGTCAAATTTCAACTAACTTGTTGATATTAAATAATTTTCTGAATCTTGATGTAAATCACCACACGCCGGCGTAGAATTTGATCTTGTACTTTCTCCACCAATTGGGAGAGAGAACATGAGACCGCATCAATTTCTCGCGACGATCCTGATATCTGGCGGCACACTGGTTGGCATCAGCAATGCCGCATTTGCCGTTGATCCCGCCCAGCTCCGCGAAAGTGCCAAAGACTATTTCGAAGTCATTCCATCGATGGTTCCCGCCATCGCCGGAAATGCCGTGACCCGCGAAAAAGTCGATCTGGGCAAGAAGCTGTTTTTTGATCCGCGCTTGTCAGCCAGCGCGATCATTTCGTGTAATACCTGTCACAATCTTGGCATGGGCGGCGATGACAATCTTGAAACATCGATCGGGCATGGCTGGCAGAAAGGCCCGCGCAACGCCCCGACCGTTTACAACGCCGTCTTTAACGAAGCCCAGTTCTGGGATGGTCGTGCCGAAGACCTCAAAGCACAGGCCAAGGGCCCGGTTCAGGCCGGGGTCGAAATGGCCAGCACCCCCGAACGGGTTGTGACGGTTCTGAATTCGATGCCCGAATATGTCGCACAGTTCAATGCCGCCTTCCCCGGGCAGAACGACCCGGTCACCTTTGACAATATGGCAATGGCGATCGAAGCATTCGAGGCAACCTTGATCACCCCGGCATCACGGTTTGACCAGTTCCTCGAAGGCAATGACACCATAATGACCGAAACCGAGCTGGCCGGGCTTGAACTGTTCATCGATACCGGCTGCGCATCCTGTCACAACGGGGTGAATGTCGGCGGCACCGGTTATTATCCGTTCGGCGTTGTCGAACAGCCCGGGGCCGAAATCCTGCCGCCCGATGACAAGGGACGGTTTGCAGTTACCCAGACGGCGACCGATGACTATGTTTTCCGTGCCGGGCCATTGCGCAACATTGCCCTGACCGCCCCCTATTTCCATTCCGGCAAGGTCTGGAACCTTGAACAGGCGGTCGCAATCATGAGTTCGTCCCAGTTGGGCACGGAACTGAATGATGCCGAAGTCCAGGCCATCACCGCCTTCCTGCATACCCTGACCGGGGAAACGCCAAGCGTTGAATATCCGGTTTTGCCGGTCAGCAGCCCGACAACCCCGAAACCCGCAGCGATGATCGCGAACTGATCATCACGTCCCCCAGAGCCCGGATCGGTTGTCATCCGATCCGGCAACCTCAAGGCCGCCCGCAGCAAGGCGGCCTTTTTTTATGTTCACCCGCACAATCGGCGGGCGCATTTGCACAACAGGCATCAAAAATCCGCATAATTCCGCCAATTCAACGGATTCTGGCAACATTCATATGAATGTCATGCTTCTGAAATCTTAGTGACAACGAAGCCGCGTATGATCGTTTTCATGTTCAAAGCAACAAATTGAACGATCAAATGAATATTTCTGCACGACAACGCGACATCATCGACATTCTGCGCCGTGACAGCTTTGCCTCGATCGACAAGCTGGCGGCCCATTTTGACGTGACGCCGCAAACGGTCCGCCGCGACGTCAATATGCTAAGCGATGCCAATCTGGTGCGCCGCCGCCATGGCGGTGTTGAATATGCCGGGGAACCGGGCATGAACCTGTCTTATGACAGTCGCCAGGTCACCAATATCGCCGCCAAGCACGCCATATCGCTTCATGTCGCCAATATGATCCCGGACGGGGCATCGATCCTGATCGGGATTGGCAGCACGCTGGAACTCGTCGCACTGAACCTTGTTGAACATCGTCATCTGACGGTGATTACCAACAATCTCAATGCGGCCATGGCCCTTGGCAACAATACCGGCAACCGGATTGTCATTCCCGGCGGGACGCTGCGCCTGCCTGATCGTGACGTCATCAGCCCGGATGCCGAAACGATGTTCAACAATTACAAGGTCGATTACGGCCTGTTCGGGGTTGGCGGCATCGAACCCGATGGCACACTGACCGACTTTGACCATCGCGAAGTGTCGTTGCGTCAGGCCATTGCCGGCAATTGCCGCAATTCCATCCTTGTTGCCGATCAATCGAAATTCGGCCGCCCGGCCCCGGCCAAGGGCGGACACATCACCGACCCGGACGTGATTGTTGTCGATGGCATCCCCGGCGGGGTGTTCGACCCGCTGTTCAACCGTCAGGACGTCCACGCCCGTCTGCAAATTGCAAAAAGCGAAACTTCAAAATGACTGCCCAAACGCCTTTCATCCAGATCAGGTCCGTCTCGCGTGTTTTTAACGGCGGCAACGGGGTCCATGATCTGTCCATCGACATTCCGCGCGGCAGTTTTGTCGTGTTGCTGGGGCCGTCGGGCTGCGGCAAATCAACGACACTTCGTCTGATTGCCGGTCTTGAAACCGCCGATCATGGCACAATCGCCATTGATGGCAGGGATGTCACAAACGTTCCGCCGTCAAAACGCGGCCTGTCGATGGTGTTTCAATCCTATGCGCTGTTCCCGCATCTGAGCGTTGCCGAAAACATCATCTTTGGCCTTAAGGTGCGCAAAACCGGCAAGGACGAAATCAAGTCCCGCCTGACCGAGGCGCTTAATGTCACCGGGCTTGAAGGATATGAAGACCGCAAACCGGCCGAACTTTCCGGCGGCCAGCGCCAGCGCGTTGCCCTTGCACGCGCCATTGTTGCCGGGCATCCGCTGTGTCTGATGGATGAACCGTTATCAAACCTTGATGCCAAATTGCGCCATTCGGTGCGCAAGGATATCCGCGATCTGCAACAGCGCCTTGGCATTACGGTTGTCTATGTCACCCATGACCAGACCGAAGCCATGAGCATGGCCGATATCGTCATCCTGATGAAGGATGGCCGTATCGAACAGGCGGGCAATCCGGCCGATCTTTATCTGCAACCGGCCACGGCCTTTGCCGCCGGTTTTGTCGGAAGCCCGCCCATGGCGTTGCTTCCGGCCTCTGCACTTCCCGATGCGGTTATTCCGCCAAAAACCGATGCCGGGCGCCTGACATTTGGCATCCGCCCCGAAGACCTGGTTCTGAGCACAGACACCAGCACGAAGGCGTGGGGCATTTCCGCCACGGTGACCGGCAGTGAATTTCTGGGCGCAGAGACATTTGTCTATGTCGCGATCCCCGGAACATCCGGGGCCACCGCCCGCCTGCCCGGTCAGGTCCATATCGCACCGGGCACACAGGTTTCGCTCAGTTGGGCTGGCGCTGCGGCCCACTGGTTTGGCGAAGACGGTCAACGTCTTGCACCGACGGCGACCCGCGAAGCAGCGCGCGAACCAAATACCTCCTTCGACACTGACACTGCAATTCCGAGTTTGTAACAGGGAAAACAAATCCATGCGGAACATCGTAACCAGTGCCGCCTTTGCGGCCGGACTGATGGCAACGGCGGTATCACCGGCCTTTGCCGCAACCGAACTGACCATGTATTACCCGATCGCGGTTGGCGGCCCGCTGACCGACGTTATTGACGGCATGATCGAAGGTTTTGAATCCGAAAACCCGGATGTCAAAGTCAATGCCATCTATGCCGGCAACTATGACGATACCCGTCTGCGTGCGGTTTCCGCCCTTAAAAGCGGCGATCCGGCACAGCTTTCGGTCATGTTCTCGATCGATGTTTATGACCTGATCGAACAGGACCTGATTGTACCGTTTGATGATGTTGTCAAAACCGCCGAAGACAAGGAATGGCTCAACTCGTTCTATCCGGCCCTGATGGCCAATGGTGAAGTCGATGGCAAAACCTGGGGCATCCCGTTCCAGCGTTCAACCATTGTCATGTACTATAACAAGGACATGTTCCGCGAAGCCGGTCTTGATCCGGAACACGCACCGGCCACCTGGGAAGAACTGGTCTCGGCTGGCAAGGCCCTTTCAAACGACGGCAAATGGGGTCTTATGGTGCCGTCGACCGGTTATCCGTACTGGATGTTCCAGTGCTTTGCCATCCAGAATGGCAAGGAACTGATGAGCAAGGATGGTACGGAAACCTATTTCGATGATCCGGCCGTGATCGAGGCGCTTGAATTCTGGCGCGACCTTGCCACCAAAGAAAAGATCATGCCCGAAGGCACGATTGAATGGGGTACGCTGCGTCAGGCCTTTGTTCAGGGCCAGACCGCAATGATGTGGCATTCGACCGGCAACCTGTCGGCTGTCAAACGCGAAGCCAAATTTGATTTCGGCGTTGCGATGCTTCCGAAACACAAACAGCCCGGTTCTCCGACCGGTGGCGGTAACTTCTATCTGTTCAAAAACTCGACCGATGCACAGAAAGAAGCATCCCTTGCGCTGATCAAATACATGACTGCACCGGAACGTGCGGCGGAATGGTCGATTGCCACGGGCTATGTCGGTGTCACGCCGGACGCCTATGAAACCGATGCCCTGAAATCCTATGCGGCTGAATTCCCGCAGGCCGTTGTTGCCCGTGATCAGCTTGAAGTCGCGATCCCGGAATTCTCGACCTATGACACGGCGCGCGTCCGCGAAGGTCTGAACAACGCCATTCAGGCGGCTTTGACCGGCGAGAAATCACCGAAAGAAGCCCTTGAAGGTGCACAGGCCGAAGCAAACCGTCTTCTTCGGGCGTTCCACTAACCCGATCTGCACGCCGAAGCGGGCCCCCAATGCCTGCTTCGGCACTTTTGTTTTGTGATTTTGCTTAATCCATTTTGACGGACGTGCCGACCATGAATGACATGGCAAGACTTCAAAAACAAAGGCTTGCGCTTTATGGCTGGATGCTTGCGGCACCGGCCCTGGCATTGATGAGCCTGTTTGCCTTTTACCCGGCCATTGCAACATTCTGGCACAGCCTGTTTACCCGGGGCACGACGCGCCGCCCGTCGGCTTTTGCCGGGTTTGAAAACTATCAAGACCTGTTTGCCGATCCGACATTTGCGACCGTGGTGTGGAACAATCTGATCTATGCCGGGGTGACCATTCCGGTCTCGATCATCTTTGCGCTGATCATGGCGCTGTGGGCCAATGCCCGTATTCCCGCCCGATCATTCGTGCGCAGTGCCTATTTCACCCCGACCATCCTGCCGATGATTGCGGCGGCCAATTTGTGGCTGTTTTTCTATACGCCCGATCTTGGGGTTATTGATCAGATCACCGGATTTTTCGGGGCATCGCCGACCAACTGGCTGGGGCAGCCCGATACCGCCCTTGCCGCGGTGATTGTGGTGACGATCTGGAAAGAGGCCGGGTTTTTCATGATCTTTTACCTGGCAGCCCTTCAGACCATTCCGCCTGATTTGCGTGAAGCCGCCCGGATCGAAGGGGCTGGTCGCTGGACCTATACACGCCGTGTGCTTTTACCGCTTTTGATGCCGACCACGATCTTTGTGTTCGTCAATGCGATGATCAATTCGGTCAAACTGATCGACCATCTGTTCATCCTGACCAAGGGCGGCCCGAACAATGCGTCCAAACTGATCCTGTACTGGATCTGGGAAATGGCGTTTGCCTATTTCGACAGCCCGCATGCGGCTGCCATGACCATCCTTGTTCTTCTGGCACTTGGCCTTGTTGCCGTCGCGCAGTTCCGACTGGTTGAAAAACGGACCCATTACCGATGAATACTGCATTTACTTCGCATCCTGCCAAACGCGCCCTGCCCGATTTTGACAAGGTTCTCGATGCCCTTGGCGCCTGGGTTCTGGCGATTGTCTGGATTTCGCCGCTTCTGTTTGCGACATGGGCGGCCTTGCAGCCATCGGGCACCGCACTTGGTCTGGATTTTTCCAATCCGCTGACATTCGAGAACTTTACCTATGTCTGGAATGCGGTGCCGTGGATTGGCTATTTCACCAATACGGTCATTCTGGTTACCCTGATCCTTGCCGGGCAGCTGGTTCTTTGCACGCTGGCGGGGTTTGCCTTTGCGCGCTTTGAATTCAAGGGCCGCGATACGATCTTTATCCTCGTATTACTGCAACTTTTCATCCTGCCCGAAGTCCTGATTGTCGAAAACTATGCCATTGTTTCCAAGCTTGGCCTGTTTGACACCGCCCTTGGCATCGGGTTGCCCTATATGGCCAGTGCCTTTGGCATTTTCCTGTTGCGACAGGCCTTCAAATCGGTCCCGGTCGAACTTGAAGAAGCCGCCCGGATCGAAGGTTGCAGCTGGATGGGCGTTTTGTGGAAGGTCTATGTCCCGGCGGCCAAGCCGGTCTATCTGGCCTATGCGCTGGTCTCGATCGCCACACACTGGAACAATTTCCTGTGGCCATTGATTGTCACCAATTCACCCGACACCCGGCCCTTGACCGTCGGCCTGTCGCTGTTTGGCGCGCCGGAAACCGGGGTTGATATTTCGGTGATCAGTGCGGCGACCATCATGACCATCGCGCCGCTTTTGATCGCATTCCTGATTTTCCAGCGCCAGTTTATCCAGGCCTTCCTGCGCGCGGGCATCCGGTAAGGGGGCCAGTTCCCCCGTCCCCGTCAAACAATCAGGACACAACACCCCGTCGCGTCCCCAAGCCGCGGCGGGGTTTGCTTTGATCGCGGCATCGTTTTGCGCCACAGGATTCTGGCCGGACTTCTGCTCAGGCTTCTGGTCGGATTAAATTTTCGTCGTCAAAAACATGCAATTCATGCATCATGACCCTCGCCATCATAATTTTTAAGAATTCTTCATATGCCTGTCCTGTTCCTGCTGTTTGGCACCACATTCATCTGGGCCATGCTTCTGGTATGCAACCGCATTGCGCTTACCAGTTTTGATATTGATCCCTATGCCATGACCTGCTGGCAGCTGGTCTTTGGCGGGATCGCGCTTGTGCTTCTGGCACCGGGGCGCAGCATCCCGTGGCGGCAATTCACCCTGCCGATCAATTGGGCATATGGATTTTTGCGTGTCATGACCGGGGTTACCTGGACGGCGTCGCTTTTATATATCAGCGCACCGGAAAGCGGCATTTTGTCCCAGACCGGCATGCCGTTGGCCGCCCTTGCCGCGACCTTTGTTCTGGGCCGGGCGCCCGGGCGATATGAATGGTTTGGTCATGCGACCCTGATTTGCGGGGCGCTTTGGCTGGCCTGGCATCTGCCGGGCGGATTTGGCAATCCTGCGGTATTGCTGATGCTGGCATCCGAGGTCACGGCGATTTCATCATCGGTTCTGGCCGAACTTCATCCCGACAACCAGATCAAGGATACCTGGGCGCATCTGCGCTTTACCGGGGTGCTGTTGCTGATTACCGCATCGATCTTTCTGATTGTGCCGCCCCTGATCGCCGCGATCAGTCCGGTGCCGATACCCTATATTTCGACCAGCGGATTGTTTGGCACCGAAACGCTGATTGCCGGACTTCTGATCGGGATCCTGTTTCGCGGACCGGCGATGGTGCTGTCGCTGCGATCAATCAAAACCGCCGGCATTGAAAAATACATCCTGTCGACCAGCGTTCTGCCCTTTGTGCTGCTTGGTCTTGAAATGGTCGCGGCACAGTTCGCGCTCACCCCGATGCCGACCCATGACAGTGTGTTCTGGATCTCTTCCCTTCTGGTGATGATCGGGATTATTCAGATAACAGTATCGAAACATCGTCATGCGGCCAAACGCAGGGCACAGGACCGGATCGCGGCGGCGGCTGCAACACCGGAAAATGCAGGCTAACCCCAAAAGGCCAGGACCCGATCCCTTTGCATTTTTGGCGCGTTCTTTGGCACGGTTTTTGGCGCAGTTTTGACCTGTTGCTTTTTGTGTTGTCGATCCCTGCAAGATGCGTATCGCCTTGTCCCAGGGTGGCACCAAACGACTTCCCCGGTCGTTACGTGCCAATCGCATCTTGTCCCTTTCGGAGTCTCCCCCGAAAGGTCGAAACACCCGGGTCCCCACCCGGGTGTTTCCATTTCCAGAACAAAAATGCCGGCCCCCGGGGGACGGGGACCGGCCAGGCCGCACTCGAGCGGGAAAAGCTCGCGGGGTCGGGGCAATGCTTGTGCGGCCTGATTTCGGCTTTTTGGATCCTTTGTGATCAGTGTGCGCCACCACCGCCGCCCGCAGTTGCCCGTGGCGGACGGGCAAGAGGCAACAGCAAAAAGGCAATAAAGAAGGTAGCGGCCATCGCAAGATAGACATCGTTGAACGAAATGATCGATGCTTCGCGGGTCACCAGATTGACGATGAATTTCATTGCAGCGGCCTTGGGATCGGCAATGCCCATTTCCGAATAACGCGCCATCATGGTGGCCAGATATTCCTTGAAGGCGGTGCTGGCCGGATTGATATGTTCGGACAGAAGCGAGAAATGATAATCAATGCGCTTATCAAGCAGCGTATTGATCGCCGCCATCCCGATTGCCCCGCCAAGATTGCGCATCAGGTTATACAGCCCGCTGGCATTTTTGATCTTTTCGGGCGGCAAGGTCCCAAGGGCCAGATTGGTCACCGGCAACATGCAGAACATCAAAGCCGCACCACGCACGATTTGCGGCAGGATCAGTTCATTGAATGACACTTCGCTGTTATTAAAACCATGCATGGCAAGACCGGTGGCAAACAGACCAAGCCCGATGCCAAGTACCACCCGCGGCGGATATTTGGCCGTCATTTTCCCGGCGATCGGTGCCGACAGGAACTGCGCAATCCCGGTCACCGCCATGATCATGCCGATTTCAAGACTGTCATAACCGCGCACACGGCTTAGCATCAGCGGCATGATATAGACACTGCCATAAAGCCCGACGCCAAGTGTAAAGCTGAACACGCAGCCCATGGTAAAATTGCGATCGGCAAAGGATTTCAGATCAACAATCGGCTTGTCATAGGTAAACATCCGCCAGAAGAAATAGATGCCGGCAATCACGCATACGATGGTGCCATAGATGATCGCGGTTTCATCAAACCAGTCATCTTTCGGGCCTTCATCCAGAACATATTCCAGACTGCCCAGAAACACCGCCATCGCCAGAAGCCCCCAAAGATCAAACCCCTTGAGAAGCGATGGGTCCCCGCGGTCAACGCGCAACGTCATCGCCACCACAGCGGCAATCGCAAGGCCCGGCAACACATTGATCAGAAACAGCCAGTGCCATGAAAGCGACTGGGTCAAAAACCCGCCAAGGGTCGGACCGATGGTCGGCGCCATGGTGGCAATCAGACCGATCATCACCGATGCGGTGTTCCGCTTTTCGGGCGGGAAAATGATATAGGTCGTGGCAAACACGGTCGGGATCATCGCCCCGCCAAGGAATCCCTGGGCAGCGCGAAACCAGATCATGCTTTCAATCGACCAGGCAAAGGCCGAGGCCACCGACATCACCGTGAACCCGATGGCCGAGATCACAAACAGCCAGCGCGTCGACATCAGCCGCGACAAGAACCCCGAAAGCGGGATCATCACGACTTCGGCAATCAGATAGCTTGTCTGAACCCAGCCGATTTCATCGGGGCTTGCCGACAGGCCGGCCTGAATGTTTTCAAGCGAACTTGCCACGATCTGGATATCAAGGATCGCCAGAAACATACCGACAACCATTGCCACCCAGCCAATCAGCTTGGCCCGGTCGACATGACCGGCATGATCGCCCGCTTGGGGCATGGCAGACGGGTTACCGGTATTGGTGGCACTGCTCATCAGTTAAGCTCCGATACTTCCGTTGCCGGAAGCACATTCTGCGCAAGGCCGCTGCCCGCCACATGCTGCGACCCGTCAGGATCGCGGGTATCGACATCGACCACCACCGAAAGACCGGGGCGCAGGGCAGCCGCCCATTTGCTGTCATCAAGCGAAATACGGATCGGCACACGCTGGGTGATCTTGGTGAAGTTGCCTGTGGCATTTTCCGGGGGCAGCAGGCTGAATTGTGCGCCGGTTGCCGGGGCAAAGCTTTCGACCGTGCCGGTGATATCGGCATTGGGGAAGGCATCAACCGATACCTTGACCTTCTGGCCATGGGCCATGTGTTCGATCTGGGTTTCCTTGAAATTGGCGACCACATAGACACCGGGCAGCGGCACCAGCACCAGAAGCTGTTCACCCGGCTGCACCAGCGCCCCGGTCTGAACCGACCGGTTGCCGACAACCCCGTTAAACGGTGCATAGATTTTGGTATCTTCAAGCGCCTGCATCGCGACATCGCGGGCAGCCTTGGCCTGGGTTACCGCGCGTTCGGCCTCGATCTTTTGTGCGCGCAGCACACCAAGCCGGCCTTTTTCGACCGACAGGGTCGCATTGGCAGCAGCAACCTGTGCCTGTGCCTTTTGGCGGTCGGCCTTTGCATAATCGAATTTTTGACGGCTGGCCGCACCCTTTTGCACAAGATCCTTGTAGCGTTCGTAATCTTCGGTCGTGCGGTCGAGTTCGACCTGGGCAATGCGCAGATTGGCCTCGGCCTGCGAGATTGCGGCTTCCTGCAAGGCGATCTGTTCATCCATGGTCGTAACCGCGGACTGGCGGGCTTCAAGCGTTGCAGTCGCCTGTGCGACTTCAAGCCGGTAATCTTCGTCCTTGATGGTCAGCAACAGGTCGCCCTTGCGCACCGGCTGGTTTTCGGCAACCGCCAACTCACCGACATAGCCCGATACCTTGGGGGAAATGGCGACTTCATCGGCCTGCAAATAGGCATTGTCGGTACCTTCGAAGTACTGACCCTCGGTCACCCAATAGAACCCGTAATATCCACCGCCACCGATAATCGCCGCTGCGATCAGGGGCAGAATGATTTTCTTCACACTCATCGTCTTGGTAAATCCTTTTGGTATTGATCAGTACCATTTGTGTCTTTATGGTACCAATCAGTACCAACCGTCAAGTGCCGAATTGGAACAAACGTTTGTCTGAAGCCAAAAAGATCGATCCCAGAACGCTCAAACGCCGCGAAGCCATGATCGAGGCCGCGCGGGAATTGTTTTGCGAACATGGGCTTGCGGGGACGACACTGGAAATGATCACGGCCGAGGCCGGCGGGTCACGCCGCACGATCTATGAGCTGTTTGGCAACAAGGACGGTGTGTTTGAAGCGGTCATTCGCGATTGCACGGGACGAGTCACATCGATCATGGCGGATCTGGAACTGTCGCAATTGCCGCTTCGCCAGGCATTGATCCATTTTGGCGAAACATTGATGACGCTTCTGACCACGCCCGACACCATCCGGTATATGCGGCTGTTTTTATCGGAAGTTCCACGTTTCCCGCATCTGGGCAAGGTGTTTTATGAAAGCGGCCTGATGACCGGCCGGCGGATCATCACATCCTTTTTCGAACGCCAGATGGCCGAAGGCAATTTTCCGAAAAACGATCCGAAACAGGCGGCTGTGTTCTTTACCAGTCTGCTCAAGGCGGATTACGATTTCCGGCAGATGACCTATGTCGGCTGGGAACCGCAGGCCAAGGATTTGCATGCCCATGTGATTGCCGCAGTTGACATGTTCCTGCGCGGTTACGGGCTTGATCCCCAAAAAATGGAATAACCCCAATTGCGGGTTTGACATTCGGGCCAAGACATCCGGCAACATGGCCCCCCGACCCTGTTTTGCCATCTTTTATTTGCCCTTTTTCTGATTGTGCTTGCCTGCTTGTTCTTTGCTGGATGGCCGGCTTAGAACAAGGTCAGCAAGCGATAGGCAATCGGACCCAGCATGGTGATAACCCCAACCCACATCAGGGCAACGCCCCAATTCTGATTGCGGTTGTTAAAGCCGAACCCCAGCAGACAAAAGCCGATCACACATACGACAAGAATGATGATGTTTTCGGTCGTCATGATCATGTCTATCCCCTTTTTTTCCAGATGTGACGATATCGGAGTCTTGGTCTGTTTCCCGTCACGCCATCACTTTAGACCTGTTTAAAGGACGGCTTCCTTGATCCTGATCACAGGGGGCGTGAAAATGATTGCACGACACATTTTCAAATCCCCCGGACCGGTTTTTGAAAAAGAACCGCGTAAATCACGGACAAACTTACCCTTTTTCACACGTTCAAAGCGGGCAAAACCGGCGCTTCCGCACGCAGAAAGCGGCGATTTCATCAAAGAAAGTAATGATGTTGCGTCGCCCTCTTTGATTTTCTGGTGGCTTCCTGTATGTTGCGGGCTCCCGACGCGGCCAGGGCGCTCCCTCGCGCGCCGGAAGACAAAGATTAACCATCTTGAATGGCAGCCGCGCTGCAAGTCGGCAGCGGCCAGCAAGGGAGTATTCTATGAGCAAGATTCAAGTTAAGAATCCGATCGTCGAGCTTGACGGCGATGAAATGACCCGGATCATCTGGGACTTCATTAAAAACAAACTGATTCTGCCTTATCTCGACGTTGACCTGAAATACTACGATCTTTCGGTTCAGAAACGTGACGAGACCGACGACCAGATCACCATTGATGCGGCAAATGCCATCAAGGAACACCGCGTTGGCGTCAAATGCGCAACCATCACCCCCGATGAGCAGCGCGTCGAAGAATTCGGCCTGAAAAAGATGTGGAAGTCGCCGAACGGCACCATTCGTAACATCATCGGCGGTACCGTTTTCCGTCAGCCGATCATTTGCTCGAACGTTCCGCGTCTGGTTCCGGGTTGGACCCAGCCGATCGTTATTGGCCGTCATGCATTTGGTGACCAGTACCGTGCGACCGACTTCAAAGTTCCGGGCGCAGGTAAACTGACCATCAAGTTCCAGCCGGCAGACGGCGGCGAAGCCATCGAACACGAAGTCTTCGACTTCCCGTCTTCGGGCGTTGCGATGTCGATGTATAACCTTGACGATTCCATCAAGGGCTTTGCACGTGCTTGCATGAACTATGGTCTGTCGCTCGGTTGGCCGGTTTACCTGTCGACCAAGAACACCATCATGAAAGCCTATGACGGCCGCTTCAAGGACCTGTTCGAAGAAGTCTTCCAGACCGAATTCAAAGACAAGTTCGAAGCAGCAGGCATCACCTACGAACACCGCCTGATCGACGACATGGTTGCATGTGCGATGAAATGGAACGGTGGTTTCGTCTGGGCTTGTAAAAACTATGACGGCGACGTTCAGTCCGACACCGTGGCACAGGGCTTCGGCTCGCTCGGCCTGATGACTTCTGTTCTGATGACCCCGGATGGGCAGACCGTCGAAGCAGAAGCTGCACACGGCACCGTTACCCGCCACTACCGTCAGCACCAGCAGGGCAAAGAAACCTCGACCAACCCGATTGCGTCGATCTTTGCCTGGACCCAGGGTCTTAAGTACCGTGGCGAGTTCGATGGTACCCCGGAAGTCGTCAAGTTTGCCGAAACCCTTGAAAAAGTTTGCGTCGACACCGTCGAAGCCGGCTTCATGACCAAGGATCTGGCCCTGCTGATCGGCCCGAACCAGAAATGGCTGACCACCACCCAGTTCCTCGACAAACTGGACGAAGGTCTGAAAGCTGCAATGGCCTGATCCATCTGATCAGACTGGCAGTTTGCCAAAATAAAGAAGCCCCTGCCGGGAAACCGGCAGGGGCTTTTTTCGACGGATTTCCTGATTGGCAATGATGTCTGTTTGGTCCGAACAAAAAGGACCCCGTCGGCCGGGGGACCTAACGGGGTTTCCAGTTTTGCGACCCGGATACGGGTCGCGGCGGTCAAAGCAGGATCAGCTGCCTTGAATGGGATTATTATGCGGCAGTTTCGCCGGTATCTCCAGTGTCACCGGTATCGCCCGTGTCACTGGTATCGCCTGTATCGCCCGTGTCTCCCGTATCCCCAGTATCCCCAGTATCCCCAGTATCGCCGGTGTCACCCGTATCACCAGTGTCCGGTTCGCCATCGTCTGACGTATCACCATCATCACCAGCGTCGGGACGGGTCAGTTCTTTCCAGCCATGGGTAATGATTTCCTGTTCGACATCAGGATCAACGTCAGGACCAGCCGGTGCGCCAAAGACACGCTGGATACCGGGAGGAAGCGCACCCGCAAGACCCGGTGCGTTGGTAATGCCACGTGGCATCGATTTTCCATTAAGCTCGGCTTCCTCGCCTTCTTCACCTTCGTCTGTTGTCGCAGCGCTACGACCTAAACCATTGGACTGAAGACCCAGGCTCTTTGCATTGGACCGTGCAGCGGCACTGTTGCCCGGACCATCCGCGCTATTGCCATTTCCGTTACCACCGCCATTACCATTGCCACCAGCATTGCCGCTGTTACCCGGACCATCGGGGCCGCCAGAACCGCTGTCGCCATTCGCGCCACCGCCGTTGCCGCCACCATTACCATTTCCGTTACCGCCGCCATTGCCACCACCGTTTCCGTTGCCACCGCCGTTTCCGTTTCCGTTTCCGCCACCGTTGCCATTGCTCTGCGCAAAGGCTGCGTTATCGGTCAGATCCATTTTCGAGAGATCAAAAGAGACCGGCGTCGCTACCAGCGCAAAAGCGCCAAAACCAAGAATTCCGGCCGTCACAATCTTGGTGCGAAGTGATTTTTTCATTTCGGTCGTCATCTTCAGTCTCCTGTCCATTGTCCGGGATTTCGCATTGTTTGCAGGGACAACGCACCGGCTGAACAATTTCTTCCACCCCCCGGCAAATAATTTCCAAATATTTTTTTCATCTGTGACGGAAGAAATAGCCACATGCAGGCGTTATCTAGACAACAGGACCACAAATTCGGAAATGGGACTTTTGGTTTGGAGACTGCACTTCGCTCAGAATTGACCGGCCTACTCCCGCGTGCCATGCGATTTGCAAGGTCTCTGACTCGCGATACGGTGGCAGCAGAGGATCTGGTGCAAACTGCTTATATCAAGGCCGTCGAACGTATTGATCAGTTTGAGCCTGGCACCCGGCTTGACAGTTGGCTGTATCGCATCATCCAGACAAGCTGGATCGATGAGAAACGTCGCGACCAAAGACGCGGCAATGTTGTTTCGTTTGAAGATGCGCGTGACACCGTCATGCCCATGCAAAAACATGGCGGAACCGACCGGATCTTTTTGCAATCTGCCATGGCATCACTGGTCGAAGATCAGCGTGCGGCCATGACACTGGTCTTGATTGAAGGGTACAGCTATCGCGAAGCAGCTGACATTCTGGGCGTGCCCGATGGAACCGTGATGAGCCGCGTTGCACGGGCCCGCAAGACACTTTCCGCCCTGCATGACGATGATAGCAATTTGACAAATAATGACGGCATCCAAAGAGGTTCGCCATGACCACTGAACTTATGGAACAGGACTACATTCTGTTGTCAGCCTATATCGACGGCGAACTTGCACCGGCCGAGTGCCAAAAGCTTGAAAACCGGATCGCCAATTGCCCGGAGCTGAGCCGCCAGTTCAATATCATGGCCGGACAGGCAGTTGTTCTGCGCAACCAGTCCAATCGACTTCTTGATGATCACGTCTATCCGGAGCTGAGCAACAGCATCCAGGATATCCTTGATCAGAAGCCGGTTGAAAAACGTGGCACCATGCATGACGCAGGCAATGTGCATCCGGGACCACGTGCCGCGAACAACAATAATGCAATCTGGACCGGTATCGGTGCGGCCGCCGCCGTCCTGATCGCATTCGTTGGTGGTAACTGGTTTAACGAAAATCTTGTCAATGACCCGCAGGCAAGCGGATCACAAAACGCGGCACAAATGACGGCCTTTTCCCCGATCGGCAATCCGGTTCTTGATCAGGAAATCAGCCTGACTTTGGAAAAGACACTCAGCGGTGAAATTCGCCATGTAGCACTGGATAGCGACCAGAAAGGCGGTTCCGAAACTTTGATCGAGCCCCTTCGAACCTTCAGACAAGGAGGCCGTTTCTGCCGCGAATACCAGGTCAGCTTCGCCGGTGACCAGATAACGGGCAGTGAAACAGCTTTCTACGGGCGGGCATGTCGTACCGGCGAAGGTCAATGGGAAACGGTTTATCGCCTGATCCCGGGCGTTGATTTGCCTGATCTGGAACCGCCCGCACCAGATCATAAATTGTAATTTCCCGGTTGGGACGAAGGCGGGGCTTCGTCCTTGTCTGTCATGCTCAACGACACAACAAAAAAACACGACGCAAATATCGACCAAAAAGAATAAGCAGGATCAGGACTATGAAGATGCCGACACTTTCGCGTCACTTCGGGGCGCTTTCATGCGTTTTGGGCCTTTCATCATTGGGGGCCTGTCAGACCCTTGATGATTTTGGTGCCAAGCTGAATGAACTGAATGACGGTATGGGGCAATATGCCGAGAAGACGGTAAATACCGGTCCCGCACTGGCGCCCGCCACCCTCCCCGATTTCGGAATTGGTGATGCCTTTGTCTTTGATAGTGGTCGTGCAATCTATGTCGAAAAAATAAGCGGCGATAACTTTGTCTGGAATGGTGGTGGCGACTATCGCTTTGAAACCAGTGCCGATTTCACCGGCCCCAATCTGGAATGGTCCTATACCGACAAGGAAGACCGCAAACGGTCGGGTACCACAACCATCAAGGAGGGCTCGCAATCCCTGTGGCCACTTGAATATGACAAGATGGTTCGGGTTTCGACCAAGTCCGAAAACATCGATCCCGACACCGGCAAGGTCAACAGCTATGACCAGTGGCTGACCTGCAAGGTGCCCGCAACCGAACGGATCGAAGTCCCTGCCGGCACCTTTGACACCTATGTCATCGAATGTTCGCGCTATTATAAGCAGTGGTGGATGCAAACCACCAAATGGTGGTATGCGCCCGAGATCGGCTTTTATGTCAAACGTGATCGTTCCTGGAATTCGGGAACCGATCATAGCGAGGAACTTCTGACCTATGGCCCCGCACCAACAAAAATAGCGAAAAACGCACAGGAGCAGTTGGCCAAAACCGTTCAAACTGCACTTGAGAACAACAACTCGGGCGACGCAGAAAAAACGCATGCCGGATCAATCGAGATTGTGGTCACACCCATCAAAACCGTTCAAACCGACAAAGGCATCTGGTGTAGAACGTATCGTCAAGAATTGACCGCCCGCAAACGCACCAGCCAACAGGTCAAATCGGCGTGCCGTACGGAAACGGGTTGGGTGATTGAAGATCAGGTTGCTGAAGTGAAGACAACAGAGATGTGAAATCGGCCGGTGCCTTGAACTGGATGCAAACCGGATCCGGCGCATTTTCGACTGCCCTGCCCGTCAATATTCCGCCGTGGCCAGGATGCTGTCCAGTTCGCCGCTTTGACGTAGTTGCAACAAGCCAACATTGAAATCGGCGATGATTTTTGCCGCATCAGCATTGTTTTTGCCGACAATGAAATGAAGCGGCATGTCCGACAGGCCTTCTTCGATATGGCCGAAATCGTCAAAGGGCAGTCCAGCGGCCTGGATTGCGCCCAGGGCTTCGGGGATCGGGCTGATGACGCTGTCAACGCGCCCGGCATCAAGCAGTTTGAAACAGGTTTTCATATCGGGTGGCGACACGCGTTTTGCCTGTCCATTGCCAAAAAGCCGCCCGGCATAGCCAAGTTCGGCATAACCCAGCGGCAGGCACAGGCTTTTGCCCAGAAGATCGACCTTGTCATCCAAACTTGCCCCGTTGCGCGAATACCAGCCATAGGCCTTAAGGCTGGTGATCGGGTCGGAAAACAGCACCGATTTGGCGCGGGTACGGGTAAAGGCATAGGGGAATGTGCCATCGACATTTCCCTCGACCGTCAATTCATATCCCTTAAGCCATGAACGCCAGATGATGGTGACGGTTTCATATCCGGCGCGTTCGAACACCGTGCGCACGATCTCGGTAACAATGCCGCCACCGGCAATATCGCGGTCGGTAAAGGGGGGAAAGGCATCGCCGGTGACAAAGCGCAACTCCCTGGCCTGGGCGGAGACGGCAAGGATGCTCCCCCACAGGATCAAAACCCATTTCAATGCGCGCCAGTGCGACCTGTTCATGCGGATCGCTATCCTTTTGTTGCGTTCCTTTTACAGGTTAGACAGCAGAGGCGCGGTTTCAAGGCAACAGCCCTGTACCCGATGCTATCCTTTAGCCGCATGCAAAACGCCCTGATCACGAAAATCAGGGCGTTTTGCGTTGAATTCATCGGAGATTTTTTTTCGATCAGCGCATCATCACGATGCCGCCTTGCGCACGAAAGTGCCGCGCTGATAATCGTCAAAGGCCTGCATGAGTTCCTGTTTGCTGCTCATGACGAACGGGCCATAGCGGACCACCTGTTCATTGATCGGACGGGCGGCAATCACCAGCATACGCCCGCCGTCCGAGCCGCCCTTAAGGGTCACGCCATCACCATCGTCAAGAATGGCCAGATGATGGGTCGGCACATCCTTACTGCCAACCACCGCATCGCCGATAAAGACATAAACCACCGCAGTGTGCCCTTTGGGCAGGGGCACGGTGACTTCGGCCCCGGCATCAAGTTTGGCATCGACAAAGACCGGATCGGTCGAAATGCCGTTGATCGGCCCGGTTGCCCCATGCATCGATCCCGCAAGCAAGCGCAATTGCGCACCCGCCACCGGTTCGATTTCCGGTAATTCATCGGGTTCCATATTCTGATAGCGCGGATCAATCATCTTGTCCTTGGCCGGCAGATTGATCCAAAGCTGGAAGCCCTGCAAAAGACCATTTTCCTGTTCGGGTGTCTCGGAATGGACGATGCCGCTGCCGGCTGTCATCCATTGTCCGCCGCCCGACCGCAGGATGCCTTCATTGCCCATGCTGTCCTTGTGGCGCATGGCCCCTTCGACCATATAGGTCACGGTTTCAAAACCGCGATGGGGATGTTCGGGAAAGCCCGCAATATATTCATCGGGATTGTCGGTCGACAGGGAATCAAGCATCAGAAACGGATCAAGCATATCAAGCTGCGGCGTTCCGATTGACCGTTTCAGCGACACCCCCGCACCATCAGATGTATCCATGGCGCGCAAAACCCGTTTGACGGCGCGTGCATTTGCCACTGTGTCAGACATGTCAAATCTCCTGTGCGTGCCGGTGCAGCCACCGGGTGAATTTCATATCCATCACTGTCGCACAAAACTGTCGCCAAACAAGACGTAATCAGGCATCTGATTGTTTACCGAACGGCAACAAAAAAATGGCAGCACCGGAAACCGGCACTGCCATTTGATCGTGATAAAGCCTGAAAATCAGCCCGCCAGTTTGGCGGCGAGTTCGGCAACGTGTTTGCCCTGGAATTTGGCAATATCAAGTTCGTTTTCAGACGGCTGACGCGATCCGTCCGCCCCGGCAAGCGTTGTTGCACCATAGGGCGAACCACCGGTAATTTCGTCCATATTGGTCAGGCCCGAACAGCTATAGGGCACACCGACAATCACCATGCCATGATGCAAAAGCGTCGTATGGGTCGAGGTGATGGTGGTTTCCTGACCGCCATGCTGGGTGCCGGTCGATGCAAACACCGAACCGATTTTGCCAATCAGTGCACCCTTGGCCCAAAGACCACCGGTCTGATCAAGGAAATTGCGCATCTGGGCGGACATGTTGCCAAAGCGGGTCGGCACGCCAAAGATGATGGCATCATATTCCGGAAGATCGGAAACGGATGCGACCGGTGCCACCTGATCAAGTTTCGCGCCGGCGGCCTTGGCCGCATCTTCGGGCATGATTTCAGGAACGCGTTTGACATCGACCTGCGTTCCGGCAACGCCACGTGCGCCTTCTGCCACGGCATTTGCCATGGTTTCGATGTGACCATACATCGAATAATAAAGAACAAGTACCTTTGCCATTTCTGCCTCCTTGGTTGAATTTCATGAACAGCAATGATGACCTGCCTGTGCCTGTCTGATAACGCTCAGATTGGAAACAGACTGCTTCGAAAATCGAAAATATCGTGCGAACCGGCGCGCCGACCGGTCAGGATGCCGGATTGCGCGCCAGGAACTGGACAACCTGATCAGGGAAATCGGTGAAAATGCCATTGATCCCGGCATCATCAAAAATCGCCGTCAGGGCAATGTTCATATCCCCGGCCCATTTCGGCAGCTGATCGGCACGCAGGGTATAGGGATGAACAAGCAGTTGCGCGCGCTGGGCGGCAATCAGGGTCGGGGTCATGGTGGCCTTGCCATTTTCACCAAGGCCTGAAATCACCTGTGGCAACCACGGACCGATGCCGTCGACCACCTTGGCCATTTCAACAATGCCTTCGCCCGATTTCAGATAGTCATAATCGGTTCCTGCCGGTGCACCCCAGCGGTTCTCGCCCAGAAGCTGCACCAGCTTGCCCTGGTAATGCAGTTCGTTGCGAATGCGCTGGGTCTCGGCCCAGTCAAAGCATTGCACAAACGAATTCGAATTCGGGTTGTTATAGCCCCATTTTTCAAGAACCGAGATCACGGTTTTGGCAATATCCTGACCTTCGCCACGATGGAATGCCGGGTCCTTGATTTCCGGATAAATGCCGACATCGCGGCCGGTCGAATGATTAAGGCCCTGGATAAGTTTGATTTCTTCTTCAAGGGTCGGGATTTCAAACATGGCGAAATCACCGGGGAAGCGGTTTTCATAGACCTGCTTGCCGCTATCGGCCTTGAACCGTTCGGTCACCGTCAGGGATTTGAGCTCCGCCAGGGTGAAATCAATCACGTAATAGCGCCCGTCATCCCGCTTGCGATCGGGGAATTTGCGGGCAACGTCGGTGGTTGTATCAAGATGAATATCATGCAGGACCACAGGGACCCCGTCCTTGGACAGCACCACATCCTGTTCGATGTAATCAGCCCCCATGCCATAGGCCAGCGCCTTGGCCGGAAGTGTATGTTCGGGCAAATATCCCGATGCCCCGCGATGGGCGATCACGACCTGCTCGGCCTGGATATCCTGCGCCTGGGCCAGGCTGACAGAACCAGCCATCAACAGCCCGACGGCCAGAACACTCGACTTGATCAAATTTTTCACCGGCATCCCAGATTTCCTTTTTATCACGGCCCCTTTTTCGGGGATTCTGGACTATAGGCGCGGTTTCACGGCTCAGAAATCCCTGTCGGGCTTCCCGAGGCAATCTTCATGAAACTGTTACTCTATCCGGGTAACGCGGGCCTAGCGGTTAAGTTCCCCGGTCATGCGATCCAATCCATCAAGCGTCAGCGGAAACATCCGGCCTTCCATCAGTTTATGCATGATCTGGATCGACTGATGATGGCGCCACCAGTTTTCCGGTTGCGGGTTGATCCAGGCCGCATGGGTGAAATGTTCAAGCAGTCTTTGCATCCAGACCGCACCGGCTTCCTCGTTCCAGTGTTCCACCGCCCCGCCGGGATAGGTGATTTCATAGGGGCTCATGGTTGCATCCCCGACAATCACCAGCTTGTAATCCGCGCCATAGGTATTGATCACATCCCATGTCGAAACCTGCTCGTTCCAACGCCGGGCATTATCCTTCCACAACCCTTCATAGGGGCAATTGTGGAAGTAATAATATTCAAGATGCTTGAACTCGGTTTTAACCGCGGAAAACAGTTCTTCGCAGACCTTGATATGGTCATCCATTGATCCGCCAACATCAAACAGCATCAAGACCTTGACCGCGTTATGACGTTCCGGGCGCATTTGCACATCAAGCCATCCCTGACGTGCGGTTGATGTGATCGTACCGGGCAGATCAAGCTCGTCTGCCGCCCCGGTCCGCGCCCATTTACGCAAACGCCGCAGGGCGACCTTGATATTGCGCGTACCGATTTCGACACTGTCATCAAGGTTCCTGAATTCGCGCTTGTCCCAGACCTTGACCGCGCGCCGATGCCGGGATTTGTCCTGTCCGATCCGCACCCCTTCGGGGTTATAGCCATAGGCACCAAACGGTGATGTTCCGGCCGTGCCAATCCATTTATTGCCGCCCTGATGACGGCCCTTTTGTTCTTCAAGACGCTGTTTAAGCGTCTCCATCAGCTTTTCCCAGCCGCCAAGGGCTTCGATTTCGGCCTTTTCCTCGTCGGTCAGGAATTTCTCGGCCAGCTTGCGCAGCCATTCTTCGGGGATATCAGTTTGGGCAACTTCGTCCATGCCCGCAGCCAGATCGGCAATGCCGTTGAAATGTTCGGAAAACACCCGGTCAAACTTATCAAGATGGCGTTCATCCTTCACCAGGGCCGCACGCGCCAGATAATAGAAATCCTCAACCGAATAGCCCGCCAGTCCCTTTTCCACCGCCTCAAGCAGCGTCAGATATTCGCGCAGCGACACAGGAATACGCACATCCTTGAGCTTACAGAAGAAGCCGGTGAACATTACTTACACCCCGATCCAGCAGAAGCAAAAGGCGCGACTGAAACTTTTGCGATACAAAACATCAATCCATGCAACCCACTTCTGGACAAGTCAGTCCCCATCGGGCACTTTGCGCCCGCACATACCGGGCGTGATTGCCGCGGCTTATCAAAAACAAACGCACGAGCATTCTTTTCATGACTGATTTTCTGTATGGCTTTGTCGCCATTGCCATCATTGCCCGATTGGTTTCCTTGGCCATTTCCAAACGAAACGAAGCGCGTTTGCGCGCGGCCGGTGCCACCGAATATGATGTTGCCACCACACGTATTCTGACCATCGCCCATGTCGGATTTTATGTTGCCTGCATTATCGAAAGCGAATTCAAAGCAGCCCCGATCAGCACCATGACCCATGCCGGTATCGCAATCTGGACGGTTTCGATCATCATGCTTGCAGGCGTGATTGCCACGCTGCGTGACCTTTGGACGGTCAAGCTTTTCATCTCGCCCAATCACGAGATCCGCACCAGCATCCTTTATAAAATCTGCAAGCATCCCAATTACTTCCTGAATATCGCCCCTGAGCTGATCGGCTTTGGTCTTGCCCTTCAGGCATGGGGAACACTCATTGTCGGTTTGCCGGTTTACGCCGCCATCCTGTGGCGTCGTATTCGGGCGGAAGAAGCGGCAATGAAGGCAACCTTCCCGGCTTATTAAGGCGGGGAACCACCGCGCATCTAACGCCCTTCGCGGCGCGCCATGAAGGCCAGCCGTTCAAACAGATGCACGTCCTGCTCGTTTTTAAGCAACGCCCCATGTAGTGGCGGCACGGCTGTTTTGGCATCCTTGGCGCGCAGGGCCTCGGGCGGAAGGTCTTCGGCCATCAGAAGCTTCAACCAGTCCAGAAGCTCGGACGTTGACGGCTTTTTCTTCAATCCCGAAACTTCGCGGATGTCATAGAAAAGGTTAAGCGCCTCGGCGACCAGACGTTTCTGGATGCCGGGATAATGGACCTCGATAATCTCGGCCATGGTATCGGCATCGGGAAAGCGGATGTAATGGAAGAAACAGCGCCGCAGGAAGGCGTCTGGCAGTTCCTTTTCATTGTTTGACGTGATGATCACGATCGGGCGATTGGTCGCCTTGACCGTTTGCAGGGTCTCGTAAACAAAGAATTCCATGCGATCGAGTTCTTGCAACAGATCGTTGGGAAACTCGATATCGGCCTTGTCAATCTCGTCAATCAGCAGAACCGGGGCTTCACCCTCGGCCTCGAATGCTTCCCACAGCTTGCCCTTGACGATGTAATTGGCAATGTCATGAACGCGTTCATCGCCCAACTGGCTGTCACGCAGACGCGAAACCGCGTCATATTCATAAAGCCCCTGCTGGGCGCGGGTGGTGGATTTGATCGACCAGGTGATCAGCTTTTTGCCAAGTGATTTGGCTATTTCCTCGGCCAGCACCGTCTTGCCGGTACCCGGCTCACCCTTGACCAAAAGCGGACGCTGCAACGTGATCGCGGCATTGACCGCCACCATCAGATCTTCGGTTGCGACGTAATTTTCCGTACCCTGAAACTTCATTTTTGCCCTGCAACATAAGTTGACGTTTACGTTAACCTAGGGGGTTAAAGCGACTTGAGCAAGAGGGCAAAGATATGCGGGAACCCCAGAACTACAATCACCCGCTGCTGCGGTTAAGCGCCTGAGCGGGGCTTTCGCCGTACCAGTCACGATAGGATCGTGAGAAATTGCTGACATGGTTAAACCCGACAGCGGCTGCGACCTGTTTGACGTTGCTATCACCAGTTGCCAGAAGCTCCTTGGCCCGCTCCATACGTTTGGAACGGACGAAATCAGCGCATGTTTTGCCGGTTTCCAACTTGAACAAGCTGTTCAACCGGCTTTCGGTCATGCCTGCGGCAATTGCAAGTTGTGCGACGGAAAGCGGTGCGGCCAGATCATTGGTGATCTTTGAAATTGCCTCTTCCGTGACCGTCTGCTCAAGAACACTTGGTTCCGGCGTCTTTTCACTGCCTGCGCACAGCAGGCAATAGGCATCAATCATCTCAGCCAGAAACAGGGTCGATAAACCTTCAAGCTTGAACTTGCGGCCCAAACCGGTCATTTGCGCCGAGAACATTGCACTGACGATACTTCTGATCTTGTTGTTCAGGGCAAGTGGTCTGACATCAATTACATCGTGACTATCAGAAAGAAACGGCGTTAGGGCATCTGGCATCCCGTCACCAAATCGGGCACGCAATGCATCAAGGTCAATGGTCACCCCGGCATGGCGGATCAATTGCCCACCGGGTAAGAAATATCGGGTGCCGGGCGGGTCTACCCGCATCATCAATCCGGTTTCGGGCGACATGGTATGTTTCTGGCCATCCGGACATTCAAAATCGTGACGCCCCAGAATGTTAACCGACCCGGCCAACCATCCGGGTGGCAAGGCATTTTGCACATCAAATCTGGAATCATCGCGGACATTGAGCTCCGCACGGTGCAAACAAATGCCATTGTTAAAATCAATGCGTTCAAGACGCCCGCTGACACCGGGCAATTCGAACAAATCCCCGTCGGCAAGACGTAGCTCACCAATATCTGCATCCGGTTCATGGCCCGATACAAAGCCAAAACCGTCTCCGGCCTGTTCGTCCATCCGTCCCATCCCCAACCTGTCCTTACCAAAATTGTCGCCAGATCACATACGTGCCAAACGATCATATCGTTGATGTTGTTATCATTCCCGGACAGGGTTACTTGTGACTACTGTCACGTCAAGCATCAGCGTTCCATCTTCCCCGGACGACATTACACCTGTCTTCACCCTGCCCGTTTGGACAGTTTTTTATTTCTTTTCATGGCATTAGTATCTGGGAAAACAGGATCAGGGGACAACAAACGATGCAAACGAAATTACTGGCGATCGGGCTTGCGATGCTGCTTTCAGCCTGCCTTGCCACAGTCGACAACCAGTTCCAGAACGATTTTCCAGTCGGGAAAGTGGTGCAGGACAAAGTAACCATGCCACAAGGCGATGTGGTACTGCCGCCCGGTGACTGGACTGTTCTTGCCAACGAACTTTACCGCAACAACAACTACCATCCTTTCGGAAACATGGTTTTGGGCCGGATTGACGATCAGAAGTTTTTGCGCGGTTTTATCACCATCTCCAGCCCGCTCAGCGTTCCGATCAGATATTCGTTCTATTCTTCGTCCTTCTGTAATCCAAATGTGACTTTGCTGTATCACCAGACCAATGCCAATGTCGATTTGGGCAATCAGAGCTGCTTTAGCGTCAAAAAGAAAACCATCAGTGCCTTTGCCAATTTCGATGATTTTGTGAAAGTCGGCACAAGCAATCTTTATGCGATGGATGTTGATCGCCCCTATGACATGATCAGCGCCGAATTCCGCATCACACGGCGCAATAAATTCCTGGTTGTCGAGTATGGCTTTGACTACCGGCAGGACGCCGCCGAAATGGCACCTGGCTATGAAACAGGCGAAGAAATCTCGCTACCGCGTGCATTCTCTCCCAAAGAGAAAACCGAAAATGCTGAAGCTGTTATTCGTTGGGCACGGGCCAATGCCGAACGGATCGAAACGGAATTTCTCGACTAGGATCAGGGGATAAAAACGAAAGCCGCTGCCTGTATTCACGTAACGCTTTTAACTCTGATCAATCCACGCCACCACTGCGTGAAACCGGCACCACAACCGGCGCATTCTGACGGGCGACTTCGGCCCAAGGCCATGTATCGGATTGCCAGCGCCATCAACCAGGTCAGGTTAACCTCAGAGGTGTTTGCACGCAGTTGTGTGGCTGTGCGATGTGTGCGCACTCAAAATCCCCGAGCGCGCAATCATCTTGCTGACACCGGCAACGTATTTCACGCCGCCGGTGTCAAAGATGCGTCTGCATCAAACATACCGGTTTGAGATGCCCCACCCCTAGAATGCAAGAGTGATATTGATCTCTGCGACTGTTTCGCGAGACGAAACAGCATTGGTGTGGGTCAGGTTAACTTCGGTGCTAAATGCTTCATCTTCGGCGGTGAAGGTAAAACCGGTCCCGAATGTCTGACCGCTGTCGGGGGTAAAGTTGCTGCGAACATAGGGCGAAACGACACCAAGTGAAGCGCCCTCGCTGCCATTGACGCTAAATGCATACGCGATCAGGCCACCAATGGTGTATTCGCTATAATCTTCGGTGCCCAACTGCTGTTCACCTTCGATAGAACCGGAAAGCCCGGTTGCACCGGATATGATGCGAAGTCCCCCGCCCAGATTGAATGCCGTCTTGTCACCGTTTGTTTCATCAGTCATGTCATAGACGAAATCTGTTTTGGCGAATGGCTGCAAGATTGTCTCTGCGGCATCAAAGCTATAGGCCGCCTCGATCCCCGGTTTAAGGCGGCGGGTGTTGGACACGGTTTTGCCAACCTGTGTGCTGTCACTTTCGGTATAGGCATCAACGGTTTTGCGCGCCGCCATGAAGCTGACATTGACGGTCACATCCAATGGCAATGTTTCTGACGGACGCATGGCATATGCCCCGCTGAGCGACCCGAACCACATATCTGACTCTGTATCGCCTGTGACCGAACTATCGCGACTAAGGTCAATATCGCCAAGGCTGTAGCCAATAATGCTCGAAAGCGTCACGCCTGCGGCCGGCTGATAGACAATATAGGGCGAAAGCGTCCAGTTGGTTTCATCGTAATAACCGGAATTGTAGGTCGTGGTCAGGGCCGTTTGCGAATATCCCATCGAGATACCGCCGACCAGTTCCGGGCGCAAACGCACATCAAACCCCAGATTATAGCCCCACACATCCCCGTCATAACGGCTATCGCCCGCGGCATTGTTCCGGTCATTGTTAACCGAGGTATAAGACCCGTGTCCCCAGACCGTATAACCCTGCTGTGCCAGCAGACCCAGGCTTTGCTCGATCCCGCGCAGAGGATCATCGCCCGCGTTCGCATCACCGGCCGCTGACAGCGTGGTTTGCGAGCTGTCAAATGAGGCCTGCATGGCCAATTCACGCAGCGAGGTGCCACGCGACTTCATCACCATCGCTGGCTTGGCCAGGGTCTTCGAACCGGTATGGCCCGAGAAACTGCTGGACGAAGGTTGATCACCGGTCGTCGGAGCAGGCACACCACCCGTATTGGGTGCTGCGACACCACCCGTGGCGGGGGCCCGCGAAATGGCAAGAACGCGTGCTTCGATATTCTTGCCAACAACCGCCGCCTGAGACCGCGATACAGAAGCCTGCAATTCGTGGGATATAGATTCGTTCGATGACGATGACGATGATGATGATTCGTCATCAGGAAGCGAAACACTGGCAGAGGTAATATCAACGTCAGTCCCGACAACCGTGAAGTTTACCGTCATTGTGGCGACAACACCGGCGGAAACATTGGCCTTGAGAGTGTTTGCATAGGTTCCAGGGGCCACAGACCCGTCATTACATGTCCCCCCGGCCGTCACCGTACCCAAATCACCGATGGTACATCCGAGATGATCTGTAAGCTGCGGTATCCCATCTAAACTGCTATCGCCAAAGAATTGGGCGTTATTGACTCCGCCAGATGTCACAAACAGAATATCACCTGTGTTCTGGGTTTGCGTATTATTGGCAATGGTGCACGTCTTGCCCGCAGCAGAATAAAGAACAGATGTTACGGTTGACGGGTTATCGGCCGCGGCACCGGTGCAAGTAACGGTTGCGGCATGAACGCTGCTTGGCGCCATGCCGAGGCCGGCAACAAGACAAAATATTGTCAGAACAAACAAATTCCGGACGAAATCCCCACCGCGACCGGACATGCTTTGCATGCATGATGCCGCTTTCACGCGACGCACAACATGCTCTTTTACAACTGCCAAAAGAGACATTGCATAAGTACCCCCTTGAATAATATCTATTTTTTAGGGGCAACTATTTATATTAGCAAGATAATTCACGATTTCCCGCAAAACATGCAAAAGAAATTGGCTGTGCTCCGAAGGCCGGGATAACGAATTGGTTTAGCGAAAATTTTCCGGTCAGGCGCGGATAACACCGAAATCGGTATGGAAATCTGCGCCCATCCGCCAATGCGATGCATTGGAGAAGGCCGATGATTTCCCGGACAAACTTAATGGCGGGTCAGTCCGCACCAACAGATATCAGCGATGCCACAGGCAAATTTTGCTTTGCCACGCTTGCCTTCAGGCCATCAACATCCATCTCCTCGTCTTTGACAAACTCGATGAACATCATGTTCACATTGTTAAAGACAAGCTCGCCCAGTGCCGTGCAATCGACATCCTTGCGGACAATGCCGCGATCCTGCAACGACCGAAAAAGGTCGCAGACCTGTTTGGAAAGCCGGTGGTCAAGCGCGGTATAGCGTTTGGAAAACGGGGTTTCGGGCTGGGCAATGGAAAGCGACATCGCCGTTCGCCACATTTCCTTGGACAGATAGGTCAGGGAATGGTCGTAATATTTACCGATCAGATCAAACAGGGCCGATGCGACCTGATCATGCTTTTTGGCAATGATCCCCTCGCCCGCTGCCAGCACTTCCTCGACCTCCATCGAGACCGTCGCCATCAACATGTCGCCCTTGTTTTTGTAATAGTTATAAAACGTTCCGACCGATACCCCGGCCATTTCGGCAATGTCTTCGATGCGCGCACTGTCATAGCCGACCTTGCGAAACAGCGTTGTCGCCGCTTCGAGAATACGGCGGTTCTTGTCGGCTTTCTTCTGGGCGCGCAGACCTGACATGGTCACTCCGAAAAACTGAACGGGTTCAAAAATTACATTGACTCAAAAAATGAACGCGTTCAATATTTTTTCAACGGTGCCAGAATGAGTGCCGAGTTACCCAATAAAAGGGAGGCCTCAATATGAAATCAGGGAGAGCCTATGTTTCGTCACGTTTCCACGGGGAAAACCCGCAATAAGCTTTTGGGCGGTGCTGCGACCTTCTTGCTTGGTGCCATTGCCGTCGCAAACAGCGCACAGGCCACAGAAGAACTCAACGCGCTTGTCTGGTGCGATCATACCGACCCGGCCTTGATCGAACCGTTCGAAAAGAAATACGACGTCAAAGTCAATCTGAAGGAATATGAAGGCACGGGTGCGGGCCTTTCGATCATCGAACAATCCCGCCCGGGGGACTGGGACGTGTTTGTGATTGACGGCGTTGATGTCCATCGTGCGGTTGAAATGGATCTTCTGGCCGAAATTCCGGCCGATGCCCTTCCGACTTCCGATCTTTTCCCGGAAGTCGTGATGGCGGAAAACAATGTGGTTGATGGCAAAACCTATGCCGTTACCGAAAAGTTCGGCTACAACACCATTTCGTTCGACAAGACCAAGGTCGATCCCAAGGACATGGAAGACATGTCGGTGATCTGGTCGGACAAATACGCCGGGCGCATCGCGATTTATGATTATTACCTGCCGGTTATCGGCCTTGTCGGGCTGGGACTTGGCATTGATACGGCCGATCTTGGGGCGGATGATATGGACGCCATCAAGGAAAAGCTGTTTGCGATGAAAAAGGTCTCCAAACAGGTTGGCGAAGTGGTTTCCTCCCAGACGGCTTTGGCCACGGGTGAGGTCGATATCCTTGTGGGTGGTGGTGAATGGATCACGGCGGTTCTGTCCGAAGACAAACCGAACCTTGATTGGGTCATCCCGAAACAAGGTGGCCTGCGCTGGGCCCAGTCGATTGGCGTGATGAAGGAATCTGCCAAGCCCGACCTTGCGCTGAAATTCGTGCAATACATCCTGAGCCCCGAAGGTCAGGCACGTCTTGCAACATCATCCTGTTACTGGGGCATGCCTGCCAATTCCAAGGCCGGGGAAAACCTGTCCGATGCGCAAAAAGCAGCTCTTCGCTGGGATGATCAGCCCGAATATCTGAAAAACTCGCAGCTTTATCCGATCCCGGATGCCGATCTGGACGCCCAGATGCAGGATGCCTGGGTCGAGATGCTCCAGCAGTAAGCATCCCTTGCTTATTGCCACCCGCCATTGCCCCGCTTTTTGCGGGGCAATGGTTCTGCTAAGCTTGCCAAAACGGCGACCAACCTTCCACGACACCAAGACCGGTAACCGGGCAAACTGCCTGTGTTGCGACAAAGGACACCGTGATGGCCCAAGCCACCCTTGAAACACGCGAAAATCGCCGCGCATGGGGATTTGTCACCCCTGCACTTTTGTGGACGGTCGCGTTTTTCGTCATTCCGTTTGTTGTCATGGCCGCGATCAGCCTTGCCACCCGCAAGGGCCGCGACATCGTGATGACCTGGAATCTGGATAATTACATTACGTTTTTTGAAAAGGCCCATCTGCTCAAGGGGCTTTTTGTCTCGCTGGAAATCACATTCACCGTCACCATCATTTCGGTGATCCTGGCCTATCCGCTGGCCTGGATCATTGCCGAGCGCGTCCCGCAAAAATGGCAGCGCATGGCATTGATTTTGGCGATCCTGCCATTCTGGACCAGCTATGTGGTGCGGTCCTATTCCTGGCTTCTGGTTCTGGCCAAAAACGGCGTGATCAATAATGCGCTTTTGCATGTCGGTCTGATTGCCGAACCGCTTGAACTGGCCAGCACACGCACCGCCACAGTGATCGGGTTCGTGCATTTCTTTGTCATGCTTCTGACCCTGACCATCTATGCCAATCTGGTGCAGATGCCGCCAAATTATCGCCGGGCGGCGGCCGATCTGGGCGCCAACGGGTTTCAGGTATTCTGGCATGTGGTCTTGCCGCTGACCTTGCCGGGCATCATGGTTGGCGCGTTTCTGACATTTGTGCTGTGTATCGGCGATTACATCACGCCCCAGATTTTGGGCGGCAATAATGAACTGGCCCTGCCACAGGTCATCATGTTGCAACTGGGCCGGCGGGCCGATTTCCCGATGGCGGCAACGCTTTCGATCATTCTGATGGCGGTGGTGACGCTGGCCTATATTGCCTGTGCGCGCTGGCTCAAGATGGAGAGAACATAAAATGATCTCTTCACGCCTTTCCAAAATCGCTTCCTGGGCTTATCTGGCGGTTCTTTACGGCTTTATCTTTTTGCCGGTCGCGGTCCTTGTGCTGTTTTCATTTCAGGACGGGCGCCTTCCCGTGCCGCCCTTTAACGGTGCGACCCTTAAATGGTATGGCGAGGTTTTTACCGACAGTCGTCTGATGTCCGCCCTTGGCAATTCCTTGATGGTGGCCATCGGGTCGTCGCTTGTTGCCTGTGTACTTGGTTTCTGTGCCGCTTACGGGCTGGCGCGTTTTGTTCTTCCGGCATCCCGGCTTCAGCGCGGGCTTCTGGTGGCACCGATGACGGTCAGCTACCTGATCATTGCGCTTGGTTTGCTGTCGACCTTTAACTGGGTGGGGGTTTCCCTGTCGCTTTGGACCGTTGGCATCGGGCATGTGGTGATCAATTTGCCGCTGTGCTTTGCCATCATTTATGCATCGATGGGCGATCATCAAAAAAACATCGAACGCGCCGCGCGTGATCTTGGGGCGGCTGAATGGCAGGTGATGACACAGGTATCTGCCCCGATGTTGATGCCATCGATTTTGGCGGCATTTTTCCTGTCGGTCACGTTCAGCTGGGACGAATTTATCATCGCGTTTCTGCTGTCACGGTTTGACGTCACCCTGCCTGTCGAAATCTGGAGCATGCTGCGATCGGGCCTGAACCCGAAAACCAACGCGGTCGGAAGCGTTGTCTTCCTGGTATCGGTTGCGCTGCTGCTTATTCTTGAACTGATTGTCTTTAGAAGGACGGCAAAGAAATGACCGCCCCTGTTTCCATTCGCAATGCCACCAAAACCTTTGGCGATTTTACCGCACTTGATGATGTCAGCCTTGAAATCGCGGCGGGTGAATTCATCGTTCTTCTGGGCCCGTCGGGCTGTGGCAAGACCACCTTGCTGTCGCTTCTGGGCGGGTTTCTGTCGCCAACCCGCGGGGTGATTGAAATTGACAGGCGCGATATGGGGTCCGTGGCACCATCCAAACGCCCGACCACCACGATGTTTCAGGATTACGCCCTGTTTCCGCACATGACCTTGCGCGACAATGTCGCCTTTGGCCTTAAAATGCGCAAGGTCGGCAAGGCCGAACGCCATGCCAGGGCCGAAGAACTTCTTGAGATGGTCGGGCTTAAGGCGTCGGCATCCAAAAAGCCCCACGAGCTTTCCGGTGGGCAGCGCCAGCGCGTTGCCCTTGCCCGTGCGCTTGCGGTTGAACCAGATGTGCTGTTGCTTGATGAACCGCTTGGCGCGCTTGATCTGAAACTGCGCCGCCAGATGCAGGATGAGCTGAAAGCCATCCAGAAACGCGTTGGCACCACCTTTGTTCATGTTACCCATGATCAGGAAGAAGCCATGGCAATTGCCGACCGCATTGTCGTGATGAATGCAGGCAAGATCGAAGATGTCGGTCGTCCCGAAGAAATCTATATGCGGCCCAAAACCGTGTTTTCGGCAAGCTTCATGGGCGAGGTCAATTTCATTCCCGGCACGGTTGATGCCAAAACCGATAACGGCATTCACATCAATACGGTTCTGGGCGCGGTCAAACTGCCCGAAACGGCACTGGCCGATCCGGCCATTTCCGCCGGACAGAAAATCACCCTGGCCATTCGCCCCGAACATTTCCGCGCCAGTACGGGGGCAGGCCCGCGCATCACCCTTGGCGCTGCCAAGGTCGAAGACGGGTCGTTTTTTGGCACCCATCACCGTGCGCATCTAAGTCCGGCTGATTATCCCAACATGACGATCACCGCCCATATGCCGCAATCGGCAACGATCGAGCCCGGCGCATGGATTGACCTGACCATCGATCCGTCATCGGTGGTAATTCTCCCCGGTCACGCCACCCCCGCCCAGCCGCAGGAGGCCCTGGCATCATGACCCTTGAACATGCCAAACCCGAAGACTGGTACAGCACCAAATCCGTTGGCGATGATGTCACCTATATCGGTGAACCGTTTATCGAAGAATTTTATCGCTGCAATATCTGGCACATTCGCGGGCGCGATGGCGACATGCTGGTTGATAGCGGCATGGGTGTGGTGTCATTGACCGACTGGGTACCGCTGGTCACCGAACGCCCGGTTCAGGCGGTTGCCAGCCATACGCATTTTGACCATATCGGCTGCCATCACGAATTTGAAAACCGCATCTGCCATCGCTGCGAGGCAGACCTTCTTGCCCACCCGACGCGCCAAAACACCCTTGCCGATCCCTATGTCACGGACGAGATCTTTACGAAATTGCCACCGCTTCCCTACGCCTCGACCACCTATGCAGTCAAGGCCGCCCCGGCGACCCGGATTGTCGAAGATGGCGACGTGATTGATCTTGGCGACCGGCATTTCGAAGTCATCCACACACCGGGCCATTCGCCGGGCGGCATTGCCCTTTGGGAAGCATCGACCGGCATCCTGTTTTCGGGCGATATTGTTTATGATGGACCTTTGATCGAAGACACTTATCATGCGAATGCAAAGGATTATGTGCGATCGATGGAACGGCTTTATGACTTGCCGGTTCGTGTCGTCCATGGCGGACATTTTGCCAGTTACAGCGGCGAACGCCACCGCGAGATTATAAAAAGCTGGCTGAGGGAACGGACCTGAAGATACCGGTTTGATGCCGACCGCATCAGACCGCGCCAGATACACCCATACGATCAGGAAGGCTTCCTATGGAAAACGCAGGCAAATTTTACATCAATGGCAAATGGATTGATCCGATTTCGTCCGAGAAAATGGATGTGATCAACCCGGCCACCGAAGAAGTGATCACCCAAATCACGCTGGCCAGCGAAGAAGATGTCGATCTTGCGGTTGCTGCGGCCAAACGCGCCTTTGCAACCTATAGCCAGACCACCATTGAACAGCGCCTTGGCTGGCTTGAAAATCTGCTTGCGATCTATAAGCGCCGCTATTCCGAGGTCGCCGATACCATCACCGCCGAACTTGGCGCGCCCACAACCATGGCCCATGAACAGCAGGCCGCGGCCGGAACCGACCATCTTGCCGATTTCATTGATGTTTTGCGAAAACTCAAACTCGAAGAAACCCTGCATAACGGGGAAACGCTGTTGCGTGAGCCGATCGGGGTTTGCGGCCTGATCACGCCCTGGAACTGGCCGATCAACCAGATCGTTCTGAAAGTCATTCCTGCCCTTGCAACTGGCTGCACCTGTGTTCTCAAACCATCCGAATTCACCCCGCTTAATGCAACGCTTTATGCCGAAATGATCCACGAGGCAGGCTTCCCCGCCGGGGCCTTCAACCTTGTGCAGGGCGCGGGTCCGGTGGCCGGTGCGACACTTTCACGCCATCCCGATATCGCGATGATGTCCTTTACCGGATCGACCCGCGCGGGAAAGGCGATCACCAAGGATGCGGCCGAAAACGTCAAACGCGTTACCCTCGAACTGGGTGGCAAATCGCCAAACATCGTGTTTGACGATGTGGATATCGAAGACCGCATCACGTTTAGCGTTCTTGATGTTTTCAACAATTCCGGCCAGACCTGCGATGCACCGACCCGGATGCTGGTTCAGCGATCGATTTATGACGAGGCCGTCAAGGTTGCCAAACGCGTCGGCGATGCCGCCAAGGTTGGCGATCCGCGGGTCAAAGGCGATCATATCGGCCCGCTGGTCAGCCACATCCAGTTTGACCGGGTGCAAACCCTTATTCAGGCCGGCATTGACGAAGGCGCAACCCTTCTGGCTGGCGGGGTTGGTAAGCCCGACGGGGTGAATGAAGGCTATTTCGTCAAACCGACGATCTTTGCCGATGTGAACAACACTATGCGCATCGCCCGCGAAGAAATCTTTGGCCCGGTCGTCGCGATGATCCCGTTCGACACCGAGGAAGAAGCCATCAAAATTGCCAATGACACGCCCTATGGCCTGGCGGCCTATATCCAGACCCCCGATGATGCCAAGGCCGACCGCGTTGCCCGCAAACTGCGTGCGGGCATGATCCGCATCAACGGTGCCTTCCCCCGTCCGGGAAGCCCGTTTGGCGGCTATAAACAATCGGGCATCGGGCGCGAAGGCGGTCTGTTTGGTCTTGAAGATTTCATGGAAATCAAAATGCTGCATAAGCCGTGATCTGCACGGCACGCATTCCGGCACATTGCACATTGGAGAGGGCCCCGGACAATTCCGGGGCCCTGTCTTTTTTGCAACCAGCAGGTGCCATTGCCGTAAAAAGTTCCCAAATGACATAATAGTGGCAATGCCCGGCCCGGCCATTATAATCCCATCGTAAATCGATAAATCTGATGATCCGGGGAACGGATTTCGTATGGATTGGGAGACGAAAAATGAATGCCATGTCCTTTGCTGACATGGGGCTTGCTGCCTTGAAAAGGCGGCAATATAACGCCGCCATCAATATGCTTCGTCAGGCACTTGGCGAAGATATGGACAATCTTGAAGCACGGTTTGGTCTGGCCCGTGCCCTGCATGAAAAAGGTTCGATTACCGAAGCACTCGGTGAATATCGCACGGTGCTGCAATCTGATGGGGACAATGCCGATTGCCTCTATCACATTGCACGCGCCCTGCTTGAAAACGGTGATGCGCGCGACGCGCTTAATCATGTCGACATCGTTTTGCGCGCCAAACCGACCGACCCGGAACTTCTGACCTTGCGCGCGCAGGCATTGCTTGAACTTGATCAAAGTGACAATGCCCTTTCCGCCCTTCAGACCGCGGCACATCACAGTCCGGGATCGGAAACCATTCACCGGCTGATGGCGGCGTGCTATCGCGCCAGTGACGATCTTGAAGGGGAAAGACGCGCTGTTGAACAATTGCTGCGCATTGATCCATCGTCACTGACTGCGTCAAACGATCTTGGTGTGATCAATCTGCGCGAAGGTCATCTAATCGCAGGTTTTGAAACCTTTGAGCAAATCCTGTCGCAAGATCCCGAACACCGTGAAGCCACCCTTAACCGCGCCATCACCCTTACCGTGATGGGCGGTATGGATCATGATGCGATCTGGGGCCGGGTCATGGAAATCTGTGGCGATATGGAAGATCTGGACGATATCCGCGCCCTTGCCGATCAGGTGGCAAAGCTGCCTGATAAAAACCGTCAGGAAAATGATACTGCACAGGCATTGATCCGGCGTGCAGCACTGGCCCCGCATGATCCGACCGATATCTGATGGAAAACGCCCGCATTGATATGCGGGCGTTTCATTTTCCGGATGTCTATTCCGCCGCGCCATCCGCACGGGCCGGGATCAGGGCGGATGATTTCACCCAGCCCAGAATGCCGATCACGCAAATCAATGCCGCGATCCCCCCGACCATAAAGGGTGATGTATTATCAAGCCCGGCCAGAACCCCGCCGGTCAAAACTGCTGCGGCTTCGGCCAGAACATGCACGGACCGGTAAATGCCCAATGCCTGCCCCTGCTCGTGGGCACCGGCCCCGTTTGAAATGAACAGGCTGGTGGTAACTTCGCACCATGCAATCCCGAAGGCAGCAATGCACATCGGCACAAACACCCAGACCAGCCCGTCAGGCAGGACAAAGGTAATCAAACCGATGGCCAGCAACATATGTCCAAGGGCCGCCACCCCGCGAAGGCCCAAGGGGCGCTGTGCGTGTTCCACAGTCAACCCGGCCAGAATAAGCGGGATCGAAATGATCGCCGAACACATGCCAAGGAAACTGCTGGTCACATCGCTGGTCTGTACCAGGTAAACCCCGAAGAAGCAGAAAAACAGATAGATCGCGAAATAGCTGGCAAATGAAACCGCGTAGCCCGGCAACAGCACAGGATCGGTCAAGGTCGCCCAGACAGTCCGCCCGGCAATCGCCTGATCATCCTTGGTCCGTCCGCGACGGCGGGCATATTCCGGAATATGCAGGACCACCGCAACGACCAGAAGGTTGAAGCCATACATGCCCGCGGCAAAGAAGAACGGCCAGGACACGTTAAAGGACGGATGAATGGACGGGTCCGAGAAAAAGCCCCCCATCAACGGCCCGACGATCCAACCGACATTGATCGCCACCGTGATCAGGCCGAAATTACGGACCTTGTTTGCCGGGGTGCTGATATCCGATGCAATGGACTGGGCAATTGCCATATTGCCTTCGCACAGGCCCGATACAAACCGCCCGATCAGAACCAGCGGCAAATTGGCGCTCGCCACCCCGATGGCAACAACGATATAGCCACTGGCCGCCCCGAACAGCGATGCCATCAAAACCGGTTTGCGGCCAACCCGGTCCGATAACCGGCCAAGCCACGGCGCACCGATAAACTGCCCGATGGGATAAAGCGCCATGGCAACGCCCAACAGGATGGTGCGATATTGTTCGGGAATGGATGGATCAAGAAAACCAAGTTCAGGTTTCAGAAACATGGGTCCAAAGACCGGATAGGGCAAACTGAACCCGGCAAAGCCGAGCAGCACGGTCAAAAAGACCGCCGACATTGCCTTGTTTTCTTGCGACATGGGGAACTCCGTGGGGCGCTGCGCTGGTAAGCGACGGTTGTTAGGGGCTATTGGTGGGCAAAAGGGCGATAGAAGTTATTTCAATTCATCGGTCAAAACCGGGGGCATCGACATAGGTGGCGGCAAGGGCACGGACCTTGGCCCTGGCATCATCGACCTGCCACCCGGCCCCGATCATAAGGTCGGCCAGACCGTCGCACAGGATACTGACCGCATTCTTGCGCAGTTCCTGTCCATAATGGCGGTCGGTGATTTCAGATAGAACCAGCACATTGATCCCGTAACCAAGCCCCCAACTGCCAAGGTTAAGGTTGCGGCTGCGGCTGGTCATATCCGGGGCAATGCCAAGTTCATCCTCCCCCTCGGTCAGGAAGGTCTGAAACATCGTGGTGATGGCATTGATCTGATCAAGCTGGGCCTGATGGCGGACCGGGGTCGCACGTTTCCAGACCGACGGCGCAAGGGCAAGATATTCCGCCTCGAACAATTGCGGATGATCGATGGAAAACCCCAGATCCAGCAGATTGGCGATGATGTATTTTTCAATCGCGCTGCCATCATGATTGCGTGCGATATCAAACTTTTCGGCGCGTTTGGCACCGGCCATGACCGCAAGCCCGATCAGCAAATCTTCCTTGCTGGCGAAATGTCCATAAAGGGTACCGACCGAAATGTCACAGACCCGCGCAATATCCGACATCTTGAGCTCGAAAAAACCGACTTCTGAAATCAGTTTCCCGGCGGCATCAAGGATCATTTCTTCGCGTTGCTGGCGTTTTTCCATGCGGTTTTGCGCAACCATGCCAATGCGGCCTTCTACCCGTTGGATCATTTTTGACGTAAAATCGAATTTGGTTCATTTTTCAAACACGGGCAATCGTGATTTTTGCATAGGTGTCATTCCCCCAAAAAGTCAGGAGACATTGACCGCAATAACCGGCAAAAATGATCTGCGCGATATCGACCCGGACCAGCACAACAGCAAACCGGGAACCGGCCACAGTTCCAGACGTTTATATGTTGATCGCTGTCCCGGTCCGGTTTTGCCGACGGGCGGCATTTGTCGCCCGGGCACGCATTCACAACAGGATCACAGCACATGTTTCACCGCTTTATCCGAATATGGGAATTTGTCGGCCACAGCCTGTGGTTCACCCCGTTGCTTTATGCGATTGGCGGTGCGGTGCTTTCACTGTTGGCCATCCGGTTGCCGGGCGAAGATATCATTGCAAGCCTGCCGGATTTCTGGCCGCGTTTTGAAACGGTTGAAACGGTCCAGGATCTGACATCGACGCTGCTGGCGACGCTTGTGACGATGACCACCTTTGCGCTGTCGGTCACCATGGTGGTGCTTACCCTTGCAGCCGGGTCGCTGGGGCCGCGCACCATTCGCAACTTCATGGGCGATCCCAAAACCCAAAATGCGTTGGGCAGTTTCGTCGGCACGATCCTGTTTCTGATTACAGGCCTGGTCCTGATGGGCGGGCAGACCGATGATGGCGCGGTCCCGCAGATCGCCGCCATGACCGGCATTGCGCTTTTTGTCGTCAGTCTGTTTGTGCTGATTTTGTTTGTCCATCATCTCGGACGTTCCATCGTTGCCGATCACGTGATCCAGAAGGTCGGCGCCAATCTTGAAGAAACGATTTCCTCGTCGCTTGAAACCCTGTCAGGGCCGATTGACAATGCCGCCGGGGAAAGCTGCACCCTGCCCGATGCGGGTGCCAACACGTCGGATCGCACGATCACGGCAGCAAAATCGGGCTATGTGCAGGGCATTGATTATGACGACCTGCTTGATGTTGCCATCAAGCACGATATCCGTGTCGCACTGACTGTCCGCGCCGGACAGCATGTGATTGCCGGTGATATTATCGGTGAAATCGGCAAGGATGAAAACAACGGCACCAAGCCGTCTGACACCGAGCCTTCCGACACCGGGCCTTCTGACCCCCGATCTGATGCAATACATGACGCCATCGCCCAACAGATCATGATCGGCAGTCAGCGCACCGCCATGCTTGATATCGAATTTGCCCTGCGACAACTGGTCGAGGTCGCCTTGCGCGCCCTTTCCCCCGGAATCAATGATCCGTTCACCGCAATTGCCGTGATCCATCGGCTCGGTCGTGCCTTGCCACAGGCGATGGATTTCCATTATCCGATGGGACTTTGGCGCGATGATCAGGGACAGGAACGCATCTGCGCCCATCTGTCGGATTTCGGCGGCATGATGAACGCGGCCTTTAACCAGATCCGCCAATCGGCCAGCGCCAAACCCGACGTCCTTTTGCCGATGGCAGAGGTCCTTGAAAGCCTGACCGGCCTTGCCAAGCATCCAAAACATCTGGAAATCCTGCGCGAACATGCGCGCCTGATCGGTCGGGCCGCTGCACGTGATATTGCGGACGCCACCGACCGCAAGGCCGTCGAACGCGCCGTTAACCGCGTCTTGCGCCAACAACAGGCCAAGGATGATTATTCGGTTTCCTGACGCATCCCGACCAACATGCTGTCAGCTCGGCACAGGACCACATTCCCGTATCTCCGAACACCCGAAACAAATCCGCAAGATCGGTCAGGTATTTGTCAGCGGATTTGTGCATGATGGCACAGGATCAAGCCCGTAATCAGCAATCGCAACCGTCAGGCCACGCCATCATGAATGCCCCGGCAAAATCAGACATCGCCCGCCGTTTTGACCGGGTCATTGCCCATATTGATACAAGTCTTGATACCAATCTTGATACCGGCCCTGATGCCAGTTCCGAAATTCGGGATGACAAGGCCCTGTCGCTTGAAACCCTGGCCGGCATTGCTGCCTTTTCGATCTTTCATTTCCATCGGCAATTTGCGGCATTTTACGGGATGAATGTCGGGCAATATATCCGCCTGATCCGGATGCGCCGTGCCGCCCATATGCTGGCCTTTCGCCAAGACGTCCCGGTTTTGCAAATCGCCCTTGATGCCGGGTACGAGGGGCCGGAATCCTTTGCCCGCGCCTTTCGCCAGATCCACGGGATCGCCCCGCGCGACTTTCGCAAATCCACCGATTGGGACAATTGGCAGGCCCCCTATGACGGGTTGCTGACAATCAGGAGAAACACGATGACCAGCCCCGATCACACTGCGGTTTCAATCATCGACTTCCCCGAAACACCAACCGCCTGTCTGGATCATGTCGGCCCGCCTGCGCGCATCGGCGAGACCATTCAACGTTTTATTGCCTGGCGCAAAATCCATCATCTGCACCCGTCAAAACACGCGACATTCAATATTGTCTGGTGCAATCCCGATGATACACCGCCCGATGATTTTCGCATGGGGCTTTGCGTTGCCACAACACAGCCCCTGACAGCCGAGGATGAAAAAGCCGGTCTTTATCCCCTGATAATCCCGGCCGGGCGATATGCGAAATTGCGTCATGTCGGAAGCGACCAGACACTTGGTGACAGTGCGCTTGCACTCTATCGCGACTGGTTGCCGCAAAGCGGTGAAACGCCCGGCGACTTCCCGCTTGTTTTCCAGCGCGTCGCCTTTTTCCCCGACGTCCCGGACCATCAGGCCGTTACCGATATCTTGCTGCCACTGGCATAAACACCGTGCGCACAGGCAACCCATGGGGCATCGCGCATGGCGGTTAGCGTTTAGCGTATGGCGAATGGCACCGGATGCCTCGCGCAAGGCCGCACACTCATTTCGGCGAAAGTGGCGGCATCCGGCGTTCGACCGGCTTGGATTTGACAATGGCGGTGTTGGTTTCGGCCTTGTCGACAATCTGGTCAAGCAACCCGTCCAGTTCCTTCATCGACCGGATATAAAGCCGTGCGACAAAGCAATCATCGCCGGTCACCTTGTCACATTCGCCAAATTCGGGAATTTCGGAAATCAGTTGCTGAACAATATGCAATTTGCCGGGCAAGGGCCGAATGCGCACAATCGCCTGCAACGGATATCCCAAGGCTTCGGGGTCAACATCAATGGTGAAACCGCGAATGACCCCGCGTTCTTCAAGCCGCCGGACCCGCTCTGCAACACCGGGGGCGGAAAGTCCGACCTTGGCGGCCAGTTCCTTTTGCGAAATCCGGGCATCACGCATCAGGATTTTCAGAATCTTCTGATCGATCTCGTCCATGACTTTACAAATTCCACGAAATTGACGATCCGGCTTTGATTAAAAAGGCTACATGCCAAATTCACCTTTCACAAGCCATATAAAACCCGCCCCAAAAAGCGGAAAGTAATCCCATCAAATGACTTCCTGAACGGAGCTTTGCGATGAAAGAACAAGTCCGCGGCACGATCGAAATGACGGCTGCCATGACAATTTTGGGCACCATTGGCTGGTTTGTTGTGATGGCGGACCGCCCGGCCATGGATGTGGTTTTCTGGCGCTGCTTCTTTGGGGCGCTTTCGCTTTTGGTGATCTGTGCGACCATGGGGCTTTTGCGCGGGCTTTTGAATGTGCGCATGCTGGGCTGGGCCGCCCTTGGCGGGGTTGCCATCGTCACCAACTGGTACATGCTGTTTCAGTCCTATTCGATGGCCTCAATCTCGGTCTCGACCGCGGTTTATAACACCCAGCCCTTTATGCTGGTGTTGTTTGGTGCGGCCTTTTTCGGTGAAAAACTGACCATCAACAAATTCGTCTGGCTTGGCATTGCCTTTGCCGGTCTGCTTTTGATCATTTCAGGCAAACCCCGGGGCGGCCTTGGCGGATCGGATTATGCCGGTGGCATTCTGATGGCGCTTGGGGCGGCGTTTTTCTGGGCAACGGCAGCGATCATCACCAAAAAGCTCAAAGGCACCCCGCCCCATCTGATCGCCCTTGTTCAGGTCTGTATCGGTATTGTGATGCTTGCGCCATTTGCCGATTTTGAAAATCTGCCAACCACGGCAATCAGTTGGGGTTCCCTGATCACGGTCGGGGTGGTCCATACCGGGATCATGTATGTGTTGATGTATGGCGCAGTTCAGAAATTGCCGACCCATCTGCAAGGATCGCTCAGCTTCATCTATCCGGTGGTGGCGATCATTGTTGACCTGATCGCTTTGGGCTATCGCCCTGATACCGCTCAGATCATCGGTGCCATCGCCATCCTGATTGCCGCAGCAGGCATGAACCTTGGCTGGCAAATCATCCGCCCTCGCACACAACGCAATGTGGCGCCCTGACAATCCCCGACCAGATTGCAATCATCAGACAAAACAAAAGGGCCCCGAACGGGGCCCTTTTTATTCGTCATACTTTTGATCGTGGATCACGTCAGCCGGCGATATGTGCCTCGATCGCGGCCAGTGCGGCATCGGCCTGCGACGGGTCGGAACCACCGCCCTGTGCCATATCCGGACGACCGCCGCCACCCTTGCCGCCGAGTTTCTCAACCCCGATACGGACAAGGTCAACCGCGCTGAATTTCGTGGTCAGGTCTTCGGTCAGGCCAACCACGATGGATGCCTTGCCACCATCACCCGAAACAAGGGCAACAATGCCAGACCCCATCTGGTCACGCAGTTCGTCAACCATGCCTTTGAGTTCCTTGGCCGGAATGCCGTCAAGCGAACGCAGGGCCAGTTTGACGCCATTGACTTCCTTGAAGGCATCACCGCCCGAAGCGCCACCGGAACCAGCCGTTGCGAGTTTCTTGCGCAGGTCGGAGACTTCGCGTTCCAGACGACGACGTTCTTCCTGAAGCGCCTTGACGCGTGCCGGGACATCTTCGGGGACGGCCTTAAGGTCGGCAGCAACCGTTGCCAGCACGTTTTCACGGGCTGCCATGTAATTGGCAGCATCGGCACCGGTCAGGGCTTCGATACGGCGAACCCCGCTTGAAACCGCACCTTCGGACACGATTTTGAACATGCCGATATCACCGGTGCGTTTGACATGCGTACCGCCGCAAAGCTCAAGCGAGTAGGCATGTTCGTTGCTTTCGGGAAGGCCCATGGAAACAACGCGGACTTCATCGCCGTATTTTTCACCAAACAGCGCCATCGCACCCAGTTCAATCGCCTCGTCCGGGGTCATCAGACGGGTGGTGACTTCGCTGTTTTCACGGATCAGACGGTTGACGTCTGCTTCGATCAGGGCGGCTTCTTCGGCGGTTACGGCCTTGGGATGGGAAACGTCAAAACGCAGGCGATCCTGTGCAACCAGCGAGCCCTTCTGGGTAACGTGATCACCAAGATGCTTGCGCATCACCGCATGCAGAAGGTGGGTTGCCGAGTGATTGGCACGCAAGCTTGAACGGCGGGCATGATCAACACGGAATTCAGCCGCATCGCCAACCGAAACGTCGCCTTCGACAACCTTGCCCAGATGCACATGCAGCGCGCCGAGCTTTTTCTGGGTGTCGGTGATTTCAATGATCGCACCCTTTTCGGTTTTGATCACACCGGCATCGCCCTGCTGACCACCGGACTCACCAAAGAAGGTGGTCTGGTTGGCAAGAACGGCAACCTCGTCACCTTTTGATACGGTTTTGACTTCGGCCCCATCCTTGATCAGGGCGGTGATAACACCTTCGGCGGTTTCGGTTTCATAGCCAAGGAATTCGGTCGCGCCATCACGATCATTGATGTCAAACCAGACTTCTTCGGTCGCTGCTTCGCCCGAACCCGACCATGCGGCACGTGCCTTGGCCTTCTGTTCTTCCATGGCGGAAGTGAAACCGTCTTCATCAATGCCGATTTTGCGTGCCTTGAGCGCATCGGCCGTCAGATCAAGCGGGAAGCCATAGGTGTCATAAAGCTTGAAGGCAACCTCGCCCGAAAGGGTGGCACCTTCGTTCATGCCATCGGTCGCGTCATCAAGCATCTTGAGACCGCGATCAAGCATGGTTTTAAAGCCCTGCTCTTCGAGCTTGAGCGTTTCTTCGATCAGCGCCTGGGCACGGACCAGTTCCGGGAACGCCCCGCCCATTTTGCGGACCAGTGCCGGAACCAGTTTATACATGACCGGATCCTGGGTGCCGACCATGTGCAGGTGGCGCATTGCACGGCGCATGATACGGCGCAGAACGTTACCGCGACCGGCATTGGACGGCAAAACACCATCGGCAATCAGGAAGCTGGTCGAACGCAGATGGTCGGCAACCACACGGTGCGACACGTTATGCGGACCATCCGGGTCGGTATTGGTGGCATCGGCCGATGCTTCGATCAGGGCGCGCATCAGATCGATGTCATAGTTGTCGTGCTTGCCCTGAAGGACAGCGGCAATACGTTCCAGACCCATGCCGGTATCAATAGAGGGCTTGGGCAGATCAATGCGATCGCCATTTGCCATCTGTTCATACTGCATGAAGACGAGGTTCCAGATTTCAATGAAACGGTCGCCGTCTTCGTCGGCACTGCCCGGAGGACCACCCCAAATGTGATCGCCATGGTCAAAGAAGATTTCCGAGCACGGACCACACGGGCCGGTATCACCCATCGACCAGAAGTTATCGGAGGTCGGAATACGGATGATACGGTCATCAGACAGACCGCCGATCTTTTTCCAAAGACCATGGGCCTCGTCATCGGTGTGATAAACCGTGACCAGAAGCTTGTCTTTGGGAAGACCATATTCCTTGGTGATCAGGTTCCAGGCGAATTCAATCGCGTTTTCCTTGAAATAATCGCCAAACGAGAAGTTGCCGAGCATTTCAAAGAAGGTGTGATGGCGGGCGGTATGACCGACATTTTCAAGATCGTTATGTTTGCCACCGGCACGCACGCATTTCTGCGAGGTGGTCGCGCGTGAATAATCGCGATGCTCTTGACCGGTGAAAACGTTCTTGAACTGGACCATCCCGGCATTGGTAAACATCAGGGTGGGGTCATTGCGCGGCACCAGCGGGCTGGAGGAAACGACTTCGTGGCCGTTCTTGCGGAAGAACTCCAGAAACGTGGTGCGGATATCGTTAACGGTCTGCATATCTCTCCAACCCGGAAAACGCGGAACAAATTCATCCGCCATGTTGGCGGACGGACTGCCCTATTTAGCGGCTCGGCCCTGCCCTGTCCAGTCAGGCGAAGGGCTTGGGCGGCAAATGTATCAAGTTTTATGAATTGCGTGATTGCAACAAGGCAAAAATCGCCGCGCGCTAGGCCCGGTCAATCATCAGGCGAAACCGGTTGCGGTTCATTGACGCGACAAAACCGATCTGCACAAACCCCAATCGGGACAATAGCTTGGCCGATGGATGATTGTCGGGATGGGCAAAGGCACCCAACATGCGACAGGATGTTCGGGCCCGCGCAAAGGCGATGGCGGTTTGGGCAAGTTCACGGCCAAAGCCGCGACCATGATGGTCGGGATGAAGGAAATAACCGATTTCCGGTCCCCAGTCAGGATCGAACGGATCGATATAAAGCCCGCCCCAACCGATGATTCTGTCGGTTTCCCTGTGCCGCGCGACCCAGGGGGCAAAGCCGTCCTGATTGCGACGCGATTCAAAGGCCAGCAATCTGGTCTGGCAATCTTCAAGCGATTGATCGCAATGGGTAAAGCGCATTGCCGCAGCATCCCCCAGAAACACAAAAAGGTCGCCAATATCGGCGACCTTTACCGGGGCATAATATAACCGTTCGCTGGCAAGGGCGCTTGAACGGTTACTCATTCACGCTTTCCTGGATCTGCTGACCCAGCTTTTCCATATCGCGGCCAAATCCTTCGGCGGTTTCGCAGGCCGACAACGCCATGCCAAAGCCAAGAACCATCGCAACTGCCAACAGACGTTTTGTGATCGTTACCATGTTTGTTGAATGCTCCAACGCTGTGCGGTTCGGATACCGCCTTTGAGTATATACGCCATTTTGGCGCGACCGGTTTTTGGTTGCAACCGATATCGCCATTGCCCGGCCCCATCCAGACACAGCAAAAGGACGCCAATATGGCGCCCTTTTGTGTGCTCGTCGGTTCGGTTTTTATCCCAACCCTTTTTTGTCTTTCGTTGCCGGTTACATCGGCGGGCGGCGGCCACGCAATGCATTCACCAGAAGTGAAACGGCAAACAGCACGATGAAGACAAAGAACAGAATCTTCGCAATGCCAACGAAAGTCCCGGCCAAGCCGCCAAAACCCAATACGGCGGCAATCAGGGCAAGGATCAGACAGAATACGGCCCAACCAATCATGGGAATTCTCCTGCAGTTATTGGGTGCTTTGAGGGTAAAGCGACCTGTTTAATCAGCCCGGATCACGAAGCACTGTCCTGGATGGCTTCACCGGCATCTTCGACATCTTCGCCGAAACCTTCGGCGGTTTCGCAGGCCGCAAGGCCAAGACCAAGACCACCAATCATCAGAACGGCGAGAATTTTTTTCATCAGGTCTGACATGTTTGTTCTCCTGTTTGCTCGTGATGTGTTGCTCACAGGATATCAAACGGGGACAACTCAAAATTGTTCCGCCCCCATATCACTAAAGGCTGTTTTTCACCCCATTCGACACTATTTAATGATATATTTTTCATATAGTTATGCGAAATCGTGATCATTTTGGGGCACCGGAAAGAAACCCGTCATACGGGCCGCTTTCCGGGGATGATCCGTGATATCCGCCACCAGATGTGCCAATCAGGATGGCGACGCGCCAAGGTCGAGAAACCCGCTGATTTCATCAATGATCTGTTGGTGGATATGACCGCGATCGGTTCCCGCCGGGTCCGAACAGACCGGATCGTCATCCATCCGCGCCAGAAGTTCGGCCGCACCGGGCACACATTCCGCCAGAAAGGTCAAATGGTCAGCCGGGGCAAAAACCGCATAGGCCGGATGATCAAGCTTGCCCAACAAGTTGCTTCCGGTCCTTTCCAGATCAGCAGCCGGCCAGCCATGTTCTTTGCCAAGCCGGATGAACAGCACATCCTGATCGGTGTTTTTCAGGCTGTTGTCATCAACCGCATAGGTCATGCCAGGTTCGATCGCAACAAATCGCGAAATCCGGGGATCCTTGGCATCGATGGCAATGTCATCAGACAGTTGATCGAAAGCGACCCCGCCACGTTTCAAAAAGGCACAATCCTGCATCACATCACCATGCGTCTTGCAAAACTCACGATAGAGGTCGCCATCAAATCGCATCCCCGCCAGATTAAGAACCGTTGTCCCACCCAACGAAAAGCCGACCGTCGAAATCCGGTCCCGGTCGATATAGGGGGCGAAATCCGGATCGGCGAGAACCTGATCAAGCAGGGCCGTGATATCGGCCGCACGCGGCGCCAGATGAATGGTGCGCCGGGGCGATGAATCCCCCGATGTCGTGCCGGGATGATTGACCGCCAGCACCATTGCCCCGCGAAGTGCCAGTTGCGACGACAGCCAGCCCAGCGCATCCATATTGCCGCCCGATCCGTGCGAGAGCAGGATCAGCGGGTGTTTTCCCGGTGCAATCGCCGCCCCGATATAGGCATCCGTGCTTTGCCAGATTGCGTTTTTGGTGACCGGCGCACGATAGATATAAGTCCCGGCCGGATACCAGATGGACGCAGAAAGCGGCATGGATCTGTGTGATGCAGTGACATCGAACCGGTCATAGCCCGCCAGTTCCTGTGCCGCGGACGGGGTCGCCATGCAAGGAACGCTGGCAAGACCAAGTGAAAGAAGGGCCGCAGAAGTTACATGTTTCATGATTTCAATCCGTGTTTTAATCTTCACCGGGTTGAAATTGCTCCTGATTTCGGGGGCTGGCGTCCTTGAACCGGTTATAGGACGTGCAAAACCGGTTTTCGGACGTTTTATGATCGGATCGCCACAAGACATGATCGCACTTCCCGTACCCATGATCGTCGCCCTGTTGCTGGGTTATCTGTTTTTGCGGGCAATCCTGTTTGATAAGACCAGCCGGTTGCTTGCCGCCTTGCTGCTGGCCTGCGCCTGTCAGAGTGTGACCGTGTCGCTGGTTCATTATTACGGGTTTGATGCCATCCGGTTGTTGCAGCCGGTCATGGCATCGATGATCCCGGCGCTGGCCTGGATGGCCTTTTTGCAAAGCAGTTTGCGGTCGCGCCTTATCGCCACCGATCTTTGCCATTTTCTGGCCCCGGTGGTGATGGTGATCGTGATCCTTGCCATGCCGGTCCTGATTGATGCCCTGCTTGGCGGGCTTTTTGTCGGCTATGCGTCTGCCATCCTGATTGCACTGCATCGTCAGGGCAATGATCTGGCCCATTCGCGTCTGGCATCCGGGCATGTACCGGCATTGATCTGGCGGGTGATTGCCATTGCGCTGATTGTTTCGGCCTTTAGCGATCTTTTGATCGCAGCAGCCCTGCAATTCGGGGCAGAAGGCGCGACGGGTGTGATTTTAAGCATCTTTTCGTCGCTGGCAGTGCTGACCATCGGGTTTCTGGCGCTTTCCCCAGATCTTGCCATCGGATCGGGCGATGATGACAACGGGGGTGATGATATCGAACCGTCAAGCGCGCCTGACAAAACCGCGCCCGATACGCCCGATATCCCGGTCGATGAAATCATGACAGCACTTGATCAGCTTATAAGCGGTCAGAAGCTGTTTCTTGATCCCGATCTGACGCTGGCGCGGATTGCGCGGCGGCTGGGCTATCCGTTGAAACAGGTATCCACAGCGATCAATCAAAGTACCGGGGAAAATGTGTCGCGCTATATCAACAGGTTCCGGATTGATCATGCCTGCGAAGAACTTGCGCGCGGACAGAATGTCACAACCACCATGCTTTCAAGCGGCTTTAACACCAAATCGAATTTCAATCGCGAATTCCTGCGCATTACCGGCCAAACACCCAGCCAGTGGCAACAGCAGCAAATCCCGGCAGCGGCAGTGACAACGACCGCAACGCGACGCGGATCATAGGCCGCCCCTAGTCCAGGACCGGGCGCATGAAGCTGCGTTCATAGGAAATGATGCTGCGATTGCGGATTTCCATATTCAGAACATCCTGACATTCGCGGTCACCAGCCATGCGATTGCGGTAATCTTCATACTCGGCAAGGCTTGGAAAACTGAACAGCGCATAGGCCACGTTACTCGCCCCTTCATGGGGCAGGAAATACCCGTGATGGGTCCCGCCCATACGATTGACAATCGGAATCCAGCGTTTGGCATATGCCTCAAACTCGGGAATTTTGTGACTGTCGATTATGTATTTCAAATAGCAGGTAATCATGGCTGCACCTTTGAACGGGGTGAAGGGTTTGATGGCCCAAACAAAAAAGACGGGCCGAAATCACGGCCCGTCTTTTTTTAAATCATCGTGCAAAAACAGCGCGATCAATCATCATTGACCGGGTCATCTTCGCTCATATTCGTCATGCTTTCGGCGATCAGGCCGGCACTTTCGCGAATGCTGTTTTCGATTTCCTGGGTCATTTCCGGATTCTCGCGCAAGAAGTTCTTGGCGTTTTCACGGCCCTGACCGATCCGGGTCGAGTTATAGGAGAACCAGGAACCGGACTTTTCAACGATGCCTGCCTTGACACCAAGATCAAGGATTTCACCCATCTTGGAAACGCCTTCGCCATACATGATGTCAAATTCGACCTGTTTGAACGGCGGAGCCATCTTGTTTTTGACGACCTTGACGCGCGTCTGGTTACCGACAACTTCGTCACGGTCCTTGATCTGGCCGATACGACGGATATCAAGACGAACAGACGCATAGAACTTGAGCGCGTTACCACCGGTTGTGGTTTCCGGGCTGCCGAACATCACACCGATTTTCATACGAATCTGGTTGATGAAGATCACCATGCAGTTCGACCGCGACACCGAGCTGGTCAGTTTACGCAAGGCCTGGCTCATCAGGCGGGCCTGAAGACCGACATGGGTGTCGCCCATTTCACCTTCGAGTTCGGCCCGCGGAACAAGGGCCGCGACCGAGTCAACGACCAGAACATCAATCGCACCGGAACGCACCAGCGTGTCGGCGATTTCAAGTGCCTGTTCACCGGCATCGGGCTGCGAAATCAGAAGTTCATCGGTATTCACGCCAAGCTTGCGGGCATAGCCCGGGTCAAGCGCATGTTCGGCATCGACGAATGCACAGGTCCCGCCAAGTTTTTGCGCCTCGGCAATGGTGTGCAGGGCCAGGGTCGTTTTACCGGAACTTTCCGGGCCATAGATTTCGATGATACGGCCACGCGGAAGACCACCAATACCAAGTCCGATATCAAGACCGAGTGATCCGGTTGAAATGGCTGAAATGTCAACGGCGCTTTCCCGCTGACCCAGCTTCATAATCGAACCTTTGCCAAATGCCCGTTCGATCTGCCCAAGGGCGGCTTCGAGTGCCTTCTGCTTATCCATAGTATCCTTATCCACCAAATGCAGCGCGGTCTGAATCATTGCTCGAACTCTCTTATTCCACAGGGCCGGGTAGGATGCAACGCAGGCGGTTCCCCGGACCTAAATGCGGAACGCCACCGCTTGAAGAACCTGCTGCCCAGACAGAATAGTTTCCCTGTTCACGTCAGCAGCCGAATTGAGAACATAATGCGAACACTGTCATAAAATTTTGGATGTTGCAAGTTTGTTCTCATTTCTCAGATCAGAAAGACGCAAACAGGAGTCTTTCTGCCCTACAACACCCCATCCATCCTCAAGGATCCGGCTATCTATTCTAACAGCTTAGACATCATAACTCTGGGCTGCATAAGACCCGGGGCAAACATCTGATTTTGCTTGGAAATCTGACACTTACTGACAAGTTTCCGCCCAAGCTTGACGTGGCATCCCGGGGATGTGATCCGACCCCAAAGCACAAAATGTCCGGGCACTGATTTTCATAAACCTTCTGTTTTTTGGACCTAACCCAACGCTATGGATCGGGATTAATGAAACTATCTAAATTGGCAATTTCATCAGCTTTATTTCTTGGCATTGCTGGCGCGCTTCCACTGACCACAACACCTGTACATGCGGCGACCAACTATGACTGCACGTCTATCAACGGCCTTATCTCGAACCAGCCACCTAGTCAGAACAGCACAAGTTTATACCGAACTGCCACGCTAAACTTACAAGCCGGCGATAAAGTCACGTATCTGTGGCAAAACAATTTCTCGGTAGATGCAACACCGAACCTGACCATTTATAATATGGATACGAGCACGAGTGAGAACACTGTACAGACAACCGTTTCGGCAAACGGCGGCACTGGCCAATTGGTGGTCACAGCCCAGTCCAGCGCAGAGTACCAAGTATCATCGTACTTCTCAAAAAATGGAGCAAGCGCAGCAGACTTTCGCGTGACAATTAGCTGCGCACAGCCCACAGCCAGCAATGAGACTTCCTCCGAAACCACGTCCAAAGCCGTCACCAGTGCGGTTTCGCGGTCCCAGACCTCTGTCATTCAACAGAATATCGGAGCCCGCGTTGCAACGGTGGTCGGCAGTGCCGGTGCGGGTGTAAGCAGTGGCGGCGTCGGCGCACCTAGTGGTGCTGGTGCCGGTGGTACTGGAACCGGTGGCTCAACGGGCGGGGCATCTGGTGGTGTACCGGGGGCTGGAAATGATGAAACCGCATCCTTTGCGGACAACCGATATGGGGCGGCCTCTCGTGGCGGATTTGCATATCGCGACAGCGCCGATGATATGCGGGCTGTCATGCGCAAACTGGCGATGAATGCTGCTTTCGATAGCTCTGTTATTGCAGCGGATCTGGCGCGCGATCATGCATTGGCCCTTGGCCCGACCGATGAGGGTTCTGTTGGCGGGGCTGCCGGGGTTGATGGCCGCGCGGCCCTTCAGTCCTATTCGCCAATCACAGTTTGGGGCCATGGGTCTTACACATCAGTCGACAACGATTTCAATTCGGGCGGCCAGGACAACCGATATGACGGTGATGTCTGGGGCTATAACCTTGGCGCGGATTACCGGTTTGAAAATGGTCTGATTGCCGGGGCGTCTGTTGGCTACAACGATACCAACCTGACCACGTCCTTCAATAACGGCAGCTACGATGAAAGCGCATGGGTCATTTCGCCCTATGCCATCTATCAGCCGATTGACAACCTTTCGCTTGTTGCCGAGGCGGGCTATTCACAAGGCGATATTGACGTCACCTGCAGCAATGGCAGCATCAATGGCTCCACCAACTCCGCCATGTGGTATGCCTCGCTCAAAACCAGCTATTTCTATCAGCCCCTTGCCGATTATCCGGTCTCTATCAGCCCGTCCGTATCGTTTTTGGCCGCACAAAAAACGATTGATAGCTATGTCGAGAGCGACAACACATTCGTTGAAAGCTCCCGCTCCAACACCCGTCAGGTCAAACCGTCGCTCGAGGCTGCTTACGATTTCGAGCTGCACAGCCTGAAACTGACACCGTTTGTCGAAGCCGGTCTGATCTATGACTTTACCGATGAACTCAATAACGACAAATCAGCTTTCAACATTGGCGGCGGCCTGCGGTTGTCGGATGCGACGACGGGGTTGAATGCCGCACTTGAGGCAAGCTACCTTGCCGGTCGTACGGACTATAATGAATATACCCTTGCCGGAACGCTGAGCTATGGTTTCGAACTTCGCGACCTTAGCGGTGCGTCCGTCGGCATCATGTCCCCGTTCTTTGGCAGTGATGTTGATGAATATGGCAACCAGTCGATGTCGACCGGCTTTGGCTTTGACAAAGGTCCGATGTCGAGCCGCCTGTCACTGGCCCATGACATTTCCCAATCGGGCAATGCCGCCAGTGTTGCGCAAGTCAATATGACACTCGCGTTCTAAACAGTATTATCCTCGAACAAAACCATAACAGCCGCCCTGTCACCAGGGCGGCTGTTTTTTTATGGCGCATGACCGCAAAGCCAGGAACGATCAGGTGGTAATTTTGAGATGTTCGTGGGTATGGGCCGCACCGTGGTCTTCATCCCCGTGGTGATGGGATTCAATGTGCAGTTCCCCCGGAACGGAATAAAGCTGCCCGTGGCGCACGCCGGGCTGTGCCAGGACCTTGTCGGCAAAGGCGCGAATTTCGGCAAGCTTGCCACGCAGGGTCACGCTTTCAAGACAGGTGTCATGATCGATGTGGAAATGCACGGTCGAGACCGTCAGATTGTGATGTTCATGCTGGGTGCTCATCAAACGTGATGCCAGCATGCGTTCCTCATGGTCATAGACATAATTCAGAACGGCAATTCCCACCCCGTTGGGGTCTTCGTCAAGCTTGGCATTCTGAAGCTTTTCACGGATCAGATCACGGAATCCTTCGGACCGGTTGGTATAGCCCCGCCCTTCAAGGAAGGTGTCGAACGCTTCCATCAGATCATCTTCGATTGATACCGTCACACGGGTCATATCAATTCCCTTTCAGAATCATCAGCTTGACTCGTATGAACAATTTTGAAAAGTTCATACCGCCATTTCATAGACCTAATTTCCCAAAGGATAGCAGATGTTTCAATCAAAGTTCGCACGTGCCCTGATAATTGGCATGACCGGGTGCCTGATCAGCAGTGCGACAACCGCCCATGAATTCATCGCCAGCACCGCACAAAGCACCTTTGCGCCGGGCCAACCGACAACGATATTTCTTGATTCGACCCATAAGTTCGGCACACCTGAAGAAGCCGAAGCCATCGAAAATGTGCGCGCCCGCCTGATCACTGATGCCGGACAGACCGAACTTGATGTCACACCAAATCCGAACGCCCCGAACCTTGTTGCATCTGTTGACGATCATGCGCAAACCGGCTGGATTGCTGCCCACCGTTTGCCGGTTGTCTGGTCACAGACGCCCGATGGCTGGCAGGAAGGCGGGCTTGAACAGCATCCCGATGCCCTGACCGCTTCGCGTTACGAGAAATTTGCAAAACATCTGATCGGCCCGCAGGCAACTGATGACAATGCCGTGGCCACGACCCCGCTTGGTGATCGGCTTGAAATCGTTCCGCTTGGCGATCCGCGGCGGACCAAAATCGGCACGGACGCCGAATTTCGCATCCTGCTTGACGGGGAGCCTTTGACCACCACCGTTCTTGCGACCTATGCCGGGTTTACCCCAACCCCGTCTTCCTGGGCCTATTATACCGAAACCCTTGCCGATGACCGCGGCAGTGCCATTGCCAAGGTCCGCATTTCGGCACCCGGCCTTTGGGTCGTGCGGGTTGCAACCGATATACCCGATGCCGCAGACGGGGTACGGGTTCATAACCTTCGCGCGACGCTAAGCTTCCATGTGGACGGCTAGGAAAATGCATCTGGCGGGTATCAGCCGGGTGCCGGTTATCATGGTTCTTGTGGCGTTGTCGGTTCTGATCCTATCGGAACCGACAGATGCCCGCGCCCACGGGGCTGGCTGGCTAGCTGTTGGCAATGAGAATACGGTTCGATACCGGTTTGGCTATACCGACGGCAGTCCCATGGGATTTGCCGAAGTCATCGTCACCGCCCCTGATGGCAAGATCTGGCAAAAGGCGCGTACCGATCGCAGCGGCCATTTTGCCTTTGCCCCGGATCAGCCGGGCCGTGACATCACACAACCGCAAAACTGGCACATCCGGGTGGGTGATGGCATGGGGCATCTGGTGCAACTGACCCATCAGAGCAAACCCGACATAACCTCCGACCCACCAGACCCGACTGCCCCGACTACCCCCACCGCGCCAGTTGCCAACACAACAATGCGCGGCACGGCGGCAATGTTTGATTTGCCGGTCTGGGCGGGGATGTTGTTCGGGTTAAGCGTGCTCGCGAACTTTTATGGCGGGTTGCTGTTGTGGGGACGCATGCGAAAGGCGCATCAGTCCTAGTTGCCTAAATGCCTAAATGCCTAAATGCCTAAATGCCTAAATGCCCTGATCTCTTAATCTCTAATGCAGGAACAGTAACGCCACCCCGGCAAAGGCAAGGCAGGTCCCGATAACGGCCTGCCAGCCCACAGGCCGGCGCAGGATCACGCCTTCATAGACAATCAGCAAAACCGGCGGCAAGGCCATCAGGGTCGATGCAATCCCGACATTGGCATTCTGAACCGCCAACATCGAAAGCCAGACCCCAACCGCAGGCCCGATCAAAGCCCCCAGCAACAGCCACTTGCCGACATCCGGGGCAAGGCACGCAGTCACCGTGCGGCGCACCCGCCCGAAGACAAGGGCAATTCCCCACATGGCAATCACCGCAACAAGGGTACGGATCCAGGTCGCGGACAATGCGGAATAGCCATCAATCAGCGCATATTTCGCCGTGATCAGATTGGCGACCTGACCGATAGCACCACCCAGTCCGAACAGGATGCCGATCACATAGTTGCGCCCGACCAGCCCGACCGGGCGGCCCTTTTTGCCCAGAATGACGATCAGGACCCCGCCCACCCCACAGGCGATACCCAGAATTTCAATCGGACGGAGCGTTTCATCAAACAGCACCCATGCCAGCACTGCCCCCATGATCGGCACTGTCGACATCAACAACATCGACAACCGTGCCCCGATCAGGACAAAGGCCTGAAACAGCATGGCATCACCAATCACCAGCCCGACAATCGATGACAGGCTAAGCCAGCCCAGCTGTTCCCAGGTAACTGATTCGGGCCACGGTGTTCCCAAAAGAAGCCAGTGCAGAACCGTCAGACAAAAAATCGAACAGGCCAGGCGCCCGCGATTGACGGTCTGCGCACCGGCCTTGCCGCCAATATTGGAAAAGATCATGCTTGATGTTGCCCAGCACAGGGCGGCGGTAAAGGCGGCGGCCTCACCAAACAGGGGGATCATGGGGCGCGTTTCCTGTCATTGTTGTTGTTCCGGCGATGTACCGGTTTGTGGCCATGGTGGCGTGGCCAATAAATCTATAAGCGCAAATTTTCAGGCGTTTGTAATCAGAATTATCGACGGTCAGAATTCGAAAATTTGCAACTGCTTGCGATTTTTTGCCCGCACCGTATGTTCATGAAATTGCGTGCAAAAGGAAACCGGCATGACCAAGGCCCAGCAGACCGACAATAACGGCAAACCGTTCAAGGGAATTCGCCGCTATCTTCAGGATGGTGAAGTGGTGATCATGGATTTGCCGATTGCCCCGGTATCGGTGCTGGTGCCCGGCCTGATCAAGATTGTCTGGATCGCGGCCCTGATTTACGCATCCTATCACTGGCGCGAAATTTACAATTTCCTGATGCCGCAATTTCGAAATCTTTTGACCGGACCCGAAGCCTTTTCAGCCCTTGATGAAATCTGGGAACAGTATGAATTCGTGTTTTCATTTGCGCTGATCGGCTTGATCCTGGCAGCAATTTCGATTGTATGGAGCCTTCTGCGCCGCGTGCTTGGTGCATCGACACGCGCAGCAAAGGACAGTCTTCTTTTGCCGCTGACTGCGATCCGCGATCTGTTCTTTTTTGAACGCGTGATTACCAGCAACCGCATCATCACGCGCAGCGGCGTCCTGCGCAAGGATCAGGATGATCGCGGGTTCGAAGCCATCAAATCAACCCGTATCAGCAAAAGTGTCGTTGGCAATATCTTTGATTATGGCGATCTTCATATTACCGATCGCATCGGCCACAAATTCACCCTGCATCAGGTCAGCCAGCCCGAAGATGTCGCCAAGAAATTGTCGGACTTTTTCGGGCGCGTCTATGCCAACCGGGATACAAACACGCCGATCGACATCACCCATCTGGGATCGGATCAGGCCATTGAATCCCAGGTCCAGACACCGGACAAGACAGACCTTTGATCCAAGCAGATCTGATCACGCACAGGCTGTGTGCAAAGTGCTAGGTGCTAGGTGTCAGGTCCCTGGTGCTTTGTCCTGTCGGCGATAACCGATTTGCCAATGCAGGCCGTCGGCAGTTATTTCTGAACCCAGGTAATGGTTTTTGCCTGCTGGTTTGCGGCATCGGCCTGGGCCGAGGGCAGCAATTCAAATGACAACAGCAATGCCGTCACGAAAATAGCAACCACCATACAGGATCGCACGATCCCGGTTGATTTGCGTTTTACCATTCAAACCCCCAAGCCGATATCACGCCTGGTTCTTTGATGAACCTTGTGCCGATACCGGGCCTCGCCTGTTGTGCCGGTCACCTTGTCATGACCGGAATTCTTCATTGTTCATTTAAACGCACAGCCGCCGTTTTTCCGTCTGCTGCGCTGATCAACTATAGATAAAAAGAAAATACATATGCAAGAAATCTAAACAAACATTTTCGAATTTTTCACACCCGTCACGCGCCGGGCGTCATGACGCCTTTTTCCGCCATTTCTTCAGGATATCGACATAGGCCTGATTGCCTTTTTCAATAAGTGGCAAATAGTCGGAAAATTCGGCACGCAGCCATGTATAGACTTCAAGTTCCATCACCGGGATCGACACAAAGCCATCGGGCAAGCCGCCCGTCAGGATCAGCGAAAATTCATTGATCAGCATGGCATCAAGCCGCCCGGCACGCATCAGTTCCTGCATCATTTCGGGACCGGCCGGACAGCGCATCACATTGGGGTAACCCGCCATCAGCTTTTCAGCCCAGCTTGAACCAAGCCAGATCCCCACCGCCTGATCGGTCAGATCATCAAGCGATTTGATATCGCCGTCGCGTACAACCAGCACGCCAGATACCGCCCCGACCGGAAGATCCCCACGGATCAGCGGACGACCGACCTGTTCGGCAAAATCATCAAGACCGGCAAATACACCATCGACTTCGCCATTGCGCATGGCAACCACGGAACGCGCATTGGGCATTGATACCGGAATAATACAAAGCCCGGCATCGGCCATGGCCCGGCGATAGGCTTCGACACCAACGGCATCACGGGTGACTTCGGGCATCGCCATGCGAAGACAGAATTCATCAGCCCGCGCACCGGATGACATCAACAAACTGCTCAGCCCGGCCAATCCGAAGCCGACGGCAAACAGACAGGCCCTGAACACCCTGAAATTCAGATCACGCGCCATTCCTACCCCCACGGCTTTTTGGATTTTCCGCAAATATGCCGGGTGTCAAACACCGGCACGCGGGCGGCATTTCTTGTATTCTGGTGATCCGGTCCGGTTGTTTCACATCACGCATGGCCTTGCCTATTCTTCTTCCTGCACAGCCTTGAGATAGGCCCGCGTTCCCTGATCGAATTTCGGGATATGTTCGGCAAATTCCGCACGCAGCCAGCTGTGAACCGTGATCGTTGCCACGGGTATGGCGTTATAGCCATCAGGCACCCCGCCAGCCCAATTCAGGGAATAGCCATCAAGCAACATCGCATCGATCCGCCCTTCGCGAAGCATTTCCTTTAACATTTCCGCCCCGCGCGGCACCCGGACAATATTGGCATAGCCCGCAATCAGCTTTCTGGGCCAGGTCGCGCCAAGCGGCACGCCCAGAACTTCATTGGTCAAATCATCAAATCCGGTGACCGGGCCTTTGCGCACAATCAGAAGTCCCGGCAATTTCCCAAGGACGACCTCGCCCGGCACGACCGGAATATCAACAAGTTCGGGAAAATCATCCTGCCCGGCAAACACCCCGTCAATCTTACCGGCTCGCAGGGCCGCAACCGCCCGGATCTGTGGCAGTGATGCGGGTTCAACACACAGTCCGGCATCCGCCATCACGCGGCGATATTGCGCCATATTCTCCGGGCTGACATGAATTTCGGGCATTGCAATCCGAAGACAGGCATCCTTTGCCTGTACGGACGGGACCAAAAGAACGGACAGGATAAATCCGCGCAAAAGATGCGCGCACAAGCCCCAAGGTCGATGCGACCCATCGCAAATGACGACTGCCATAAATTCCCATTACGGCACCCGATACCGGTATGCCGCCCACTCCGCAATCGGTTTCCATTCCGGATGAAAACCTTGTTTGTCAGACCTTTTTGGTCTGTTGTCTGAGACGATACTCAGGATTGCCCGGTTTGCCTATAGGCTTAAGGGAACTTTTGCATCCCGGACGTGCATTTCGCGCTTGACCGGAAACGATGCCGGTCGCACCATCAGGTCCGCGGTCAGCCGGAATATCGGGCCCCGCGCCAGCTGCCACCTGCCACCTGCCACCACCCGATTTCCCATCAACATCGCCTGCGCATCAACAAAGGATGCCCACGCCCCGTTTTAAGTACATCACAAATGAAACCAGGGGATATCGCCCGCTATCTGTTCCTTGCCGTCGTGTGGGGACTTTCGTTTCTTGTCGTCGTAAAGGTTGTTGATGCCTTTGGCTGGGTCGGGGCGGTTACATTCCGCGCCCTGATTGCGGCCGGGTCGCTTTACCTGCTTGCCAGGCTTTGCCGCCGCAAACTTGATTTCAGTGCGGGCTGGCGGCCCTTTGCCATTGTCGGGGCGACCACCGTTGCCGGACAGCTGATCGGGTTGTCCTATGCAGCACCACGCATCGGAACAGCCATGACGGCGATATTTGTCGCGGCTATTCCGCTTTTTTCCATGATCATCAGCCAGTTCTGGGGCATTGAACGCGCAAGCAAACAAGGCTTCGCCGGTCTGGCACTTGGCATTGGCGGGATTGTGCTTCTGGTCGGGTTTCCCGCGGTTGCCGTGACACCGGAATTTGTCCTTGGCTGCGTGGCATCGATCCTGTCGGCCCTGTGCGCGGCCTTTGGCAGCAATTATGCCAGCCGTCATTTGCGCCAAAGCGGCAACTGGGAAACCACAATCGGTGCGTTTCTGTTTGGCGGGATCATGACCTTGCCGATGATCTTTGCCGTGCCGCTTGAACGCATTCCGGTTGCCATGGACTATTTGTATCTGATCATTGCCGCCTGTTTGATGAGTGTTTGCACCTATATCGTCTATTTCCGGCTGGTGGCATCAATCGGTCCGACCCGCGCGATCAGTGTCGAGTTTCTGGTTACCGTGATTGCGGTGCTGATCGGTGCCACGGCATTGGGCGAAAGACTTTCGGCCATGCAGCTTGTCGGCGGGATCACGATCATGGCGGGATGTGCGCTTGTTCTTAATCTTGTGCCGGCCTGGATGCGGCCGCGGCCAAGCATTCCTGAAATCCCCTGAGCCAACGCAAAGACAGCAGCCGGGGAACAAGCTACCCTGTCGGAAGTTACACATTGTAGTCTTCTTTGATCACGGAAAGCATTGCATGCCCTTTGACCTTGGTCAGCAGTCGCTCGGCGTTATTGTCGCGACCTTTACGGTCTGCACATTGATCATCATTTTTGCCGGTACCCGACTGGCCAGTATTGCCGTCAAACTGGCTGAGCGCACCGGCATGGGACAAATCATCGCCGGCGCCCTGTTTGTCGGCATGTCGACCAGCCTGCCGGGCAGCGTGTTATCTGTGACCACCGCCTGGCAGGGGCATACCGATCTTGCGATTGGCAATGCGCTTGGCGGGATTGCTGCCCAGACGACGTTTCTGGCGATTGCAGATCTGTTTTATCGCAAAGGCAATCTTGAACATGCCGCGGCCAGCGCCACCGGCCTTGCCCAGACCACCCTTTTGCTCAGCATGCTGTCCTTGCCGCTGCTGGCCTATGCCGGGCCGGACTGGATGATTTTTCACATTCACCCGGCATCCATCCTGCTTCTGGTGATCTATCCGCTTGGCCTTAATCTTTTATCGGCGATCCGTGATGAGCCGATGTGGCTTCCCAAGAAAACCGATCTGACCGAAGAAGACGCCAAACATGAAACCGCCGATACCCACCCCGAAAGCACCGCGCGACTGTGGGGCGAATTCCTTGCCTTTGCGCTTGTGACAGCCGTTGCCGGCCACATTATCGGTCAGGCCGGGCTTGCGATTGTTGCCGTGACAGATATCAGCGAAACCGCTGTTGGCACTTTCCTGACGGCAATTTCAACGTCCTTCCCGGAATTTGTCTCTGCAATTGCGGCGGTACGCATGGGGGCGGTCAATCTGGCGGTTGGGGACATTATCGGCGGCAACGCCTTTGACGTCCTGTTTCTGGCGGCATCAGACATCGCCTATCGCGAAGGATCGATCTATGCGGCCTTTAGCCAACAGCATGTCTTTACCATCGCACTGGTCATATTGATGAGTGGGGTGTTGCTGTTGGGGATGCTCAACCGTGAACGGCGCGGCATTGCCAATATCGGCTGGGAAAGCTTTGTGGTACTGGCCCTTTACGGGGCGTCTGCATTTTATCTTGCGGGATGATCAGCCTGTCGCCCCGCGACAATAATGCCGCCTGCCCGGCCCAAAACCTTACAGGACTTCCTTGACCTTGGTCGCCAGATCCTTGAGCGAGAAGGGCTTGGGCAGGAAGTGAACACCGTTTTCTTCGTCCAGTTCGTCGCGATAGGTATCTTCGGCGTAACCGGAAATGAAGATGACTTTGAGTTCGGGTTTCTTTTCGCGCAGCATACGCACAAGTGTCGGGCCATCGATACCCGGCATTACGACATCGGAAATCACCAGATCAATCGTCTTGTCGGTGTTATTCAGGACCTCAAGCGCGTTGTCGCCGTTATTGGCTTCAAGCACGTCATAGCCCTTGCTGCGCAGGGCGCGCGCGCCGAATGTGCGCACGGCATCCTCATCCTCGACCAGAAGGATCGCACCGGTTCCGGTCAGATCGCGTGACGGGGCTTCTTCGGTGACGGCCTGGGTTTCGGCAAGTTCCTGTTCGGTTGCCTCATAGCGCGGCAGATAGATGGTAAAGGTCGTGCCTTTGCCTTCTTCGCTGTTGACCGCAATAAAGCCGCCGGTCTGTTTGACGATGCCATAAACCGTCGAAAGACCAAGACCCGTTCCCTCGCCGCGTTGCTTGGTCGAGAAGAAGGGTTCGAAAATCCGCGTCAGGTTGTCCTTGGGGATACCGATGCCGGTATCGGTGACCTTGATGCCGATATAATCGCCCGGCGGGATGATTTCGGTGCCGGTTGCGGTCGGTTCATCAACAATTTCGCTGCTGGTCTGAACCGTCAAAGTCCCGCCTTCGCCGGCCATGGCATCGCGCGCATTGACGACAAGGTTAATGATCACCTGATCAAGCTGGCCCGGATCGACCTTTACCAGACCGATATCGCGCCCGTGACTGACCTTGAGATCGATCTTCTCGCCGATCAGGCGGCGCAGCAGGTTCGACATTTCAGCCAGTGCATCGGTGATATTGATGATTTTCGGCTGAAGGGTCTGACGACGCGAGAACGCCAAAAGCTGCCGGACAAGGTTGGCAGCACGGTTGGCATTCTGTTTGATCTGCATGATGTCGGCAAAGCTCGGATCACCCGGCCCGTGGCGCGACAACAACAGATCACAGAACCCGATCATCGCCGTCAGAAGGTTGTTGAAATCATGCGCCACCCCGCCGGCAAGCTGACCGACAGCCTGCATTTTCTGGGACTGGGCAAATTGTTCCTCAAGATTCTTCTGTTCGGTCGTATCAAGGAAGTTCAGAAGCAACGCGCCTGCTTCGCCCGAACGACCCGCAACCCGTTGCAGATAAATCTGGGCCGCAACGCCGCGCGCGCCGGCAAGACGGGCTTCGATCTGACCGCCCTTGCCCATGCCCATCACGGCCTTGGACAGATAACGCGCCACTTCGTCACGGTCTTCGGGAACAATCAGTTCAAGGATCGAACGCCCGACCACATTGGCATGGTTCTGCCCGGCGGTTTCGATAAAGGCGCGGTTGGCATCGGTAACTGTGCCCGACATGTCGGCCAGAACAATCGAAAGCGGGCTTTCATCAAAGAACCAGCGCACCCGGCGTTCGGTTTCGGCCAGCGCATGTTCCCATTCATGAGCGGGCATCGGATCAGGGAAGATCACGGCCTGACTGCGGACCGGACCAGTGCCCGGCGCATTGATCGAATGGGTGACAAAGCACCGGATCGGTTCGCCCCCGGCAACCTTGAATTTGACCTCGCCATTGATGCCGTCACCAACGATAAGGTCGGCCAGTTCCACGGTGCCGTTATTGAAGTCTTCGGGTTCACCGCCAAGCCAGCTTGCCAGACGGCGGTTGAGATAAAGAATACGGCCTTCTTCATCAAGGCCACAGACCCCGACCGGCAGCCGTTCGATCATCTGATCGGCATGTTCAAAGCCGCCAGCGGCCGCCGAAACCGGAAGATTGGCAACAAGGTCGGGTGCCACCGGTGCCGAAAGCGCGAATGCAGACGGGCTTTCACCCGATGGCAACAACATCGATGCATCGGCATCCGCCATTACGGACGGATCAACACCGTCAACAGTCCATAACATCTGACCGGCACGTGCATTGGCCTCGGCCACGGAAATGCGCAAACAGGTTGCCCGGGATGATGTTTTATCATCCGAAGCCGCGTCATCACCGGGGGCGGGATTTTCGGCCCCGTCAGTTGCCGGGGCTTGCGTTTCACCATCGGGCTGGCTTGCAAATTTTTCAGAACGCGACAGATCGACAAACATCTGCCCGCCTTCACCGCGCATCGCACGGGTGCGCAGTTCGGCAAGTTCTTCACTGCCGATGCCGAGGAAGGACAGGCGCGCTTCCAGCGCAGAAAGCATGTCCGATCCGGCTTCGATACCAAGTTTGGATGAAAAGGCCGGATTGGCATAGATCGTCCGGCCATAGGCATCAATCAGCGCAACGCCGATATCGGAATTGGCAAACCCGGAAATCAGCGGACCAAGGCCATCATGCCCACCATTGCGAAGCTTTGCCGAAAGCGTAAGCGATGCCACGGCGACCACGGCCACACCGGTGACCATAGCCCCGATGATCCACATCAGGCGCGCATCAAGCCCTGCCTTTGCCAACACGTCCATCAGGACGAAGACAAACGCAACGAATGCGACACTTACAGCAAGGATGAGCCCCCGAAACAGCACGCGACCGCCTTTAACGACAATAACTTAACAAAATAGTCTATACTTTTAGCTGCTTATCGCCTGACTGGCTACCGGCAAGTTTATCGTCCATCACGCCGCCCGGCAATCGCGACAAAACAGCCCGCAATTCCCGCCAGATACGTGAAAGGCAGGAACCGGAATTGGCCCTGCCTTTCACAACGTAAATCCAGGCGCATTTATCGGGCGCCAGTCATTTGAAGCCGGCTTAACGGCTCAGACGTTTGACCTGCGCTTCGTCAAGCTTGGATCCATCGAACTCGACACTGACGCCTTCTTCGCTGACATTGCGGACGATTGCGCGCACGGGGCTATTGATGCCGGGCAGTTCAACCTCGATCTTCGTACCCGAAGCGATACTGTCATTGCACACAAGCATCGCCCCGCGTTCCGAAATGTTTTCAAGACGTGCTTTTGACGCCTTGCCACCAAACCGGACGGAAACTTCCTGCGAAGACGGATGACGTTTTGAGCTACGGCGATCAACATCAGCGGTCGAAGTCCTGACAACCTCAACCAGTACATTACGCAAATCACGGACGGCAACAGCAACCTGTTCGGAGAGCGTACCGACTTCGGAAGCCAAACGACCGGTTCCAGACGCCTCTTCGGACACCTCGTTAATCCGGCTGGAAACTTCACGGGAAGCAGCCGCCGTTTCATTCACGTTACGCGCGATTTCAGAGGTCGCAGCACTCTGTTCTTCAACAGCAGCGGCAATCGCGGTCGAGACTTCATCCATCTCGTGGATTTTCTCGGCAATTGTTGCCACTGCGGTCACGGCAGAATCCGTCACCGCCTGAATTTCAGCAATCTGGCGGGTGATTTCATCGGTCGAACGGCTGGTCTGGGTCGCGAGGTTTTTGACTTCCTGCGCCACAACAGCAAAGCCCTTACCGGCGTCACCGGCACGGGCGGCCTCGATGGTTGCGTTAAGAGCAAGCAGGTTGGTCTGTTCGGCAATGCCGGAAATCAGTTCAACCACTTCGCCGATACCGCGCACGCTGTCAGCCAGTTGCGAAACAGTCGCTTCCGTCGAACGACTGGCCTCAACGGCATCTTCGCTGACCCGGTTGGCACGCGAAATCTGATTATTGATTTCACCAAGTGAAGAATTCAGCTCTTCACCCGCACCGGCAACTGCCTCAACGGTAGCCAATGCCTGCTCGGACGCAGCAGCCACGGTCTGGGAATTGCCCTGAACAAGATCAGCAGAGCTCGACATCCGCTGGGCGGCTTCGGCGAGTTCGCCAGTCTGACCCGAAATGGTATCAACAACGCGACGGGTTTCACTTTCAACCCGCTCCGCCATCTCGCGCAGCGATTTACGACGCTGTTCTTCGGATTCCAGTCGATCGGCTTCCTGCTGTTCGCGCATTTTCAGGTTATTCAAGCCTGTCTCGCGGAACACATGCATGACACGCACCAGATCGCCGACTTCGTCATTGCGCTCAGACTTTGACAGTTTGACATCAAACTTGCCGTCAGCCAGTTGCGCCAATGTAGTGACACTTTCGGCCACTGGCGCCGAAATGCGACGGTGCATAACCCAGGCAATCAATGCGCAAACGATGATAGAGGCAATCGTCACCGCAGTGGTCAGCACAAAGACCGACTCAACGTTGCTTTCAAGCCCCTTCAGCTTGTCAACAAGGGTGGTTTCAATAGACCGGCTATAGGTATCGGTAAGTTCGACCGCTGCCTCGAGTGCGTCGGCAAGACGGGCTGCCGTTGCATCAAAGTCACCCATGATCTTGTTGCCGACTTCCGGGCCACCATCAATATAGCCTTGGGCCATTCTTTTGCCGGTGGCGTAATAATCGGGGAATGCGGCCTCAATCTGCTCAAGGGCGGCCAGAAGTTCGGTCTGACCAAGCTTCTTACTGAGCGCCTTTGAAGTTGCGAGGTTTTCGGCAAGACCTTGCGCGGCGGCTTCGGCCTCGTCAAAACCATCATTCAGTCCATCAAGCCCGCGCGTTGCCGAAATATCGGTCAGCCATTGCTGCACCTGAATGACGTTGTAGCGCGCACGCTCAATCGCCTTGATGAGATTCGGCACATCCGTACTGACCACAACACCGATCTGAGCAGCCTCGTGAGTCGCTTGCCGACTCTGACTATTGACCACACCTATACCAACGGCCACAGCAATCAGCATGACGACGATGATCGCATTTGAAAGGGCGATCTGCCCGGCAATCCTCAATTTCATCAAGGTATTCCTATTCGCAAAAGCAAAGATATAAAAGACTGGATCAAACTTGAATCGCCATACGTATAGTGTCGGTAACACGTAATGGGAACCATTAATTTTAAAATACTACCAAAGCGGCAGTTGCATATTGATCTAGATCGTTGCAATCAAAAATTATTAAAAGGTTTCAATGGGGTGTTTTGCGGGATTTATTCGGCTAAAGAAGCCAATTATCCCAGTTTTTTGCCGCGTTGGCGGAACACGAACGAAATGATCTCGGCAACCGCTTTGTAATGTTCCGGCGGGATTTCCTGATCAATCTCGACGGTTGCAAAAAGCGCACGGGCTACCGGCGGGTTTTCCATGATCGTGATGTCATGTTCTTCGGCGACCTCACGAATTTTAAGCGCGACATTGTCCTGCCCCTTGGCGATGCACATCGGTGCACCCATGGTATCGATGTCATATTGCAGGGCGACGGCAAAGTGCGTCGGGTTGGTGATGACCACGTCGGCCTTGGGCACGCTTGACATCATGCGCTGCTGGGCGCGCTCCATCCTGATCTGGCGGACCTTCGCCTTGATCTCGGGACTACCTTCGGTCTGCTTGTATTCGTCCTTGATCTCCTGCTTGGACATTTTCATCTGTTTGTTGAACTCGTATCGCTGATAGGCGAAATCGAGCCCGGCAATCACGGCCGTCAGTGAAATCGTCGCGATCAGCAGGATCACGATCATATCGTAAAGCCGTTCAAGGGTCAGCCCCAGCGACATCTGGGGATAGAGTTCGATATCAAGCATTTCGGGCATGATGACCAATGCCAGAACCACCCCGACCAGAACGATCTTGCTGACATTCTTGGCGAATTCGACCAGCGTCTTGAGAGAAAACTGGTTTTTCAGCCCGTTCAGGGGATTGAGCTTGTCGGGTTTGGGTTCGATACGTTCAACCGCAACGACGATGCCGTTTTGCACCAGATGCCCGGCCGCGGCAAAAAACACCAGCAGCACAAACGGAATGCCCAGCACCCAGAGCATACCGATAATGATATCCTTGAACAAAAGAGGCAGCCCGGCATCGGACACATCATACATGTGCGGATGTTCGATAAAGCCGACAGCAAGATCACGGACGCTTTCGGCCATGGTCGGGCCCATCATCACTGTGACAAGACCACCACCAAACAACAGCATGAAGTTGCCGACTTCCTTGGAAACCGGCACCTGACCCTTTTTTCGGGCATCCTCAAGCTTTTTACTTGTGGGGTCTTCTGTCTTTTGGCTGTCGTCTTCTTCTGCCATTGGCTAACCCGTGCTTGGCGGACAGTTGCGCTTTGCTGCGCGGCACCGCCCTAGGGATTGAGAAACGCCTCAAGCCCGTTCTCGAAATAACCGAGATAGACCATCATCATGGATGGCAGGGCCAAGGTCAACAGAAGCAAGGCCAGCGCGATCTGAATCGGCATGGCCACAAAGAATACCGGCAATTGCGGCATCAGCTTGTTCAGCAAGCCGAGCGCAATCTGCAAGCAGATCGCCACAATCAGAAACGGCGCCGATAACTGGGCGGCGATGATGAAACTGTCATTGAGTGCATTGGCGAAAAATTCGCTCATATCCCCGACCGGCAGCACCCCGCCCGGCGGAAAAAGTGAATAGCTTTCAAAAACCGCCTGGATCATCAGATGATCCATCCCGGTCGCAAACAGCAAAACCAGCCCGACCTGCATCAGGAAATTGCCGGTAACCGCACTTTGCGCCCCCGACAATGGATCGGCGGTAAAGGCGTTTGCCATTGATGACAAATAGGCAATGATCGACCCGGCAGTCTGAAGCCCGGCCATCATGACCTGACCAAACAGGCCAAAGAACAGACCAACCGTAACCTCATAACCGATAAACAGCAAAAGCGACGGCGCATCGGCAGGTTGCGGCGGGAAAAGCGGCCCTGCCAGCGGCGAGATGACCACCGCAACCCAAAAGGCGAAAATCAGCCGTGCGCGCGCCGGAACCGTGCGTGCCCCGATGCCCGGCATAAAGGCAAAGGCCGCCCCGACCCGGGCAAATGCCATCAGGACAACATAGACATTAAGAGTAAGAAGCTCCTGAAGATCCATATGTCTTCGACCGCCTTACATCAACGCGTCAGCCCGGCGTTTCGCCGCTAATTGGGCAGGCCAATGAAATGGTCCACCATACGCCCCATGAATTCGGTCATTTCCGTAATCATCCAGGGCAGCAACACCAGAAGTGCAATGAAAATCACAAGGATTTTCGGAACGAAGGTCAGGGTCATTTCCTGAATCTGTGTCAGGGCCTGAAACAGCGCGATGATCAGACCAACCCCAAGCGCAATCAACATCAGCGGTGTGGTCACCTTCAGCAGCGTCCATACTGCATCATAGGCCACATCCATGATTTCAGCTTGATCCATTGGTCTTCCCGCCTTCACATTCACGCAGTACCTTGAAGTACCACTGTTATTCATACAGGATTTGGCAAGGCCATTGCCATGATTTCCTGATCGGCAAACCGGTATCGGCAAACAAAAAACCGCACGAATGACGTGCGGTTTCGTTATCAGGCCGGGATCACAGGGATCAGACCGGCATGTTCAGGATGCTCTGATATGCTTCTACAGCCTTGTCACGGACCGAGACCACCGTGCGCAGGGTGACTTCGGCGGCCGAAACCGCGGTCACCACTTCATGAAGTTCCGCATCCCCGGTAATGGCCTTCTGGGTCATCTGTTCGCTATTGACCATGGTTGCGTGGGCATCATGTGCCGCACCGCGTACCATGTCGGCAAAACTTTCCCCCGGGTTCACCTTCGTGCCGGTGCCGGTTACGGTTTCCGCAACGGTATTGGTCTTGCCCGCAGCCGCATTGCGGTAGGCAGAAATGGCATCGTTGAAGCTGGAGACCATGGGTATCAATCCTTAAACTTCTTCAGTCCTGCTTGATATCGCGTGCTTACTGCAGAATATCAAGGGTCTTGAGCAACATGCTGCGCGATGACTGGATCACATTGAGGTTGGCCTCATAAGACCGCTGGGCTTCGCGCATATCCATCATTTCGACAAGCGTTTCAACATTCGGGGTCTGAACATAGCCCTGATCGTTGGCTGCCGGATGGCTTGGTTCGTATTTCATACCAAAATCGGAACGGTCTGGCATTACCTTATTGACCTTGACCATTTCAACACCGACTTCGCGGTCCATGACATTCTTGAACGTCAGAAGCTTGCGGCGGTACGGGTCCTGGCCCGGCGCGGTCGGAAGGCTGTCGGCGTTGGCAACGTTTTCCGCGGCAATGCGCAGACGGGTACCCTGGGCACGCATGCCAGCAGCAGAGATTTTGAAAGCCTTGTAAAGTTCCATGTTTCTAACTCTCTATGCTTGGATTACACGCGGCCAAGGGCCGAAATGAACATTGATTTCTGTTTGGCATACAGACGGGTCATGGTCTGATAATCGACCTGGTTCTCGTTCATCTTGACCATCTGTTCTTCAAGGATGACGGCGTTTTTACCCGGTGCGACTTCGTAGTTCTTGCGCACTTCCTCGTCCTTGAAGTTCTGCGGTTTGTTCAGGCCCTGGCTGTGGCCCGGCGTGGTCGCCTGCATGGCCAGAATGAACTGGCGGTCACGGCCGATATTGTCCGGATCGAATTTCTTGAGATCATTGGCGCGGTAGTTCGGCGTATCGGAGTTGGCGATATTCTGCGCAATGACTTCCTGGCGCTGGGTGAGCCAGTCCATCTTTTCCTTGAGATTGGCGAACATGCCAAGTTTGCCGATATCCATTTCCTGCTCCTTGTCTGCGCTTTCGAGTATTGATCGCGCGGGTAAAGCCGACGTTAACGCCATCGCCCTGATCGGGGCCGGATCGCCCGGACGGTTGATTTTGCCGCCCCTGATGATCCTGCCAAATGAAATGCATGAAGCGTGCCAAAGAATGAAAGAGCTTTGAAATCCCCCGGATTGCGGGCAATTGACGGCGGGTACTAGACCCCGCGTTTGAAAGCAGGCATATTGTGACCGATCTGGCAAATTGAGGTTGCCATCTATCGAAACCGGGACACTGTATGCTCTATCTCACACGAAAAGTCGGCGACTCCGTTGTCATTGACGACAATATCGAAGTCACCGTCGTTGAGGTCCGTGGCAAGACCGTCAAGCTTGGCTTTACTTTCCCCGAAGATGTTCAGGTTCTTCGACGCGAACTTTATGACCGTATTCAGGAAGAAAACCGTTCGGCTGCGGTCAGCGAAGACATCATCCGCCATCTCGGAGGATCAAACAGTCCTGCCAAGGGCAGCAGCGACAAGGAATCAGATACCGACGAGAATGTTGGTAACAGCTGATTAATCCACGCAATGCCGGGATGTCCGGCGCGCAAGACAAACATATCGCCTGATTTCAGGCACCGTCATCTTCCAGGCAGGTAGCCCGGATATTGACCTTCATCTCGCTCTCACTTGGCATTTATCACTGATTTTGTTGTGGCTGGCGATCTGCTGTGCCGACAACGATTTGTTGACCATCTTTGATCTATGGTCGACGCTTGATCATGACAGCCAGGCACCTGTGTCCTGAATTGAAGGGCCTTATGAGCGGGAAAAAGCCCACCTATGACATTACCGATACACCGGCAAGCAAGACGGAAAATCTTGCCGCACCGGGCGAGCACGGCCAGAAGGCCGTCGCACTTCGGTATGCCCATGGGCGTGACAATGCCCCCATATTAAGTGCCAAGGGCGAAGGCAGCGTTGCGGAACAGATCTTGCAAGTCGCCTTTGCCAACGGGATCAAGGTCCGCAAGGATACGGATCTGACGGAAATTCTGATGGCCGTGGATGTCGACAGCGAAATCCCGCTGGAGGCCTTTGCCGCGGTCGCGGAAATTCTGAACTATATCTACCGGATCAACCGCATTTACGGTGGTTCGTCACGCAGCCAGACCGAGCCGAAAGACGAGGTCGCGGCAACGACATCATTTGATCGCAACGGGGAAGGCCAATCATGAGCCCTGAACAATTCAAGCCCGATCAGTTCAAGAAAGATCTCAAGCGCGTTTTGTCCCTGATCCGGACCGGACAGCGGTATCTGGAAGACGGCAAGGTTGTCGAACTTTCGGCCCTTGAACACCGGATTGCCGATCTGTGTGATCAGGCCCGCGCGATGGGAACCGAACAACGCCGTGAAATTGCCCCGTTGCTGGCGGCTCTGACCGATGAACTGGGCCAGCTCGAAAGCAACATGCAGCAGGAATATTCCGATATTCAACGCCAGCTGCGCGGCATCAGCAATACCGCACAGGCAACAAATGCCTATGCACAGGCTGCACGCACGAAATAACCGCTATCAGGCCGCAAAAAGTCCGCCAAAGGACTGATTTCAAACGGCCCGGCCAAGCCATTTGTGCCGATGGCAACTTGCCTGCGTGCAAGGGGCACGGTAAACAGAATGATCAAAGGCAGCCAATGGTCATGATATGGCCCGGCTATCGGGCCTGATGGCCTTTACAGGGTGTTGACGGGGAAAGATACCTGATGGAATTAAGCGCCTATTACCGGTTTGTTGCCGCCCTGGTCTTTGTGCTGGGGATTATCGGTATCTTCGCGCTGGTGGCGCGGCGCATCATCCCCGGTGCGCGTAACATCAACCGGCGCGGGGCAAAGCGCCGGCTTTCGGTGGTCGAAGTTGTTCCCGTTGATACCAAAAGACGACTGGTTCTGTTGCGGCGTGATGACACCGAACATCTGGTGATGCTTGGCCCGCAGGGCGATACCGTGATTGAACGCAATATCGGCACACATTTTGTCGATCTGATCGATAGCGACATAGCCGCCGATCACACCACCGACAGCAACAGCACACAGGATTTCGATCCCAACGACAGGAAAAACCCTGCATGAGCCGCACCGAGCAACATTCCCCGTCACCCCCTGCCCCGCGTCCGGCCAAAACCGGATGGCGCGCGCCGCGCTGGTTGACGTTATGTGCGATCTGGTCACTGATCCCCATGATCGCATTGCTTGCCGGTGGCGACACGGTTCAGGCCCAGACATTCAATTTTGATCTGGGCGATGGACCGGGGGTTACATCCTCCGGGCGCTTGATCCAGCTGATCGGCCTGATCACGGTTCTGAGCATCGCCCCGGCCATCCTGATGATGGTGACGTCCTTTACCCGTATCATCGTGGTCCTGAGTTTGCTCAGAACGGCATTGGGCATTCAGCAATCCCCGCCCAACCAGGTTCTGATCAGTCTGGCGATGTTTTTGACCCTGTTCATCATGATGCCGACCCTTGAACGCGTCTGGGACGAGGGGCTGGAACCGATGATCAATGGCAATATTGACGAATTCGAAGGGTTCGAACGGTCCGTCAAACCGGTTCATGATTTCATGATGACGCAGGTTCGCGAACGCGATCTTCAGCTGTTTGTCAATCTGGCCGGGGTTGAAGTCACGACACCCGAAACCATTCCGTTGCGGTCGCTGATCCCGGCCTTCATGATCAGTGAATTGCGTCGCGCCTTTGAAATCGGCTTCCTGTTATTCATTCCGTTCCTGATCATCGATATGGTGGTGGCCAGTATCCTGATGTCGATGGGCATGATGATGTTGCCCCCGGTTATCATTTCCCTGCCCTTCAAGCTGATTTTCTTTGTGATGGTTGATGGCTGGTATCTGATTGCCGGATCGCTGGTCGAAAGTTTCGGCCGTTAGCGGGCGCAAAGCCCCTGCCAACCAAGACAAGACACCGGAATTATAAAAGCCGCCAAGCACAAGCTGGCGGCTTTTTTGCGGGCTTTGCCCATTGGTTCCCTAGACTCAGGCACTCCGGCTTTTGCCAGATGGCGGTGCGCACAATGGCAATGTGCGAAACCTGTCAGGACCGCCGTTTTGCAGCCTTGAACACATCCTGTTCAAGCGGCTTCAGGCCAAAGCTGCCCCGGCGCGGCCCCGGGTTGTCGGCAACAAACTTTTCGGCGATCTGGCGTTCGCGTTCGGTCATGCGAGCATGGATCGCGCCCATTTCACGCTGGGCCTGACTGCCTTCGGTCGGCGAGGACATGCGCAGCCAGTAATAAGCCAGAATATTATCCTGCTCGACACCGCTTCCGATCGCATAAAGCCGACCAAGTGCGGCCTGACCATTCGACGATCCCTTACGCGCGGCACGTTCATACCAGCTTGCAGATCGCGCCATATCAACCGGCACACCAAGGCCATGTTCATACATGACCCCGATCAGGTGATAGCCGCCCGGATGGCCAAGTTCGGCAAGATCCATGGCAAGATCAAGCGCACTGGCATAATCGGGTTCGCGGTGCGGCACCCCAAAGATCAGGATTTGCGTCATCTGATATTTCGCAGATGCATCGCCCTGATCACAGGCATTCATCAACATCGTCCAGCCCCGGTTGAACAGTTTCAGTTCCGGGGAATGACAGAGATACATCGCAAGATTGGCCTGCGCATAGGCATCGCCTTCGCTTGCGGCCAGTTCAAACCAGCTGATGCTTTCGGCAATATTGCGTTCCGCACCAAGCCCGACCCCCAGCGCATAGCCAAGGGCGGATGCGGCTTCAATGCTGCCGGCACGGGCGGCACGCATGTTGAATTCAAATGACTTGGCCGGATCACGGTTCACACCGCGCCCTTCAAGATAAAGATAGGCAAGAACACTCGCCGCGGACGGATCGTTCAGATCGCTTGCGCGCTCGAAATATTCGATGGCCTTTTCATCATCCTGGGCAACGCCCCAGCCATTGAGATAGCAAACGCCAAGATTATAAAGGGCTGCGACCGATCCGTATTCGATGGCTTCTTCGAACCAGTGCGCGGCGGTCTCGGCATTTTCCTGAACACCAAGGCCCTTGGCATAAAGATAGCCAAGATTGTTGGCCGAAATCGGTTCGCCCGATGATGCTTCTTCGTGGAACCAGTAAGCCGCTTCGCGGTACCATTGCTGGCCTTCGCCAAGGTCTTCGGAAACCCCGAGTCCCTTGCTGCGCATATAGCCATAGCAAACGGCGGCGAACGCACGGCTTTGACGGTGAATCTGGTCAAGAATACGACGGGTCGCGGACTCGTCACGCGGCATGCCATCGCCCTGAAAATGCTTTTGGGCAAGCGAAAGCTGCGCGAAAATGTCCTTTTCGACATTCGCCTCATCGTAATAGACCATTTTAAGAGCACGATCCATCACAGCACGACACTCGCAATCACACGTTCAAACCAGCAGAAAACGGGCACAAACTCCACAATTTGGCGAAGCTCACCCACGTTACAGATTTATCGAACGTTAATTTATAGCACTAAGCTGCGACTTTTCCAACTGATCGCGATAGGTCGCAAGGAAGCCCTGGAAGTTTTCGACCTCATCCACCTTGTCGGCAAGGGTGCGATAGTCAATCAACCCCTGCGTTGGTGATGACGTGATCAGGTTGAATGCCTCGGCAAACGGGCTTTGCGCCATGCCTTCGCCATAGCGGCGTTTAAGCATGTTAAGCGTGCGTTCCTGTCCCGCCATGGCAAGGTTGACCGCCCAGTTCAATAGATAGCGCGCCCGTTCATCATTGATTTCGCCGGTCGGGCTTTTTTCATCATCGCCAACCAGACGCTGGAAGGTTTCCGCCGCCGACATGTAATCACGGGTCTGGCGGTAATAATCAACGCGGAGCAATTCCGCATTCTTGGAAAAATCACCCTCAAGCGATGCGATGGCCTCTGCCCCGCGATCGGTATCAAGCAAGGCACGCGCCTTAAGATGGCGGCGCTGGGTTGCCAGTTCTTCGGATATCGCCGGATCGTCGGTGTTATCAATGACGCGAATGGTTTCTTCGGGTTTGCTGTCAAGCAGATAGACAAGACCAAGGCGCGCGCCCACCCGGGCCTTTTCCACCCCCTGAAGGCGGAAATCGACCTGATGTTCCAGAAGGCTTTCGGCGCGTTCAAACAGTTCGACATCCACCATGCGATCGGCCAGACGCCGGATCAGTTCATCGCCCTTGTCACCGGCCGGGGTCAGTTCACGGAACTCGTCATACAGGGCAACCGCCTTGATCGCCGAGATATTGTTGATGTCCTCGCCAAGGTACAGATTTTCAAACGTCTTGTGCATCAGGTCGGTGGCCTCGGCCGCGACCGGCTTGTTCGGGAAAAAGATCGCCACCTGACGAAGCGTATTCAGCCCGTCGCGGAAATCCTTATTCTCGATCTGAAGTTCGCCAATCCGTTTGAGCAACGCCATCTCGAACCCGTCACCACGCCATGCAAAACGCAGTTGCTGAAGCTGTTCAATCGCGTCTTCCACCGTCAGGCGCTGCAAGCGCATCAGCAATTCCGTGCGGTCAAAGATCGCATGGGCGCGGGCTTTGCGGTTGTCGCCTTCGGCCACCTGGTCCCAAGTTGCGACCGCCTGTTCAAGTTCGCCGGCTTCTTCTTCGAAGAACCCCTTGAGATACTGCACATCCATGATCTTGGATTCTGACAGCCCGTCGGTCACCAGCATCTTTTCAATCAGATCCATACCCGCATCCGGGTTGCCGACAATAAGCGCCTGTTCGGTCGCAAGCGGCCCCAGCCGTGACAGCAATTCCGGCGGATAGAAATCAAGAATATGGAAACTTTCAAGCAGGTCCCGCGCCCCTTCGTTGGGACGACCAAGGGCCGCAAGGGTCACCGCCCGCCACAGCTTCATTTCCGGAATGGCACGCAGGCGCTCGTCCTCAAGCAACCGGGCGGCTTCGGCATAATCCCGATCCAGGAACTTGACCGCGGCCTTAAGGGCGCGGAACTGCAATTTCTGGGCAATCAGCGGATCGTCACCTTCCATGGCCGATACAACCGCGTCGGCCTCGGGACCAAGGCCATTGGCCATGTAATACTGCGCCAGATCAAGCCGGGCCTTGTTGCGGTGTTCATCCCCGCTTTCTGCAATTTCACGGCGCAACTTGCGGATCGATTTATTGAAATTATCCAGTCCACTCCGGCGCCACGTATCCAGATCAAAGATCAGACCTTCGCGCCCGTCACCCGTGCTGGCGCGGACCCCGGTGGCCGATGCCAGCAACCGTGCGCCTTCGGGCGAAATGTTCAAACCATCGGCCGCGGTTACAATAACCGCCTGCCCGTCATCGCGATCGGCAACCTGAACACTTTCATTCATCGGGGCAACGACCACGCCCTGCACCGATGGCAGGACTTCGAATTCCGGATAGCGCAGGGCAACTTCAATGCCGTAACCCGATTGCGTGGTGGTCACGACCCGCAAGGTATCGCCGACTTCGGGATCATCGATCGGAATGATCGGTCCGACATCTTCAAGCGGCACAATCAGGCGCGCCCGGGTCTGGTCATCAAGTTCGATCGACGGGCCAAGTTTTTCAACCGGCTGCATGGTGCCCTGTTGCAGGGTCACACGCCAGTCCCCGGTCGGGGTTCGTGTCGTATAAAGGCCAATCCCGTCAGGGATGGTCATGCGCAATACCGTGGCATAGGGGCTGTCGATCTGTTCGATCACGCCGATGATCTGGGCGGCTTCCTGACGGACGGTATCAAGATCAAGATTTGCCCGCACATCAAAGGCCATCCACAGGAACCCGGCGCGCGACCAGACAGCCGCCCCACCCTGCTGCCCGAACGGGAAGCCAAGGGTCATTTCCGTTGTCGTTTGTTCCACCGTTACCGACAGGTCGCCAATGCTTGCCTGTTGTTGTGGTTCGCCATTTGCGCCCGGGGTTGCGGTCTGTGCGGCATCGGCTGCCTGTCCCTCAGGGGTGTTGGGAGCTTCGGCCGTATCTGATGCTGCTGTGCCGGTCCCTGTCGCATTCTCTGAGGCGGTTTGGGTGGCAGGTTGTGGTGCCGGTGCGTTTGGTGCGGCAGGGGTGGCTGGCGCATCCGTCCCGGTCGCCGCATTATTGCCGCGCGTCTGGTTTGTCGGACGCGTCTGTGCCGTTTCCGCCGCCGGGGCGCGCTGCGCGCCCATGATATCGACCACAACCTTGTTACCCGACCGGAAATGGCGCAGTGGGCGGGCCGGATTTGTTTCAATCACAACATCAAGCGGGTTGGTGGCAGCCTGACGGATGCGGACACCTTCTGGCAGACGGCGTGACAAACCGGTGGCATCAATCCGTGCCGGGGCGTCAAAGGCAATGTTTTGCGCCCCCTGATCGCCTTCAAGGGCGTAATCGGTCCGGTTCGGCCAGTCAAATACCAGCCGGTAAAATGTCGGATGACGGCCGACCCGCACATCAAGAAGGTTCGCCGCCGCATCTGATGCCGCCGGTGCCGTATTTTCGGTCGCAACGGTTTCAACCGGACTGACCGGGGCCGGGGTAATTTGCGGTGTTTGATCGGGGCCGGGCCGGGTTGGCGGTGTGGGTGTCGGGGCTGGTGCAGCCTGCGGCTTGTCAAGAATATCGAGCACGACGTTGCTGCCGACATTAAAGGCGCGCACTTCGTAATCGTCACTCAGCACAAAGGCGACGGTCCGGCCATCCGGATCAAAAAAGCCGTCCGAAACATATTTGGAAACCGGGTTCAAAACCCCGCGCAAGGATGCCACAAGCGGTTCGTCGAAACGCACGACAAGCTGGTTGCCGATGATTTCAGCGCTGTAATTGACCGGCTTGTTCCATTGCAGAACAATTCGTCCATAACCGCTATGCAGCCCGGAGCGGATGATAACAGGATCCACTACCTGGGCCATTGCAGGGCGCATTCCGCTAACGGGCAACAACATTGCCGTGGTGGTCGCGACTACAACCGCCAGCAGGACGCGCACGGCAAATTTTGCCATACTTACGTGCCTCCGATACCGCTTCCACCATGCGGCTCGATGACAATATCAACGCGTCGCGCCATCACAAAGCGCGCCTCTTCATCAAGCAGCTTCGGAAGCTGGTCGTACCTTGATGCCGCAAATCCGTAAATATTTATGTAATCTGTGTAGCCCGATCTTTTCAACTCGTTGGCGACTGCCCCGGCACGGGCCAGTGACAGTTCCCAGTTCGAGGCATATTGCCCCCGCCCGCTTAGCGGTCGCGGATCGGTATGGCCCTGCACACCAATGCGGTTGCCGATATTACGCAAAACACCGCCAAGCACGAACAAGGCCTGTTTTGCCTTGGGGGTCATATCCGAACTGCCCGAAACAAAAAGAATATCCCCAGGAAGGGAAATGACCAGTTTGTCGGCATCGCGCGACATGCGCGCATCGCCAAGTACCGGGTTGTCATCAATCGCGTCGTCAATCACCGCACTGAGATAATCAAGGTTCATCGCCGGTTTGCGATAAACACGCGGGATGTTCAGACTTGCCATCGGCTCGTCATTTTCTTCCTTGGGGGCGGGTTTGATGCTTTGCGACAGCGCATCAACAACCTCGTCCCAGCGGTCGATCTTGACCTTGGACATGGCAAACAGCATCACAAAGAATGTCAGCAGCAGCGAAATCAGATCCGCAAGGCTGAGCATCCAGACCGGTGGCCCGTTGGGTCCGGTATCCTTTTTGACTTCATCGCTCATCAGCCACCTCCTCCGGCCTGCGGTCCAAGCGGAATAGGCTGGTTCACGGCGGGCTGATTGTTACCCGGCAGCGGAATGGCCATTTTCGGCGGGATCATCATCTGGCCCGGTGTACCGCTTGGCACACCGTTGCCTGCACCGTTTGACGAACCGTTGCCGTTGCCCGACCCGGCAGGCAGGTCCGAGCCATTGGCATTGGTGCGTTCAATCGGGGTTGGCGGCTCTTTCGGGCCGAAATTCCAGAAGAAACGGAATGTGACAATGAACGGGTCCGCCCCGGGATCAATGCCGACATAAAGATGATCTTCGGGCGCGCCGACATCAATCAGTTCGCGGGCAAACGATCCGGCCCGCGCGATCTGAAGATTGTTGTCGATTTCGATCACGCCCTTTGATTCGATCTGGCTGCCCATCACCATTTCCATCTCGTAGGAGGCATAGCCTTCATCATCGGCCAGAACCGCGGCAAGCTGTTTCATAAAGCTTGCCTGACGTTCGCGGATCAGAATGGAATTGGGATCAAACAGCTGATCGACATGCATGATGATTTCCATCAGTTTGCCGGGCTGAATGACTTCAACCCGGACAACCTTGATGGCGGTCTCAAACAATTGACCAAGCTTTTCCTGCACATCCTCGGCGGCAACAACCGGACCTTCGATCGAAGTCACGGTTTGCAGGCTGGTGGTTGGTGGCAGGATGGCCGCAAAGGCAGAGGAAAGGCTTTCCTGTACCTCGCGGGTTTTGACCTCTTCAAAGGTCGAAATGGTATTGAGCAGAATGAAGAAGGCAAGCAGCAAAAGATAGAGAGCCAGAAACAGCGCCACCGCCCCGTTCGCAGGGGGGGATGGTGGTGTTGGTCCGTCGTCCTCTATCTCCGCCATGTCAACGCCACTTAATTGAACATCGCGTCGATGTCAGCCTGCGAAACGCCTTTGCCCTCAAGCTGCGGCCCGTTGAGCAATGCTTCTTCGCCTTCCGGTTCTTTTTTCTGCTTTGGATTGGCGGCGGCATATTTGGCAATTTCGTCGCCAAATGCGGTCACCAGACCCTCAACCCGTTCTTCGATGGATTTCAGCGCCTTGATCACCTTGGTCGTGCGCTGACCTGTGATGTCCTGGAAGTTACAGGCTTCATAGACACGCATTGTCGCATCGGTAACGACTTTGGCCTGTTCGGGCGGCAAGGTCGTGGCGAATTCTTCCAGCGCATCCATGGCGTCAAGGATTTCATGCGTGGCGCCGGCCGTCGCATCCACGATGGCATCAAGCTCATCGGTGGCGTTCGGGATATATTCGGCCTTGATGTCATCGGGACGAAGCGATGCGATTTCGGACTTCATCTTGCGGATGATGCCCGACAATTCATCAAGTTCACCAAACAGACGTTTCTGATCGTCGGACGGCGCATCCCCCATAAAGCGGGACAGCTGATCCATCAAATCAGACAGTTGCTCGACCTTCAGATCGTCACCATCAAGGCGCGCACGAAGATCGTTAAGCAACTTCCGGAGTTCGTCCTTGGACGCTTTGGACATAGCGGTATCGCGGGACACAGGCCCCGCGCTCCTGATCAGAAATCGCCAATAACCGTTTTCATTTTGCCTTTCAACGTTTCAGCGTTGAACGGCTTCACGATGTAATTGGAGACACCGGCCTTTTTCGCCATAACGACGTTTTCGGTCTTGGCTTCGGCGGTAATCATGATGAAGGGCATATCCTTCAACTTGGCATCGGCACGGACTTCCTTCAACAGCTGAAGGCCAGTCATCGGCTCCATGTTCCAGTCGGAAATCACAAGACTGAACGGAGCTTCACGCAGCTTACGAAGCGCCATGCTACCATCGGTCGCTTCTTCAATATTCGTAAAGTTGAGCTGCCGCAGAAGGTTACGGATGATACGCAACATCGTTTTGTAATCATCCACAATCAGGATCGGCATATTCGGATCGACGGCCATTCACAACTCCATCAGCTATCTGATCTCCCACCCTTGCCGCATATTCCTACGAATACAGACAAGGCCCCTAATAATCGTGATGTACATATTTAATATTGGTTAATCAAGGTTTTTAACCAGAGATCAAATCATCTCATCACATTGACTATTCTCGAAATTTTGGCTGGTTCTTCACTTGAAACAGGCGAAGATCCACCCCAACGTCTTCTCGTTTGCCCTATTGCAATGGCAGCATATTGATATCTTGCTTATATGCCAGTTCGGCTGTCAACGCCCGCGCGCGTTCCGGCGTCATCTGCGACAAAACCGCCGCAGTATTGGCTTCGCGCATACCAAGTGCCACCTGCAACAGGATATCCATATCCAGATCGTTCCAGATCCTGGCCGCGTCTTTGGGTTTCATCTTTTCATAGACGCTGATCAGTTTCTTGATCCGATCATCTTCCTGGGCTTCCTTGGTTTCGACCAGTCCTTCGATGGCCGTTTTCAAGGATTTCATTTCTTCGATCTTGGCATCGATCCGGGCTTCGGCGGCGGCAATCAGGCTTTCGCGTTCATCAAGACGCTGTTCCTTGCGGTCAAGCTCGCCACGACGCACCGACAGATTCTGAAGCAGATCAATCTCTTCCTGGGTGAACAGGGTCGGGTCACCGCCAAGGGTCGGCGCGATATCGTTCGGGCCGCCTTCACCTTCAAGCGGGGTTCCTTCCATCGTCAGTCCGGCCGGATCATCCAGCCCCGGACCAGCAGCAGACACATCTGCCCCCTGGCCTTCCGGGGTTGCGCCCGGGGTCGGCGCCGGTGCCTGGGCCTGTGCCATCTGGACCATGCTGACACCAGCAGGCTGGGACTCAGAAGTTGTCGCAACTTCCCCGCCGCCGGAAAACAGGTTTACCACCCGCATTGACAACACCATCAGCCCAACCAGGACAACCAATGGCAAGATACGCACACCAGACATCTATTCACCTAAGCAATGCGGCACCTTGTGCCCATGCTCCTTCACGCTCGAACTATCTTTATTCTGTCAGAATGACCGATCACTCTTTAGATATAAAGAAATGTCATGATCTCAAGACCGGAACCGCAATCCCGGCCAAATTCCGTCTCTTATCGAACCGAGCGCAATGCTGCGAGAAGCTCGCGCTCGGCCTCTGAACGACCGGCATCCTCGTCCTGATCATACAGATCAGACCCGCCATTGCCGTCGCCATAACTTCCCGAACCATTGCCACCCGATGCCGGACGCGATCCGTCATCACGATCGGCCATGGCATTGCCGCTGCGTTCAAATTCGCCAACCATGCGCGCAGCCAGTTCCTCGGCGCGCGTTTCAACACCGACACGATCACGATCATCAATCACATCAGGACGATCCGCACCACCGCCGATCATGCCCCCAAGCCCGGCACCGCCAGACTTGCCGGCACGTGCCCCATCAGATGCACCAGCCCCCGCACCGGCAGAAGCCGCCGCCCCCGAAACACCGGACCGGCGAACCGCGTTGGCGTCACTGGCAGCCTTTTCAAGGCGGTTGGCAATGCTTTCGCCGCGATCGACCATGAAGCTCAGATCTTCGTTCAGACCGCTGGCCTTTTCGATATTTTCGCGCAGTTTTTCGCCAGACTGTTCCGCCATGTCCTTAAGGGCAGTGATCGAGCTTTCAGCCCGTTCATTGGCCGCGTTAAAGGCGGTCAGGAAATTCTGCATGTCTTCACGGCTGCGGCGAAATGCCGCGAGCTTGCGGTTCAAAATGATCGCATAGACGATCGTCACCACCAGCAGGACGATCATCAAAAGATCCAGGTAGAACGCGAAGTCCATCACTTGTCTTCCTCGGTTATGCGCGCACGATCACGCACCTGAATGGCGATACGATCACCTTTACGTCCCATCATGCCCTTGAACAGCGGGACATCGCCACACCGAACCTCAACCGGCGAGGTCGGACTGGTATTAAGAACCAGACGGTTGCCAACTTCAAGATTGAGTACATCCCCAAGTGACATCACCTGTTCGTCCAGCACTGCTAACAGGTTAACATGGGTTTGCCACAGTTCGTTTGCGAGGTGGTTTTCCCAAATTGAGTCACGGCCGAACTTTTCACCCATGAACATCTGAAGCAGAAGTTCACGAACCGGTTCGAGCGTTGCATACGGGATCAGCAGTTCAAGCCGCCCGCCACGGTCTTCCATGTCGATGCGCAACTTGGCCACGATGGCGGCGTTGGCATGACGGGCAATGGTGGCAAAACGCGGGTTGGTTTCAAGTCGTTCAAACCGGAAGGTCACCGGGCTTAGCGGATCGAACGCAGCCGAAAGGTCCCCAAGGACCACATGGATCATCCGTTCGACAAGGTTGCGTTCAATCGTGGTATAGGGGCGGCCTTCAATACGCATTGCCGCCGTACCGCGACGCCCGCCCAGCAGCACGTCCACGATCGAATAGATCAGGGCCGAGTCAACCGTCAGAAGCCCGTAGTTATCCCATTCTTCCGCCTTGAACACGCCAAGCATCGCAGGCAGCGGGATCGAGTTCAGATAATCACCGAAACGCAGCGACAGGATGTTATCAAGTGACACTTCGACGTTGTCGGATGTGAAGTTACGAAGCGATGTCGACATCATACGCACAAGGCGGTCAAAGACGACTTCGAGCATTGGCAGACGTTCATAGGCCACCATCGACGAGTTGATGATCGCCTGAATGCCCGACTGGTCACCCGCACCAGAACCATCGTCAAAGCCAAGCAGGCTGTCGATTTCGTCCTGGTTCAGAACACGCGCAGAACCGCCGCCCATTTCGGCGGCCATGTCATCGCCGCCACCGTCGTCTTCATCGTCATCGCCGAGCATGGATTCCCATTCGGCGGCCATATCCTCGCCGCCGTCGTCTCCACCCTCGTCATCTCCACCCGCCATGGCTTCCCATTCAGCGGCGAGTGCATCATCATCTTCTTCATCAGCCATCAGCGATTGCTTCCTGATTTTGGCATTCGCGCCGGTACAGGCTTATTGTACCAGCATTTCCTTAAACAGAACGTCGTTAATTTTTGCAGGCTTTGCCGCCGCACTGACCCGGATCAGCAATTCTTCACGCAACCGGAACATGCCTTCGGAGCCCGAAAGATCTTCGGGCCGCAATTCCCGAAGATAGACCTGAAAATTGTCAACAATGCGCGGCATCATCTGTTCGACCTGCGGCAGCATTGCCTGATCGGCAACTTCAAGGCTGACACGAATTTTCAGATAGCTTTGCTTGCCTGCGCCAGTATTGAGGTTGACCAGAATTTCCGGCAAATCCACAAAGCCGACATTCTCGGGAACGCCCGGTGCTTCTTCGATGGAATCTTCGGAAATCACCTCTTCGGTCTGCGCGCCGTCACCGCCGGTCAGCATATCAATCACCGGCTGAAGCAGCCCGGTAAAATAGGCCGCCGCCGCACCACCAAGAAGCAGCAACACAAGAAGGATCACCACAACAAGCATCTTCTTGCTGCGGCCACCGCCACCTTCATCCATATCGATTTCGTCGACGTCGTCGCCCATAGCTTCGCAAATTCCTGCGCTTGAAGTTATGCCGTTATATCCAGCAAACACTGTGCCGGAATACCAGCCATAACGCTATCACGTTAAAAATCCGTTTCGTTTCCCATAGCTTAGACCATGAGTTGCATCACGGTTTGGCACCATGGTTTGGCCCCATGGTTCGGCTTTGTCATTTCGCCTGTTAAAGCCGTCATCAGGTGAAATTTGCCGATCGGTCACTGCCATCACCCAAAGGTCACGCACACCGACCAACAATTCCATGCCATCCCGCGTCGGGAGCCCGATGACCTGATGACGACCACAGGACCACCAATCGACCACGATGCCGCAAGGAACGATGCCATAATCACACACGCGTTCGGTCGCCCAACGCGACACCCGGCCCATCGAACCACGCCATCTGGTCGCGCCATTTGGCCACACCATCTGGCCGCTACCATCAATATGGGCACGCGGTCCTGCTGATTTGAGCAGGCCCGGATAAACAAATCCCGTTCCCGATCCCGTTCCCGCCCCTTTCCGGGCGACATCCGAGCGACATCGGAAATGTAGCGCGACATTTGGTTTTGGAGTGCTCGCCAATTAAAGTTGGAGCATAGCACTTTTCGTCATACCGGATCATCCTAGGCTGGGTGGTCCGGTATTGCTTTGCCGATTCCGGCGCAATTTCTTGGGTAGCCGAGCCGGACCGTGAAATCCCTCTCTCCGCATGAAGTGCAGCGCAGGCGACGGGTGAGCGCCCAAAGGCCAGTTTCAGGCGACGCAAGCGTCAGCAGCTGTTGCGGGGTCTTTGAGATTGATCGATGGCAGGTGCGGCAATGAAAATGAACGGCTTCGAGATCGTGTCTAACCGTGTCGCTCAGTGGTATTCCGTCCTTGGCAATGTCCATATGGCCTCTCAACTATGGTCATCACCTGTCCCGATCGCGAATTTAAGAGGGTTGGGCGACCCTTTCAAGCCGCCCGCACCATCAGATGTTTGAAATGATCAACTCGCCATAGGCACGACGGCTTTCACTCTGCTTTCCGATCGAATAGTTGACCTCGGCCGTATCCATTGAGAACCCGTCGAATATCTGGCGCACTTCTGGCGTATCGTTCAGAGACAAGATAAAGCGCCCTGAGAGGCCTCTGAGATGCTCTGAGAGCTTCTCAAAATCAGCGCACTCGAAGATGTTTTTCCCATAGTCATTCTCGCCGCCATAATACGGTGGATCGAGATAGAACAGTGTCTCCGGCCGGTCATAGCGTTTGATGAAGTCACCATATGGCAGGCATTCAATCACCACACCTGAAAGCCTGGTGTGCAGATCATCAAGCATCGGCCCCAGTTTGGTGATATCGAACCGGCCACCGCGCTCCACCGACACCCCGAAATTGCGGCCGGAAACCTTGCCGCCAAAAGCCGTTCTCTGAAGATAGAGGAACCGCGCAGCGCGCTCGAGATCGGTGAGCGTCGTCGGATCTGTTCTGACCAGGCGTTCGAACTCTGCCCTGGTCGTAATCTGAAACTTCATCATATCCATAAAGGGCACATAGTGGCGCTGCAGGATACGATAGAAGGTCGCTAGTTCCTTGTTGATATCGTTGATGACCTCGGCCTTGGGCTGACGGATTCGGCGCAGAAAAACGCCGCCCATACCGACAAAAGGCTCCGCATAGGTGGTGTGATCAATCTGATCGATGATGGCCACCAATCGCTTGGCCAGATTGCGTTTGCCCCCAAGATAGGGGGCGACTGGACGAACAGGCGTAACTGTTTGAGTCGACATAGCTAAACAAGTCTTTCTAATCTGTACCCGCCGTTGCAACGGTGGCGGGGCGATTTATCGTGGGAGCTAGTCCCTCCCGGTTCAGGGTGTTGGCGCACCCTGACCCCCGCCTAGTTTCATGACAGGGAAATGATGACCAAGAACGAGAAGCAAAAATCTGGCGTCCGCAGGGGGTGGTTTCGAAATGCGATGGATTTCCGAAGAGACCATGCAAACGCCCGGAAAATCGGAAACCACACCGAAGAACTGAAAGCGATCTATAAGTCGATCGACGAGTACGATCAGGAAGTCAGATTGAAGTGGAAGACCTTCCAAAGCTTCATCCTGAGAGGACTTTGCGGCGGCTTGCTCGCATCCCTTACCTTTGTCGGCTCTCAGCTCTTTACCGGCCCCCTGAAGACCAATGTTGCCATCCTTACAGCGTTATTTATTTTGGGCTTAGCCATTCAAGGTTTCCGAATGATTATCGAGGGTTTCGGGGCCCTTGAACGTTTTCATAGCCTTGCTATGCCGGTTTACCAAAACAAGCCGGGTTTTCAGCCTGGGAGAGGCTGGTCATTCCTGCCTGTTGTGCTGGATGCCTTCTCGCTCATAGTTCTTGTCGTCGCGGTAATATTTGCGCTGTTCTTGCTGTTCAGCGTCACGCAGTAATTACGGAGCCACCGGGTCTGGCGCAGCCGGGAAAGCTGACGAACAGTCAAACGCCATGCAGGCCTCGATATCGGCGATGGCATCAATTGCCGTTTCAAGCTCCGATTGGACATCATAGCAATCCCCAACCATCGCCCCGACCGCCAAGGCCATATCAATCAACTGCTGCTGCGTCAGGGTCGGGTAGGAATTATCCCCCATACGCCAGCCACGCCCGTCGGGCAGATACCCATTCACAGCCAGTGCAAAGGTGCTGTCGATAAGGCTACGACTGTCAGCATCGGTCTGAACAAGATAGGTCGTTTCACCAACCGAAAACTCGATCCCTGCATCCATCCGCGCAAACTTGCATTGCTTGACCTTCGCCCGCAGCTTCGCCTTTGCCAACTCAAGACTGATTGGTGTAGTTGGCCAATACAGTTTTGCCGTCTGCGCTGCACCTTCGCCTTCAATCAAAACATCCGGCTGGCTGGATACATCGTGCCATTCACTTGACGGTTTCGAGGTCTGGATGATCGGCTTGACGTAGTGCTCAAGCAGGGTTTCGACCGGATGCTTGGTCGCATCAGTAAATGGGCGACCAGTGACAGCAGTGAAGCTGGAACCACTCTCGAAGCGGTTCAGTGACCAGTCTTCATTGAAGATCGCATAAATCGGGGTTCGCACAACAGTATCCTCCTAGTGCGCAGTTGCGAATTTGATGGGTACAGACGCCCAAGCCGCCCAAGGAAAGACACCGCTTGCGTTGTTGATTTCTGCGCCGCTTGCAGAAGCTCGCGCCTTGACACCATTTGGCATCAAGTCCCGATCTCGGTCGGTTAGTGTCACTTCTTGCTGATCCCGGTTGAGCATCAGATATTTCTGCACCGGGTTGCTTGGATTTATGTCTGCAACGCTCAGATTTACATCATCCGTGGGGTTGTGTTCTGTAATGAGATATAGCCGCGCTTTGAAATCCATCGCGTCAAACGGTCCATTGACCGAACCATTGCCACCATGCAGCCCAAACGCAGAGAATTGAGGCACACCTCGCCAAACATAAAGGATATAGCGACCCGAGAGCATTGATGCGCTAAGCGTCACTGTATTTGCCGTTGACAAAAGCCAGTCGGGGTCAGCCGTAATCGTCTGCACTTCAGTTTGGTTCAACTTGTAATACTGCCCTGCAGGCAGGAGATGATGAAATACTCGACGGTCACCCCCATCGAGCGGAACCACCCAAGCGTATTGAATTGCCCCACCTACGTTGTGCGCTTCGGTGGAAGGCGTCCCAGCCACGTGCTCGATTTCGACGATGTCGAAACCAGCCAAAGGACTTGCTCGAAAGATGATGTCGGCCCTGTTTCCCTGATAATCCGTGCCAGCACCGATAAGATAGCCGTTCGCAACAAACTGATAGAGACCGTCAGGTTTAGATTTTTCCTCATCAGCAACGTTTGAACGCCACGCCAAGCCAGCGCCCCGAACCGTATCAGTAATCCAGAACGAGCCAGCCGCATCACGCCGCTTTGAGACAACCAATGTCTTTTCAAGCAGTGGGTTCCAGTTCAGATCATCTACACCATCACCACCAGAACGCAGGCGAACAGTCACGTAGTCATCAGGGTTTTGGATGAGCGGACAAGGATAGTTCTCTGATGTCAAACCTGAGAAACCAGATTCAGCAAGCATATTTGCCGGGAAATCGGTGTAATACAACCGTGCTCTGGCATCGTAATAGGACCACAACGCGAAAGTGGCGAGCGTGAAACTGTAGGCTTCAGGCGAACCGACCGGGTTCTTTCCGGCTCCAGTATTTAGGTAAAATTGAACCGATTGATTTGTGCCATCCAGCGCTATACCAACGAAATCGCCGACACCATAGGTCGGCAACCCGGATTGAAGAACATTGTTGTCAATGTCACGGATGGTTCCGTCCCGATGATACGCGATATCAGGTCTCTTGGTGACACTTCCTCCGAAATACCGCGATGCATCGGAAACGCCGAACACCGGAAAACCGGTTCCCGAACCGATGGTCTCGACTTCCATAACTGCCCAGAATTGACCGATGGCGACAGGCATGGATGAACGGATCATGTAAGACGTGCCGCCGAAGTTATCGTTCTCGACAACCGTGTTTCCATCGGAAAAGGTCCAGGTCTGGTTCGTATTGTCTATGGCCTCATGAATATTGGCGCTGTTGGTCGGGGTATCAGAAACCTGGTAAAGCGAGCCCGCTACTATTGTCGCATGATTGCCATTTCCAGATACGTCTTTGGTCAGATCGGCTCCTTCTAGAAAATCAAAATGTGCGCCTGCAGCGCCATATATCGCCGCGCCGCCGCCTTTACCGTCGAACTCTTTATGAACCCAAACATCTTGCGCATTGAACCGACCGAAAGATGAGACATCTGGGTAGGTGCCAACAAACAGAGCGGTTTCCGCACGGTAGTGATTACCTTGAATTCGGTGCTGGCCACTAGCGCCGATAAAGCTCGCCTCATTGAGAGCAGGATAGTCATCGTTGTGCGGCTGCAGGACGCCGCCAACATAAACACGATACCGAAGGGTTTCGTCTGCCTGCGTACTGTCATAAATGGTATATCTATGGAGCCAAAAGCCACCCGCGAGAAAAGAACCAGATAGCAAGTTATCAGTTGTGATCGAGTTGCTAATCTGGTTTTGAATTTGAAATTGCCCCTTCAAATCACCACGCCAATACAAAGACGTGTTGTTGGGATCATCGACATAGCTTTGAAGCGAAATGATGACATTCCCGATTGCTGGGAGCTTCAACCATTCGGAGTATGCCCAGACTTTTCCCGTTCCACCCGAGGACGGAAAAGTAATTCTTGGGCTTACGCCTGCGAACAGAACTGCAGCCTCAATCGGATCACCCGGATCACCGCAGCCAATCTTGGCAACACTGTTTTCCATCAAAAGCGACATGATCAGGCTCCTGCGCGCTGCGTGATCACAACGTCAATAACGTCGTCAGCAGCGTCATACTGAAGCTGGCACAAGCTGACCGAATTGGCGGTGTAATTCACCTCGCCGACAACTTTGTATTTACTGCCCCAGTCAACGGCATGGTTGCCGGTGCCATCCTGTGTGAGCTTGATCATCGCCGGTCCAGCGTTCGGAATTACAGCCGGGTTGTCGATCAGGATAGCGTCATCCAGAACATGCTTGAACCGGCTGCGAGCGGTCGGATCGAACGTCGCAACGCCAGCTGCAACTGTCAGGTCGGCAAACTGTGTATTGAAACCAGCGGTCAGTGTCGCAGCGACATTGGCACGCAAATAGTTTCCGTTGGCCAGCTTGGCCGTAATCGCGGCTGCCAACTGTGTCCGGTTGTTTTCGTCAAGGGCAATGCCCTGTTCTTCGATGAAATTGGCGATCTCTTCCTGGACGTGGTCAAACCAACTCCCCTGAAGCTCGGTTGCCGGGATCGGTATGGTCGGATCGCCATCAGTGAAGCCGTGCTTGCCTGGGCCGAATTTATCGGTTGCCTTTGTTGCTGTATCGATGCGTTTCATATCAGGCTCCGTAGGTAAAAATGACTTTGGTATGCGCTGGCTTCAGGCGGTTGAAGTTGCATTCAAGCGGTGCGTTGCCCCAAGTCCTCAATGGCTCCGAACAGCCGGAATTCACCGTCATGGTGCGAATGGTCTCGGCCGGTGCGTTGACCTGCCAGACAAACCGCCAATCGCCTTGTGTCAGCGGGTCATTGCATTTCGAGATGCATCTGAAAGGGCGAAATTCCGTGATCGTGACCACGTAGCCAAGATTACTGGCCAGCTCGATAAAGAACGGGATTGACTGACCGCCGCGTGCTGCAAGTTTGGCAACAACCTGGTCGCGACGTTCAGCCAAACTTTCGGGCTGGCCACTGCAAGGATCAGGTAACCCGCAAACACGTTCCCAATCGGGAAGGAGTTCAACCGACGTTCTTGGATCGACCTCATCGATCAGATCAACTGCCCGGTTGTGGACGCGCATAAGAGGCGTTGCAAATGCACGTAACAACCGTGTCAGACCCGCCTCATTCTCACGCGCCCAGGCTTTACCCTTTGGCATCAGGGATCGAAGATTGTTGAGATATTGATCAATCGTTGCCCGCATGTCCCTCAGCTCCAGGTAATGTTGCCAAAGGTGAAAATTTCATGCGTGTCGGCGACCAGGTTTGCATTTGGCGCAACCAGGACATGATCGGTCTCGCCGGCCGCGATCGAGATCGCCTCGCGAATGTGACTGATCAACAGCGTGCTGCCCGGCTCTGCTTCACGGCGGATCAGATCGCGCAGCTCGGCCTCGATCGCAGAACGGACTGCGGCATTACCAGGTGTCAAACCGGAGATCTGGAACGCCACAGCAACCGCCACCGGCGGTACCACCGTTACGTCGGCGGTGACTGGATGGACTTCAGCAATGTAGCTTGCGACAGTCGCAACATCAGCGGCCAGCGGAATGCCATCGCCGTATGTGTCGTCCATCATGAAGCGCACGACAACCGTACCCAAGCCAAGCTCGAGCGGGTTTGACCAAGCCCGCGTCACATCGATGCCATGTGCTTCTTGATCTTTCGCCCAGGTAACATAGTCGTCCTTATTGCCCCCATGTGGCGGACGTTGGATGCGATTGAGCAACCGTGCCAAAAGTGATTCATCATCCTCGGCGTCGCTACCCTGCGACAGACCACCGGCCGCGACCGTCACATTGGTCTGAACGCCGACGATCGGCTCAACAAGTGCCAGAGTAGCGCCAGCATCCAGATTGCCGGTGGCACCGCCCTCAATTGCTTCGATCGCGACAGTTCCCGTTTCAGCAACAAGGTCCAAAGCAGCCAGCGTGACGTATTCGACACCGTCTGAGCGCTGAAGGACCGTATCGACCGGGATGTTTGATCCGATCAATCCAGTGAAGGTCACATTTCCCGACGCCGCCTGTGCCGGCTTTGGCTTTACACCCCATATCGAAGCCCAGCGACGCAAAAATGCCTTCTCGGCCGTATCGGGAAAGACCTGCTTGGCAACATAGGAAATAAAGCCGTAAAGCCCATGCAACGCACCGGCGAATGCGCGCGACAGAACACCCAGAACGGTACGACGCAGCCAGGCATTCGCATCGGTCAGGTTGCTCTTGATATCGCTTGAGATCTGGTTCACCAGATCCGCCAATGTCGGACGCGAGAATGGCATTACAGGTTCTCCCACAGCTGATTAAAACGCCAATTCACCTGGTCGCCATCGGGTTTGGTGATTTTGATCTCTTCGGCCAGAACACCGCGTTCGATCCATTCGGTCGTAACAGACACGGACGCTGCGATCCCGTCATCGATCAGCCACTGCAGGGCTTCCTGATCGGCTTCCCGGATCTTCTCAGCGGTTTCTGGTGATTGCTTCTCACGGACATAAAGCCAGCGGCGTGATCCGATCTTGTCGCCTTCGACTTCGGGCAACAAATCTCCCCACCAGCCACGTCGATCCGTTTCGCCGGCTGGCAATTCATCGTCCGGGTTGGCCAGTGCGTCGGTAAAGATGCTGATGACAACTGCAGTGCGGATCGAAGGGTCCGTTTCAAGGTCGCCGGCAACAGTTTTGATGTCACCGATCAGAAGCTTGTCATCAAATGCGATCAGGACGTCCATCAACCGGCCCTCACTTTGTCAGAGCCAGAAACAATCGGCCACTGGCCTGCAGAGCTGCCCGAAGCAACATCGACCAGATCCCCAACACGGGCGATCGGTTGTCCACCTTCAGCGCCGAGATGAATTTCATCACTGTTGATAACAGCCTTCTCCGCGTTCACCGTGACTTCGGTCGCGTTGGTTGTAACCGTATCCGAATTCACCGTCGCAGCAGGCGCATTGACCGTCACACCAGATGGTTGGCCTGTCTCAATCAGAATGCCATCGCGCTTCAAGTGCACCTTCTGGCCAAGATCGTCATAAAGGGCAACTTCACCAGGAGCGAGGTTCTTGAGGCGAAAACGGCGATCATCAACGGCGATCACGATAGTATGAGATCGATTGCCGCCGACGGCCGTTGCAACAGCCTCGGCATTGCCCAGTGGTAAGGATGTCAGACCGTATTCCTGGAAACGCTCGACACCTTCGAGAAGTTCACCGTCATAGCCGACGATCTGAAGCTTCTGGATGCCCCCGGCGTCATTCACGACCTTGATCACCGCACGGGACACCATCAGCATCACGCGTCGACGCAACGGCTGGATCAGACGATTAAAGATCAGGCTTATTCGATCCATTTGAGCGCCCCCTGATCTTTGAGTTTCTTCTCTTTGGGTGGTTCGATATCAAACGCGGCCGGCGGCAACAGCGTGAGCTCTGTCACGGTTCCGGACTGATCCTTGGTATTGATGACCTGGGAGATCAGAAGATCCTGATCGACCTTGAGTGTTGCTGATTTGATTTGCACCAGGCGGTTGGGCTGCCAAAGCGTCCCGTTCTCAGTTTCCCGCCATCCCTGCACGCGCACAGTGATCTGCTGACTGCGAGCAGCACGGACATTGGCCTCAAACTGCGCACGCTTGCGCGCGGAGTTCCGATCGGCGGAATCCTCTGCCAGGATCACCATCGGACGATAGCGCGAAACGCCTGCATCGGTTTGTTCGGCAACAACCTGGGCAACCTGATCGACAGACAAGTCGTCCGATCCCGGCTGTTGTGCCTTAACGATATAGCGCGAGAAACGTTCATTATCCGAATAGCCAGCAGATCCGGACAGAAGGTTCACACCTTCTTCCAACCTCACAGAAGCCCGCGCAACACCGGGCTTGGTAATAACCAGACTTCCCTTGCCATCACTGATCGCCAGAACCGACCGCATACGGCAAGCCCGATCGATGGCTTCAAAGGCGGTCTCGCCTTCCTCGATCCGGAACTTGGTGAACCGTGCGCCCGTGGTAGTCTCGACCCGCACTGGAATGGCAAACAGCCGCGCGATATCGGTCGCAACCTTCTCAAGGCTGGCATTCAACCACTCACCCGGCCGATTGATTGCCGAGCAGTCGACAAGGTCACCTGTCACATCGCGACCGGCTGCGCGGATCTCGCGCGACTTTGCATCAAAACCCGGATTATCGTCATAGACAAAACCAGTGATAACAGTTTCGCCATCGATGGCCACCCTGCAGGCAGATCCGCGCGAAATGACTGGAATGCTCCCCTCGGCCGGATAGCGGTCACTGAGCTGCAGATCAAAGGTACCTGCCATATGCTCGATCGAGCGCGTGATACGCACGCGCTTCCAGCCGCCATAATTGGTGCCGCTGAGGCTAAGCGTGACATCAGACATTGCTCAGCACCTCGATCGTTTCCCCGCCAGGCACAAAACCCGGATGCGCCACACCGTTGCGCGTGGCGATTTCATCAGCGCGGCTGGCATCCTGGTACAAGCGATAAGCGGTAACCAAAGCCGGTTCTGTCAGCGGAGCCACCGTGTTGATGACCTGTGCAGTGCGGGGTGACTGTGCATTGATGTAGTCGGTGGTCGCCGTCCGAAGAACGCGAAGCGTCTCGAACAACTGATCGTCCTCAGCTTCACTGGCGCGATCCATCGCTGTATCGAGATATCCGCCAATTTCGTCGCGCGTTGCAAAGGCATCATCAGTTGTCGTGAACTCGGTGTTTATGACGTTCCTGGCCATCTCGATCACAGCGGAGTTGGTCACAAGCGAAACGACAGCATTCTGATTGAGCGCCTGGACTTTTCGGGTTGCTGTGGTCAGCGGTACCGCAGCCAGCTGCGTGCCAAACTGAGCAATAGGACGAAGCGCCTGCATGGTCTCCGGACCTGCACCGGCAGCTTCGCCAGCCTGAACAACCAGATCGCCCAACTGATTGGCGAGCCCCGACGGGTTCTGGACAAAGGTCAGCGCTTCCTTTCCGATCTTGCTAAGCGCACGGGCAAAGGTACCGTCGCCCTGATCACTGACAGCGCCATCGATCTCGCTGGTTGCCTCCGAAATCACATCAACCGACTCATAGGCCAGAAACGCCGGTTTGCCTGCGACCGAAAAGTCATTGGCAAAGCTCTCACGGTTTGATGCGTGGGCGGCTTCGACGGCCTGCGTCAGTGCAAAGGATTGATCCTTGCTCGATGTTGGAAACTGGTTTGTGCCACCTTCAACGAAAGTGAGCTGAAGGCGCGCCATGCGTCCTTCATCGGCCCGCTCTGACAGCTTGCAGCCAGTACAAATGGCGGTGATCGACCCCAGATACGGATGTATCAGCGTGCCCGGACCTTCGCTGTCGCATGCGCTGATCAGTTGATCGCGGGCCGTCATGTAGTCATCGCCGATCACATACGCGGCAAAGCTGAAATTCTTGGTTTTGCGGCGCATGTCTTCGGGATACGGCACATCGCGGCCGGGATACTCGTGCACCTGGACTTCACGACCAGCCACATCGGAATCGTGACCTTCGATATGGAACCGCGCACCCTTGTAGCTGGCTGGACGCAGCTTCTCTTTCCAGGACATCAGGACCCTCCCATCGCGTAGCCGGCATAGACCGACGGCACGAAATCGGGATTGTCGGACTTGACTTCCTTGACCCGCATGTTTGACGGCGCGTTATCAAAGGAAACCTTGACCTCACCGGCAAAGCGACCCTGTCCTTGGCCATTCTGCGGACCGATTGCAGGCGCAACTGCCGATGCGACATTGCCGGCCGCGCCCCCAGGCATCTGGCCAAGGCCACCTGCATCCAGTCCGAGGCGTTCTTTAACCCAGTCTGGCATCCAGTCCATCAGTGACGTCACGGCGGAACTCAACCAGTCGACCAGCTCCGCCCACTTGGCTTGCATCCCGTCCCAAAGGCCGCCAATCCACTCTCTGCCAACCTTGGCCAGATCGATGCCAAACAGGTACTCGATGAGTGCATTGACACCCTTGGCGATCCAGATCGTCGGGTTGAAGACTTCAAGAACCTTCAGCACGCCTTGGATGAAGCCCTGGTCAAAGGCTGATTTGATTTCTGCCCATAGGCCGGAGAAGAAATTTCCGATAGGAGCCCAGGCGCGCACTATTGCAATCGCGGTCTTTGCGAGGAACGCTTCAACTTCATCCCAGTGTTTGATGATGAGAAATGCTGCGCCGGCAAAGGCGGCAACAACCAGACCGATCGGGGAAAAAATCAAACCTAATCCAGTAGCCAGCACGCCAAATGCCGAAGCGGCCAAGCCGACACCAATCGCCAGCGGCCCAACTGCGGCCGCCAAAATTCCGATGAATGCAACTGCTTTGGCAAGCTGAGGATTAGTTTCAGCAAATGCAGCAAATGTTGTGCGAAGAACCTGTACCTTTCCGATCAAGAAGTCGATGCCATCTTTAACACCAAACATCTCATCAAGCTTCTCGCCAAGATCCGCGAATAGCAGGAACAAGTTATCTTTCAACGTTGAAAGCTTGCCAAACAGCGTTTTGGACTGCTCTTCCATCTGCTTGAAGAAGATACCGCCCTCGGCTGTCATGGCTTGCATTGCACGTTTCAGAATATCGAAGCTGATCCGCCCCTGAGATGCCAATTCGAAAATCTGATCCTTGGACTTGCCAAGTCCCTTGGCCAGAACATCAATGATCGGAATGCCGCGATCGGAAAGCTGCAACAGTTCTTCGGTCATTGCCTTGCCCTTGGCTTTGACCTTCCCGAAGATTGCCGCCATTTCATTAAGCGGCACGTTGGCGCCGGCACCAATATCGCCCAGCATCCGCAAATTTTCGATGATCTTTGCCGGCAAAACGCCAAAGGACAGCAACTGCTTTGTAGCCTGACCAATACCTTCGAGCTGGAAAGGCGTGCTGGCCGCGAATGTTGTCAGCTTTTCCATCATCTGGCGTGCGGCTTCTCCGCCGCCAAGCATCGACTTGAAGGATGTGGTCAGTTGCTCGATCTTGCCATAAGCGTTAAAAGCAAACCCGCCTGCCAATGCCAGTGGCGCTGTCACCTTCGTAAGAGCGCCAGTACCAAAATCCTGAAACCGCTTACCCAAATCCCGCGCAGCAGTGCCCATCGATGACAAACGCTCACGCGCTGCCAGCAATTTGGCTTGCAGATGATCGAGACGGGCGCGACGGGCCATATCGCCCATCGCGTTGCCCATCTGGCGTGCCGGTTTTGTTACCCGGTCTATCGCCTGGACGATCATCTTCAATGTGAGTTCGCGGTTTGCCATCTCGGGTCGCTATCCATGCAATTTCTTGTGAATATTGCGGGCACCGTTGTGCCATTTGAGAAGTTGGCTCACCTTCATGCGCTCCAGCTCGGATGGCTGGAAATGAAAGGTGTAAGCCACTTCCTCCATCAGCTCGCGCCAGTTGGGAGGAACTCTCCCAAAAAATCCATCACCGCTGGCGCAATGTTCTTCAGGTCCGAGATCTTGATCTGCTTGGCGGCTGACGGCGGGATACCGGCCATCGACGCGATGATCTTGTGAAGGTCACCAAGATTGATCTTGACCGTACCTTCCATGCTGACCGTGAGATCGACGCCATCAAGGCCACCGAGGTCCGGTTCGTTGAGCGTGAGCTCGCTGACTTTCTCGCCATGTGCTTCGATCGGCGTTTTAAGCGGTGCTTTGATCGGCTTCATTACTTCATCTCCTCGGCGCTAATACCTTCGAAACGGACCGGAATTTCGGCCTCTTCTGAGCTGCCGGTTCCTTCACCGGCCCACCAGGCGTTGCGAAGGACGATGGTTTTGCTGTTGGCCAGCTCAAGGGTGACTGTCACACCGTCAAGTTCCAGGACGGACTTTAGGTCCATGTCCGGACGATCTGTCACAGCACCTTCGATGAACGGAACCTGCGGCATGGCTTTGTAACCGTGCACACCGTCCGCCCCGACAATGCCGTCGCGCTTATCTGCGCCCAGGTTGTAACTGAAGCTGCCCTTGGCATCGTATTGAGTGCCATCGACCTTGAAGTAGATCCGCCCGGCGCGGCGATTTGGGTTATTAGACATATCCTTGTCTCCTCACGGAAAGCGGTTAGAGAATGAAGCCGATCTTGGCCCCGCCAACACGGAACTGGTTCATAAGATCCGGTGGCAGATACCAGTCGAGCCGGTTCGGATCGCTTTCATTGCGCTCGCAAATCAGATCGTTTTTGAACTGATCGATGTTCTCGACCAGACCCTGTTCTTCCCATACGCGGAAACGTGCAATCGCCTCGGCCTTGCCGAGCTTAGGCGTCATGATTGCCTGACCGGCACCGTAGTTCGTGCTGTCATTGCCAAGTTTATGGCGGGGATATTTGCGCAGGATGTAATTGCGGAAATCGTAGCGCAGATAGCCAAGGGTCAGCGGCGTATTGACATCGAGATAGCTGATGTCTTCCGCACCCTGCGGATTGGTCTTGTAGGTTGTGATGAGACGCTGAATACGAACCAACCCACCGTCATCAACCATGAAGGTCGAAATGCCATCGAACAGCAGCAGGTTGTTTTCCTGCAGCGTGAACCGATCCTGCGTCTTCGGTGGCAGGATGCCATCCAGCGTCAGCGTCTGGAACGGACGGGCCGGATCAATGTTGGCGTAGTACGAAACCTTGCCTGCAACAGCGGCCGCAATTTCCCAGGTAGGAGACGGGCTGCCTGCACCGTTCATGATAGAGACATGCGGGCTGTTGCGGCTGTCGCCAAGTGTGCCCAATGCAGAATGTGTTCCCGTGGCTGCGCTGAAGGCCATCGCCTCAATCATGCGCAGCGGTCCCCAACGATCGACCAGTTCGGTCTCGAGCGCTGTGAGGTTAGCAGCATCGGTGTAGGGGTTGGTGATGACGTTGTAGTGTTCATCACCGATTGCAGCCCACACGTCTTCGATATCCGGGTTTGCCTGCCCACCAGACATGGCTGTAATCGTCAGCGTCAAGCCTTCAGGCAGGCTCTCGCCATCGTAGTAGTTGACGCGGATATCCAGATCGTTCCCCGCAACGCCCTTGTTACGTGCCGTCAGGTTGACCTTCTCGGCCGTAACGCCGTCAACAGCAGCAGAGACCGACAGATCTGTGTTGGCCGTTATCGCATCAACAATGTTGCTGGCGATATCGCTCAGCGCATCATCGCCAGACACACCAACCTTTACACGACGACCACCGATGTAAAGATAGATGACGCCGGCCGAAACCGTCCCGCCCACTGTCAAAGCGCCGGTTGCGGCCTGTGCGGCAGCATCATCATCAAGTGCAATTGCCCAGGTCTCGGTAACGCTATTGTTCTGCAGCTGGCGTTCAAGCATCTGGGCAAGCATCGAACCAGCACCGAAATAGTTCTTTGCCTGAGCAGGGCTGGTGACCCGGATCGGTGTCAGAGCAGCAACGGGCTGACCACTCGCAATGCGCTGGCCAATGACCAGATTGCGATAAGGCATCAATGCCGGACCGGATACCGCGTTCGTGTTGTCGAACTCGGCATAGACGAACGGAACTCGCAAGTTCGTCGGAATACTATCGAAGCTGATCGACATTTCAGGCCTCCATTTCCTTCAGGGCCGCGTCAACTTCCTTGCGCGTCACACGGCGATTAAGAATGTCTGAGAGATAGGTGAGAGACGGTTTCCCATCTTCGGTCGCCTGCGCCTGGTCGCTATAATCAAGCGCCTTGAGAAGCGAGCCGAGAGTGACCTCCTCTGCGACCACTGGTGTGTCGGGCTCATGTGTCTCTTCAGGCAAATCTTTAACCTGTTTGAGATCACCTGCAGCGATCCGACGGCGGTAATAGGAAGTGAGCGAAACGCTCTCGCCTTTAGGGCGGATATGGCGGGCACCATTTTCGGTACGCACCTTCAAGCCATCCTTTCCAGGCACAACATTGACTTTGTTGGTCATTGGTCTTGCTCCAGTGTGATCGTGTCTTTGGCATCCGTCGTGCCGTCAGGTGCCGCGAGATCCCACTCGGGGACACCAGTATTGAAACTGTCGATCGCGATTTCCCCGACGTCGACAAAGCCCCGCGTTTGAAGGGAAAGGCGCGCACGATGGCAGAGAGTTCCGGCAAACATGACAGGCCCGCTGTCTTCGAGCTGGACACCGGCAAGGCCGTCAACCAGCGTCGTCTCGACAACACCACCGATTGTCTCGTCATGGCGGAAAGCTGCTCGAATTTGCTCAATCAGATCGTCGAATACGATCTCGCTCTGATTGGCATCATCGAAGCTCATAACCCCTTCTATGCGCCAGGAATGGATTTCGCGGTTCGCATTCGTTGAGTCTTCCTGCTCGACCGTCCGCACCCGGCGCACGAACCATCCGCACACCTTGTTTTCCGATACATAAAGGTTGCGAAAATCCTTCTGAGCCACGGCATAACGCTCGTAGCGATGGACTTTCCCAGCCCCCGGCACCGTCGCGATTTTTGCAGCGATTGCGTTTCTGATCTCAGTAAGGCTCATGCCCGGCCTCCCATGCGATCGGCAATCCGGGCATGTGCTCGGTCGAAGATCCGCTGCACCTGAAGATCGTTGTCCTCAAAGGCCCGCTCGAACATATGCGCTCCCTTGGTACCGGTGCGGCTGATCTTGCGGGCAATCGCAAATGCAGCCCCCTGCGCTTCGGCGGGCGAAAGTCCAAGTTTGTGCTCGGCCCAGTCCGCAAGCGGCTGCACTGGAGGAAAGTGCGGGCGGGTTCCAAGTTCGACCGGAACCGCATGTGCAAGCGGCGTCCCCACCATGCCGATCACGTTGTCAGACAGGACTTGAGGCTCCCGCGCGCTGATCGACCCTTTGAGACCGCCACCACCTCCAACACCGGTCGGCGTGTTTTCCTTGACCTCACGCTCCAGCAAAAGGCTCGCTTCCCACGTCGCGGCAGTAAGCTCTTCCGTGACGATCTTCGGTGACTTGTCGAAGGCATCAGCCAGAGCTGCGGCTTCACGGATATCAATGCGGACGTCGAAAGCCATTGCTCAACGTCTCCGCTGCTTATGAACGATACGATCGCCACCGAGCTGATCACGCAGATCGAAATTCACAATAGCTCCACATGGCACCGTGCGTTTCGGATCGATTCCAAGGTGATTGAGATAGTTCTCGCGCAAGCGTTTGGCGCGTGCCGCATAGTCCCGGCCTTTGGATTGCCAATCGGTTGTGTCGCCCTGAATAGTGGGCTCGCGATGACCGGAATAAAGACTGGATAGCTGTTCAAGCAGCAACTGTGCTGCCCAGCTTGCGACGGCCTCACGATCTCGCATCGGGACTGTATCCACGAGGTCTGCTACCTCGTGCAGAATGGAATACTCAACATGCACTTCTGTCCCGGCTGCGAGATTCTCAGCGAGCCGAATTCGCAGCCCCGCCAATGTGTTTTCAAGTCTCCCTTCAAGTGGAACGCGCCCACTGTCGCTGGGAAGCCAAATCGCCTGAAGAGAACTGAAGTTCAGTGCCCAGTCTTCCGGAAGGTCGAGAAGGTTACCGGTACCGATAATGGCTTCGATTGCCGATCGAGGCCGATCGGTCGAATAGCGGACGACGGCCAGATTGATAGCCTGGTCACGTTCATTTTCCGATACCGCGCCGCTTTCGTCGCGAACCAGTCCATCAACCAGTGTCTGAAAATCTACGAACGCCATTGCTCTCACCAATAAACAGGAAAGCCGATCTTTCCCGGCAGTCACCCCTAAATCGGGTATGTCGCTGAGAGGCCTTTGACAGACCTCTCAGCCAAGGTTCAAAGCGCCGTACTAGGCAACCACGCCTTTGTAGAGGCCACGGAAGTCGACCGGGGTGCCGCCATAAATGTGACGGATCTTGTAGGTCAGCTTGTCGCTGGCGAACATCGAGCCATTTGTCGGGTTGTCCTGGACAAACAATTCCGGCTCTTCATTGCCATCGAGGAAGCCGATCTCGATGCTCGGAATGTCGTTTTTGTCGGCCGACAACGCCCAGTCGTTTGCATCGGTCCAATACCAGACAGGGACCACCTGGACGTTCTGTGCCTGGATAAAGTTCTTGTCGTTTTCGGTATTACGACGGAAGAGATCGACTGCCGTTTCTTCGAGGGTATCGGGAACCCACAGGAAGGTCGGCGGAATACCCATCTTCTCGCCACTGTCCTTTTCGGTCTGCTCAAGCATCGCAAGACGGCCGGCAGCGAAAGAGGCTTTGTCGAGCGCCGCAGCACCCAGGTTACCGTGCGTGGCATGGAACAGGGTTACGCCGTCGTAAATGACCGGGTTGTCCTTGATAAAGTCGAGAACGAACTTGCCGAGGGTACGCTTGGCAGAACGAGACATCTTGATCGGGATCTGACGAATGACACCAACATCATCGTTCTTGATCATTTCAAGCGTGATGCTTTCGGTACCGCCTTTTTTCGCGACAGCATAGGTCGCCTTTTCGTCCGTCGGCGAAGCAAGAGCTGCATAGTCTGCACCCTGGGCGACAGCCGGAAGATCGCCATAACCGCCAAAGCGGGTGCGTTCCTGCGAACGGAAGTCGGCAACATTCACGATGTTGGCCAACTGACGCCAGACGTCATAGCGGGTCGGCACGTTGTAGTCGGCGATCATACGGCGGGTAATGGAATCACCCAGCACGTCGCCAAAGGTTCCTGATGCCAGAGCTTCACGCATCAGCGACTGGTCGCAGTTGCGAATGGAACCAGTGACATACTTGTCGCCAGTTACCTGCACATAGCATTCCTTGAAAGAGCGCGCGTGGCGATGATCCTTGTGGTCCGGATCAAAGAACGCTTCGAACATCTGCGAGGTTTTTTCGAACCGGTCTTCACCAATCTGAATACGCGACCCGACGGTACCCAGCCCACGGACAGAACCACTTTCAGTGAAGGTCGCGATGTAGTCTGCTTCGTCGGAAATGGCTTCACGAACATTTGCATCAGTGAAACTGTCCATCGCATCAAACTTCGCCTTCAGGCGCAGCTTTGCCTTATCCGGCAGTTGGCTGGCATCGATCAAAACGCGAGCACTTGCACGCGCTTCGACCATACGAAGTTCTGCCCGCGTGACCGGGGAGTTTTCATCTTCAGCTTCGCGAAGATCGTCCGCACCTTCATCGGTTTCGGGATTTACGGCTTCGGTCAGCATGGCGATCAGCTGATCATCAGACAGCTGTTCTGTATCCTTGTCTTTGAGAAGCCCTTTGGCTTCAAGCAGAGCGATGATTTCGTCGCGTCCCATGACTGCGGTTCCTTGTGCTTCAAGAAGGTTGATAATGCCGCCGCCTGCGCCTGGCTCTACGATCAGATCGACGGAACTTACTTTGAGAAAAGAGACAGCCTCGCGGACGCGCTGACCATCCTTGTTGATCACACGGGCTTTGGCCCGTGCATCAATCGAGAAGCCAAACAGGTCAGTTAACTGCTGCTTCCATGCTTCCCGAATTTTGACTGCGATATCGCCTTCAGGCTCGATCAGCAGGAGATCGGCGTGAATTTCACCTTCGGCCTCGACAAAGGCAGGATTGCGCAGAACACCGATCAGGTTGCGGACATCCTTGCCCTGGCCTTTAAGGTGTTCCTCGTCAGACTTAACGAAGACACGCACGCCATCGAACAGTGGCACGGCCTCGCGGAGAACATCTGCTGGGTAAAAGTTCCGGTTTCCTGAAACGCCTTGGCGAATTACGCGAATGCGATACTGTGTGGCTTTGCTATCCGCTTCGATGAAAGGCCCGACAGCCTCGCGCATACCGCCGTCAGTGACAGGTTCGAAAGTCTTGATGACTTCCTGCGGATTTCCAAGAGACACCTTTGTCCCGTCGACTTCGTAGGGATACCGGAGCAACTTGCCATCCTTGTTCTCGACAACAATGAAGTCGTCGAACAGGCCGTGGATATAGGGCCACCAATCTTCTTCGCCGGAAAGTTCAAGCGCTTTCTTGATTGCCCCCTGCAGAAGATCCTGCAACTGGCGAAGATCGCCCTCAAAAGCTTCGCGGACCGCATCAGGACCGATCAACCCCAATGCCGGAATTCCCTGTGCTTCCCGGAAATCGGTAATGAATACTTTTGCGGATGTTGCCGAAGCGACCAGTGCGGCAATGCCCGCTGATGCGAGAAACAGTTTGCTACGGGCCATTACTTCAGCTCCGCCTGGTGCTTCTGGCCATCAATCGTGACAGCCGTCAGAGCTTTGTCACGGACAACCCATGACAGTATGTGTTCGGCCTTGACGGGCACTTCGTCGGTGACCGGCCCGCGCTTCTTGTCGACCGATTTGACGACAAGAACCTTAACGTCGAGCTGCTTTGCAACAGCCTCGGCATCGAGATCAGGTTCTGCATCATCTGCCTTTTTGGAAGTCGCCGCCTTTTTCGCGGGTGCCGCCTTTTTGGCAGGCTCGGTTGACGGCTGGTTTGCACCGGCCGTTGCATCCTTGTCCTTGTCGGCTTCGGAATTAATTTCCGTGGAAGCGGTCGAAGGTTCTGCAGCTTTCGAACTGGACATTGCTCTCACACCTTGTCGGATGAAACACAAACGGCCTTGATCGTCAGGCCGCTTTGGTGCCAATCTATCGGTGTGATTGCTTAATGACGTGTCCGGAACAGTTCCGGTCCACAGCTTCTCCTCCGGACTGATGTGCAATCCGGCTCCCCAAACACTGAAACATTCGGTTTTAAGAGGCTTTAAGAGGCTGTGAGAGGCCTAAGAGGCCATTGGGAGCAGCAACGCCCCATCTATAGAGCCAACTGCGCTTGTATGGCAAAATAAATCGAATGAACGATTTTGCCGGTTCCAATCCTTCAATTCAACTCGCGCGCCAGATCTCGTTTGCGTGGATTGCGATAAATTTCATCGTCGCTGAACGGCATACGTTCGGCATTCTTGACCTCCCAGTGCTCCATGTGAGGAAGGGAAACGCAGCCGCAATTTATCGTCTCCTGTGCCGGTGCATTTGGATCTCGCGGATACATCAACTCTACGCCCCCAACAATGAACGGCTTGTCGACTTCAACAATCTGTCCATCGGCCAGGTCGTGACTTGTACGGCTGTGAACCTTTCCTGATCGCCGCCACTGTTTTTGCAGACCAGGCAACATTTCGGCCGCCTGTTTCTGACGTTCCTGCGACGCGACGGAAAAAGCACGCCCCATCTCGGTACGAACAATCGTAAGAGCCCGGCTTCTTTCGCTCTCGATCAGCATGGAAACAGACGTGGCTGCATCGGCCGGTGTCTGACCACCGATCATGACAAGGCCGATCTGGCCCTTCACCTTGCTGGCAACGTCGGCGCTGACATTCTTCAGGCGATCGGTAAGGAATGACCGGATCGCCATCAGTTGGCGGCGATCCACATCAGGCAGTAGTCCGGCAATTCGCACCCCACCAGCGGCCAAAGGCTTCTCGATAAGATCAATGCCAAGCGAATGCGCTGCGGCCAGATGTTCACTACCCGAACTGGCCATCTCTTCGCCGATCTCTTTAAGAACCTTGTCGATCGATTGCTGGATGTTGGGCAATTGCCATGCCTGAAACTCACTCGCGCCCATCACCAGTTCGGCAGCAATGCGTTGCCGACCGACCTTGAGGATCTGGACAACGTCTCTGAGGGCGGTGTGCATTTCTTCAGTGTAAAGCTTCACTTGGCGTTTGCGCTCTTTCCGAAAGGCTTTATCCCGCGGGTCGGTGGTCATGCGGCCTCATCCTCTTCGAAGCCCGGAAAACTGTCTTCTTCCTGCTGCTTGCCCTTATCTTTCAAAGCCTGCTCGAGTTCTGCGTCAGGATCGACTTCAAGGCCCATGCGACCGGCAACCAGGGCAATAAGAGCGACCGCAGATGTCTGGCTCAACAAATGACGATCAACAGCGGCTGCAACCGCCGTCACAACACTGACCAGGGCGGTAGCGTATTTCGAGGTGTCGCTTGCAATCATTTCTGCGAACACGGCTGAGACCTCGTAGTCCTCCGGCTCATTGCTCTGATCGGGTTCCGAGCCATAAAGGACCAAAGTCTTTTGACGAATAACAAAGGTGCCGATCTCTTCAAGCATATGCTTGATATAGCGCTGACGCATGGACAGATCCTTGAAGGTCGGCTCGCCCATCTCGCCCGCTGTTGCGCGGTTGACATCGCCGCCGCCACCAAACCAGTGCTCGGGGATCGAACGGCCACCAAGAATATGGTTGCGGAACAAACGCGCCGTTTCATTGTTATCGGCTCCGTTAAGTTCCGGAACGACGGCGTTCCATGTTTCGCTGTCGTTATGGACGCGCACGCTGCCCGGTCGCGGCGGTGCAATCTCGCGGGCACGCTGGTTGACTTCCTCGGGCGTTGCCCCCTTCAGGGTCACATCCCAAACAAATGCGCGCAGAAAGTCCCAGCGCTCGAGTTCGCCAAACAGTGAATGGTCGTAACCATCCAGCCAGTCGATCTGGGGCAACAGGTCGGAGTGTCCACGGGTCGCGTTCGACAGATCGTTGACCGTGAAATAGAAGCAATCGCCATCGGTGAAAGTTTCACGGATATCGCGTGTCCGTTTTGAAAATGCATCTTCAGGACCATTCACGATGATGCGATAGCGCCGCGCAATACCTTTGCGGTCTTTCTTGGTCACCACCCCGATCGGCTGTTCGATATTGTCCGGATCGGTGACAACCGTTTCGATCAGTCCAGGATCGAGATAGCCCAAACGGACATGGCCGTTCATTTCGTTGACGAAGGCCGGATAGCATTGCTCCCCATAAAGGGCCAGTTCACGGACCTTCTTAGGCAGCTTGATATCCATATTGTTGATCGGGTCATTCCAGAATTTGCGAAGCCATTTCTGGGCCTCTTCATCCTTGACCTGAAGCGTGACACCTTCGGCCAGCAGAAACGCCACCGGGAGCTCGATAAGACGATTGGCCAGCGGATTGGTCCGCCACATATAGACGCCAAGTTCCTGCATGCGGGTCTGTGTGATCGATGACAGATCCCGGCGTGCATCGCCAGTCAGTCGACGCCAACCTTCCTCGTCATTATCGATCGTCTTTCCGGCCGCTTCTCTTACAGTCGTCTCCTCCTTCGAAAACAAACCGCCAAACGACAGAAAATGTTTCAAGCCCATGTGCGTTTTCTCCCGTCAAAAGGCGATACCGGCCGTTGCAAAAGACGGTTAGCATCCCGGCCCGGCATGCTCCGAACGTCATAGATTTCTGGATCGTGGTCTACGGTTGCACCCGCAGCCGGCAGCGCGGCCTCGCTGGCCGCCGCAATAGCCAGCATTCCCGCCCAGAACCGGTCAGCGTGTCCCTCTGCGTCATCATCAGCAACCAGCCGAATACCCCCGGTGACACCCGTAACCTTGCGAACCTTGTGAAGGTCGGCGCGCAATGCAGGATCGCCGGCAGGAATGCGGATTTTTCGATCCTCGAATTTCTGCTTTCCCATCGTCGCGATATTCAGGCGCGTTGCCCCTTGAAGCAAAACGCCATCCACCCTCAACTCGCCATAGCGCTTCTTGGCATCTTCAACGGGCTTCTCGCCCATACCGCCTTGGTCCATTGCGATGCGCACCGGGTTGTAGCGGTAAAACAACTCGTCCATGATTTCGTCCTGCCGGGAGAAAGAGATATTTTTCTCGGCACGGATTTCCCTCGTGACCAGAACGTCCCCGACCTCTTCCAAAACCCAAGCAACCCAGAGGTTGTTACGTCGTGCAATGTCGTTGCCGATAAAGGTTTTGCCACCTGTGAACTTTGACGGATCACCAGAATCCTCTGCTTCACACGGCATGATCAGTTCGTAGGTTAGCCAGGCTGTTGCCTCATCGGCCCATTTGAGCTCATATTCCTGTTCCCAGGCATCCTGATCTGCGATGCCCTGTTTCAGTTCTTCAATGCTTCGGGGCAGCCCATCGCTCACCGCACGATAGATATCAACCTCGTGACGCGACCAGGTGCTATCCCCGGCCGTCATCAGCTCATAGAATTTGTTACCCTTGCCGTTTGGCGTGCTTGTTACGCGAAGTTTGTGACCAGCACTGATCACCGGGAACAGGGCTTTCCAAATTTCGCGAGAGTCCCGATGGAAAGCGAATTCATCAAGGAAAACATTGGCAGAGAAGCCGCGAGCTGTATCAGGGTTGGCCGGCAATGCAGTGATGCGCGATCCCCCCGGAAGAACGACCTCGAGCGCTTTGTAACGGCTGTCATCTGCACCGGAGACCTCATACTCCAACTCTTCGAAGCCCATCTGATAGGCTTTGGCATGAAGCTTGATGCCTTCATCCATTGCTTCTTTGGCTTGCCGTTCGCCACGGGAGAGAATGACCCACCGGGCGCGTTTGCCGTTGACCCACGCATCGAAACAATCATCAACGATCTCAAGGCCCGTCGTAAACGTCTTGCCTGTTTGGCGGGCGAACATGCCGATTTTGAAACGCGACCGGTCAAGAAACCAGTCACGCTGATATTTGAACAATGGAACGGCAGGCTGGGTTTTGGTCATTCGACGATGATCCCGTAAACTTCTTCACGGATGCGCTTCAGTACAGCTTTCGGATCGGATGTTTCTGTGTCACCCAGTTCGCTCTCGACTGTTTCAAGCTTGCGATCGACAGCATCCCGGATCTGTTCTCTGAGCTTGGTTTCAAAGTCTTGATCGAGACGCAGCGCTTTACCCAACTCAGCCAGCCCCTTGCCCAACATCATCACATCTTTGGTATCGAGCTCAGCATCCTCTTCCTGAAACTTCATCAGCATGTCGAATACAAGCGTCCTGGTCATCTCGACCAAAAGACGGCCCTGCTTACCTTGCACAGCCGCATCACCAAGTTCGGTGGTGATTGCTTCCGTGATCTGCCGGGATTCCCTAAGACGCGCCGCCACACGCTCAAAGTTCTGGCTATATCGACCGACGGACGAGCGGGAGATTTCGTAACCCCGCTTTCCAAGCCAACCAACAAGATCATCAATAGAGCAACGTCCCGTCGCCATCAGGTGCCGGAAAGCTTTCAGATCCTCTTCGGAGAGTTCTGTTTCGATCTTGGGTTTCGTCGCCATTTCAGGCCCCCGGTCCGGGGCGAGCAACACCGGCAACACGTACATTGCCAGAAGCCACGTCAATACCGCGCTGGGTGATGGTTGCAGTGTGGACGGAGGCCGAAAGTTCCTCGACCGTTACCAAGCCCATATCGCGCAACCAGGCATAGTCGCCCCGCACCATATCGCGCGAACAACTGAACCCGAAATGATCGACAACCGAATGCATCACGCTGTCGTTAGCCGAGTATCCGTTTTCCTCTTTCAGATATCGCAGAATGGTCAAACGGCGTTTTTCCGCGACAAAATCAGGATAGCTCACGGTTATGCCCCTTTGTTGGTCAGCAGGAAATCTTCGATGCGATTAAGAACACGTTCGTATCGGTCCTGATTTCGGTACGCAGCCTCGACACGTTCCATCAGCCCGCCCATTTTTCCGGACAGCTTCTCAAGCGCCATGCTCAGGTCGTGGATCTCGGACTGGTCGGGCAGATCCTCGAGCATCTCCTCAACCCTTTTGACCCGGCTCACCAACCCATCGAGTTGCTTTTTGTCTTCCTCATAGTCTTTGCGAGTGACAAAGCGTTCCTTGATCGACCAGCCAATCCAAGCAATGAAGCCCTGAAGAACCAAGGCGATGAGCCAACCGTATTTTGTCAATAGTTCAAGCGTCACGACCTATTTCCCCCGCTCAAAATCGCTCTGGCAACGCACGCAGCGAACTGCATGTGGATTTGCTTTCCGTCGCGCTTCCTTGATCGGTTCGCTGCAATCGATACATTCGGCGCGCCCGGCCCCTTTTTGGTTGCGGCGGGACTTGGCCTTTGCCTGGTCCCGCCACATTTCCTCGTTCGCCTGTGCGGCGTCGATCATATCAGGCATCTATGCCGCCTTGATGCAGCTCGTTGCGCAAAGCATCGGTCAGGGCATTAAGCTCGGCCCATTCTGCGTCGGTTGGATCTCGGTTTTCGGCGATCATCCTGTCAATCGCTTCCTTTGCCTTGATGGCCATCGGCACACCGGCCGAAACGGCATTGCCGATCTGGATACCAAGCAGGATCAGTTGTGCGATGCTCACGGTAGGGCTCCTTTCTTCGAAAGATATGCCCCGAATTCGGCCAGGGCTGATCGCGCTGCCGAGATCGCCACCGGAATGGCTGGACTATCCCCGGCCCGAACGGCTCCCTGCGCCTCCTTCAAGGCGTCATGTGCAGCAATTTCCAGCCGCTTGACGATATCGGCCGTTGCGGGATCGGTCTGCGGACTTCGGACAAACTCGGTCGCCGCGACCAAGGCTGTGTTGTAATCAGACTGAAGGGCGAAAACCGTCTGTGCGGGTGTCGCGTCCTCGGTCTGATAGGCGGTGTAGGAGGCACAAGCCACCGGCCCGCCAAGCCCGATGCCACCAAAGATAAGCAGCGCAATGGCAATCGACCGGATGGCATTCTTATCCACCTTGCCGATGGTATGGCTGGCCTTGATCCGGCCATAGATCGAAAGACCGGTACCGACCACACCGCCAAAGGCAACCAGGGCCGTGACGATTTCAGTCTGCATTTCAGGTGCGATTGTGACGCCGAGGCTCGCGCAAAGCGTCGAGATCAACGATACGAGAGCACCGATAATGGTTTTGGACTGCCACCATTGTTTGGTGGCGATTTCAGGCGTCGACATTTTCCGTCTCCTCGTTCATGTCCCAAAGACCCCGCACATCCTCGATCGCGCGCAGGAAATGCTGATGCGTTCCTGCACCTGCAGGCGTGTTGTAATGCTGTTTCCAATAGGCGGCGATATCGGGCCAATCACCTGCGGATGGCAGCGGATCGGGAGACATCCAGTATTTGAGCCGTGCCAAAGCGCAGCCAAAGAACGGGTTGCCATACAGCTCATCAATTGCCTTTTCCCGCCCCGGCAGGACGCGAAGGCGATGAACAATATCTTCCAGGGCGCGTTTGCGCTGGACCTTAAGCCAGCGTTCGAAAACGTCATTTGCCGTTGCCGGTTCGATCTGGAAAAATCCACGTGCGGGACCGCCGCCGCGTTGAGAAACAGCCGCAAGCCCGCTTTCCGCCAAGGCGGTGCCCAGCAGCAATTGCTCGGCTGCCACACTATTCAGACGTGGGTCAACTGAACTGAGGCTTGAAAGCACCGGTCGAATGACGGTGCCGAGAAATAGCTTCGGGGGAAACATGACTTGCTCCAACTGTGTTGGTAGCAAGATGCGCGATCTTGATCTTATCGCGCGTGGCCGGAACTGTTCCGGCTATCACTCTTTTTCGGAAAAAAGGTCCGGCTGGGTCTGTTGACGCACTTCAGAGCGGACTTTGCGGACATATCGCTGTGAACAACCAAGCGTCAAGGCAACGGTTCGATTGGTCCCATCAGCGTCCATAATGCGGGTTTTCTTGAGGTCGCGGAAGGTGCCGCGCGGAATTTCGATCTTGCGTCCGCCGAATTCAGCACACAAAGCCTCAAGCCGGTCAAGCCCGATGATATCGGTGAATGAGTGAGAAGGGTTAGCCGTGATCGGAATATAAATGTCCTCGGTTCCACCAAATGCTTCTGCAAGACGCACGGCTGCGGCCGGACCGATGACTTCGGCCAACCTGCGCAACCCGACAGGCCAAGAGCGGATGTCTTCAACCATTACCACCACCTTGCAAAAGCAGTGGGTCACGCGATGCGCCGTTCACACCCGGATCAATCGTTACCTTGTCACCTGCACGATATCCAACGACGCGCGCACCATCAAAGCGACGATCCGGTAGCTTCAGGCTTGGACGATTGACAAACTCGACCCCGCGTCGTGCAATATCGGCTGAAATGCGTTCGATATGCGATGTGTGATCAAGATAGAACTTTTCCGCATCTCCCGTTGCCTCTGCACGGATCCACCAAAGATCTCCAAGGCGCTTTGCCAAACGCGCAACAAGGGCCAGTTGAAACGCCTTTACCGCTGCGTTGCGCGTCTTGGCCTTGCGTCGCTTGGTGTATTCTGGATGCTTGCGAAACTCACCCGTCGCAAATTTGACCGCACTGCTGAGAAGATCATGAAGGTATTCAGCAACAGCCACATCAACTGGTCGCCCGGTATAGACAATGCGCGTCCGGTCAGACTTTTCATAATAGACGTGGCACGCACAAACTTTGCCAACGACAGCCCATAGACCATCGACGACAGTTCTGCGTGCCCCATAGCTATCGGCGCGAAGCTGCTCAAATTCCAAATCACCGTCGTCCAGCCCGTATTCAGACATCAAGCGAAATGCCATAGCCATTGCAGAGTTGGCTTCTGCTTCCGTACAACCGTTTGCTACGGTTTTATTCCGCAGGTTTCTGATCTTCTCCCGAATTTTCTTCAGGTCTACGTTCATAATCCTTGGTCCCTTCTTTCTGACCATTGCTCTTGGTGCATTCGGTGCAAGGCCAAATCCAAAGCCACCCCGTGCCTTCACATGCCCGGCATTCGCTATCAGCCATCACCGCACCCTTTTCTTGTCAGGCCAGACAGTGACCAGGCAGTGCAAACGAGCGTCATAGGTCACAACCAGCCACTGGCCAGCATGACGAACCGTCAGACGATATCTGGCCTGACCATCGCGAACAAAGGCACGCTCAAGGCGTTCAATCGCATCCTGCAGGCTCTCGATTGCTGCGGGTGAAAGATCGATGTGTCTGGCGCGCGCCCGTTTCAGCACGCGCAGAAAACAATGAGTGCGGTGCGCGATCAGTGCATCAAGGTTCACTTGGCACCGCCTTTCAGCGCACGTACACGCGCACCAAGGGCCTCTATTGCCTGGTCGGCCTGATCATCCGTCAGGTGAACATGCGAAATCTGGCGCGGGCTCTTCACAAACCGCTCAACCCACCGGCAGAGATCGAGGATGTCAAACTTTCCGGGATGCAGGATCTTCCATTGCGCTTCGAGAATGCGGCAACGCGGTCGTTCGATTTTGTCGCGGAACCCGATCGGATAGGGCGACCAGTTGACCTTGGCTCCGCGCTCAGCCCAGCTCTTGAGAGCTTCAATCACTTTGTAGGCTTGTTCCGGCACCAAAAAAGCAGCGTCATCGACCTTGGCTTGCCGTTTGATGAATGCCCCCAAGGCGCTCTCAGAAGGGTCTGAGATAACTCCGAGATGATACAAAGAGATCCATAGCGCACGGATTTTGCGCGCAGTGTCACTGTCCGCAAGCCTCGCCCTGCCAGCACGTTTGGGTGCTTTCCGCTTTGGCTTGAAGCCAAGTGTTTTGAAATGATCAATCAGCTCGCCCAGTTGCGCTGTGCCAAGCTGGGTCCGGCTTGTTTTGCCGTCAAAACGCTGCGCGATGATATCGCGATAAGCGTCGTCATCGAGGCCGAGTTCTTTCTTGGCGATTTCGATCTTTGCATAAAGGCTGCGACGGAACGGATCGATCTGCTTTTTGGGTTTGCGAACAGCACTCATGATTGATCTCCGCGTTTTGACTTGGCAACCAGACGCTCAAGCGGTGTAAGGGGAAGGCTGCGCAGCCTCTCTTCTGGTGTCTCGAACCGGGAAAGATATTCGCGCTGCGCCTTGCACCATGCCCTGTATGGCCACATGCTGCGCTCACCCCACGGGTAAGCCTCGCGAACAGCCTTCCGCCGTTCTTTCAGCGACAGGTCAGCGGGCAAACCTCGGTCCAACTCGGCTATGATCTTGCGAGCGGTTTCGTACCAGGACGCATTCATTTCGCATGCCTCCTAAGCCAGTAACCGCGACCATGCTCGACCACGATCTGCTCAGTTCCGCCGACACGTTTGATGAGCCTTCTGAGCTTGCAAACCCGAACACGGATTTGATCCGCCCAATAGTCGGGCATGTCATCCGGATGCGGCCAAAGCGCTTCCATCAGGATTTCATCTGTCGCAAGCCGATGCCCCGATATGGCCAACAGCAAAACCGCTACGCTTGAGGAGACAGCAACCACATCCTTTGGCCCGGCAAGAATCCACCCGCCGGTGTAAAGCAGGCGCAACGAGTCAAAGGACCGCGTTTTGAGCTGATCAATCCTGATCGTGCGTTGGTCACACTTTTTCTTGCGCGGCGTTCTGGCAAAGATTGATCCGGCTGGCTTGGTGCTGTTTGACGCGATATGGTTCATGCCGCGTCTCCAAACTTGTCGACCTGGTTGCCCCATACCGACCAGCCTTTTCGGCACTGACGCGCAAACAGCTCGATATATGGACCGTCAAACATCGTTTCGATCCGGTCATATTGTTCGTCAGGTTTCCGGGAGTGCCCACGCGCTTTGGCAAGGATCTCGTCATCAGGCCACCACTCCATCCAGTCGCGGACAGAACGCACCCCTTGAGGCACGCTCCCGACACCAAACAGATCATCAGGCAGCTCGGATCTAAGCGGCGGATTTCCGCGTGTCGCCAACAGGCACGGCTCAAGGTTCTTTCGTGTGCCGTAGCCGGTACCGAACGCATATTTTCCAGTGTCCGGATTGAATTTGCGCCACTCCCAGGCAAGCCCTTTGAACTCGAAACCCCATGCTTTCAGAACACGGTTCCATTCGGGCATCAGCGGCCAAGTGACCCACATGAATAATGCGCAGTCATCCGCTGCCAGAAGCTCAACCGGCATGGCTGCAATCTCATCCACTGACATGCAGTCATAGTGAGCCGATGGTCCTTTGCCTTCGCCCTTGGGTGAGTAATTGGCAAACGGCCATGCCGCGTCAGCCAGTATGACGCGAAAACCACCAGCCGGGCGAACTTCCATGAATTCTTTGGCGAACTTCTTAATCATGACGCCGCGTTGCCCCCTCAAGTGAATGACGGCTGACGGCCGCGACCAGGGCCTGCCAGTTACCACCGGCCTCGATGTAAGCGCGAACCAACTGTTCAGGGTCAGTAATCGTCACAGAATGATCTGCAACCGGCACACCGGCCCTCAACGCTTCGTTTGCATTGTGGATAGCTTGCAACAGGTAAGTCCGAGCTTTTGGCCCGCGTGGACGACCCGCACGCACAAACCCGGCAGCAACGGTTGCCAAATCGGCAAGCGCAGCGCGTGCATCCGGGTTATGTGCGTTTGGCAAGGTCATTGCTTGTTGCCGCTCTCAACTCTGATCAGGCGGTTGCTGGCAACAGATCGAGAAAATACTCTTTCCCGACCTCAAAACGTGCAGCAGCATCTTTATTCAAAGTTCCTATCTTCAGCTCGCCCCAAGGGGTGTATTTGAAGAACTCTTTATTTTCAGAGCTACCGGAGGTAACCGGGGTAAAACAGACTGTAATCCCATCTACGGTCTCGGATTTTGAATCACAGGTGAACTTGCAGCGAACAGTTGTCATTGGTTTAGCCCCTCGAAACAGGTGTTTTTGACAAAAAAATAATGGTGCAGACCGGACGCTACCCCGGTTAATTCGATGATATGAGGCACCTTCATCATCAGGCGGACCTTGCAGCCTCGGTTATCCTGAGTGTGTCTCTGAGGCAGATAGCCGCCCCTGGCTTCCACACCGCTGCACCAATCAGCAGTCCGTGGACTGCTCGTTGCTGAAGCGGTACCGGGACCGAACCAAAAGCACTTGCAACAGGTTCGGGTCGGCCCCGGTCGGCTCATCAGCCACCACGCACACGTCTGCGTGGTGCCATCAGAAATCGTCTGTATTGTTCGATTGCCTGCCGGTCACCAATTGCGTCCTCGGCCGGGATGCCTGGCACGCGACGGTTTGAACCGATACGGCGACGAAGAATGGCTTCAGGACCGCTCGCGAGCTTGATCGCATTCACAGGCAACTGCTCGCCGAACTGGATGTCTCCACCCTCGTAGCAATAAGCAAACATCAGGCTGCCTCCCCCTCAGCGGATTTGAAGTTGATTGCCCGATCCTTGAGCACATCATCGACACGGCGCGGCCTGACACCGGGACTACGATCCGGTGTGTAGCCATGCGATATGGCAACGCTCAATGCTCCCTTGGCGTGACGTGCCAGAACATAGACGTTGCGGCGATCTGTCAGCAGCACCGAGTACAGGACAGTTGGCTTACGCTTGCTCATCGCTGTCCTCCGGCTCGGCAAAGAAGTCAGATGGAAGGATGAGCTGGACGAACGGGTCACTGCGGCCCAGTACACCGTCGATATGTTCGCCAGTGATCTTCTTGGCCTGAAATGCCCGCCCCAGATACTGTTCCGGAAGGCGCGAGAGCGTGATCTGGGCTGTATTGCCGCGCTTCGGCACTTTGAGCTCCCAGCCTTTGGAAACCTCACTCAGCCGGAGTTTTCCGGCATGCTCGTCAACACCCCAGCGCACCATGTACTGCTTGCCTACACTGAGCTTGAGCCGTTTGACGGCCTCATCACCAAATCGCAAAACGACCATGTTGCACTTATGAACCTTGCGCGTGGTCAGCAGAACTTCGTCAGGCTTGATAGCCGGTTTGACATTCTTGACGGGCGGCTCGATTGTTACGAATGACATTGCTCATTCCTCCTCGATCAGCGCCGCAACCAGCTTGTCGATGTCACTGTCCTGCGGCTTGACAATGACAGCGTCGGTAGCGTCAACAACCGAGATACCAAGACGCTTAAGGTCTTTGCCCGGAAGGTTGGAAAGAGCCGTTTTCACCGGCTTTTCAGTAACCTTCACAAGGGTTGAAAACTGGTCAGGAAGCATGTTGCGAATGCGCGCGACCAGAAGGACATCTTCGGGACATTCAAGCCGTCCTGGCTGCTTTCCAAACCCGACCTTTATCCCTGCAAATGTGCGAGACTTCGGTTTGGTGAACAGATCAGGTGCACCCTCAATCGCGTTCTTGAGTGCTGTCTCATGCTCACGCACGGTTTCGACCTGTTTGCGGATCATGCCCATGTATCGGGCCTTGATCTTTTCCAGATCCTCGTGCAGGGCAGTCACACCTTCCTGCAGCTCGATCCGGGCGGCAGCAAAGCCCTGTGCCAGTTGTTCGATCTCTGCCATCGTCGTCATAGCGGTTTCCTTTGAAGGGTCCGCCAGTAGCGGATCTGTTGAAGCCAAAAGCGAATGAAGGGAATGCGGGAACGTTTCATGCGACTGATCCCCCGCCGTCCGGTGGCAGATCGCGGCGCAGTATTTCTGCCGTGCGTCGGTCTGCCAGATTGATGACCTGACCTCGGGCAACGGCGCGCTCGATCGCGTGCAGGCTGGTCTCACCAACAGGGATCGGTCCGGCGCTATGCTCGTATGAGCCAAGACTGTCGGAAAGCTCCTGCAGGTTGGTCAGCAAGATGTCTGTGGTTGCATGATCGAGTTTCAGGCTTCCGGAACTGTGGTTGGCCATTTTCCGCAACGCCGCTGTGATGTTGGACAGTTTTTGGCTGATCATCACAAACCTCCTCACACTGCTGACGAGGAATGTTTTTCCCACGCCATCTTGATGTGTTCGATTGTGCGAGGAACACCTGCGCCATTCGCCAGAAGGGTTGCCAACTGCAAGCATTTGGTCATCCCGCGCAGTGCGCCTGGCTTGCGCGCAATCGCCTTGAGGTATCGGATTTCTTCTTTTTCAGTGACATCCCAGGCAGCGATCAACGCACACATGTCGGCTGCTTTCGGTTGGTTTTGTGTACAGCGCACGCCAACCCGTGAAAAAAGCTGCGCAAAACCGGGTTTGCGTCCGTTGCCTTCCAGTCGGGCGTAAACCGTTTCATTCCCAACAAACACCAGCCCGACAGTTCCGCGTGCCTTGTCATAAATGGACCGCGCCTGATCAAGCGCCTCAGTTGTCAAATGCTGGGCTTCGTCGATGATGATCAAGCCGTTGGTGCCATCAACGCGGTTTACGATTGCCTTTGACAGCTTGGTTGGTGACTTCTCGGTAATGCCAAGCACTTCTGCCAATTCAAGCAACATGCCGTGCGTGCCCTTGGTGCTCGGCTCCATGGTCGCCACCCAGACATTGCGATTGGTACGGGCATATTGTTCGCACGCTGTCGTCTTACTGATACCGGCACCACCGGCGATAATGGCGATTTCCGGCAGCACGTGGGCATATTGCAACGCGCTCATGAACTCGATCGTTGACGGGGTTTCAACATAGTCAGGGATGCGCGGCACCCGCTTTGCCGTCTGCTTTTTCTCGCCCAAACCTGACAGCCAGATTTGAACCTCGCCCGCCACGCGGGAATTGTTGCCGGCATAAGTGCCTTTGAACCAGCCAGTGAACGTGCCGTATTTTACACCGGTCAGCTTTGCCACATCGGCTTGGCTGTAGCCCTCTGCGTCCATGACCTCTTGGACACGGCTGCGGATTTCCTGAATCTCTTCGTCTGTAAAAGTGCTGTCTGTCGCAACGATATTGTTCATGCTAAAATCCTTTATTGGTCGTCTTGATCAAAGAGGGTGCGCAATGCTTGGCGGCGGCGCGCCCTCACTCATCCCGTCCGCCCTGCAGGATCTGCAGACCAGCCCGGAAATTCCGTGAAAAATCTTCTTCGTCATCAGGTGTTGGTAATGCCTCGGCTTGGCGTGCAAGGTTGCCTGTAACCAGGCGAACAGCAGCGGGCTGCGGTGCCGCGTCGGCGTCATCGCTGTCCGGAAGCAGATCCATGTATTCTTCAAGTGAAAGTGTGCGCTCGATCTCGGCGGCTTTCTTGGTCAGGTTGATGAATGCCCGACGCTTGCGGCCATGTTCGCGCGCCGCGTTGCGATCAGCGAACCCACTGGCCTCCCAAAGGCCAACTTCGCCGATGAAACTGCCATCAAGGCGATAGGCGTAAACGCTGTCATGGAGGAAGTCCGGGTCAAACCGCACCATGATCGACTTGCCCATGTGATCATGCAGGCATTCATCCCAATAGAAGTTCCCCATAAGCTCGATCCGGCCACTGCGCTGATCCGTGCGGATCTGTTCGGCGGCTAGCAAGCACATGCGCAATTGCTCGGGGGCAGCTTTGCGGATGACGGAATCTGCGTAGCTGGCATCGAATGCCTGGTCAAAGGACCGAACCCGACCGCACACCCGCGTATTGCGCTTCGGACGTGCGTTGTGGACGCGAATGCCCTCGCCAACGACCTTCAAAAATTCATCAAGCGGGATCGCTTTACTGCGGTAGTTTTCCGGCTTGGCATCCGGCTTGTTGCCGGTGTAGGCACCGGCGAATTTCGGATGTTTCGCGATGTGGTTGCAGAAATCCCGGAACATGCGTTCGATTGGCTTTGATTGCCCGGAATACGGTGTGGTCCAGTGGATGTTGATACCCAGTGCGGTGAGGATGCCGCTTGGTTCTTCAGGCTTCACCTTGAACCGGAAACGGTTGGGGGTGCCGCCCGAAATGCACTTGGCGGCAAATCCGCGACCGTTATCAAGCCATGCATGGTCCGGGATACCGTATTCACGGAACAAATCACCAAAGGCCAGTCGAACAAGGTCAGAGTTCTCGGATTTATCTACGCGCCAGGCGACACATTTGTTGGAATACAGATCCTGAATCGCAATCATGATCGGGCGGCAAATCTCGCCATCCGGGAACTCAACCCATACGTCCCATTTGTGACCGTCAACGTTGACCGCTTCCATTGCGTGGAATTCTGATCTGTCGCGCACCTGGGGCGGATACATCATCTTGAGTTTTTCACTGCCTTCGCGCAGCAAGACACGAACCGGAGCCGGTATTTCGCTTTCCAACCGCCGCTCAAGTGTGCGTGCAGCTGGTATCGTCCAACCATTCTCCTGCGCCGCTGTCTCAAGTCGAAGATAACAGGCGGCAAATGGCGGCTTTTCAAGGCGCAGGAAATCAGCCTTCAGACATTCCCAGGCGAGAGGATCACAAGGCACTTTCTTCGTGCGGCCTGCATGACGCGGGCACAGTGCAGGCAACCAGTCTTTGCGATCCAAACCTTCAACCAGCTTGAACCAGTTGTAGATCGTGGATGCACCGATGTTCTGTTGCGCAGAAACGCTGCATACGGCTTGATCCTTGGAAAGTGCACCACGTTGCAGAGTGCAAATCGCATCAAGAACAGCAAACCGGTCATGCGCCTTTTTCTTCCGCGCTTCGGGCAGAGCCTCAAACCACTCCCAGTCTACGCGGGCAGCAGTCGAACCCCGTCCATTTGATTGCGGTGCTTCGGCTTTCTTGCGGGCGATTTCCCGCTTCTGCAGCTCTGTTTGGGCCGGTATTGGCAGCAATGACCAATGATATTCCCAACCGCCGCCGCGCCCTTTGCGTTTCCTTGCAAGCGGGTCATTGTTATGGGTGGATGCATCGCGCCAGTTGTTGCGATCTGCCAGCGCATTGACACCCATCTTGGTGCCCGGTGTACCTGGCAGCCTCAATTCGGCGATTTCAGCGGGTGAAAACCACTCTTGCATTACGACTTCCTCCCGCGCCGGAGCGAATGAAGCTCCCCGTTAAGCTCTTCGATTTTTTCAGCAAGGATTGCTTCGCGAACCGTGCCTTCGTATTTCCGTGGAATTACGGTCAGGCCAAGCTCCTCGGCCAGCAGGGTCAAAAGCCTGTAATCATCTGTCGCGTGCATGAGAGCAACAGCACGCGGCACGCTGATTTTGTGATCTTCTCGGGATTGGCTAGCATAGGCGTCGAGCATGTTTTTGGAGACTTCTTCACCAAGAAATTCTCCCATGCGGCGTGCTACGTCCTCGCGTTCCAGCGGTTCCTTTTCGCGGACCTTCACATCTGCAAGAATGCGAGACACCGCCAGTGCGATCTTGCCGCTGATGGTCGCTGCTCGAACCATCTGCTCTTCGAACCTTTCGACCTTCGGGCTGGAGGGATGCCAGCTCAGCAGGTCCAGTGTCTTGCGATCTGAACGTTGCCGGACCATCAAGCAGCCTCCTCGGCGTCAGGAGTTGCCATATCGAGCAAATCTTGGAGAAGAAGACGATCCCCGGCTGACAGCTCTCGGACGAACGTTCGTCGCGCGGTAAGGCCTGAATGGCGCCAAGCATCCATCAGTTTTTTGATTTCGGCTTGAGTAGTATCCGCAACCACCTTCGGCTTGCCACTGGTTCGCTCAAGCGCGGCTTTGACCGATTTAACCCCGTGCTTCTGATCAAGGATCAGTTCAACAATCTTGATCTGCGCGTCCGGCTCCTGTTTGGCCAGCAGCAACAACTCACTCTGATTTTTGGAAAGTTCCGTGCCGACAAGGTTCTTGCGAACTTCCGGTGACAAGCTGGTGGCGATCTTTACTGATCGCTCGATCGTGCGTGGGTTAAAGCCCAGGCGATTTGCTGCATCTTTGGAAAACGACATCGTGTCGTTTTCGTTCTTGCCCTTATTGTGGCCTTGTGCTCCGTGCTTCGTCTCCGGGTGCAACTCTTCATAAATGCGTTTGCGCTCTGCAAGAAACACCGCCCTATCCAGCGGGTTTAATTCATGTCTCAGAAGGTTCTCATCAATCTCAATTAGTTTGGCTTGAAGTGGTTTGATATCGTCGACAATTTCAGCAGGGATCACATCAAGACCTGCTAGTTTCGCAGCGGCCAACCGATGTGCACCAGCAACAAGGGTCAACTCTGGGCGCAGCGCGTCACTTGTGGCAAATGTCCGAGAGATCGTAATTGGCTGCAGAACACGTCCACATTGACGAATGCTGTCAGCAATCACTGCAACATGGTCCTGGTCAACAGCACGGAGACGTTCACCAATCGCGATCAACTCGATATCAACCATTTCAGCCATTCAGAGCCTCATAAGAACCATAAGAGATGAATTGAGAAGGTGGCGGCGGCGCGGGGGTTGAGAGAGGGTTTCACGCCGCCGCCATGGTTCCCTGTGATCGAAAGCGACCAAACAAACCGATCAACAGAGAATACCGGGAGTTCGTATCCGGGGAATTGTTCACGCGGCTTCCTCTTTTAGACAGTGACGAAGCCGTGGCCGATCCGTATAGTTCTGGGAAGGTTGAGGTTTGAGGCGATTTCCTTTGGCGTCGTAGCGCGACGGCCAGATATCCTTTGCCCGTAGACCAAGTGCTTCTGCGATCGCTTGCTCACCCTCTGCATGGGGATGACGAGTTGCATCGCGTGTCGTACCGACGCGAAAACCGGAAGCACGGTCTACATCAGCAAAGGTGAGCCCTTTCTGGTTCAAATCGAACCGGATCTCCTGAGGGCTTCTGTCGTGCCTGCGCACCATTGGCATCTCCTCGAACTTCCCGGCCCTGCCAGGCCGGTAGATTTGGAATGTAAAATTCCGTGAACGAGGAAAATCTGAGCCTTTTTCGACTAACAGTCAAGCGATAAAATTCGTTTACGGTTCAACAAGCAACTTCTTTCGAATGATTTATTGCTAACATTTTGTAATTATTGATGTTTTGCGGAAGTGAAAAGTCCGAAATGAACAGTAAACCTCCGTTTTCGGTTAGCTCAGAATACCGTAAAGGCCTCATTAGCCGATTAAGGGATGTTCTGAATGGGGAAACAGCTCGCTCATTTGCGCAGCGGGCGGACATCCCACAGAGCACATTCAATAAGATAGCCACCGGGGAATCAGAACCTCGTGCCTTTACATTGTTGAAAATTGCTGACACCGCCAATGTTTCACTTCACTGGCTCGTAACCGGCGAAGGACCAAAGGATATTCGGCAGTCACAAGGTTCCCCGGACCAAAACACTCTGGACGCGATGAACTTTAAGGACCAGGGACCACCAGCCCCTCTAGATCAGGATCTGCTGATGATGATCATTGAGGAGCTGGAGAATTTTCGCTCTCAGCATAACCTCAAGTGGGACAACAAACAAAAATCTCGCCTAATTACATTAGGTTACGCTATGATGCTCGCAGAACGTGAAAAAGGTAACCAGGTAGGGCCAGAAATGATGCGCTACCTGATGCAAGCAGCATCTTAGAGGTTTCATGGACAAACGCACCCAGATCGACAAGGCGCGACTATCTTTCCAGAACGCCATGAGAGAATCGCTCGGTGAGAATGATAACAACACCTCGACCGAAGCAACTGGAATCAATATTTATGGCGGTACCATAAATATTGAAAACCTTGAGCTCTCAATTGCTCTGCCTGGATCAAAAAAAAACTGTGAAAAGTGTACTTTCCTAAAAGTAAACTTCGCACAAAGCTGCTCGAATTTCGAAAAAAACTCTCTGTATCGTACTATCGTGCTTTTGCTCCAGGCCATGATCTCAGCTGCCTCTGACAAAATAAAAAAATCAGCAATTGTCAGAAACCTATGTATAAACCTGCAGACGCCTGCGACAGTTTGCAGCTTCATTGGCGCAGCGATAAGAAGAGTCATCGCCTGTCAGTTGCGGCTAGATCACAGGAGGAACTATGCTTGATTTTCTTATATTCGTTGGCGCTCTTTTTCTGTTTGCTGGCTTAGTTGTTGTGATCAAACCCCCAAAAAAATTGACCCGCAAAACCGGCCTCATATACCTAGTAATTGGCGCAGCACTCGGGCTTGGAGCGGTCGCACTCTCGGATTCTTCTGAGAGCAATGCTGACATTGCACAGGCCAAAGCGGAGCGCGAAGAAGACAAACGCAAAGGCTTCCATTGCCTAAGCGCATGGGACGGTTCTTACCCTGATCTGGAACGTTACGTAGAAGATCGCCTAGTTGATCCAGACAGCTACGAGCATATCGAAACCTTGATTTCACCAGTGTCTGACATCGGAACTCACAATGTCTCAATGCAATTTCGAGCCCGCAACGGCTTTGGCGGCATGACGATTGGCTCGGCCAGCGCAGTGATCACTCAAGAGGACTGCAAGATCGTCACAGCCTCGATTGACCAGAATTAAGAGCTGGCTAAGAGAGGTTCGAGACTAAACTGAGAGCTGACTGAACTGAACGTCATCACCTCCAACATCAAATGGCGAACACGACCATTCACCAGCCAACTCCAAAACCAAGCGCACTTACACCACCGAAGCGCAGTTTTGGCCCGAAGGCCCCGCAAACCGTGCCTTGTCCCACTTGGTCCCGTATCATCCCACCTTATCCCGCCTCACTCTAAGAATAAGTGTCGGTTAACAGGAAAGAACTGCCGCGCGGCCACCCGGAAAACTTTGTCCCTGCTTGTCGTCCTGATCACGGCAGTTTCTGCCAGACATGGTGAAATCCACCCCGGCAACAAATGCCGAATTCAAATTTAATTGTTTATTTTCATATACTTAATAACTCTGGCACGGCTTTCGCATTTATGTTGGGCAAATCACTGCCCCCAAATGGGATACTGACTATGGAAAACGTTTCATATATCGCGCTGTCTCGTCAGAAGACACTTCGCAGCATGATGAACAACATCTCGCAGAACCTGGCGAACATGAACACGACCGGGTACAAAGAAGAGCGCATGATGTTCACCGACTGGATTGCGAAAAACAAAGACGCTCCGTTCCGCGGCGAACGTGAAATTTCCCTTGTTCAGGACATTTCCCAATATCGCAATACAACGGTCGGCAATATTGAACATACCAACCGCCCGCTTGACGTCGCACTCAGCCAGCCGGACATGTTCTTTGCCGTCGAAACCCCGTCGGGCGTTCAATACACGCGCAACGGCAATTTCACGCTGGATCCGGGCGGGCAGCTGATCACCAATGACGGCTATCCTGTTCTGAGCGATGCCGGTCAGCCGCTTTTCTTCAATCAGGCGGATGGCCAGATTGAAATCAAGGGCGATGGCACCGTTTCGACCGATATCGGCCAGATCGGCAAATTGCAGGTCGTATCGGTTGATAATGTCCAGCGCATGGTGGTTACCGGAAACACCCTTTATCGCGCCCCCAGCCTGCAGGCTGGCGATGACCAGGAAGTCACCATCGAACAGGTCGACAATGCCGGCATTGTTCAGGGCGCACTTGAAAAATCAAACGTCAATCCGATCAGCGCCATGACGCAGATGATCGACGTTTTGCGGACCTATCAGTCTGTTACCCGCTCTCTTGAAAGCGAGAACGAGCGCATGCGTAACATGATCAGCAAACTCGGGGATGTTCGCGCCTGATCCGGTCGCAGAACCCCTTTTACGGAAATTAAGCGCACAAACAGCGCAAGCCAAGGAGAAGACAGATGCGGTCACTTGATATCGGTGCTTTGGGGATGCAGGCCCAGTCCACCAACGTGGACGTCACATCGCACAACATCGCCAACATGACCACCACCGGCTATAAACGCCAGCGCGCCGAATTCCAGGACTTGCTGTATCAGGACCTGCGCCGTGCCGGTTCGCCGTCATCTGATACCGGCACCATTGTGCCCACCGGCGTCCAGGTCGGTCTGGGTGTCAAGACCGCGGCAATCGGCCGTTATATGGGTCAGGGTACTTTGACCCTGACGGAAAACGAACTTGATATCGCCATTCAGGGCCGCGGATATCTTCAGATCGACCTGCCAAGTGGTGAAACCGCCTATACCCGTGACGGTACGCTGAAACTTGATGCCAATGGCGCGCTGGTCACCAAGGATGGCTATGCGGTTCAGCCCGGCATTACCGTGCCCAGCAACGCAACATCCGTGACCATCAACACCAACGGCGAAGTCTATGCCGAGATCGATGGTCAGGTCGCGCTTTCCAATCTGGGCCAGATCCAGCTTGCAACCTTTATCAACCCGGCCGGTCTTGATGCGCTGGGTGACAACCTTTTCCTTGAAACCGAGGCATCGGGTCAGGCCAATACCGGCGCACCGGGTGATGTCGGTTATGGCACGGTCCAGCAGGGATATCTTGAATCATCGAACGTCAATGTGGTTCAGGAAATCACCAACCTGATCAAGGCACAGCGTGCCTATGAAATGAATTCCAAATCCATCTCCACTACCGACGAAATGATGAGCGCAGTCAGTAACCTGCGTTAATTTCGCGATATCGGTAATGCAGTTTGTGTGCGCAAGTCGCGGTCTGATCCATCGCGTACTTGCGCAAACTGTATTTACGCCACGTATACTGTTCCATGCTATAGTGGCCCGATCCGATGCCATCCGATGCAATGGCAACCGTTATGTTTGCAAGCCCCGGGTACGTTGCCCGGCAACGCCCCGAATACGGCACAAAACCGGGTTTTCAAACATAATGGCTGTCTGCAAAGCCGGTCGGATCGGTACGGGTTGACTGGTCGCAAGATCCCGAAAGATCATATCTTTTTTGCGGTTTTGCTTTTTAAGTCAGCGCAAACCTGATTGACTGTCACACGAAAACAAACAGGCCCTGACCCTAGGCGCATGAAAATAAAGAAAATAATCCTCTCGCTCGCGATTATGTCGCTTATTGTTCCGGTCGGGACGGCCTTTGCGCAATCCTCGAACGGTGGCAATTCGCGCAATAACAGCCAGCAACTCGAAGCCAACATCCTTCTGAAACCAGATGCGCTGGTCGAAGGACAGTATGTGACGCTGGGGGATTTGTTTACCGGCATTGATCCGCAACAGGCCGATATCGCCGTTGCCCATGCGCCGCAACCGGGCAAGCAGGTTGTTCTTGATTACCGCTGGCTTTATGGCATCGCCCAGCGCCACAATATCAACTGGCGTCCGCGCACCACCGCCGATCAGGTTCTGGTAACACGCGCAAGCCAGATCATCACCATTGATGAAATCCGCGATGCGGTTGAAATCGCCCTGGTTGACCATGGCATCCAGCGCCCGTTCACGGTTGACCTGTCGAGCGAGAATTTCCAGATCCATCTGCCGGTTGATGCGCTGAACAATGTTGATGTGACCGCACTTGAGGTCAATTCGCGCACCCAGCGTTTTGTTGCCAGCGTCACGGCGGCCGCACAAACCGCACAGCAACGCACATATCGCATCAGCGGCAAATATTACCCGCTGTCATCCGTGCCGGTTCTGGTCGAACCGGTGTCACGCGGCCAGATCATTCGCCCTGACCAGGTCGAATATCGTGATTTCCGATCCGAACGCGTTCCGTCCGGGGCGATCCGCGATATCAATGATGTGATCGGCAAGGAAGTTGTGCGGGCCGGCACACCCAACGAGCCGCTTTTGTTCCGCGATCTGACCAATCCGATCCTGGTGCGTCGCGGTGCATTGGTCACCATCCGGCTGGTCACGGCAAACATGTCACTGACCGCCCGCGGCAAGGCGCTTGAAAACGGGTCAAAAGGGGACGTGATCCGCGTGGTCAATCAATCAAGCAACAAAACCATCCAGGTTGAAGTTGTTGCCGAAAACGAAGTCCGCGCCCTGCCCGCCATGTCGCAATAGGGCGCACCTGCTCCGCACTCCCCGTACCGTCGTCTCCTGCCCCGTTGTCCCTGCACCACCCGGCAAGCTTTTCCCAGATCAGGGCATGCGAACTGGCATGATCCTTGCGTAAATAGGCGCAGGAACCCAGGAGGACCTCATGCCTAGTAAAACCACACAGAATTCTTGGCGGCGCCTTGCGCTTGTCACCGGCCTGATCGGCGCAACAGCGCTGCTTTCGGGCTGCAATGCGATGAAACGTCTTTCGGAAGTCGGCGAACCGCCGAAACTGTCCTCGATCGACAATCCGACCCAGTCGGAAAGCTATCGTCCGGTCAGCCTGCCGATGCCAGCACCGCAACTTGCCGAAAGCAACCCGAACTCGCTATGGCGGGCCGGGGCACGGTCATTCTTCAAGGATCAGCGCGCCAATCAGGTTGGCGACATCCTGACCGTTGTTGTCGACATGTCTGACAGTGCGGCACTGGCCAACACCACAACCCGGTCGCGCACCAACAGCGAAGACCTGGCAGTGCCGAACCTGTTCGGGCTTGAGTCCGAATTCACCAAAGTTCTGCCCGAGACGATCGATCCGAGCAACATGTTCAATATGGATAGCAACACGTCCAACCGTGGTACCGGATCGCTTGACCGAACCGAAGCCATCGATCTTCGCGTTGCGGCCATCGTGATCCAGATCCTGCCCAACGGAAACTATGTCATCCACGGGCGTCAGGAAATCCGGGTAAACAGCGAAGTCCGTGAAGTCCAGATTGCCGGGGTCATCCGCGCTGCCGATATCAGTTCGGCCAACGAAGTCAATTATGACAAGATCGCCGAAGCCCGCATTTCATACGGCGGACGCGGCACCATTTCCGATGTCCAGCAGCCGCGCTATGGCAGCGAAGTGCTTGATATCATTCTGCCGTTCTAAGGCAGCGTCTATGATCCCTGTCTGATCCGCATTCCCGGGTTCCTGTCAGGCAGGATATATAAGACGACCACGACATCCGAAAAGACCGCCCTTTGCCGGCGGTCTTTTTTTTTGCGTCCGGTCCAAAAACGGGAAAAGCCCGGCCAAAGGGCCGGGCTTTTGAATTTGGTTATCCCTAACCAGTAATCTCCCACAAGACCATGATGTTACATGGTAAGGGCCGACTTTGCGGCTCCTGATCTTTTGGTCACCCGGCGCGATCAGTCGTCGCGACGCGTGCGCTCCATCCGTTCGTGGCGTTCCTGGGCTTCAATGCTCAGGGTTGCAATTGGACGAGCTTCAAGTCTTTTCAAGCTGATCGGCTCGTCGGTTTCTTCGCAGTAACCATATGACCCGTCTTCAATTCGACGCAAAGCAGCATCAATTTTTGAAATAAGCTTGCGCGCCCTGTCACGAGTGCGAAGCTCAAGCGCCCTGTCCGTTTCAGCCGACGCACGGTCGGTCAGGTCAGGTTCTTGCAGCCCGCCATCTTGCAGGTTCGCTAATGTTTCCGAAGATTCGTGCAGAAGTTCTGCCCGCCAGGTCAGAAGTTTCTGCCGGAAATATTCCCGCTGGCGCGGGTTCATGAACTCTTCGTCCTCAGCAGGACGATAGTCAGGTGGTAGTGTGATAGTCATGTATGCCCTCTATACAGGACTCATCGATCGCGCGGCAATATAGAGGGAGCCAGCGGGTGGTGCAAGCCGATTGAACAAATAAATCGTAAATTGCCACCAAACGGGCAGAAAACTGCGATTTTCAGCTGAAAAATACTGTAAATTAAACAGTCAGATCAGGCCTGAAACCTCAAGTTTTGCAAGTTCGACCCGTGCCCGCAGGTCAATCTCGTCGAGAACCGCGGAAAGTTCAGGATCATCAATCATTTCGCGCTGTTGATCCATCAGACCGACAAGTTGCTTGAGACGCGGACCAGAAAGCGCCCCGCTTAGCAAACCGTCCCGAACAGCTTCAAGCTGCTCCAGCAGACTTTTGGCACGCAGCACAGCGGCCTTGCGCGGGGAGTCCAATGCATCCCCGCTTTGCTGAAGCGCAAGCAGGGCATCAAGGGCACTGACACTGCCCGTACTGTGGACACCGACAGAACCACCGGCATCGCCCGACGAGTCAAGCGAACGCATGGTATCGGCAAAACCGCTGCCGCCAGATGACCCTGATGCCTTTTTGCGTGATGTTCCGCTCGTCCCGGTTGCTTTGGATCCGCTAACCTTCATGACCCGTATCCGTCTCGTTGTGGTAAGATCATATTCATTATCGCAAACAGGCACCCGGTTTCTGCCGTGTCGGCATTGCCCGCCCTGTTCGCCAGACTGAACATAACCGTTTACCGTTCAGTTCACTGGAAAAGTGGAGTCTCCCTCAATCGCGGGAAGCGCGCAACGGGAAAAAAATGCCGGGTTGGACGAAACAATCGCCCCGGCGCAGGCCCATATCTGCATATGGACATGTTTTGCCGCCATTTTCTGCGGGCTTCGTCCGATAGCGCGCGGAAAGCCTCACTTGGCATGATTTTCGCAAAACAGCTGACAAACGCGGTTCACATCTTCAATCGCACCATTTGCCGGATGCAGTTGCATCCCACGTCAAAGCGGAATTGAGAATATGATCACAGGTCTTGGCAAAACAGCACGCAAAGCGACAATGGTCGTCGCACTTGGCTTGTTCGCCGTCTTGCAGCTTGGCACTGCACCGGCGCAGGCCCAGTCACGTATCAAGGATATCGCCGATTTCGAAGGCGTACGTGATAACATGCTGGTTGGTTACGGTCTTGTGGTTGGCCTGAACGGCACCGGTGATGATCTTGGCGATGCCGACTTCACCCGTCAGAGCCTTGTGGCCATGCTTGAACGTCTTGGCATCAATGTGCGCGATCAGATCGACGACCTTGATTCAGACAATATCGCAGCTGTTATGGTGACCTCGACCCTGCCGCCATTTTCCCGTCAGGGTTCGCGCATCGACGTCAATATCAGCGCAATCGGTACGGCTGAAAGCCTTCAGGGCGGTACACTTCTTGTGACACCGATGGTTGGCGCAGACGGCGAAGTTTACGCCGTTGCCCAGGGCAATCTGGCGGTTGGCGGCTTTTCGGCCGGCGGCAATGCCGAAACGGTTGTCAAAGGTGTTCCGACCTCGGCCCGCATTGCCAATGGCGGTATTGTTGAACGCGAAATCGATTTCAACCTGAATTCCATGCAGGACATGTCTGTTGTCTTGCGCAACCCTGATTTTACCACTGCGCGCCGCGTATCGGATGCAATTAATGCCTATCTGGGCGAAGTCGCCGCCCGCCCGAGCGATCCGGGCACCGTGCGACTGAGCATCCCGGAACGCTATAATCAGAATGTGGTTTCGCTGCTGACCGATATCGAACAGCTGCGTGTTGAACCTGACCAGATTGCCCGGGTGGTGATTGACGAAAATACCGGCACCATTGTCATGGGCGAAAATGTCCGGATAAACCGCGTTGCCATTGCCCAGGGCAATCTGACCATCCGGGTCACCGAAACCCAGCAGGTTTCCCAGCCGTCGCCCTTCTCGCAGACCGGCACCACCCAGACGGTTGATCGCACCAATGTTGCGGTTGACGAAGGCGAAGACAATCAGCTTGGCATCATGGATGGCGGTGTCAGCCTTCAGGAACTGGTCAATGGCCTTAACAGCCTTGGCGTCGGGCCGCGCGACATGATCACCATCTTGCAGGCGATCAAGACGTCGGGTGCCCTTCAGGCCGAAATCGAGGTGATGTGATGATGACCGACGGCGCAACTGCCCTGATGGCGCAGGCCCAGGCCAGCGCACAATACGGCACCCAGAACAATATGGCCGCGCGGATGAATTCGCTTACGGATGGTCACATCAAGACCGAAGCCGAAGCCCGCAAAGCCGGCGAAGAATTTGAATCCATGTTCCTCGGCCAGATGCTGAGCCACATGTTTTCCGGGATCGAAACCAACGAAATGTTTGGTGGTGGTCACGGCGAAACGATGATGCGCTCCATGCTGGTTGACGAATATGCCAAAGAAATGACCCGCGCAGGTGGCATCGGAATTGCAGATGCTGTCACACGCGAGATCCTCAAAATCCAGGAGGGGTAAAAAATGACCACTCAAGAGTTGGTTACAGAACTGAAAAGCGTCACTTATGACCTCATGTCCCTGCTGGAACGTGAAACCACGGGGCTGCGGACGCTGTCACGCGGCGAATATGAGCAGTTCCTGTCGGAAAAATCTGCCCTGTCGATGCAGTATGAGCAGCTGGTCGTGAAATTGCGCGGCCGCGGTGAAGAACTTCGTGCCATGCCCGAAGAAGACCGCGCTGAACTGCGTGAACTCCAGGCCGAGTTCCAGGAAGCCGCCCGTCGCAACATGACGGCACTCCAGGCAGCCAAGGCGACCAATGAACGTGTCGTTCAGGCCATTGTCCGCGCTGTAAATGACAAGGCCAAGGAAGACTGCACCACCTATAACCGGTCGGCGAAAACCAGTAAGGCATCGCTTGGCGGTTACGGGCGTACGTTAAACAAATCCGGCGGCGCATACAGCGTCAATGAAACGCTCTAAGTGTAAAGGCGCGTATCATGTCACTGACCCAGGCACTCAATACTGCGATTTCCGGCCTCAACACGGCCCAGGCACGCATTGCCATCACGTCTTCGAACATTTCGAACGTGAATACCGAAGGCTATTCCAAAAAGATTGCCGGGCAGGAAACCCTGACACTCGATGGTACGGGTGCCGGGTCCCAGATCGCCGACATCTATCGCAACGTCAATGAAGGCCTTCTGCGCGAAGTTCGCGGTGAACTGGGCAAAGCCGGTCGCGAAGAAGCGCGCTACGAGTTTTTCCAGCGTGTCCAGACGCTGTTTGGCACGGTTCAGTCTGATGCAGCGATCAGTCAGCGCATCAACGATCTTGCCGATGCGTTTGAACAGCTTGGCGTCACCCCGGACCAGAATTCACCCCGGATCGAGGCCATCGAGAGCGCCATTCAGGTTGTTGAATCCTTCGAGAAGCTGTCAAGCCAGCTTCAGGATATGCGCGATGACATCGACGACCAGATCACGGACGAGGTCAATTCCGCCAATACGCTGCTCAGCCAGATTGCCGATCTGAATACCGGCATCATCCGCCTCAAGAACCTTGGACAGCCGACCACCGAGCTTGAAGACCAGCGCGACCAGAAACTCAACGCGCTATCCAAGATCATTGACATCACCACGTTTAGCCGCAGCGACGGTTCTATGGTGATTTATTCGGCGGCGGGTGCAAACACCCTGCTTGATCGCACGCCCAACAAACTGACCTTTACCCAAACGGCCGGTTTCGAACCTGGAACCGGTGGTTCCGGTATCACCCTAAACGGTGAAGACATCACGGACACCCTGCGTACCGGTACGCTGAAGGGCCTGTTTGAAATGCGTGATTCTGAAATCCCGGCCATCAACGATCAGGTGAACGAACTTGCCGGCGAATTGCGTGATGCCCTGAATGAAGAGCATAACAAAGGCACCGCATTCCCGCCCCCAGCCAACCTTTCCGGTAACCGTATCGTCGCAGCCAGTGATCCGCTGACTGCAACCGGTGCGTTTCGTGTGGCGGCACTGGATGCCGACGGGCAGCTTGTCGCAAGTGACAGCTGGGCCGATATCGCGTTGCCGACGACCCCGGCGACAGTTCAGGGCATTGTTGATGCCATTAACAACTCTGATGCAGGCAGCTATCTGACGGCGTCACTGATTGACAACAAGCTGGTCATCGAAGGCACAGATGGCAACCGTGTTGCCATCAACGAAATGGACAGTCAGATCACCACCGGTGACGGTCGCAAACAGGGCATGTCGCACTATTTCGGCCTGAACGACTTTATCGCGACGGTCAAGCAGTCGGACACTATTACGACGTCAGCACAACGCAGCTCGACTGACGCGCTGAATATTACGGCCAATTCCTTTACGATCTCGGCTGGGTCCGGCGTGCTGGTTGGCGGGGTCACCGTCAATTACACGGCAACAGATTCCCTTGAAGACATCCGTGACAATATCCGTACGGCCCTGCAGGGGGCCGGCATGACAGTCGCGGATTCAGAGTCTACGGCCTTTATCGTCGAGGATGGTGATCGCTATCGTCTTGTCATTGAATATAACGCCAACTTGACGGTTACCGATTCCGGTGCTCTGTCAAGCAAGCTTGGTCTGACAGAGGATCAGCCGAACCTTTCCGGGAACATGAGCGTTTCCTCGGCCATTCAGAACGACCCGTCACGAATTGTGCGCGGTCAGATGAATGCCGACACCTATGAAACCACGACTGCAGTGGTCAATCCGGACAATGCCATTCCCAACCTGGGTCCGCTGGTGCCGCCGCCTCTGAACTATACCCTTACGGTCAGTGGCGAGTTCACCGATGTCAACATCACCTATGACAGCACCTCATCGCTTCAGGATATCGCCGATGCGATCAATAACAGCGCGACCCTGACCGATAACAACATTACCGCCGAAGTCGTGTTTGACAGCCAGATCGGCGGCTACAAGCTTAGCGTCACCGATGCCGATGGCGATGCATTCTATTTCACCGACAGCGGCCTGCCGAATGCGGACGCCCTGACCACGGTGCTTGGGCTTGGCATTCAGTTCGGTGTCCATGAAGGCGACAACAGCGCGGCCCTTTCGCTAAGCCACGCCTTTGAACGCACCGATATCGATTTCGAAGCAACCGACGGTCTGTCTGGTGAGCGCACGTCGCTGACCGATTATGCAGCCGGCATCGTTGCAACCGCTGCGACCAAGACCAAGGTGGCTGCAAGCTCCTATGAATTCCAGTCCGGACTGGTCACGGATCTGAGCACCCGCATCCAGAACGAAGCAGGCGTCAACCTTGATGAAGAGATGTCAGACCTCATCATCTTCCAGCGCGCCTATACAGCATCAGCCCAGGTAATCTCTACGGTTGATGAAATGTTTGATGCATTGCTCAATGCAGTTTAAACTGCGGCTTATGAAGTGAGGATATCATGGTATCTCGTGTCGCAACCTATACAAACCATACCTTGTTGTCGGATCTGGCCATCCGGAACGCGGCCAAGGTAACGGATTTGCAGAACCAGGCATCGAGCGGTTATAAATCGCGCGACTATGCCGGTATTGCCGACAGTGCGCAGCGCCTGCTCAATCTTGAGGGCGAATATACCCGTACCGAGCAGTATCTGCGCAACACGACACAGGCCAAGCTGCGTTTGCAAAGCATGGAAACGGCTGTTGACAGCATGCTGGAAATTGCAACCCAGATGAAGACGCTGCTTATTCAGGCAAGTTCGGCCCAGCAGGCCGACGACGTCAACATCATGGACGAGGCCGAACAGGCCTTGCAGCAGATCGCCAACCTGCTCAACACCAATCTTGACGGGCGCTATTTGTTTGCCGGTGGCCGTTCCGAAGACCCGGCTGTCGATATCGACAAGATCGGCGCACCCGACAACTATATGAGCGATCTTGACGTTGCGCTGACCGGCACGACGACCCTTGCCGCACTTGGCGTTACCACCGGACAGCTTCAGATCGTCAGCACCGATGTTGATGGCAACAGTGTCACAACCAACGTCAACTATAACGCTGCGACCGATGACATTGACGATATTCTCGATGCCATCAACAGTGTCACGACCAATGGCGCGATTGCATCGCTGCGCGGTTTTGGCGGTGAAGGCAATCCGTTGCTCAATATCGAAAATGTCGGCAACGGAACAATCACGATCACCGAAAGCGGTGCGGGTGATTTCCTGACCAAACTGGGGATGGAAAAGATCCCGAACCCGCGTCCGGATGCCGATTATTATGACGGTGACAAGCAAATCCTCGAAGTGCGTGTCGATGAACAATACAATGTCTCTTATGGCATTCTGGCCGACAATCCTGCATTCCAGAAACTGATCCAGGGGCTTGGCATTGCCGCCGGCACCGAAGATCAGGATGCAATGACGGTTGCGATCGGCTTTATCAACGAAGCCATCAACGACCTGCCCAACGTCCAGGGCCAGATCGGGCTTGATATCGCCAATGTCGAACGGTTTGAAACGCGCCATCAGGACTTCAAGGTTTTTGCTGCCCAGGCGATCAGTGACATTGAAACTGTTGACGTGCCGCTGACCCTTGCCGAACTGTCGCAGTATGAAACTGCCCTGCAGGCAAGCTTTATTGCCATTTCGCGGGCGTCAGATTTATCTTTGGCTAACTATTTGCGTTGATTATTCAACGGGTCAGACCTCATTAACATGAATGTGATGACAACCGCTATTTTCGAAAACATGGCACCGTTTCACGGCATCCGGGCGATCATTCCGGGTTCACGGATGGTGGCAAAGGTTTCGAAAAGTGCGGTTGTTCTTTGAGATGACAGGGAATTCGGGGGAACATTCAATTGCAAGTTTTTGAAAGAATGCGATCTTTCTGATATCTTGCCTGAAGCGTCTTTTGAATTCTGATCTGCCATTGCAAGCATGTTAATGGGGGCTGGGCCTCGATATTTAATTGCTTCTTTAACTGTTTTGTCCGCTTAATAGCGCATAACGTGCAAGCAGACAGAACTTTTCGACCGCCGGAGTATAACGGGAATGGATACCGAAAACGTCGCCGAAAACGGAACACCTGAATCCGTCACAGTGGAAACACGCTTTGGCGATATCGAATTCAGTTGGGACAAGGGCATTTATATGCCGGTTGGCCTTCTTGGCTTTCCTGAACATCATGTCTTCGGTCTGGCGAATATCCCGAACACGTCGCTTGATCAGTTCAAACTGTATCAAAGCCTGACGGACGCCAATCTGTCCTTCATCGTCGCACCCTATAATATGGAAAGCGGCGTCTACGCAGAAAAAGACCTTACGAATGCGCAAAAAAGCCTGGCGATTGACAGCGCGGACATGGCCATTCTGATGGTTGTGACGATCCGCAGCGCACCGGGTGGCCAGGGCATCACGATGTCAACCAACCTGCGCGCCCCCATTCTTGTCGATACCGGCCGTCAGGTCGCCTGGCAGCATATTCTGCCGAACGAGAAATACTCCGTGCAGCATGACCTGTAATTTTTGCCTAGCATAACTGGCACGCGCATTGCTTTGATGTTCCACAAGGCAATGTAGCCGAGAGATCGAATGGCCGGGCCATTCAGTCTTATCCGTGTAGGAGGAAAAAAATGGCTCTCAATATTATTTCCAACTATGCAGCGAACGTCGCCCATCGCAACTTGACCAATTCGGACACGATGGCGACACGGTCGCTTGCAAAGCTTTCTTCTGGTACCCGTGTTGTTTCCGCACGTGACGATGCAGCGTCGATGGCGATTGGCGCCCGACTGAATGCAACGACACAGGCGCTTAAAACGGCAACGGTTAACGTCGGCCAGGCCAACTCGATGCTGCAGATTGCAGATGGCGGCATGGCAACCATCGACAACATCCTTGTGCGTATGAAAACGCTGGCCGTTCAGGCATCGTCCGGCAACCTGTCGGACACCGAACGCGGCTTCCTGAACGACGAATTCGTTCAGCTGCGCGAGGAAATCGACCGTATCGCCTCCTCCACCAACTTCAACGGCATTCAGTTGCTCGGTGATGGTGGTGACGTTGCACTTGAATACGGCGACCTTGCCGCAGGTCAGGGTGGCGAAGCCCTCGTCCCGGTGAACGGCTTTGACAACTTTGCCATCACCGACAACAACTACTGGGCAACCGACACCGATACGGACCTCACCGATAACAACTTCGAGGTAAATATCAATTATGGTGCAGGCGACCAGGTCATTATGACCGTCACCAGCACAATTGATGGCGCTGCTGACCGTACCCAGTCGATTGATATCACCGATTACCGCACGGGTGGAACGACTGCGATCGGCGCCGGTGAGAATGCGACACTGAACTTCGATGAACTTGGCCTGACATTCACGGTCAATACCAATTTCTCAGCTTCGGTTGCGGCAATCCGCGCTGATAACACCGGCGCATCCGACTTTGGCACCGACACAGACTTCAATGGCTCGGGCCTTGACTCTGCTGCTGGCAACGTCGTCACTATGGCGGCTGACAACGGGCAGAAATTGCAACAAACCGTTGACTTCCAGGTCGGCGCTGGCAATACGGCAAATGATCGCCTGGCAATTTCGTTTACCGCAGTCGACTCTGAGACTCTTGGGTCCGGTTCCGCCGGTACACAAGACTCTATTGCAGATCTCACCGACAACGCGATCGATACGGCTGCTAATGCACAAAGTGCTGTTGAAGTTATCGGACGCGCAATTGACGACCTGCAACGCGCGCGCGCCAATATCGGCACCTATCAGAACCGTCTGGACTTTGCTGGTCAGAACCTTGCTTCCACGCAGGAAAACACTGAATCGGCACGTTCCACCCTGCTTGACCTTGACGTGGCTGCGGAAATGACCGCCTTCACCTCCAAGCAGATCCTGGTTCAGTCCGGTGTGGCCATGCTCGCACAGGCAAACCAGATGCCGCAGAACCTTCTGCGTCTGCTCCAGTAATCCTGGCGACCTGAAAATTCACGAAAAGGCGGCCTGTTGGCCGCCTTTTTTTTATTTCGTGGTGACCAATACCACCTTCTGGCCTTGGCGCGCATGAGCTCCGCAGAGGATGACTACAGCTCCTCGCTCCACGTTGACGTTACACCATCACCGAAGACGAAACTGCCCTGCTGCTTGCCTCGAAATTGTAAACCGACTGCAACCACACGACACAGCACCCACAACCAGAACAGCCACAAGCATACCTATACGAATGACGTCTCCCGCATTGCAATATACAGTATCCGAGTAAATCCAGCTCGGATTCGCCTTGAAATCTGCGACTTTGGCAACAGGACAATATTTTCCTACCCACTAACCTTTTGTTTTTTATGATTAACTACAGATTAATTTTTTTCACTGGACAGGCAACTAACCTAAAAGTATATTTCATCTTACCTGTAGTTTCGCTTTTGTTGCCATGTAGGACAGCAAAAGCAATTCTGGCAAATGTGCCGGATACGAACAGCAAGATGTTGTTCAGAGCTGTCCAAGTAGGAGATGCGTCATGGCTCTTAATATTATTTCGAACTATGCTGCGAACGTAGCACACCGTAACCTTTCGGCTTCTGACACGATGGCGACGCGTTCGCTGTCGAAATTGTCGTCCGGTACGCGTGTGGTTTCCGCGCGCGATGACGCAGCTTCCATGGCCATCGGCGCCCGCTTGAACGCGACGACCGAGGCCCTTAAAACCGCTTCTGTAAACGTTGGCCAGGCCAACTCGATGCTCCAGATCGCCGATGGCGGCATGGCAACCATCGATAACATCCTTGTGCGTATGAAAACGCTGGCTGTTCAGGCATCCTCTGGCAACCTTTCAGACACTGAACGCGGCTTCCTGAACGATGAATTCGTTCAGCTGCGTGAAGAAATCGATCGTATCGCATCTTCCACCAATTTCAACGGCATTCAGCTGCTGGGCGATGGCGGTGACGTGGCACTTGATTTTGGTGATCTGGCGGCTGGTCAACAAGGACAGGCCCTTGTTCCGGTAAACGGTTTTGATAATTTTGTCATTACCGATAACAATTATTGGGCAACAGATACCGACACCGACCTGACTGACAACAGCTTCGAAGTCAATATCAATTACGGTGCGGGCGACCAGGTCATCATGACCGTTACCAGCACCATCGACGGTGCCGCTGATCGCACGCAGTCAATTGATATCACCGATTATAGAACAGGCGGCACGACCGCTATTAGCGCCGGCGAAAATGCGACGCTTAATTTTGACGAACTGGGTCTGACTTTCACAGTCAACACCAACTTCTCGACGTCTGTTGCAGCTATTCGCGCTGACAATACCGGCGCATCCGACTTTGGCACTGATACAACCTTTGGCGCGAGCGGCATCAACTCCGCAACCGGCAACATCGTATCCATGGCAGCCGATAACGGTCAGCAGCTTCAGAGCTCCATCGAATTCCAGGTTGGTGGTGGCAATACCGCAAATGACCGTCTTTCGATCACCCTGAATGCGGTTGATTCCGATACCCTGGGTGCCGGTGCGCTGGGAACCCAGACATCGTTGCAGGACCTTGGCGCGACTGCGATCAGCACCGCGGCCAATGCGCAGTCTTCTGTTGAAGTTGTCACCCGCGCGATTGACGATCTGCAGCGCGCACGTGCAGCCGTCGGTACATCCCAGAACCGTCTGGACTTTGCGGGACAGAACCTTGCAACCACGCAGGAAAACACTGAATCTGCCCGTTCGACCCTGCTTGACCTTGATGTTGCGGCCGAAATGACCGCCTTCACCTCCAAGCAGATCCTTGTTCAGTCCGGTGTAGCAATGCTTGCGCAGGCAAACCAGATGCCGCAGAATTTGCTGCGTCTGTTGCAGTAAGCACGCTGTCTCACTTGGGCACGTCCATGTTGGATTGCCTTTGTAATTCAACAAGACATCCTGCTGTCACAGGATGGCGGCTTAGGAGCTTAGGAAAATGGAAGTTGTAAACAACAGTTATAGTTCACCGGGTTCAGCGGGCAGCAGTTACGCTGCTGCGTCGCCTGCACCTGCCCCGAAAATCGACACGACCGCGGCAAGTACGGCTGCGAAGTCGGCTGAAAAGCAGTCTGCTGTTCCCAAAGAATTGCAGGACGCGCTGGCAAGTCTTGATCTGCCGGATGTCGCTGACGGATCGGCACGTGTCGAGCTGAACTTTAATCAGGACACCGGTCGTGTTGTCGCAAAGGTTACCGATCGCGTAAGCGGCGATGTCCTGCGTGAAATCCCGTCCAAAGAGTTGCAGCAACTGTTTTCCCAGATGCGCGAATATCTTGGCAGCTTCGTGGACGAAGAAATTTAACGGGACCAGCGGGCACATCAGGCACGGTTTTTGCAAACATTTCGGACAGATACGTCCGCACATAGGCAAAATCGACCGGGCGCGCCCAAGGAGCTAAACCAATGAGCAGCTTGAATTTAAATAACATCTATGTTGGCGATAACGGCCGCGTCCAGTTGTCTGGCGGCTCATCCAACATCGATTTCGTCGACACCGTCGACCAGATGATTGCTGCCCGTCGTATTCCTGCGGACAATCTTGAAAAACGCATCGAAGCAAACGACGAAAAAATTGCCGCCCTGAAAGAGCTGCAAACCCTTGTTGGTACGCTCAAGGATTCCATGGCGAACCTTTATGGTGCGACCAGTTTCGACAAATCGAAGAACATCTTCGAAGCAAAACAGATTTTCGCCGCATCGAACGGCAGCGACGCCGGGTCCCTGATGGGGGTTACCGCGACCAATGCTGCGGCGACCGGCAGCTATAAGTTCGAAATCGTCGATGTCGCAAGCAAGCACAAACTGTCCAGTGATACCCAGGCCGTCGCGGCAAGCGCAGACGTCACCGGTCTTACCGGCACCGGCAGCTTCACCATTACCGGTGGTGTGGGCAGTTCGTCGATCACGGTTTCGGCTGGCGATACGCTTCAGGATATTCGCGACAAGATCAACAACGTCAAGGACACCACCGGCGTTCAGGCGTCTGTTATCAAGGTTTCGGCGACCGAAAGTACGATCATCTTCACCTCGACCGAAGAAGGCGTTGATAACCGGATGTCCTTTAGTGACGATACCGGTAACGTCCTGCAAAGTCTGGGTATTCTGACCGATCCGACCACGATCAACGCCGCCAATGTGATTGATGATGGCAATGATGCCTCCATCACGCTTGACGGCATTACCGTTACCCGTGGCACCAACGAATTTTCCGATCTGATCGATGGCCTGACCATCAGCCTTTATGATGCCGAACCAGGCACCGAAATCACGATCGAGATCGAACAGGACCTGAACCAGGCGAAAACGGCAATCCTTGACTTCGTTGATGCCTATAACGCGGTTCAGACCTTTATCAACGAAAAGACCTTTGTCGATCCGACCACCGGCGAAGCATCCGAAGATGCGATTCTGCTTGGCAATACGTCTGTCAAAAGCATTGAGTCCGCACTTCAGCAGATTGCCGGTTCCTTTGCCAATGGTGTAACCGACCGTGCGGGCAAGGATGATTATTCGGTACTGGCTGAAATCGGTCTGGATTTCGTGGCCTATGGCTCGAACGAGGACCCGCTTGTCAGCAAAACCATCGAAGTCGATGAGGCAGCTCTGAATGCGGCCCTGCTCAATGAGCCTGATGAGGTGATGGAACTGTTCCTGTTCCGCGGGAAATCGAACAATTCCGACGTCACCATGACCGGCTTTAGCAACAAGACCAATGCCGCGACCTATGATTTCAACATCAATGCGTCCGGCGGTGCCATCACCAGCGTGACCTATGACATCACGGTTGATGGCGTGACCACGACGGGCAAAAACGCCGTTGTGACCGGGAACAGCATTCGTACAGCCGATGGTCTTCGCCTGATTTATGGTGGCGATGGTCTGGCAAACGACACGGCCACTGTGACCACATCTGTTGGTATTGGTGCGCAGTTCTATTTTGAACTCGACTCAATCCTGGATGATGAAAACGGCACATTGACCCAGGCAATTTCGGATCTCGAAACGCAAAACACGTCCTATGACGAAAAAGTTGAGCGGATCGACGACCGCCTTTCCCGACAGCGAGAAGTCCTGATGGATCAGTTCATTGCGATGGAATCTGCCCTCGCACGGATGAAGAACATTCAGAGCTCTCTCGACGAATTGATGGCTGCAGGTAAAGATAGTAGTTAACTTTTCCATGCCATACATGCACACTAAAGAGACGCGTCGCATACCAAGGAGTGTCGCATGAATGAACACGCCGCCCAAACGTACAAGCACCAGCAGGTCAATACAGCTTCACCCGCCAAGATGGTGTATATGCTGTTCGAAAAGACCCTGTCGCGCTTGCAAGAGGCAAAGAACGCGATTGAGCGCAACGACATTCAGGGGCGCTGCAACGCGAATTGCAGCGCACAGGAACTGATTGCCCATCTTTCAAACACGCTGGATATGGAACAGGGTGGCGAAATCGCCGCCAATCTGGAGCGCCTTTATGCGCATTGCCTGATCCGCTTGATGGATGTTGATCGCAAGAATGACCCGGCACCTGCCGATGAAGTCGCCCGTCTTCTGACACCGCTTCGTGATTCGTGGGCTGCCTTGGCTGAAAAAAGCGAAGGCGAACTGCGTCAGGCCATCATGATTGCCCAGCAGGACCGCCCGGCACCCGCCGCATCGGAACAGATCGAAGCACCGGATACGGCATCGGGCACCGAAGAAGCCCCGGCACCGGCAAAATCGGGCCTGTCAATTTCTGCCTGATCCGGATCGCGGAAACAAATTCGGTCATTTGACCCGCATAAAGGCCCCGGCATATTTGTCGGGGCCTTTTGCATGTCTGAGCCATGCCATTCGTTGCGGCCTTCCCGAAACAGGATCATTTTTGCCCGGTTCCGGGGGATAGACAGGTCGGGCAAAAATTTCCCCTGCCGGTAACAGCCCGCTAAGGCGCTGAAATTCTATACAATTTGTTAACACCTGAAACTGGCCCGGCGCTTGCACATGTTCTGACACTGTTTCCAAAAGGACCAAGGTCATGAACAGCTCTGCGATTACAAACAGCACCATGCCAACCATCTCCATTCCGGGCTCAACCGCCAATGAAAGTGCGGGTTCGGGCTTTGGCGATGTCATGGCATCGATCACGGAAAACTGGTCGGAGCGCAAAAGCCAGATCAAATATGACACGGCAAAATCTGCCCAGAGCACCTGGGACGATAGCCGCGCAGACAGGCATGCCAATCGCGGCGTTGAAAATGACGATGCCAAAAGCGCATCACGTTCCGATGACAAACGCGATGATGAACCGATGCGCGCAGAGCGCAATGACCGCGACGATCATGGCAAAACCGATGATCGCAAGGCCGATGACAATCGCGATGTCGATACCGGCAGCCGCGATGCCGACCGCGCTGAGGATCAAACCCAAAGCGCAGATAGCGATCAGCCTTCTGACGGAGATGTCGCGGCCTCTGATGATGGCGCACCGTCGGAAGATGGAAAATCTGCCGCTGGCGATAAAGAAACTGCCGAAGGTGACGACACCCAGGTCGAGCTTGCCGTAACCGATCCCAATCAGCCCGCCCAGACCGTCCCGCTTCCGGGATCCCAGCAGGCGATTGATCTGGCCAAAGCACAGGCCGCGGCATCGCAATCAATTAATGCAAATGCCGGCACCAACGGCCAGAACGGCACACCGGCAAGCGGTCAGATCAATCCAGGAATGGCCGCCAATGCAGCTGCCAGCGATGGCACGACCGACGGCCTGATGAGTTCAACAGCACTCTCGCAGCCGGCCGCCGCTTCATCAGCAAAAATGGCGATGAATGGCGTGGATACGACCGCCGGTGATGATGTCTCGTCTGATAAATTCCTGTCGCGCATTGTTGATGCAATGAGCGCCGATGGCAAAGCCAAAACCGACGCAACAGGCATCACCAACGCAACGGTCAATGGTCAGTCGGTAAACGCCAATGGTGCACAGTCAACCGCAACCAACCCGGCACAAACCGCCCAGGCAGCCCAGCAAGCCATGGCCGCAGCAGCCGGTGCCCAGAACATGCAAAATGCAGCTGGCAGCCCGCAGGCACAGGCTAATGCCGCTGCAAATGGCACGGTAACAGCAACCGGCGCAAGCGAAGCAACCGCCCAGACCGCGCCGGGACAGCTTAATAGCACCAACAGCCTGCATCAGACCAATACCGGTGGCCAAACCGCCCAGACCGCGCGTCAGGCCCCCGCCCAGCAGGTCCAGCAGCAGGTTGCCGTGTCGATCAAAAACGCCGCCAGTGACGGTGTTGATAAAATTTCGGTCCAGCTTCGCCCCGAACATCTCGGGCGGGTGGATGTGAAAATGGAGATCGGCCACGATGGCCGTATCCAGGGTGTCATTCAGGCAGATACACGCGAAACACTGGACATGTTGCGCCAGGATTCCCGTGCATTGCAGCAGGCTCTTAAGGATGCCGGCCTGAATGCAGACAGTCAGAGCTTCACCTTTGAACACAGAGATCAAGGTGGCCGGGGTCAGGAAGGCCAGAGCCAATCTCGGATGACCGCCAACCAGGGCAGCAGCCCGGGCGATGGCGACATCCTGAGCGGAGCCGAACTCGCCGAACATGTTGGCATTGGCTATGGGATCAATCCCAACGGCCTTGTCGATATTCGGATCTAGGAAAGGTAGAGGGAACTTCCCATGGCCATTTCATCCCTAACCAACGTTGGTCTGTCCCAAAGCGATACCAACGCCGCGTCCAGCAGCTCGGCAAGCCAGCTTGCGCAGAACTTTGATACGTTTCTGACGCTTCTGACCACCCAGCTCAAGAACCAGGACCCGACCTCGCCGATGGAAAGTGATAAATTCACCGACCAGCTGAGCCAGTTCGCCCAGGTTGAACAGGGTATCCAGAGCAACAAGAACCTCGAAGACCTGATTGCGATGCAAAGTCAGCAGCGTCAGCTTTCTGCCCTGTCCTATGTCGGGGCCGAAATCGAAGCCGTTGGTGATACCAACTGGCTCGAAGAAGGCGGCGAGCTGAAATACAAATACAACGTTTCGCCCGAAGTTCCGCGTCTGCAACTGCAGATTCAGGATCAGAGCGGCAAAACCATCTATTCCGAAGAACTTACCGATGTGTCCGGCCTGCAGTCCTTTACCTGGGACGGCAAAAACAATAGCGGCGTCGAACAGGCAGCCGGGGCCTATACCCTGGTTCTCAAGCCGATGGCCGCAAACGGCGACACATTCCAGACTGACAAAGGCAAACCTGCATCTGTTGCCATTGGCATCATCGGGTCTGTCGATAGTGTCGATATCGACGATAGCGACATCTATCTCCGCATTGGTGACGTCTCTGTACCGTTCTCCACCCTTACCAACGTCAAGCTGGGTGCGAGCTCTACAGATACGAACACTGGCGGCAATGATACCGGAAGTGACGAACAGGACGAAGCAGCCTGAGGGCTTTCTTCCGATTTTGATCAACACCCTGTAAGTGCAGGAGAAGAAAAATGAGCCTTTTTGGTGCAATGATTTCCGGTGTATCCGGCCTGAACGCGCAGTCGCAGAACCTGGGCGTCATTTCGGACAACATCTCGAACCTTAATACCATCGGGTACAAGGGTACGGTTGGTCGTTTTTCGACCCTGGTGACGGAATCCGCCACCAACACCCGTTACACCCCGGGCGGTGTCTTGTTCCACCCGACTGCCCTGATCAGCAAGCAGGGCTTGCTTCAGGCAACGTCATCGACCACGGCGGCCGCAATTTCCGGCGACGGTTTCTTTATCGTCCGCGACAATGCGAACCCGGGCACGAATGACGAACTGTTCTTTACCCGTGCCGGTGACTTCAAGCCTGATGATGACGGCTATCTGCGCAATACCGCGGGCTACTATGTTCAGGGTTGGGCAACCGACCGTGAAGGTACCCTTCTTGATGCCGATGGTAACACCACGACATCAAACAGCTCGGCTGTTACCGACCTTCAGGTGCTCGACATCAACTCGATCCTGACGGCTGCGGCTTCGACGACCTCGATCGAGTTTGGTGCGAACCTTAACGCTGACGAAACCGCTGTGACAGGTGGCACCGCCACCTCGACCACGACCGGTATCGATTATGACACCACCGACCTGACCACCCTTGCCGGTATCAACAACGGTGACCAGTTCAGCATCACCCATAACGGTACGACAACCAACATCACGATCAGTACCGGTGACACGCTTGAAGATCTGGCCGCTGCCATCAGTGCCGTGACCGGGATCAATGCGACAACCACCACGACGGGCACCAACGATACCCTGACCCTGACTGCCGCCTTTGCCGATCAGGGCGTGACCTTTGCCAACGTGACCGGCACGCCGTTCAGTGCAACCGGCATCACGGTTCCGGGTATTCCGGGCACCCTGGCACCGACCTATGTTGCTGGTAACCTTGCAACCGGCACGGTTGCCGAAGACAACACCATGCCTGTCACGATTTATGACTCGCTGGGGTCTTCCCATACGGTCAACCTTCAGGTCGTGAAACTGGGTCAGAACCGCTGGGGCTTTGAGCTGACCGGCAACACCACGACTGGCGAGCTGGACCCCGCCGATCACCCGAACGGGCTGATCCAGGCCGGTGTCATCACCTTTGACGGGTCGGGCAACCTGCAGACCTTTACCGGTGTTGCGGCAACCATCGGCGGTGTGACCGTTGGCACGACCGGTGACCTTGACGATGCCGATATTTCTGCGGAATGGAGCAACGGTGCGGATGACAGCACCTTCAGCCTTGATTTCGGGACCATCGGCCTTGGTAACGGTATCACGCAGTTTGCTGCCGGTGCCGATGCCAACGGGAACCTTGTCAATTACACCACCCACTTCATCAACCAGAACGGCGCACAGGCAGGGACCATGGTGAACTACGCCCTGACCGAAGAAGGCTTCCTGCAAGTCGAATTCGCCAACGGTGTGAAACGCCCGGTCTACAAGCTGGCAATCGCGACCTTCGAGGCCCCCGATGAAATGGAAAACCACACTGGTAACGTTTATCGCCAGACGCGTGAATCGGGTGACTATCTACTGCGTGAACCGGGCCTGAACGGTGCCGGTAACGTTGTGGCATCCGCCCTTGAAGGGTCGAACGTCGATCTCGGTGAAGAATTCACCAACATGATCGTGACCCAGCGTGCCTTCTCGGCGAACACCAAGACGATTACCACGACCGATGAAATGCTCGACGAGCTGATCCGGATCAAACGGTAATTGATATCTGTTGCAGGGCGTTAGCCCGCCCTGCGATGTTCTGCTTTTACAGGGACTCGCCCGGCACTTGTGCCGGGCTTCTTTTTGGCACAATGACTCACTACATTAAACGCAGGCCAAACCGGTCAACAAAGATACAAATGATTCAAATCACTGGTGAATTTGAATCACGCAACTGGGCAAAAATTGCCGGTTGTTAACCTGTTCTTCAGCATGGAGAACTATTCGTTGTTGATGCTGGTCGAATTCCGTATGGACCGACCCGCATCGGGGACAGTGGTTAAATTTGGTTTCGGAGCAGTCGAACGTGGGCGGCTTGTTGCAAACACTCAAGAGTCTTGGACCTACACGCCTGATGGCCATCAGCGGCGTGGGTGTGTTGCTGCTTGTATTCTTTGCCTTCCTGATTTTGCGTGTATCCGCGCCGAATATGGAACTGCTCTATCGCGATCTGTCACCGGCTGATGCCAGTCAGATCGTCAACCGTCTCGAAGATCAGCAAGTCCAGTATCAGCTTCTGAATGGCGGTACGGAAATTCTCGTTCCCGCCGATCAGGTCAACCGCATGCGCCTGAGCATGGCCGAAAGCGGCCTGCCCGCCGGCGGTTCTGTCGGCTATGAAGTTTTTGACAATTCCGACGGCTTTGGCGCCACCAGCTTTGAGCAGAACATCAACCATGTTCGTGCCCTGGAAGGCGAACTGGCCCGCACCATCGCATCGATCCAGTCGATCCAGCAGGCGCGTGTGCATCTTGTTCTGCCGAAACGTCAGATGTTCTCGCGCGAAACCCAGGAAGCCAGTGCATCGATCGCAGTCAAGATGTCCGGTGGTGAACTCAAACCCGAACAGGTTGTCGCCATCCAGCATCTGGTCGCGGCCGCCGTTCCGCAGTTGCAGCCAAGCAAGGTGTCGATCATCGACGAACGTGGTCGCCTTCTGGCGCGCGGCGATGGCGAACAGCAATCATCGACCTTCCTGACCCAGACGGCCGATGAAATGCGCATCCGCACTGAAAGCCGCCTGCGCAATACGATCGAAGATCTGCTGTCACGGTCGCTTGGATATGGCGAAGTGCGTGCCGAAGTTTCCGTTGAAATGGACTTCAACAAGGTCACCACTGCCGATGAACGGTTCAACCCGGATGAACGTGTGATCCGTTCAAGCCAGACGATCGAAGAAAACTCGACCAATTCCGAGACCGAAGGCACCGATCCGGTTACCCTGCAAAACAACCTGCCTGATCCCAACCTTGGCGGGGCCAACGGTGCCGGCGCCCAAAGTCAGGAAAGCCGGTCCGAGGAAACCGTAAATTACGAAATTTCCAAAACCACGACAACCCAGGTCAAGGAAATCGGCGAAATTTCACGCGTTACTGTCGCAGTCCTTGTCGACGGGACCTATACCACCGACGAGAATGGCGAACGTCAGTATCAGGAACGCTCCCCCGAGGATCTCGAAAAGATCGCAGCCCTTGTGCGCAGCGCGATCGGCTATGACCCGCAGCGCAGCGACCAGGTCGAAGTCATCAACATGCAGTTCGCCGATGCCGGTGATCTGTTCCCGGATGAAGAAATCGAGACCTTCCTTGGTCTGGACAAAGCCGAGATCTTCCGCATTGCTGAAATGCTGGTTCTGGCCATTGTCGCCATCCTGGTCATCCTGCTGGTGGTTCGCCCGCTTCTGACCCGTGCGTTCGAAACCCTGCCAAGTGCAGCGGACATGGCCCAGCGTCAGCTTCTGGCAGATGACATGACCGCCGAAGGCACACCGGCCCTTGAAGGACCGGCACCGGTTCCGATGGCCCCGGGCATGGATGACGGCGAGGAACTGATCAACCTGTCGCAGGTCGAAGGCCGCGTTAAGGCATCCTCGGTCAAGAAAATCGGCGAGATCGTGGAAAAGCATCCGGAAGAAGCTCTTTCGATCATTCGCAACTGGCTGTATCAGGAAAATTGATGTTCCGATCAGTCGACGGCTCACTGGCAGCCCTTTGGCTGCCTTCCTTTTGTCGCTCAAGGCGGTTTAACAGTTCGATATGACGGCCATTGAAAAGTTCACTTTTGCCCTAAGCTTCGACGACGCAGACAACGTGATCCGTTCTGCCGGCGATGATGATGAGCATTACGAGCTGGGCAAAAAGAAGAAAAAGAAAAAAGACGACACGCCACCACCGCCCCCGGCCGTCTATACCGAAGAACAAGCCGCCCAGATGGTTGCCGAGGCCGAACAGAAAGGCCACGAGCAAGGCTATGCCGAAGGTCACGCCAAGGGGCTTGAACAAGGCTATCAGGAAGTCATGGCGTCGGTCGAAAAGGCAATCGGCGATGTTGAATCCGTGATTGCCGAAAAGCTGGGCCAGATCGACGAACAGCAAAAACGCGCCAATGCCAAAATCAACGAAGACGCCATTCACGTTGCGCTTGGTGTCATTCGCAAACTGGCTCCGGCCTGGTCAAAGCAATATCAGCTTGTCGAAATCGAAGACATCATTCGCCAATGTCTGGCCAATCTGTTTGACGCCCCGAAAGTGATGATCAAGGTCAATCCGGAGCTTGAAACCCAGTTGGTCGAAGTCGCCCATCGCATTGCGGAATCGCGCGGCTTTTCCGGCAAGGTCGTCGTTGTTGGCGAACCCGATGTGGCGGTTGGTGATTGCATGGTGTCGTGGGGCGACGGAACCGCTGTGCGTGACAGTGCGCGCGTCTGGTCTGAAATCAATGGCATTATTGAAAATGCCCTGACCCTGCATGCCAGTGAACACGACCTGCCCGAATGCGACATGGGTGATCCGGAAATTCAGGCCACACCCGCGCCGGAAAAACCGGCATCCCAAAACGCGCAGTCCGCACCAGACCAAGCGGCGACACCAACGCCTGCGCAAACCCCGGCAACAGCCGCACCGGAACAAGCAGCCACGGCACAACCCACCCCTGCCACAGCGCAGCCTGCTCCGCCTACTCCGCCCGCCCCGGCTAGCCAGCCTTCGCAGCCTGCGGCAACCGCACCTGCGGCACCCGCGCCACAACCGGCACCGCAATCCGCCAATCCGGGCCAACCGGCAAATCCGGGGGCACAGGCAACTCAATCAAACAGTGCGCCCGCATCGTCCCAACCGGGCCCGGCTGGCACGCCAGCACAAACCGCGGTACAAACCCCGGCACAGCCCGCCCCGCCTCAGGCTTCTGGCAATGCAAAACCCGATATGGCAGCCGCGAATGCCGGTCCTGCACAAAATAGTGCAACAGGCCAAAACACCGCGCCCAAAGAAGGCGATGGCACCGATGCGCGGAATGTGCAAACATCGACAGATAATGCAATGCCAAAACCTGACAACGCACTGGAAAACCCGGCAGATCAGGCAAAAGCACCTGCACCTGGTACCCAACCGGCATCAGGACCCGCGGGCAAGACAGAAAACAACGAAGGGCAATCCACATCCGGACCGCAGGGCACTGGGGACACGACCGCCATGCAATCCGGACCGCAGGCCGCGCCACAGGCATCTCAGGGGCAGAACCAACCGCCTCGAAATGCCGCAGAACCGGCTGCGACGCCGACCGACGCCGAGAAGCAGGCTGCTGTGAAGCAACCGACCAAAGACGCAGGAGACGAAAATGGCTGATGATGACGATCTCGAACTCTCGGAACTCGACGACGATCATATCGAGTTGGAGGGCGAAGGTACCGAACTTCTTGCCGCTGCCGAAGCCGGAAGCGAGCAAATGAAGACATCCAAGGACCTTGAAGCCGTCTATGACATTCCCGTCCAGGTTTCTGCCGTCCTTGGAAAAGCAACCATGCAGGTCAGTCAGTTGCTGAAACTTGGTCGTGGTGCTGTCGTAGAGCTTGACCGCAAAGTTGGTGAAGCTATTGATATCTATGTGAACAACCGTCTGGTCGCACGTGGCGAAGTGGTGGTTGTGGAAGATCGTCTTGGTGTGACCATGACGGAAATCATCAAATCTGAGAAAAGCTAACGTAAGAGAGGATCTGCGACTATGGCCGAAGGGGGGACTAAAACGTCGTTTGACATTGCGACAGTCGGGGGACTGATCATCGGTTTTGCGCTGGTGATTGCCGCGATTATTTTCGGCGGCTCGCCGGGTGCCTTTATCGATATCCCTTCTGTGCTGATTGTTATCGGCGGTACGGCTGCGATCACCGCGGTCAGCTTTGCACTGGGCGAGTTTCTTGGCTCGGGCAAGATCCTGATGCGGACGATTTTCCATAAGTCGCGCAATCCTGCGGATGCGGCGCTGCAAATCCTGCAGCTGGCCGAAATCGCCCGTAAAGGTGGCGTGCTTTCCCTTCAGGGGCATCTCGACAGTCTGCAAAGCGAAGAATATCTGTGGAAAGGCCTGTCGCTGGTTGTTGACGGCACGCCGGCCGAAGAAGTCGAAGCGATCATGCGCAAAGACATGAATGCCACCATCGGCCGCCACCAGAAAGGTGCGAACATCATGAAAAAGGCCGGTGACGTTGCCCCGGCCATGGGCCTGATCGGGACGCTGATCGGTCTGGTGCAGATGCTTGGCAACCTTGATGATCCGTCGTCAATCGGTCCGTCCATGGCGGTTGCGCTTCTGACCACCTTCTATGGCGCGGTTCTGGCCAACATGGTGTTCATGCCGCTTGCCGGTAAACTTGAACGTAACTCGAGCGACGAAGAACTTCTGAATTCGGTCTATATGGTCGGCGCCGTTTCCATCGGCCGTCAGGAAAACCCGCGCCGTCTGGAGATGCTGATCAACTCGATCCTGCCGCCGTCAAAACGCGTCAGCTATTTCGATTGATCTGAAACGTGAATATTCCGGCCCCGAAAACCGTCCATATGGGCAGGTCGCCGGGGCCATCTGGAAATGATCGGAAAGAGATGAGACTATGCAGGTACTGATCGTTGGTGGACTGGGCGGACAGATAGGCGCAGCCAGCAAGATCGCAATGGCGCGCGGCGCATCGGTCCAGTTGGCCGAAAGCGTCACGACTGCGCTTAATATCCTGCGGGCAGGCAACCGCATTGATCTGGTGATGGCCGATATCGCCCTTGATGTGGCTGCCCTGATCGATGCGATCAGCAAGGAACGCATCAATGTTCCGGTGGTTGCGTGCGGCATTGGCAATGACGTCAATGGTGCGGTCAATGCGATCAAGGCCGGTGCCCAGGAATTCATCCCCCTTCCGCCCGAAGCAGACCTGATTGCGGCCATCTTCGAAGCTGTGACCGAAGAAAGCCACGCGCTGATCCATCGCGATGCGCGCATGGCCGAAACGCTGCGTCTGGCATCCCAGGTTGCCAACAGTTCGGCCTCGATCCTGATTACGGGGGAAAGCGGCACGGGCAAGGAAATCATTTCACGCTACGTCCATCGCAAATCAAACCGTTCGGACAAGCCGTTTGTTGCGGTCAACTGTGCTGCCATCCCTGATAACCTTCTTGAATCCGAATTGTTCGGTCATGAAAAAGGGGCCTTTACCGGCGCACAGGCCCGGCGTATCGGAAAGTTTGAAGAAGCCAATGGCGGGACCCTTTTGCTTGATGAAATCAGCGAAATGGATGTCCGTCTTCAGGCCAAGCTTCTGCGTGCGATCCAGGAAAAGGAAATCGACCGTCTGGGTGGCAAAACCCCGGTCAAGGTCGATGTCCGAATTCTTGCGACCTCGAACCGCAATCTCGAGGCCGAAGTCAATGCCGGCAACTTCCGCGAAGATTTGTATTTCCGCCTGAATGTCGTCAATCTTGATATTCCGTCCTTGCGCGAACGTCCCGATGACATTCCGGTTCTGGCCGAATTTTTCGTCAAGAAATACTCCGATGCCAATGATGTGCCGATCCGCCCGATCAGCCCGCTGGCCATCCAGCGTCTGTTGTCCCATCACTGGCGCGGCAATGTGCGCGAACTTGAAAACACCATGCATCGTGCCGTTCTGATCGCCAGTCCCGATGAAATCGGGCCCGAGGCCATCATGCTGTCAGGCACCGGCAGCAGCGAACCCGCACGCCCCCAGACAAGCCCGGATGCGCAATCGCCCGCACCGGCCGCCCCTGCTTCCCCTGCTTCCCCGGCATCAGCACGCGCAAGTTCGGCCTACGCCAATGCGAATGCGGCCTATGGGGCGGCGTCATCGGCCTATCAGTCCGGCACACCGGCACCAGCCCAACCAACGCCACAGGCCCCGGTCGAACCGGCACATGCGACACCCGATGAAAATGGGTCCGATGCGAATGACACCGACACAGGCAATGGAAATGGCAATGGCAATGACGGGTCCATGACCGCCGCCCTTGTCGGGCGCACCGTGGCCGATGTTGAACGTGATCTGATCATTGACACCCTGAAACATTGCTTTGGCAACCGTACGCACGCGGCCAATATTCTGGGCATTTCGATCCGCACATTGCGCAACAAACTGCGCCAATATACCGACGAAGGTCTGGCAGTTCCCGCGCCGGGTGATGGCCAGGACTGACGATGACATCCGGCTTTGCGCGCCCCATATCATAGGGAACCAACAAAAGCGCAAGCGACACAGAGCAACCAACAGGATAACAAGCAAACACCATGGCCGAAGGTCAAGATATCACACCGACTGGTTCTGGCGGCTCTGACGGCCAGGGTGGCGGTGCGTCCGGAGGCATAAATTTCGGCGCCGTGCAGTCGCGTGTTGCATCGGCAATGAAGCGTGGCGATATCGCCATGGCGCTCGGATTTATCATGATCCTTGTGGTCATGATGTTCCCGATGCCGCCATGGCTGCTTGATTTCATGCTGGCATTATCGATCAGTTTTTCCGTGCTGATCCTGATGACGTCGCTGTTCATTCAAAAGCCGCTTGAATTCAACTCGTTCCCGACCATCCTTCTGGTCGCGACATCGCTTCGACTGGCTCTGAACATTGCGACCACGCGTCTGATCCTGGGCCATGGTCACGAAGGCACACATGCCGCCGGTGCCGTGATCGAGGCGTTTGGCAGCTTCCTGATTTCGGGCAATTTCGTCATCGGGATCATTGTTTTTGCCATCCTTGTCATCATCAACTTTGTCGTGATCACCAAGGGTTCTGGCCGTATCGCCGAAGTCGCGGCCCGCTTTACCCTTGATGCGATGCCCGGCAAACAGATGGCGATTGACGCCGATCTGTCATCGGGCCTGATCAACGAAGAACAAGCCAAGGCACGCCGTAAGGAACTCGAAGATGAAAGTTCGTTCTTCGGTTCCATGGATGGTGCATCCAAATTCGTTCGTGGTGATGCGGTTGCCGGTATTCTGATCACCTTTATCAACGTGGTTGGCGGCATCATCATCGGTACCGCACAGATGGGCCTGTCACTGGGTCAGGCAACGGAAACCTATACCATCCTGACGGTGGGTGACGGTCTGGTATCGCAGATCCCTGCCCTGATCGTCTCGACCGCAGCCGGTCTTCTGGTGACCAAGGGTGGTCTTGATGGCGCAACCGAAAAGGCCCGTCTTTGGCCAGGTCAGTAACTACCCTGCTGCCCTGGGCGTTGCCGCCGCCCTGATGGCCGGCATGTCGCTTTTGCCGGGCATTCCGATGGTCTGGTTCCTTGGTCTGGCGGTCGGCCTTGGCTATCTGGCCTATTACATGGGCAAACGCCAAAAGGCCGCCGTCGTCCAAGAACAGATGAAAGAAAGCCAGGCCGCAGCAGAAGCCGCCGCCCCACCGCCCGAAGAACCGATCGCCAATGCGCTTCGCATGGATTATGTGCGGCTTGAACTGGGCTATGGCCTGCTGTCGCTGATCAGTACCGAACGCGGTCAGAAACTGACCGACCAGATCAAGGCCCTGCGCCGTCAGCTTGCCGGTGACATGGGCTTTGTCATGCCCTCGGTCCGTATTCAGGACAATATGCAGCTTCCGGCCAATACCTACGTGCTGCGCGTCAAGGAGATCGAGGCCGGCCGTGGTGATCTGCGCCCGAACATGTTGCTGGTGATGGACCCGCGCGGCGAGGAAATCACCCTGTCGGGCGAGAAGACCATGGAGCCGACCTTTAACCTGCCGGCCATGTGGATCGAACAGGGCATGAAGGAAGAAGCCATGTTCCGCGGCTATACCGTGGTTGACCCGCAAACCGTGATCACGACCCACATTACCGAAGTGATCAAGGACCACATGCCCGAATTGCTGTCTTATGCGGAAACGCAAAAGCTGCTTGATGAACTTGATGAAGACCAGAAGAAACTGGTCGAAGACATCGTTCCGGGTCAGGTATCGGTTGGTGGTGTTCAGCGTGTTCTTCAGAATCTGTTGACCGAACGCGTATCGATCCGCGATCTGCCGACCATTCTCGAAGGGATTGCGGAATCCACCGCCTTTACCCGCAACCCGACCTTCATGACCGAACATGTGCGTTCGCGCCTTGCGCGCCAACTGTCGGATGTGAACACCAATCAGGATGGCGTCATTCCGCTGGTGACCATGTCACCGCAATGGGAACAGATCTTTGCCGAAAGCCTTGTCGGTTCCGGCGAGGAAAAGCAGCTTTCCATTCCGCCAAGCCAGCTTCAGGAATTCATCAACAAGGTCCGCACCACGTTTGAACGGCTGGGCATGATGGGGGAATCACCGGTTCTTTTGACCAGCCCCGGCATTCGTCCCTATGTGCGCTCGATCGTTGAACGGTTCCGCCCAAGCACCGTGGTCATGTCGCAGAACGAAATTCATCCCAAGGCACAATTGAAAACACTGGGGCAGGTCTGATGATCAACAACATCATGACCACCGGCATTGTGGTCAGGGAAATGACAGGGGGGATTGATGCGTCTTAAGACCTTTACCGCCCCGACAATGACCGAGGCCATGGCCCTTGTAAAAGAGCATATGGGCGCGGATGCCATCATCGTTTCGACACAGGACATCCCGGGAAGCGGCGTGCGCCTGACCGCGGCTCTTGATCGCGATCCTGATTTTGATGACGACATTGCCCCTGCCCCGGCCTTGCAGGAACAGCTTGAAACCGCAGAAGCCGCCTTGACGCGGCATAATTTGCCGGAACGGCTGCGCATTCGTCTGTGTGACATCATGGCGCGCGAAACCGCGGCCGCTTCTGCGCAGCAACTTCTGGCCGGTGCGCTTGATGAAATTTTTGATTTCTCGCCCTTGCCTGAAAAAAACACGCCGCGCGCCCTGGCCTTTGTCGGCCCGCCCGGTTCGGGCAAGACGCTGGCCGTTGCCAAAACGGCTGCGCGTGCAGTAATGAAAAAACGCAAAGTTGCCGTTCTTTCAACCGATTACAAACGGGCTGGCGGCATCGCTCAGCTTGAAGCTTTTACCCGTATCCTCAAGGTCGAGCTGCTTCAGGCAAAGTCACCCGATGAACTTAAATCGCGCTTTGCCGATATCCGCGAAGCCGATGTGATCCTGATCGATACGGCAAGCTGCAATCCGTATCTTGAAACCGATATTGGCACGCTTTGTGAATTCATGAAGGCAATTCCAAGTGAACCGATACTGGTTAACCCGGCAGGGATTGATGCCTATGAGTCCGCCGATATCGCCAATGCCTTTGCTGATGGGGGGGCGACGCGTGTCATGATATCGCGTCTTGATGTTGCCGCCCGCCTTGGTGGTGCGCTATACGGTGCGGATTCAGGAAATCTTTCCCTTTGCAATGTCAGTATGACAGCCCAGGTTGCGGACGGCCTGACCGCGCTAAGTCCCCTTGCCTTGGCTAAACTTCTGATACCGTCCCATCGCGCTGACACCGCAAAACCGAGCTTCTCCGAGGTCGTGAAATGACTACCAAGTCTGATGCTGTACCCAAAACTGCCCCGCGCACCAGAGGCCGCAATGTTCTTGCCGTCGCGTCTGGTAAAGGCGGCGTGGGCAAGACCTGGTTTTCCATTACGCTCACCCATGCAATGGTGCTCGAAGGGCATAATGCGCTTCTGTTTGACGGCGACCTTGGCCTGGCTAATATCGACATTCAGCTTGGCCTGATGCCCAAGCATGATCTGGGCGGTGTCATTTCCGGGCGCATCAGCCTGAAAGACGCCATCACCCATTTCCCCGATGGCGGTTTTGACATCATCGCCGGTCGCAGTGGTTCGGGCAGTCTCGCCAACCTTCCGGCCAGCCGCTTGCAGGCCCTTTCCGACGATCTTCTGCAAACCGGGAAATCCTATGACAAGGTCCTGATTGATCTTGGTGCAGGCGTTGATCAGGGCGTGCGCCAGATGACCGGCCTTGCCAATACCGTGATTGTCATCACCAATGGCGATCCGACGTCACTGACCGATGCTTATGCCTTTATCAAGATCACCCACATGGCCCGTCCGAAAACCGATATCCGGGTGGTGATCAATATGGCCAAGGACAAAAAAGAAGGTCAGGCGATCTATAACAAGCTGCTCAAGGCGTGTGAGGGCTTCCTCAAAATTTCGCCACCGCTGCTTGGCGTTATTCGGGCTGATGCGCGCGTTTCGGAATGCATTCGCAATCAGACGCCGCTTTTGACCCGTCATCCGAATTGCGATGCCGCCCGTGACATAGAAGCCATCGCCCAGACCCTCCTGGACGAGGAGTAACCTTGTCATGACCCTCCCGCCACAGGCTATCTCGCCCGGAACCGCGGTCGGTGGGCAGGCCTCGGCGGGCGGAACGACAGGACAGGCATCCCAGGGCTCGGTCCCGGCCCAGGTCACGGCAACCGTGACCAGCGCGACCTCGCAACAGGTTGCCGCTGCCCTTGCAAAGCTGCCGGTTGAAACGCTGCTTCAGGCGTCCGTCCAATCGCAATCGGGCAATCAGCTGACCCTTGCCACTGCACTTGGACAGGTTACGGTCAAACTTCCCAGCGCCTTGCCAACCAATCTCGGTGATCTGCTTTGGGCGCGCTTGCCGACATCAAATGCCGCCAGCAGTTCGACAACAACCGGTGCGACCAATCCCGGCGATGGCTTGCGCCTGCAATTGCTGCCGCAAACGTTGATGCCCGGATCATCGGCTATGTCGGGCAGTCTGGCATCTGGCAATATCGGTGCGACCACCCTTACCCCCGGTCAGACATTCAATGCGGTTACCACCTCTGTCCTGGCGATGCCAAATGGCACGCAATTGCCCGCCGGCAGTCAGACACAGGTGATTTTTCTTGGTCAGGGCACGGTCACGGCCCAACAGGCTGCCAATGTTCTGAATGCGGCGGGTGGGATGGCCGGTGGCACGGTTGCCGGGGCAACACCGGGCGCTGGCATCGCCCCGACAATTGCCGCACAAACCGCAGCCGGACAGGCACCGGGCTTGTTGCTGAGCGGGACGGTCTTGCCCCCTGACAGTGCCGAGGCCCGGCTGCTGCCACAGGGCTTTACCGCCCTTCGGACGTCAGCCGGGATTGTCGGCATCAAATTGCCGGTTCCTGCGCCAACCGGTGCGACCCTGTCATTCAGTGTTGATGCCGCGGGCAGCGGTCGTGTTGCCACATCCATGCCGATGACAGAGGCCGACCTGATCCTGCGCGGGCAAAATGCCGCTTTGACCCATGATTGGGACAGCCTGCAAAAAGCGGTTCATGCCCTGCAACAGCATGACCCGGGTGCGGCGATGAGCCTGTTGAACAATCTGCCACAACCCGGCCCGAAATTGACAACCACGATGATGTTCTTTTTTGCGGCGATGACCAGCACAAAGGGCGGTTTGCGTGGCTGGATCGGGGATCGTGCCGCCAACAGTCTTTCATCCCTGTCCGAGGCCGATGGTGGCGGGCTAAAACGTCTTGAAGGTGACTTTGGCCAGTTGCGCACCATGGCAGCCGACGAACGCCCCGATGGCTGGCGTGTCATGGCGATGCCGTTCAATATGGGTGGCAAAATCGAACAATTGCAATTTGGCTGGCGCCATGGCGATCGCGAAGACGATCCCGAGAAAAAGGATGATCAGGGCACGCGCTTCCTGCTGGATCTGTCCTTTAGCGTCGTGGGACATACCCAGCTTGACGGCCTTGTCAAAGGCGAAGACAGCAAGTTCGATCTGATCATTCGTACCGAAAACCCGTTGCAGTCACATAACCGCGATGACATTCGCGGCATCTTCCGCGAGGCACTTCAGATTTCCGGTTATAGCGGGCATATCCTGTTTCAGGACGGATCACGTTTTGTCCATATTGCCCCGCCTGCCGACAGCAGCGGCCCCAATTCCCACAGCGGGATTCAGGCGTAATTCACGACAAGCTTATGAAATGAATGCTTTTACTGCCCGGTGCACAAGCGTATCCTGATCGTCTGATTTTCATATATAAGAACGGTTAAACGTCATGCTTGAAATTTATCAACGTCGCAATCTGATCCTGACCGAAGCCAACCCGGGACCACAGGTCGATTATGTGGTGACGTTGCAAAGCAACCTGACGGGTGTGGAAAATGTCTTTCCGGCACGCATGACGCTGCGCTATGTGCCCGACAGACTGATCCTTAAAACCGATTGTCTGGCGGATTATTACGCCGAAATTTCCACCATTACCTTCGAAAGCTTCGAGGCCGCGGCGGTGTTGTTGATGGATGATTTCAACAACGAACTGGTGCCGCGCTGGATCAGCCTGCGTCTTGATAAACAGACCGCGGACAATGATCAGGTCTTCCATCACGAAACCGCCCTTGAAGACCGTCAGCCGAAATGGGGCAACCCGCGCCTTCTCGATCGTCTGGAACGCTACTGATCAGCGGAACGGGTTTCCGTGCACCCATTGGGTCAGCGAATAGCGCAGACCCGCGGTTGTCGGCGCCACACGGTGCAGAACAAAGCTCGGGAAAAAGATCGCGGTTCCGCGTTCCATCGGCGCATCCAGGAAATTCCCCGCCGGGTTAAGCTGCAACTGACCGCCTTCATACTGGTCGGGTTCGGAAAGCTGGATCACCATGGTCAGTTTGCGCCGACGGGCGACTTCGGATGCGCCAACATCACTGTGCCAGTCATAATGACCGCGCAAGTCGCCCGCATAACAGGCGATCTGGGCTTCTTCGGCAAAATCGGTCAGGGCAAAGTCAAACACATTGCGGTTCACATCAGCCACAAGGTCGATGATCCTGCGGCAAACAACCGGTTCCTGTTCTTCGTTGAACCAGGTGATTTTTGACCGGCGGATATGGGTTGCGGTTTGCCCCTGTACGAGGCCGCCTTCGTCCATTTCATGCGCAAAGCCCGCGATCAGACGATCACAGGTGGCTGCGTCCAATGCGTTCGGGACGATGGCAAACATTTCTTCTGGAAACATTCACGACATTCTCCATGCCGCACAGGACCGGTATTGGTTGCCCCGGCCCCAAAGACAATTCTTTGCGGTGAATTGCTATTACGACCAAACTCCCCCCAATACCAGCAAATTTGCCGCTATTGGCCATGACATAATTCACAGGGATCTATGCAAGATTGATCACCCTTCCGCCCGCGGCACTGCCGTCTTCGGGATCGTGGGTGACCATCAATGTCGGAAGGCGGTTTTTACGGCATTGTTCAAACACAAATGACCTGAACTGACCGCGCAATTCGCTATCAAGTTTCGAGAACGGCTCATCAAGCAACAGCGCACAAGGTTCGGACAACAAGACACGCAACAAGGCCACACGCGCACGCTGCCCACCCGACAGGGTTGCCGGATCGCGATCGGCAAACCCGTCCATATCCGCATTTTTCAGGGCGTTCTCAACCAACATGCGTCGCTTGGCTTTGCCCTTGACTGATGCCGGTAGCGCAAAGGCCAGATTGCCGCCAACCGACAGATGCGGAAACAATAAATCATCCTGAAACAGAATACCTACATGGCGATCCTGGGGCGGGCATCCATCAAGGCACCTGCCATTCAGAACGACCTGTCCTGAAACATCAAACTGCGCGGGCAAGGTGCCACAGATGTGGCCAAGCAAACTTGATTTGCCAGAACCGCTTGGCCCCATCAGGGTGACGATTTCACCAGGCGCAATCACAAGATCAACCGCAAGCAGTTCCTGCCCGTCCAGACGGATACTGACAGTGCGAAGTTCAAGCCCGGTTTCGGAATGATCCGATGGCATTTTCTATCCCCTGTTCTGTGCATTCATGCCCCGCCGATGGCGGAACAGGATAGCCGGTATCAGCAATGCACAGGCAAATCCGGCAAATGGCAAAACCATCTGCAACAATCCGTATATCCCGATCATGCGGCGGTCGCCCCCCGATGCCAGTGCCACGGCCTCGGTCGTGACGGTGGCAAACCGCCCCGCCCCGATCAGAAGTGTTGGCAAATATTGCCCGACCGTCACCGCCAGCCCAACCGCCATCGCGGTCAGAACCGCACGGGTCAGCAACGGCAAACGCACGTGCCAGAATACCCGCATTGGTGATGCCCCAAGACAAAGTGCCGTCTGCCCGTATCGCGGATCAAGTGCCCGAAACGGATCAGACAGCGACAGGAACACATAGGGCAACACAAACACCAGATGCGACAGCACAACCGATATCAACGTCCGTTCAAGCCCGATCAGGGTAAAGAATACCTGCAATCCGAACATGAAGCTGATCTGCGGCACAATCAGCGGCAGGTAAATCAGCCAAATCGCCCCGCGACCGGGTTTGTGACGGATTCTGGTTTCGTGTTCCAGACATCCAAGAACAAGCGCAATCGCAATCACAACGGTCGGCACCGCGATCAAAAGCGTGGTGACAAGGCTGCTTCCGATCGCATCATATTCGCGCTGCCAAAGACGCAGACTGAAACTGCGGGGCAAAATATCGGGAAATCCCCAGAACCCGGCAATGCTCCAGACCAGAAGAACCACAAGTCCCAGTATCAGGGCCCCGGCCGACAATCCGGCCAAAACCGCGCTTCCGGCGCGCATGCCGCCATCATGGCGGAACCGTTGGCCATTGGCGGCGATCTGGTGTCCGATCAGTGCAATGATCCGTTCCCCGGCCACCCAGATCCCGATGGCTACCACAACGACAAGCAACTGCAAGATTGCCGCACTTGATGCCATGAACCGCAATGCAAGATCAGGATCGGACAGCCACCCCAATATCCGAACCGCCAGCGGTGCCGGTGTTGTCGGACCCAAAATGATCGCAACATCAACAACCGACGTCGAATAGGCCAGAACCGCCAATACCGGCAATCTGATTTGCGGGTAAATCCGTGGCAATGTCGCCTTGAACCATCCCGCAATCCGGCCATAGCCCAATGTGGCGGTAATCTGGGCGGTGCGGGCGGTATCGGCTTGCGGCAAGGCTGCAAGGGTCATCAAAAACAGAAACGGGATTTCCTTGGCGACCAGCCCGGCAATCATCGCAATCCCCAGCGGATCATGAATGATCGCGATATCGGGCGGGCGATCCCATCCGGCAAACTGGGCAATCACACGTGCAATCCAGCCCGACGGCGCAATCAGAAATGCCAATCCGAATGCCGCGGTCGCGTGCGGAACCGCCAGGATCGGTGACAATATCCGCTGCATGGCCCGAAAAATCCGGGTGCCCTGCCAGGCGGCACAAAACAGCATGACAATCGCAACCGACACGAAACTTGCAATCAGGCCGTTGACCAGCGACAGCCGCACTGAATGCCAGATCCCCGGTTGCGCGAAAAGGGCGGCCCACGGTTCAAGTCCGGGCTCAGTTCCGCCAAGTACAGGCAAAATGCCAAATGCCGGCAACAAAGTGCCAATCAGCCCGGCAGATACCGGGCCGATCATAAAGGCAATCGTGATGATGGGGACAAATCGCAACATGCGCGATTATTGCACCACGCCGTAATGTTTCTGCCATTCGGTTTCGACCAGCTCCATCCAGCTTGGATGGGGTTCAGGCAAAACCGTGCCACGTTCGGCCGGTGCAAGGGATGCAATGCCAAGATCAAGATTGGCAAAGGCTTCCTGCATGTCAGCAGGCAGCTTATCCATCGCAAGAACCGTATCAGCGCCCCAATATTGCGGGTCCTGTTTGCGCAGCTGGGCTTCCGGTGACATCAGGAAGTCGGCCAGAACCACCGCACCGGCCTTTGCCGATGCGTTATAGGGGATGGCCACAAAGTTGGTATTGCCCAATGTGCCATTGTCAAACACATAGGATCGCACCGTATCGGGAAGCTCGAACGCTTCGATCGCCGATGACACTTCGCCCGAACTGAATGAAAACGCGATATCGATTTCGTTATCGCCAAGCAGGGTCCGCATCGCCGCCCCGTTCTGCGGATAGGCCTGACCATTGCGCCACAATAGCGGCTGCAAATCTTCAAGATATCCCCAAAGCGGTTCAAGAACCGCCTTGGCATCAACTTCGTCAGCCGGTTGCTGCAAGACCTTGGGGTCTTTGACCAGTTCGGTCAGGATCTGTTTCAGGAAGGTCGATCCCATATAGTTTGGCGGCTGCGGATAGGTAAAGCGCCCCGGATTTTTCGCCAGCCATTCCAGCAAGGCTTGCGCAGATTTCGGCACGCTATCAAGTTTGGCGGTGTCGTAATAGAAACTGACCTGTGCCATGCCCCACGGCGCTTCAAGCCCGTCGGTCGGAACGGTAAAATCGTTCACCACGGTGGGTTTGCCTTCAACATCGACATATTCGAAATTTGGCGTTTCTTCGACCCACGGACCAAACAGCAATTCATTGCGCTTCATCGCGGCAAAGTTTTCACCGTTAATCCAGATCATATCAACCGCACCGCCATCATTCACCCCGGCGGTCTTTTCCGACAGCACCTTGGTCACGGCATCGGCGGTATCGGTCAGTTTGACCTGAACGACCTTGACCCCGTAACGTTCAAAAACCTGATCACCGGCCCAGGCGATATAATCATTGATGCGTGGCTCCCCGCCCCATGCATGCCAATAAACGGTCTGCCCGCGGGCCTGATCAAGAACCGACTGCCAGTTCCCGACATCGGGGGCCGGGTCCGCATATGCCGGCAATGACACCGATGCTGTTGCAATGCCTGTCGCCAGGGCCAACGCAGAGACAAAAGCACGCATTCTTGAACGCATATCGGACAATCCTTTTCACCTGATGACCTGTCATCATACCCCATTTTGATATGGGCATGACCATGGTTAGCCGTTTGATTTTAGTGTTGGCATTTTTTAAGCCCGCCTTGGGTAAAATCAATTCACGCTTGCGTTAGAACACGATGAGCCACACCTTATCTGCGGTCAATTTTTGTCTGTGCTGCCTGTTACGGGGTTTTGATGATGTTTGAATGGATGAGCGACCCGCACATGTGGATGGGTCTTGCCACCCTGACCGCGCTGGAAATCGTTCTCGGGATCGACAATATCGTTTTTCTGTCAGTGATCGTTTCCAAACTGCCCCCGAACCAGCAGGCATCGGCACGCCGGGTCGGGTTGCTGGCGGCGATGGGCATGCGGCTTGGACTTCTGGCCGGGATCGCCTGGGTCATGCAATTGACCGCCCCGCTGTTTTCCGCCTTTGGTCAGGAAATCAGCGGACGTGACCTGATCCTGATCATTGGCGGGCTGTTTCTGATTGCCAAGGCATCCAAGGAAATTCATCACACCATTGACGAACCCGAAGAACACGGGCCGGGCAAAATCATGTCGGGCTTTGCCATGACCATCGTGCAGATCATGCTGCTTGATATGATTTTCTCGCTCGACAGCGTGATTACCGCTGTCGGTCTGGTTGATCACATCTCGATCATGGTGATCGCCGTCATCCTGTCGGTTCTGGTGATGCTGGCCGCGGCCAAGACCATTGGCGACTTTGTTGAAAAGCATCCGTCGGTCAAAATGTTAGCGCTATCATTCCTTATTCTTGTCGGGTTTGTACTGTTGCTTGACGGTGTCGAAATTCACGTCCCCAAAGGATACATCTATTTCGCGATGGTCTTCAGCCTTTCGGTCGAGACGCTTAATCTTCTCAACCGCAAACGCAAACTGAACCGTCGCGCACAAGAGACAGGCCAATGAAAAAAGTTTCTCCGCCGCAATGTCTGCAAAATGCGTTTGATGCCAACAATCTTGGTCATATTGACGTATTCGAATTCCCCGATGGCACCCGATCCGCGGCCGACGCGGCAAATGCCATCGGCTGTGACATCAGTGATATCGGGAAATCACTGGTCTTCATGACCGAAGCCGGCAAACCGGTCCTGATCATCATGAACGGGGCCGATCAGGTTGACCTGAACAAGGTCGCAAGCCTGATCGGACTTTCGATCCGCAAGGCCGATGCCAATGAAGTTCGCGAACATACGGGTTACGCCATTGGCGGTGTCCCGCCCTTTGGTCATGCCCATCCGGTTGAAACCCTGATTGATGCCAAATTGCTGGCAAAGAAGACCATCTGGCTTGCTGCGGGCACACCCAAAACGGTCTTTGCCCTGACCCCGGATGAATTGCGCAACGTTACCGGCATTGAAACCGGGGTCACGATTGCCGCGTGATCCACGGACGGTATTTGCAAGAAAGCATATGCAGGTTTTTTCAAACCCGCCTGATCGTCACCTGACCGCTTTGATATTGTTTGGCTTTGGGTGGGTCGGATGTTTTCCTTGCCCACCAGTCAAGGAACGCGGTCTCAATGCCGTGTGCTTTGCGTTTCGTTCCTTGTCAAAGCGCGTTCGCCAAGACACCGACAAAATCGTTTCAGGCGCATCAGCCCGGGCCTTAGATCAGGCGTTAAATCAGGCCATCATCGCGGGTTGCCGAACGGGTGCCGATTTCATCAAGTTCGTCCTGTTCTTTCTTTTCTTCTTCTGCGCGTTCGGCTTCGACCCGATTGCGTTCGGCGATCTCGGCTGTTTTCAGTTCCTTGAAGGCATCGGCAACTTCATCGCGAAAGGCATCGATCTTTTCTTCCTGCTGGGCGATCATTTTTGAAATTGCTTCGCGCTCGGCAATCACCGCATTAGCAAACCCGCCATAGGCAAATCCGGCCAGTTCGGGATTTTCCGCCGCAATCCGTTGTTCGTTGATCACTGCCTGTTCAAGTGCTTCTTTCTCGGCTTCCAGTTTGCCAAGAACACCCAGCATTTCACCAAGTTCACGCTGCTTGTCATCAAGCGCCCATTTGCGCATGCGCACCAGTGTTTTGAAATCCTTGGCCATGGATTATTTCCTGCTGTTCAGGCTGCTCATACGACCCGGACGGCCACGCCTGTCATGTGGCATCCCCATCATCGGCGCACTAGCCTTCTTTTTTGTCGCGGCGCAGGGCGCGTTTGGCATCATTGAGTTCGCGTTCACTGCCAGCGCGCGATCGGCTGTTGACCTTTGGCCCGCGATTGATTTTCGGACCGATCGACGGCGGCGGTGCCGGGGCGGGTGCGGGCATTTCATCGGGGATGCCGTGTGGCGCACCGCCAGCCTGGGCGTTTTGTTGTGCGGCCTGCGCCTGTTGGGACTGGCGCCCCTTGGCGATACGGGGGTCTTCGGGTTCTTCGGCCAGAAGATCCAGACGACGGGCCAGTTCGACATATCCTTCATTCAGGCGCGTGCATTCTGTTTTGCGCTGTTTCAGGAATTCCTCGATCAGCGGGAAATAGTGGATCGCCTCGTCAACTTTGGGATCGGTCCCCTGGCGATAGGCGCCGAGCCGGATCAGCTCGGCCATATCTTCGTAGGTTGCCAGCAGTTGGCGGGCACGCGCCACGATCTGGTTTTCTTCCTCGCTGTTGCAGCCGGGCATGGTACGCGACACGCTGCGCAGAATATTGATCGCCGGATAGCGCCCCTGTTCGGCAATCGATCGATCCAGCACCACGTGCCCGTCAAGAATGCCACGCACCGCATCGGAAATCGGTTCGTTATGATCATCGCCGTCAACAAGAACGGTAAACAGGCCGGTAATCGATCCCTGCCCCGGGCCACCGGGGCCGGCACGTTCCAAAAGACGCGGCAATTCGGCAAACACGGTTGGCGTATAGCCCTTTGATGCGGGCGGTTCGCCAACCGAAAGGCTGATTTCGCGCTGGGCCATGGCAAAACGGGTCACGGAATCCATCATGCACAGAACATCACGCCCGACATCGCGGAAATATTCCGATATCGCCATGGTCATATAGGCCGCCTGTCGACGCATAAGCGGTGGTTCATCCGATGTCGCCACCACGACCACGGACCGGCGCAGGCCTTCTTCGCCCAGATCGTCTTCGATGAATTCGCGCGCTTCGCGGCCACGTTCCCCGATCAGCCCGACCACCGACACATCCGATGTCGTATGGCGTGTCATCATCGACAAAAGACTGGATTTACCGACACCGGACCCGGCAAAGATGCCCATACGTTGCCCGCGGCAACAGGTCAGAAACGTATTCATCGCCCGGATGCCAAGATCGATCTTGCCCGCGACACGCTGTCGCGAATGGGCCGATGGCGGCATGTTGCGGATCGGATAGGCCTTGTTGCCCTCAGACAGCGGACCTTTGCCGTCCACCGGCTCGCCAAAGGCATTGACCACCCGCCCCAGCCAGCTTTCATCGGGATAGACCTGTGGTTGGGTATCCCCCAGTTCGACTTCGCAGCCGATCCCGATCCCGTCAAGGATGCCAAACGGCATCAAAAGCGCGCGTTCATTGCGGAAACCGACGACTTCGCAAATCACCGCCTTGCCGTCGCGTCGCTTCACCTTGCAGCGGTCGCCAACCGACAGAGCCCCTTCGACACCGCCGATCTCGACCAGAAGGCCGAGCACCGCGGTTACGCGCCCGACAACCCGGTAATCGGGAATGCGTCTGAGTTCTGCGATGATGTTGCGACCAATCTGAAACACGCCCCGGACCTTCTCAGCCAGCAGTTGATTTCAATTTTTTCCAAGCAGGCGAATTTGATCCCCGAACATGACATGGGGGTGGCAAATCGCGCCGCGTCGTACCAAATATATTGGCATAATCGATGTTAAAAAGCTGTGTAGACAGCAAATCGCAAATTTTTTTGTTTGCGCGCCCCATGACGGTTAACGCCGCAAACCGTTGGGAAAACTCGCATTCCGGCCCCGAGTCGCTTCTTGTGATGAAAAAAAGTTAACGAGATGCGACTCGCCTGCTTGCCACGAGTCGCAAAGCAACGTATCGTTAACGGAATGGGAAAAAATTTCCCACCGACAAACGTTGGGGCGCTTGTCAAATATCCGGATTAACACGGACTTATTGCGGAACACGGTAACGGAGCAGAAACATGCGGGTGCTGCTTGTTGAGGATGACAACACCTATGCTGATAGCATCGAACTGATGCTTAAGTCGGAAGGCATGGTGATTGACACAACCGACCTTGGGGAAGATGGTCTCGAGATCGGCAAGCTGTATGATTACGATATTATTCTTCTGGACCTGATGCTGCCAGATATTGACGGCTATGAGGTTCTCAGACGTTTGCGCGACGCACGCGTCGACACGCCGGTCCTGATCCTGTCGGGTCTGACCGAAACCGAAGACAAGGTCAAAGGCCTTGGCTTTGGCGCTGATGACTATCTCACCAAGCCGTTCGACAAGGTCGAATTGCTGGCACGCATCCAGGCGATCGTCCGTCGCTCGCGTGGGCATGCCCAGTCGATGATTTCGACGGGCAAACTCAACGTCAACCTTGATGCTCGCACCGTCGATGTCGACGGATCGCCGCTGCATCTGACCGGCAAGGAATATGGCATCCTTGAATTGCTGTCGCTGCGCAAAGGCACGACACTGACCAAGGAAATGTTCCTCAACCACCTTTATGGCGGTATGGACGAGCCGGAACTCAAGATTATTGACGTCTTTGTCTGCAAACTGCGCAAGAAAATCCAGTCGGCAACCAAAGGCGACAACTACATTCATACGGTTTGGGGCCGGGGCTATGTCCTGCGCGATCCCGATACCAACAGTGCTGCGGCCTGATATCTGACCTTTCCTGTCCAAGCGCCCGGAAACGTCACAGCAGTGCTCGTTACACAAAACGCCCCGGTTCTGCACCGGGGCGTTTTGCATTTGCCACCTGTCAGGGCAAATGCACAAGGGGATGAACAATCCCGCTGACCTGCAACCAGTCAAAAAACTCGAACAACGGCACGGCCAGGAAAAAGGCCAGCCCGTCGCGCAAGGTCCGCCACAGAAGCTTCGGACGCACTTCGATGGCGTCCATATCCCTCCATGCCGAAAAACGCGGGCCAAACCGGGGAACCCGGGCCTGATAGCGTTCGAATTGCGGACCGAACAGCTGCGCCAGGGCCCGTTCCTCGCGCAGGATGACCGGCAGGAAGACCGCAACCGCACCCAGAACAAAGATGGCCGAAATCACAAGGCTTCCGGTTTGCGCACCGACACCGGCTGCACCGATAAAGCTGAAGACATAAAGCGGATTGCGGCTGATGGAATAGGGGCCACGATCGGTAAGCTGCTGTGCCTTGCGCCCGCCGATATAAAGCGTACACCAGGCGCGGCCGAAAATCGCCACCGCGATCAGGCCAATCCCCCCCAGCTCGATCCCCTCGTGAAGCGACATCTGAACTTTGGCAACAGACTGGATCAGCGGCAATGTACCAAGCAACACCAGCGCAAGCGCCGCAATAACCAGCTTGCGGCGGCGCTGCAAAACAGTCAGCGCCTGACGCGGGGCTGCGACGGTCTCGGTCAATTGTGGGATCATATTCATTCCCGACGTTTCGGTTTAACGGAAACAGTCGGGGTCACACCGGCTGCCGACTACTTTTTGTCGTCCGGTTTGCCAAAACGTGATCGATCAAAGGTCGTGGACGGGCGTGTCGTTCCGGAAGAACCGCTTGTATTCCCGGTGCCTGTCGTCGGCCTTGATGTCGTGCCACTGCTACCTGTGCCGGTACCAAGCGGCCGGCGATAGGTCGAACCGGTGGTACCGGTCGTTCCTGTTGTCCCCGGACGGGTTGTCGAACCAGTACCAGTCGAACCTGACGGTTTGCTGAACGAACTACCTGTGGTGCCGGTCGGACGCGTGGTCGACCCGGCCCCGCCCAGCGGACGCGGCGTTGTCCCGGTGGTGCCACCTGTCGTGCCGGTGGACCCGGTCGTTCCGGTCGTGCCAGGACGCGTCGTGCTGCCAAGCCCGGACGTTCCGGTTGCAGAGATCGGCCGAATGCCGGTTGTTCCAGTGGTCCCGGTTGTCCCCGGACGTGCCGGGGTCGTCCCCGCACCAGGTGTTCCGGTGGTCCCGGCGCCGGTTTGCATATGTTTCGGTTTAGGGAAGGCAAAGCCCCCTGCCGCAGCCCCGCCGGCCGCAGCAGCCGCGGCACCGCCTGCCTGCACCTTTTCAAGTGCGGTCAGATCAACATCCGGCGCACCGGGACGGTTCAGCTGGTAAATACCGCGCTGACGGGCAAGCGGCTTGAATTTATCGGAAATGCCAAGAACCGTTTCCGCCCCGCCAAGGAACAGGAAGCCGTCATCAGGCATCAATGCCGACACACGCGCCAGCACATCGCTTTTGGTCGGCTGATCAAAATAGATCAGCACGTTACGGCAATAAACCACGTCAAACTGGCCGAGCGGACGGAAGTCCTCAAGAAGGTTGAACTCCTTGTATTGAACCTTTGACCGGATTTCCGAGGAAATCTGCCACTGGTCTTCCTTTTTCTGGAAATACTTGACCAGAAGCCCGATCGGAAGGCCCCTTTGGACTTCGAACTGGGAATAAAGCCCGGCCCGGGCCTTTGCCAGAATTTCACGCGAAATATCGGTGCCGATGATTTCAACTCGCCAGCCAGACAGCTGGGTTTTGAATTCATCAAGGATCATCGCCAGCGAATAGGGTTCCTGACCCGATGACGCCGCCGCACACCAGATACGCAGGTGGCGCTTGGACGCGCGCTCCTTGATCATGTGCGGCAAAACGACATGACGGAACTGGTCAAACGGCTTGGTATCGCGGAAGAAGAAACTTTCATTGGTCGTCATCGCATCGACGACCTCTTCGACCAGATTGCGGTCACCGCCACGCAATGCGCCGATCAGTTCGCCCAGATCCTTAAGGCCACGCTTGCGCGCAATCGGCATCAGCCGGCTTTCGAGCAGATAAGTCTTGTCCTCGCTCAGAACGAGCCCGGACTTGGACTTTATCAGTCTGCTTACGAAATCGAAGTCTTCCGGCTTCATCATTGTGGGTTAACGACCCCCCGCAAATTTTTTGATATAGGCCGCAATTCCGCCAACCGGCAGAACAGCAGAACAAATGCCCGCATGCGCAGCAGCACCAGGCATCCCCCATACAACACTGCTTTGTTCGTCCTGCGCAACGACCATGCCCCCGGCATTCACAACGTCACGGCCTCCCAGCATACCATCCTGTCCCATTCCGGTCAGTATCGCGGTTAGAATATTTCCACCATAACTTGCCACCAGACTGCGCAACATCGGATCGACAGACGGGCGACAGAAGTTCTCTGGCGGGTTCTGATTAAGCATAAGATGCCGCGAACCGCCACGTCCTTCTACTGTCATGTGGTAATCGCCGGGCGCAAGATAAACCTGTCCCCCCACAATCGGCATGTTGTTCTTGCCTTCCTGACACTTCAACCCGGTCAGACGGGTGATATGTTCGGCGAGAATTGTGGTGAAAGTTGCAGGCATATGCTGGGTAATAAAAATCGGCTGACGCACGCCATTGAGGCCGCGCAAAACTTCAAACAATGCCTGGGGGCCACCGGTCGAACTGCCGATCGCGATGGCTTCGACATTGACCCGCTTTTCCGGCAACAGCGAAATCGCCCCGCGTGACGCCTGTCGACGGACCGGTGCCGGTGCGGAACCACCCCGTGCAGTTTTCGCACGGGCTGCTTTCGCGCCTTCCGGGGCATTGCCCGCCGCCCGTTTGGGGGCGGCAACGGTTCTTGCCGCCGCCGCAGTCGGCGAACTGCGTGTTGACGTTTGTGCCGCTGATTTGTGACCGCCCCCCGCGGCAATCGCCGCATCACGGATCAAACGCCCCGGATCACGGGCCGGGGTCTGCGGGCGGGTCGGCATCGGATTGGCTGCCGCCGCACTGCGTGCGGTGCGCGGGGCCTCGGTCGCGTTGCTGTCTGCTGCGGCCTGGGACGGCGGCGCAGACTGGCTTTGCGCGGCCGGGCTTGGTTGTGGCTGGGCCGGACGCATCTGGACCTGTTGCGGACGCGGATGCTGTTGCATCGGACGCGGGCGCAATTCGGCAGTAAATCTTTTGCGCTGGATCCGGCCAGGCTTATGGAGCTGCTGATGTTCGATCGACATTTCAGCACGGAAGGTCGTTGACTTTCCGTCCTGATCGCCGCCATCGCCGTCACCATCGTGTTCAGGCTCCGGTGCGGCTTCTGGCGCGGTCTCAACCGCTGTCTGTGCGGCCGCGTCCTGCGCAAGCTCTTCCTCGTCCTCAAGCTGGGCCTCGGCAGCAGCAGCGGCAGCTGCCGCCTGCTCGACTTCCAGCATCTTGCGACGCTGTTCGGCCCATGCCTTGACCTTGTCCAGAAGCTCGGCCCGGAAGCCTGCCCCGACATTGAGGTCCTTGGACGAACTTGGTTTGGGAATGTAATCCACCGCCCCAAGGGTCATGGCCTGGAAGCTGATATCGGCGTTTCGCTTGGTCAGGGTAGAGGCCATGATCACCCGAACGGTCGGATCGATTTCCAACAGTTTGGGCAAGGCGGTCAGGCCATCCATGACCGGCATTTCGATATCCAGAACAATGACTTCGACGCCACCCTGTTCCATTACCGATAATGCTTCTTCGCCATTATTGACCGATCCGACGACGTCAATATCGCTGTCTTCGGTCATCATGCGTGTCACAAGTCCGCGCACGATGGCGGAATCATCCACGATCAGAACTTTATATGGCGAATGGATAGGCGTGTCTTCCACGTAGCAGCGTCCCCGCTTGAGTCACGAGATCAATTTCAAAGTCCCGGCATGGCACAGAATCTGTGCCACCCGGACTAGATCAGGCCGACCTGTTCGAACTTCGCCTGAATGATCTCGCTGTCGAACGGTTTCATAATGTATTCGTTCGCACCAGCTGTGATTGCTTCCTGGATATGTTCCAGGTCGTTTTCCGTTGTACAGAAGACGACGACTGGCTCATCTCCTCCCGGAGTTGCGCGCAGGTCACGCAGGAAATCGATCCCGCTTTTGACCGGCATGTTCCAATCAAGCAGAACTGCATCAGGCATGGATTCGAGACATTTGTCCAATGCCTCCTGTCCATCCACCGCCTCTACGACCGCAAACCCGATTTCTTCGAGGATACGGCGCGCCACCATTCGGATGACTTTCGAATCATCGACGACGAGACAACTCTTCATCGACTTCCTTCTCGTTTCTTTAGGTCGTTAAGCCACTAACGGCAGAATACCGGGCGCATTGCGCGCCCGACATATCAAGATATCGGTTACCCAGCCTGCTTGATCGATGAGGTAAAATCAAGCAGACGCGTAACGTCCAGAATAACCAGAAGTTTTTTATCCAGACGGAAAATACCGTCGGAAAATTCACGCCAACGCGGATCAAGCGTTGCCGGATTCTGCTCGAACGCCTTCTTGGGAACGCTAAGAACCTCGCCCACCTGATCAACCATCAGGCTGTAAAGTTCACCACCCTGATCGACGACGATGCTCATACCCGGATCATCGTCATCCTTGTCACGCAAACCAAGACGTTTGCGAACATCAATCGCCGTCACAATACGCCCGCGCAGGTTAAGCGACCCTGCGACTTCGGGCGGAGACAGCGGAATACGGGTGATACGCTGCGGACCAAGAACGTCCTGAACCGTCAGAACCGGAATACCGAAAAGCTGTTTGCCGATATTCGCGGTGACGAAATCCTGGCTATCACCGCCAAGATCCAGTGCGCCGCCTCTATCGTGGCTCGGGACGAGTGCGTTACTATCGCTCATTGGACTTTCTCCCGATTAAACGTTGCTCAAGGTCTGGACCAAGGTCGAGACAAGGGCATCACGATCAAACTTCGCGACATAGTCGCTGAAACCTACCTGACGGCCGCGTTCGAAGTCTTCTTCGCTGGTGTGCGAAGACAGGGCAATGATTGGAACTTCGCCCCACAGCTCGTCATTCTGAAGCGCCTCGGCGAATTCAAAGCCGTTCATGCCCGGCATTTCGATATCGCTGATGATCGCATCAAACAACTGGCCACGGTTCTTGAGTTCCATCGCCTGTTCGGCGGTCTCGACTGCCGTTACCCGGAAACCTGCAACCGACAGCATCGGTGTCAGCAGGTTGCGGAAGAACGGGCTGTCATCGATCAGAAGAACACGCTTCTTCTCGCCACCATTGTCTTCGGTCCCGAACCAGTCACTGAAGGCCAGTTCAAGATAGTAACCGGCATCAATCAGGTCGGTCGCCTTGCCGTCGATCACGGCCGAGCCAACCAGCCCGTCCTGATCTGCGGTCAATTCAACATTAAGCACGTCATCGACAATGTCGACGATCTCGTCAACCACAAGGCCCATGGTCCGTTCGCGATCCTGGAAGACCAGGGTCGGTTGGCGGCCTTCGGCCTTCATCTGATAACTGCCGTCAATAAAGACCAGCGGCATCAGTTTGCCACGATACTGAACCAGCGGACGTCCGTTGGAATGTTCGATATTCTCGACATCAATTTCTTCAAGACGGGCAACAAGAGCCAGCGGAACCGCACGGACTTCGCTGCCACCGGCACGGAACACCAGCATCGAGGTGGTTTCGCGATCGGACGCGTCGGTTTTGGCCTTGCCTTCAACACCTTGCGAACCACCAACGGTGATTTCACCTGTACGGGTCGCGATGCCGTTCGGATCAAGGATCATGATCACGCTACCGTCACCCAGGATCGTGTTCCCCGAGAACAGCGACAGATCACGCAGGATCGGTGCAACCGGTTTGACAACGATTTCCTCGGTGTCGAAGACGCGGTCAACGATGATACCGAACGAATAGGTCCCGACCTGGGCCACAACGATGAATGCTTCTTCATCGACACCCTCGTCGGTGGCCTCCTTGGTATCGAGACCGAGGATTTTCTTCAGCGTCACCAGCGGCAACAGACGGTTACGCAACCGCAGGACCGGGGTGTCGTGAATGCGTTCGATCGAATGTTCGGAATTGTTCGATGCACGAACAAGTTCCAGAACGCTGATCTGCGGAATGGCAAAGCGTTCGCCGCCACTTTCGACAATCAGGGCCGACACGATGGCCAGGGTCAGCGGGATCTTGATGATAAAGGTCGAACCACGGCCTTCGACCGATTTCAGTTCAACCGTACCACCGATCTTTTCGATGTTGGTACGCACAACGTCCATACCCACACCACGACCGGAGACCGAGGTCACTTTTTCCGCTGTCGAGAAACCGGCCTTGAAAATGAACTGCTGGATCTGCTGATCAGCCATCCCTTCCAGTTCGCTTTCGGTGGTCAGGCCGTTGGCAATTGCCTTGGCCTTGATGCGTTCAAGGTTCAGACCGCGACCGTCATCGGAAATCTCGATGATGATGTGACCGCCTTCGTGATACGCATTAAGGGTAACCGTACCGGTTTCGGGCTTGCCGGCGTCACGACGGCCCGGAATATCTTCCAGACCATGGTCGGCAGAGTTACGCACCATGTGGGTCAGCGGATCCTTGATCAGTTCAAGAACCTGGCGATCCAGTTCGGTGTCGGCACCGATCATCTGAAGATCGATCTTCTTGTTCATTTCAAGGGCAAGGTCGCGAACAATACGCGGCAGCTTCGCCCAAGCGTTGCCGATCGGCTGCATACGGGTCTTCATCACGCCTTCCTGAAGGTCGGTCGTAATGTGCGACAGGCGCTGCAACGGAACGGTGAATTCACTGTCATCCTTGCCGCGAACCATCTGCAACAGCTGGTTACGGGTCAGGACCAGCTCGGAAACCAGCGTCATCAGGTTTTCAAGCAGCTCGACATTCACGCGAATGGTCTGGGCTGCAACCGAGCTTTCCTTGGCTTCGCCGCGCGGGGCTTCTGCCTTTTGCTCGGCCGGTTTCTTGGCCGGTGCGACTTCCTTGGATTTTGCAGCAGCAGGCGGTGCTGCGGCCGGTGCCGGGGTTTCCGGTTCGGAGGAAGTGGCAAATTCGGGATCAACTTCTGCGGCATCGAATGCCGCCTGAAGCGCGTCGCTATCAACAGCGCCGCCTTCTGAAACTTCTTCGATCGGCGGTTCTTCGACCGGTGCGGCTGCGGGTGCAGCGCCGCCCATCATCGTGCCGGTATCGGCAAAATGATTGAGACGTGCAATCAACTCGGCGTCATTGCCATCCGGCTCTGCCTCGTTCTGCTCAAGCTCGCCCAGCAGATATTTGATGGTGTCGATGGATTCAAGAACCAGCGTCACGGCTTCCGGTGTGACCACCAGTTCACCGTCGCGGATCTTGCCCAGAACGTTTTCGCCGGCATGCGCGACCGCTTCGAGGCGCGGCAGGCCAAGGAATCCACACGTCCCTTTGATGGTATGCACCAAACGGAAGATGTTAGACAGAATGTCCGGATCATTCGGGTTCTGCTCGAGCTTCACCAGCTCAACGTCAAGCGTCGAGAGACTTTCCGAAGTCTCGGTCAGAAATTCACTTAATAGATCGTCCATATACCCCCTCCAAATCTCCGGCAAAGCTAGATTTACCGGAACCGGAACTCCCATTTAACACGCGCATGGCGAGAAACGTATGTTACATCGGTTACTTACGTAGAAGCTACCACACGTTATTACCAGACCCACAGGTCAATTTTTTATCCATAGATCAATGCAATATTTGCATCCTGTTGCAAGACCGAAAGCGCCCCGCCCGTCCGATTGGCCAGATTTCTCACGAAGAATCCGTGCACTGTGCGTGGATCAAGTGCATCTGCCGACACGTCTTTTTCCAACACCTCCATGACTTCCGGACGGAATGCGGCACGTTTGCCTTCTGCCAGAACGGTCGTGCGACCGGATTCGTGCGAAACAGTGATCGTCCCCCCAAATGGCAGAGCCTCGCGGGCGAGCATCACCATATTCAATACGACTCGTCCATGAGCTGGATCAATCGGAAGATCCGGCCAGTCCAGGCTGACCTTGCCTTCGGCTTCATAGGTCTGGCGCGCAGCATCGCGCATGGACTTGGTGTCCACGCTGTTGCCCGCCCGGCCAAAGGCCAGCCGGAACAGTTGCAGACGGCGGGCCGCTTCAAGGCCGCTTTTGCGCATCAGCGCAAGCGCCTCGTCATCGGCAACACCGTCTTCGCCCATCAGTTCCGCCCCGGCATTGACGGCCCCGACCGGACCGACAAGATCATGACAAATGCGCGAACTGATCAACTCGATCAGCGTCATTTCAAGGGCGATGTCCTGAACCATTACGCGGGTTCTCCAAGGTATTTCTATTTATTCTTCAAAGCATCACATCCCCAAACATGATGCCCGGTCTCTGTCCCCCGCCCGATTTTATCACCGGTGGCGTTCCGTGACGGGACGACGAAATATCGCGCCCTCAAAGCGGGTCTCTGATGCCCAAGATTGACCGTGATATGTTAAGAGCTTATTTAGCCAGAACGAAATTTAGACCCGACCCATCGCGATTTTGCCATTCCGGCCATCGACAGGGCAAAGAAGCCTGCACCGATCGCAACCAATCCCCCATTCGGTAAAACCGGTTTGACTTCTGATCGAACCGACGCCTTGATGACGGTGGTATTTGAAAAATGCCGGTCGCATTCTGGCGATTGATCCCGACCACAGAAAACACCTGCACCGGCCCGTCCGGATGTCTGGTGACAGACCGCCACCCGACCCGGCAATTTTTGCCGACCGACGGCCGGAACACGAACCGGATCGGGTTTTGCAATCTGTGAAATTGTGGATCGGCGGCGTTTGACCTATATGTAAACAAGATACACTGAACACAGAGCACCCCATGGATTTCTTGCTGACACCGGGCACCATCGTTCGCCACCCCAACCAGCCCGATTGGGGTCTGGGCCGCATTCAGGCTGTCGATGGTGACAGAATCGCCGTCAATTTCGAGGAAGCCGGTCGCCAGATCATCCGGCCCCGCCATGTCGTGCTTGAGATTGTCGAGGCCGCGGTCGGTTACGAATAAGGGGTCGTTTCCCCCGCTCGCGCCCGATCAGGGGGATCACAGACCGGTTTGACCCACGTCTGGCTGTCCTTGGCACACGATTTGCTGACATCAATTTATTAATAAATTCGGCGTATGCAGAATCAGGGCCGCATGGATTCCATCCCCGCCGATGGATCTGCCTGATCATGCACAACCGTCATAATCAAGGTCTGGACACTTCATGATTGCAGCCAACAAACCACCCCAAGACACCTTCAAGCAGCGCCACCATGTCGCCGCCTTTACGGTACTGGAACAATTTACCCAGGGGCTGATCCATTACGCGCGCAACCACGGTGGTTCGATTTCCGAAGAACAGATCATCAAGGCCATCGACGGCATCCGCGAAAAGGAAGACCTGTTTGACGCGGCCTGGGCCGTGCTTGAAAGCGATCTCGAAGCCATCAAGGCCCGCGAACATGCCGCCGTCCGCCACGATCCGTTCGGGCGTTTGCTGGTATCGCGCTTTGACCACCTTCTGGAAGGCAATGCCGCAGGCAGCATCGAAGACGGCGCACTGTCGCGTGAAATCCTGCAACCGTTCTTCAAGGTCATCCGCATGATGGTCGGCATGGACATGCTTCAGGAAATCGACCGCGAAATTCACGAAATCATCGAAGCCCATGCCGAAGACGAGGACGAGCTGCGCAACCCCGCCGAATATTGGGATCATCTGGCCAAGGAACCGGCGGTCAAGCTGCGCATCAATCTGGTATTTGCGCGCATGGCGCTGCATTTCCGTGAATATGAACGCCGCAAGAAATGGCTGCTGCAACTGGTCAATGACAATCTGCCATCGGGTGAAGTGCACTGGTCCTTTACCGAGGCCCATTGTGTGCGCCTGCTCGATGCCCTGTTCAGTGACGTGCGCGAAATCCTGACCGTTCCGCAACATTCGGCCGAACTGGTCGCCAAAATGGGCAGTGAAGATGTCGCAACCCTGCGCGAAGTCATGAAGTCAATCGACGCCGACGTCGCCGCCCACGCCAACAGCTGACCGGCGCACACCAACCGCCAAGCATTTACCCGACGGTTACCCGGTAAACAGCAATAGTCAAAGCCGCATGGTCGATATCGTCGGGTATCGCCTGCGGCTTTTTGTTTTCATCTGACGGAAAGGTGATGTGCCGCGATCTAAACAGGCTGGTCAAAACCCGGTCTGCTGTGCCACAGTCACCTTGCAAGAAACAACGCCCCGCGACAACCACGACACTGTTTCAAATCAACGCCATGACCAAACCACTGATCGACAAATATGGCCGGCATGTCTCCTACCTGCGCGTTTCGGTAACCGATCGCTGCGATTTCCGCTGCACCTATTGCATGGCGGAAAACATGACCTTCCTGCCAAAGGCCGAAGTTCTCAGCCTTGAAGAACTTGATCAGCTCTGCACGGCCTTCATCAATCGCGGTGTGCGCAAATTGCGCCTGACCGGGGGGGAGCCGCTGGTGCGTCGTGGCATCATGGATCTGATTTCCGATCTGTCGCGGCATCTTAAAACCGGCGCGCTTGATGAACTGACCATGACCACCAATGGCAGCCAGCTTGCCACCTATGCCGATGATCTGGCGCGGCTTGGCGTCAAACGCCTCAATATCTCGCTCGACAGTCTCGATTCCCGGAAATTCACCGAAATCACCCGTCGCGGCCGCCTTGAACAGGTTCTGGCCGGGCTGGAAGCCGCCAAGGCCGCCGGCATCAGCATCAAGATCAATACGGTCGCCCTTCGCAACTTTAACGAAGATGAAATGTCGCGTCTGGTGTCATGGTGCGGGAAAGAAGGCTTTGATCTTTGCCTGATCGAAACCATGCCGCTGGGTGATATTGACGGTGATCGCACCGATCAGTATTTGCCACTGACCGTGGTGCGTGAGCGCCTGGAACAGGAATTCACCCTGATCCCGTCCGACCATGTCACCCCCGGCCCGGCCCGCTATACCACGGTGGCCGAAACCGGCGGACGTCTGGGCTTCATCACCCCGCTTACCCATAATTTCTGCGAAGGCTGCAACCGCGTGCGCGTAACCTGCACCGGCACGCTTTATATGTGCCTGGGCCAGGAAGACCATGTTGACCTGCGCGCCGCCCTTCGTACCGGCGATCCGCGTTCGCTTGATCAGATGCTTGATGCCGCCATGGACCTCAAACCCAAAGGCCATGACTTCGTCATCGACCGCAAAGGCCAGAAACCGGCCGTTGGTCGTCATATGAGCATGACGGGTGGATAACTACTCGAGGGCATTTTCAAGCGAAGACCTAAACTAGTAGTCCTAGCCACTAGTTCATTGATTGTTAGTCAAACAGGTCATCTTGATCTTTGCGTGCGTGGCGAAACTCTCCAACTATTCTTTCTAGTTGCTCCCCATCCAATGGTTTAGATAAAACCTCTCCATTGAACTCGAGAACTTTTAGTACGCGAACTGCCTTTCGGCGTCGATTCTCCTCGTTAAATGCCCATTGCACTTTCATGTTGTTGATAACTTGAGCCTGAAGATGTTCAGAAGAGGCCAAATCCCAAAAGGCTTCATCATCAATACTGAAGAAAATTGAATGCCCGTTTTCGTCCCGTGATTTCCATAACCTGCTTTTGTCGAACCTGTCCCAATTAGGTGAAGTCGCCTTTACGTAAGTAACTTCGACGACCCAATCGTCAGACGAATTATCATCTTCTTTAGGGGGTAATTCAGTGATGTACTTTGGAAAGTCTTTTCTAGTTATATTGAATCCCTCAGAGCTATCGAATGAGATTCCTTGGATGCGTTTGTCTTTGTAACAAGCAGAGTAGAACTGATTTTTGGCTTCGTAAGCAGCACGAAATTTTCTGTTGGAGAACCCTAAGGCACGGAGTTCATTATACTCTTTCTCAAGGAACCTCCTAATCAGCTCTGACAGGACGATGGCAGTGATCTCGCGCTGTAGTTCAGAGTTCTCTGGGACAAGTTCCTCAACTGAGATTTCATCTACTTCAAGATCATCCTCAGTTCTCCCAATTCTAGCTCGAAGTTTTTGACCTGCAACCTCGGCCCAGTAAGCTGGCTCCTGCCCCGTCAAACCTTTGATAAAGGACTTTCCTATATCGGTTTGCATCACTGCCCAAGTAGCCGCAACTGAGCTTGCAACAATGCCGATTAACGTAAGGAATGAACCCTGCTTGGGCGGCACCACAAACAATTCTAACTTAGCTGAATTGTCTAGGATCTCTTCGTTAAAAGTCTCTACGATCTTCTGGGCACTAAGTGCCGTCTCCACGAAGTCTTTAAGTGGCAGCCTGTGCTGATCGACATCAAAATGAATAGGCAGAACGTCCCCAGACTCATGAAATACCATTGAGACTCCAATCTACGCTTTCTCAGCACACAAACTAATTTAATAAAGATAATGCTTATCAAGCATTCCTGATTCATCTCAGCGTGTCAAAACCTTAGCGTGATAAAGATTCAAAAATAACACGCTATGATTATGCGCGAACTGTCTTGCCGCATTCGAGGTCAAATCATTCACATGCCGATGGAGTCAGCCTGTAGAGGAAGTTTAATAGAGAGCGATTGCACCGCACACATTTGCCGAACCTCAATATTGATAAGTTCGTTTGGGCAGGGTTGGTGCTGTGAAGAGCTTGTTCTGCATGGTTAGGCCACCGAAAATGCCGAATAGTAAAACATATACTCCGGCAACTTTTGGAAGCTGCCGGAGCGTTTCGTCATTTATCGTTTCGATAAACCGGGTCACTGGCCGTCTTGATCACGCAAAAGCAGATCAATCGAAAGCCCCGGTCCGGCCATACCGTTGGTCAGGACCGGTTCGCAATGTTCGTTGATCCGGGCCGCAATGCGTTGGCGAAAACCGGTGAAGCGTTTGGATTCCACCACATCAACCGGTTCGTCAAGATGCACCTCGACCCGGAACACGCCCGGTGTCGGGGTCGCGGTCACAGACCGGATCAGGCCGGTCACCGCATGACCAAGGTATGATCCGGCAAAGCGTTTGCCGATCCCAAGATCGGAAACATTGGTCGGGATATTGCGACGTGCCATGGCAACTGCGGTGTTCCAGTCACGAAAGCCGTGGCTTTGGGCGAGAAGTTCAAGCGACCCGGCATGTGATATCGCAACATCACGCGCAGCCAGGGCCTTGCGCAGGCGTTTTGCCTGTGCCTTGAAGCTTTCGGTCGGGTCGGTTTCGATATCCGCACGACCGATATTCAGACTGTTTGAAGTCATTTTCGTCTCCACACAGGAGGCCGGGTGTCCGCATTGCCGGGCCGTACCCTGATCGGGAAACGGGTCCGAAAGATTTCAAAGCACCACTTTACCAAAGGATCAACCTTGCGGACGGCAGGTGTGGGCAACCCAGGGCAGGCTAATTACCCCAATATCGGGCGCAAGACAAGCCTGCGCGCAACTTTGCGAGATGTTTGGGCAGTGCTGTTGCGCAGAAATTGACAGCCCCCGGGACAACAACATATACCAGAGAAAACAGGTTTTACCGGGCCCGTCCGGGCACCGGTCCATTATAAGGAATAAACGCCATGGCCATGGAAGCCTATGAAATCGAAAGCATGATCAAGGAAGCTCTTCCTGATGCTGAAGTCCGGATCGAAGATCTGCGCGGTGATGGCGATCACTATGCTGCAATTGTGGTGTCCGAACAGTTCCGCGGCAAAACCCGCGTGGTTCAGCACCAGATGGTCTATTCCGCGCTGAAAGGCAAAATGGGCGGTGATCTTCATGCCCTTGCCCTTCAGACCTCTGCACCGGAATAAGTCCTGCGATTGCCCTGATTACCAGACGCGCAAGCCACCCTTTGATGCGCGATGATGATTTTTTCGGGCGCCGACCAACCATCGGCGCCCGATCCCGTCAAGACCGGATTTGCCACCACCCGACGACATCCGGCATGACCAGCCCCATTAACTGACCACGGCTCATCAAATGTCATCACAAGATAAGCCGGCCCTGATCGGTGCCGGACCGCTCGCCGGACTTGGTGCCTTTACCATCTGGGGCATTTTCGGGCTGTATTTCAAAATGGTATCCTTTGCGGTGCCGCTTGAAATCCTGTCGCACCGGATCATCTGGTCGGCGGTTTTGACATTTGCGATGATCTTTGCCCTTGGCCGGCGCAAGCAACTCTGGGTGCTGATTTCATCGGCCAAGACGATTGGCCTTCTGTTTCTGAGCAGTCTTCTGGTGGCGGGCAACTGGGTGATTTACATCTGGGCGGTCAATACCGGCAATGCGCTTGAAGCAAGCCTTGGCTATTACATCATGCCGCTGATCATGCTGATCCTGGCGCGCATTTTCTTTGCCGAAAAGCTTAACCGCGTTCAAATCCTGTCCGTGGGTATTTGCGCACTCGGGGTTTTGAACCTTCTGGTTTCCTATGGGCATCTGCCCTGGATCGCGCTTAGCCTGTCGTCGTTGTTCGGGTTTTATGGCGTGATCCGCAAATTTGTTCCAGCCGATCCGATTGCCGGACTTTTCGTCGAATGCGCGCTGATCACACCGATTGCCCTTGGTTACATGTTCTGGCTTGCCGCACAGGGTGAAATGGCATTTGGCCATACCGGCATGACCAATGATCTGTTGTTTATCGGACTTGGGGTCTGCACCACCATTCCGCTGGTTCTGTTTGCCTATGCCGCGCGCAATATGAAGTTTTCCGTGCTTGGTCTGATGCAGTATCTTAACCCGACCCTGCAATTCATTGTCGCGGTTCTGGTATTTGGCGAAACCTTTACCAGCGCGCATATGGTGACCTATGGGCTGGTGTGGTTCGGACTTGGCATTTTCACGTGGGATAACCTGCGCACTGTGCGCAAAAACCGCCGCAACAGTTGACAGAACCACAGGTTCCAGCCATATCTTCGGCCATAAAAGTTTAACCCGTTTTTCGCGGCCGAGAGATCGCCGCCCAAGCCAAGGACAATCATTATGACCGACAATCCGGTTTTCGATCGCATCCAGAAGGACATTGACGATAACGATATCGTTCTGTTCATGAAGGGTACTGCAATGTTCCCGCAGTGCGGTTTCTCTGCTGCTGTGGTTCAGGTCATGGCTGAACTCGGTGTTCAGTTCAAGGACGTGAACGTTCTGGTCGACCCGGCAATCCGTCAGGGCATCAAGGACTTCTCCAACTGGCCGACCATTCCGCAGCTTTACGTCAAGGGCGAGTTCCTTGGTGGCTGTGACATCGTCCGTGAGATGTTTGCATCGGGCGAACTGGCCCAGCATCTTAAAGACAAGGGCGTTGCCGTCGCTGCCTAAGGCGCGCCCCCCCCCCGACATCAAACGCGCTGTGCGATGATCGCCAGCGCGTTTTTTGTGCCTGCGATCCATCCGGACATATCCCGGGCACATCTTTTGCGTTCATTACATGCACCCTCGCAAAACTATTTCTTGATGCTTGGCGCACTCTCCCCCATCCTTGACGGATGCTATTCTTCGCGCAACAGGGGAAGTGACCGGGGATGAAAGCAGCAATCAAATCAATAGCATGTCTTTTGCTATTTTCCAGCTTGGCTTGGATTGCCAATCCACCGGCCCCCGCACAGGCACAAATGGCTGCAATTGACGCCATCAGCGGATCGGACGATGCCCAAGCCCCGGCTTCAGATGCCACAACCAGTGGCGCACCCGACACCGTAGTTGCCGAAACGTTTAGCTATTATGCCTTCCTTGACGAAGGCATTAACCGCACCCAGGCCCATATCGACGCGACCCTGCGCGGGCTTGAAGCGTTTCCGCATGAAGTTGCCGCCACCCTTGATCTGATATCATCGGATGTCGGCAAGACCGGATTGATGTGGATTGCCCTGTTTACCGCGATATTTGTTGGTGTGGGCATTGTTGCCGAAGTGATATATCGCCGTTTTTCGGCATCGATATGCGCCTATCTTGAACGTCAATCCCCGCAAAAGTTTTCCGACCGACTCAAACAGATGGCGGCACTTTGTGTTTTGTCGCTGCTGTCACTTGGTGTGTTTGCCATTGGGTCGGTGGGCACGTTCCTGATATTTGATTGGCCTCCGATCATGAAGGCCGCAATCCTGTCGTTGCTGACAGCATTCTTCCTGCTGCGCATCATCATGATTGTCCTGCAATTCCTGTTCGCGCCCAAGGCTGACGGCCTGCGCATGATCAATGTCGATCCGCAAACCGCAAGCGCCCTGACCGGAAGCCTGGCCTGGGCGGCGGGGATTTCGCTGTTTTCATTTGGCATTGCCGGGGTTTTCAGTGCCGCCCCCACCATGGTTCAGGGCGATATCATCCTGTTTGACCATGCCGTGGTGATTTCGGTGATTTCGTTTTGTGTTGCCACCTGGTGGCTGGGCCGGTTCTTTGCCCGCCATCAGTCCGGCGACGGGATCGAAAAGATCGCCCTTCCGACTTCGATTGCGCGGCTTTGGCCGGTGATTGTTTCGGCCTGGATCATCCTGATGGGCGGGGCTGCGATCATTGGTGCGGAACGCATTCTCAAGGCGCTGATCGCGATCGGGCTTGCCTGTGTGTTTGATGTGGTATTTCGCAACATCATCGAAGGCCAGCACCGCATCAAGGTCAAAACAGCCCAACAGGAAGCAGACGCCCAAAACGCCATCGCACAGGCCGCGGCCCTTGAAAACGATGCCGAATTCGAACCGGTCGCCCCCAAACTTCCGGTCTTTACCAAGGTTCTCAAACGCGGGGTAAGGTTGCTTGCCCTTGTGTTTGTTCTGGCCAGCATGTGGCGGATCTGGGGACTTGACCGGCTGGCCATGGCCGAGGATGCCGGCATCGTTGCCCGCGTCATTGATGCGTCGACCGAAATCATCATGATCCTGCTGATTGCCGATCTGATCTGGTCATTGATCAAGGCATTCCTTGACGAACGCATGAGCGCGTCAAACGCCGGACATGGCGGGGATGAAGGCGGCGGATCGGGGCTTTCGCGGGTTGAGACCCTGTTACCGTTGCTTAAAAACTTTGCCCTGACCGTGATTGTCATCATGGTGGCGATGGTAACCTTGTCATCGCTTGGCGTTGATATCGGGCCGCTGATTGCCGGTGCCGGTGTGGTCGGCCTTGCCCTTGGTTTTGGCAGTCAGGCGCTGGTGCGCGATGTGGTGGCCGGGGTTTTCTTCCTGCTTGATGATGCCTTCCGGCTTGGCGAATATATCGAAGTCGATAACCTGCGCGGGCGCGTTGAAAACATTTCAATCCGGTCCATGCAATTGCGCCACCATCGCGGCCCGCTTCAGACCATCCCGTTTGGCGAAATCAAATCCATCGTCAATCACAGCCGCGACTGGGTGATCGTCAAACTGGAATTCCGGGTGCCGTTTGATACCGATGTGAACAAGATCAAGAAACTGGTCAAAAAGCTGTCGGCGGAACTTTTGAATGATCCGCTGATCGGTGACAGCTTCATCGAACCGCTGAAATCCCAGGGCGTGCGCCGGATGGAAGAATTCAACATGGTGATCGGGCTGAAATACACCGCCAAACCCGGCGAACAATTCACCATCCGCAAAACCGTCTATCAAAGCGTGCTTGCGATGTTCAAGGAAAACGGCATCCAGATGGCATCGCGCAACGTCAAGGTCGACGTCCCCGCCGACGCAACGCCAGAACAGAAACAGGAAGCCGTTGCCGCGGCCGCCCAACAGGCGTCCGAGCAGCTCAACAAGCCATAGGCCACAAGAAAAGCCAAAAACAATAGACCGGCCCGCCCCGAAAAGCGGCCCCAAATACCAAAAGCCCCGATGCATGATCCGCATCGGGGGTTTTATGGTCGGTCAGCGGCAATTTTACCAACGATCCGGACAAACAAAAACGCCCGCTGTTTCCAGCGGGCGTCTTCGTATCGTTTCGTCGCGAAATCCGTAAGGATTAACGCGAGTAGAATTCGATGACCAGGTTCGGCTGCATCTGAACCGGGTACGGAATTTCTGCGAATTTCGGAACGCGAACGAAGGTACCTTTGAAGGCTTTCGCATCAACGTCGAGATATTCCGGAATGTCACGCTCTGCAAGGTTGGCAGCTTCGAGAACCATCGGGATTTCACGCGAAGCGGATTTCACTTCGACAACGTCACCTTCTTTAACAAGGTAGGACGGAATGGTTACTTTCTTGCCGTTGACAAGAATGTGGCCGTGGTTAACGAACTGACGTGCAGCGAACACGGTCGGAACGAATTTCATGCGGTAGATAACTGCGTCAAGACGCTGTTCGAGAATACCAACCAGATGCTCGGAGGTATCGCCCGGACGACGCGATGCTTCTTTGAAGTAACGCAGGAACTGTTTTTCGGAGATCGAACCGTAGTAGCCTTTGAGCTGCTGTTTAGCGAACAGCTGGGTACCATAGTCGGTCGGCTTCTTACGACGGGTTGCGCCATGCATGCCCGGTGCGTATTCGCGCTTGTTCAGCGGCGATTTTGCACGACCCCAAAGGTTAACGCCAAGGCGGCGGTCAATCTTATGCTTTGCAGCAATACGTTTCGACATTTTGTAACTCTCTTTTTTTTAAAGATCACTTATTGTCCCGATAGTTTCCAACCGCCCGAATAACGAACATGCGGAACGGGGACGAAAACACCTGTTTCGACCCACTTTCTCGGAAGTGAGGCGCAATATAGAGATGATTGATCAAGAGTCAAACATTAATCGCCGCACCGGACCTGCATGGAAGCCCTGCATTTCTGCGATCTTGGGCGATCCGTCCGATCAAATCGATCACACTGCCCGGTCCGACTGGGCCATATCGCGGCTAACCGTCTGGAAGATATCGGCTTTGGCCTGATCAATCCTTGGATTTGTATTTGCCACCGCGCATGGCAACAATCATCCCGCGCAGGGTTTGCACTTCCTGATGGGTCAGGTTGGCACGGTTGAAAATGTTGCGGATATTGCGCTGCATGTTCGGGCGCTTTTCCTCGACCCGGAAGAATCCCGATGCATCAAGCTCGGCCTCCAGATGCACAAACAGGCGCTCCATATCATCCTTGGTCGCCGGGAAGGTGTCATTCATCATCATCTGATAATCGGGCACATCGACACCGGCCTGCCACCATTCATAGCCGATCAGAAGAACTGCCTGCGCCAGATTAAGCGACGTGAAACCGGGATTAAGCGGCACGGTCACCACCGCATCGCCCATGGCGATATGTTCGTTACGAACGCCGGTCCGTTCCGGGCCGAACATCACACCGACCTTTTCACCGCGCGAAATCACATTGCGCATTTCCGGTGCCAGCCCCTTGGGGGTAAAGACCGGTTTGATCGCATCGCGCGTGCGTGCGGTTGTCACATAGACACGGTTCAGATCGGCAAGCGCATCTTCTTCGCGCTCGAACACCTTGGTGTTATCAATCACGATATCGGCACCCGATGCATTGGCCGTTGCCCGTTCATTGGGCCAGCCATCACGCGGGCGCACCAGACGCAGATCAACCAGACCGCAATTCAACATCGCACGCGCTGCCTTGCCGATATTATCGCCAAGCTGCGGTTCAATCAGAATGATTACGGGCGGGTTGGCAATGCCACCGGTTTCGGGTTTGGCACTCCCTACGGCGTCGCTCATCGGGTCAGATCTCCGGTCGTGATATGCGGGTTGGTGACGGATATTCCCGTCCATATTGGCGCTTACTTAGCAAAAGCCAACCGCTTGCGCCAGTCTCCTTAAGCCGGTCTTAATAAGACGATCTTATTAAGCCAATCGCCTGACACCCATCGCCTGACACCAGTTCACCAGCATCACGCCCCTTGCGACGCGGAGGCTGAACTTCCCAGCCCGGCCAAATCAAAACGGCCGGGGCAATTCCCCCGGCCGCCATATGCATCATGCCATCATTCCAAACCGCTCAGCCATGCTGGCTGCGGACACCGGATTTGAACAGCTTATAGGTAATGGAATCCCGAAGCGCGTTATAGGATGCCTCGATAATGTTGGTCGAAACGCCGACTGTCGCCCAGTTATTGCCATCGGCATCGCGGCTTTCGATCATGACACGGGTCACCGCACGCGTACCGTCGCCGCGCGTTATGATGCGGACCTTATAATCGATCAGTTCGATCTGCTCGACCGCTTCGCGATATTCCGGCACCGTCACCAGAACCTTGCGAAGCGCCGCATCAAGGGCGTTGACCGGGCCGTTCCCTTCGGCGACCGACATATACTGTTCGTCACCGACCACGACCTTGACGGTGGCCTCACTCATGGTGATGACCTGCTCGTCCTGCTCATCGACCCAGCGCCGTTCGTCAATCACGCGGAATGATGTCACACGGAAATAGCGATCAAGTTCGCCCATAGCCTTGCGCGCCAGCAATTCAAAGCTGGCCTCGGCCCCGTCATAGGCATAGCCGTCAAATTCACGTTGCTTGACCGTTTCAACCAGTTTGCCGACTGCTTCGGATTTCGGATCGACTTCAACACCGATCTCGCGGAACCGGGCCAGAATATTTGAACGGCCCGCCTGATCCGATACCAGGATATGGCGCTGGTTGCCGACCAGTTCCGGTTCGACATGTTCGTAGCAGGCCGGGTTCTTTTCCACCGCCGAGACATGCAAACCGCCCTTATGGGCAAAGGCACTGTCGCCGACATAGGCCGCCTGACGCAGCGGTTCACGGTTCAGGCGCTCGTCCAGAATATGCGAAATCCGCCGAAGATGGGTCAGTTGTTCGCGCGAAACGCCAACGTCATACCCCATCTTGAGCATCAGGGTCGGGATGATCGAAATCAGGTTGGCATTGCCGCACCGTTCGCCCAGACCATTAAGCGTCCCTTGCACCTGTCGCGCACCGGCGCGGACCGCGGCCAAGGAGTTCGCAACCGCGTTCTCGGTATCGTTATGGCAATGAATGCCGACATTCCCGCCCGGAATGACCGTACAGACATCGGTCACAATGTCAAAAATCTCGTCGGGCAAGGTGCCGCCATTGGTATCACACAGCACCACCCAGCGCGCACCGGCATCATAGGCCGATTTGATTGCCGAAATCGCGTAATCACGGTTGGCCTTATAGCCGTCAAAGAAATGCTCGGCATCGAACATGACTTCGGAAACCTTTGATTTCAGATGGGCAATGGAGTCCGAAATCATCGCCAGATTTTCATCAAGCTCGATCCCGAGTGCCTCGGTCACCTGAAAATCCCAGCTTTTGCCGACCATGCACACAATCGGTGCATTCTGCGCCAGGCTGGCCAGCCCCGGATCATTCGATGCCGAACGACCGGCACGACGGGTCATGCCAAAGGCAGTCAGTTTGGAATTTTTAAGTTTGGGCGGATTGGCAAAAAATGCATCATCGGTCGGGTTTGCCCCGGGCCAGCCGCCTTCGATATAGTCAATCGACAATTCGTCCAGTGCCTTGGCAATCGCGGTCTTGTCCGCGGCCGAAAAATCCACGCCCTGGGTCTGCTGCCCATCGCGCAAGGTACTGTCATAAAGATAGACGCGCTTGTCTGACATATTCATTCCAACTGATCGATCATCTCTCTTCGGGATCCGGGCTTTACGTTACGGCAGCCCTGATCCGCAAACGGGTCTGGCAAATTGCCGCAAAACACCCCACAGCGCAACAGCATTACGCAAAATGGGGTTTTCGGGCAATTTCACACCCTATCCCCTCCCTAACCCATCTTTAGGATAGCGGACCTGTCCCCTTGAATGATTGTAACCCCCACCTATCAATGCTTAACTCTACTATACATTGCAAAGTGGCCGGGGACTGCTCCATAAATTGAAGTCGCCCGGTTGCGGTCTAGGGACATCGACGATGGCACATGAAGCCACCACCAGCGTTGATTTAATGATGCTTGCCGGACTTACCTGGGAACGTACGGGTAAGAATTGCTGGACAGCTTCTGACAGGTTCGCCCATTACACCATTTTCCGCGATATCGACGAACGTTGGTACGGGGAATGGGAACGCGATGGCGAACGTATTCGCGCGAACTGGTCCTGTCCGATCCTTGAAACCTTTGCCGAATATATGGTCGATCACGCCCGGCGCAGCCCGACGGACGATCTGGACTGACTTTTTCCACACTTCACCTTCTTTATCCTGCGTCTGTCAGGTGGATTTTTGGGCGCCAATCCGGTGATGTTTGCACCCGCGTAATCCGGGGCATTTGGCATGCTGTGCCGGCCCGTTTTCTGACAATCGATTGCGATCAGTTCTTGCGTTTGAAGGCGGTTGCATTATGTGATGGGCAGGATCACACGAATAAACGCAAGGCTTACCAATGACGAACGCCATTCCCATGCAGATCGACATCGTTTCTGACGTTGTCTGCCCCTGGTGCATTATCGGGTATAAAAACCTTGAAGATGCCATCAGCCGTCTTGATGGCGAGATCGACGTCAAACTGCGCTGGCATCCGTTCGAACTGAACCGTGACATGCCGCCAGAAGGCCAGGACCTCGCAGAGCATATCAAGGAAAAATACGGTCTGACCGCCGATCAGAGTGCGGACAACCGTGCGCGCATCACCATGATGGGTGAAAATGTCGGCTTCCCGATCCATTTCAGCTCGGACAGCCGCATCTATAACACCTTTGATGCCCACCGCCTGCTCTATTGGGCGGGCAAGGAAGGCGAGTACGGGCAGCAGACCGCCCTTAAACTCAACCTGTTTGCCGCCTATTTCCAGGGTGGCGACAATATGGCTGATCACGGTGTTCTCAAACGCGCGGTCGAGGAAGTCGGGCTTTCGCCGGACCGTGCCGCAGAAATCCTTGCCAGCGACGAATTCGCCAAGGAAGTCCGCGCCGAAGAAGACGAGTTTGGCGAAGCAGGCATCAGCTCGGTCCCGACCTATGTCGTCAATGGCAAATTCGCCATTTCCGGCGGTCACCCGCCCGAAGTCTTTGAACAGGCCCTTTCCGAAATCGCCCGTCAGGGGGATGAAATCCTCGCAGAAGCCAAAAGCGAAGCCTGACGGACCTTTTTCTGTATAAGTGATCGACTAACTAAAGCCCCGACCATCTGCGTCGGGGCTTTTCGTTTCGATCGACAGCATCAAAGTCTTGGCTTAAGGTTCTTTTGCCACCAGCAAAGGAACCTGCCCCATGCCGTCACTTGCCGAGATCGGGCTGTATTTGCCCGGAATATTGCTATCCTATGCCGCCCTTCTGGTCGGATTGATCAGCCCCGGCCCTGCTCTTTTGGGCCTGATGGGGGTATCGCTTGAACAGGGACGCTTCGCCGGACAGCGTTTTGCGCTGGGCATTGGAACCGGGTCGTTTTCCATCGGGCTTTTGACCCTGACCGGGTTGTCGGCGGTTCTTGCCGCCTATGCCGATGCCATGACCGCCATCCGCATTTTTGGTGGCCTGTATTTGCTGTGGATGTCCTATCGGGCGTTTCGCACCGCCTTTCGTAAGGCCGCACCTGCCGATCCACAAGGGACAGGCAACGCGACCGATGACAGGTCACCACGCCAGATTTCCGAACGCGGATATTATTTCCGCGGGCTTGCGCTTCATCTGACCAACCCCAAAGCCATCCTGACCTGGATTGCGATCATTTCGATCGGCTTTCACCAGGGCGCACCCTTATGGGTTGGCGCAGTCATCGTGATCGGGTGCGGCATGATTTCGACCAGCATCCATTTGCTTTATGCCACCGCCTTTTCGACAGCCCCGGCCATATCGATCTATCGCCGGGCAGCCAACTGGATCAACGGGGTGCTTGGCGTGTTTTTTGCCGTGGTTGGATTGCGGCTGCTGGTCAATCGCTGATTGGCGGGGGATCGGCCAGTTCGGCCTTGGTCAGCCGACGGGTCGTCACCCCGTTTTTAAGATCAAGCCAGCCCGAAAAGATCGTCAGCCAAACAGCAATCAGCATGACATAGGCAATCTGCTGATCCATCACCCAAAGTGTTGCCGCGGCAAAGGCACACCAGATCAGCGGCACCGGCAACAGCAACCAGCGCCACGTGCCGCGCGCCATCAGAACAAACCCCAATGTGCCCAGTGCGGTCGGATCAGCTGCACTGCCAAACAGTTCCGCCTGTATCAGATCACGTCCTTCAAGCAGCCCGACAAACGGATAGATCACGATTGCCACAACCATGATCGCAGCCCCGACATAAGATGTCAGATCCCCGCGCCAGCCAAACCGCAACGGCAACGGACGGGCGGCAAAAACCAAAAGCAACAGGACCTCGATCACAAAGCCCGGCAGGATATAGGCCACCGCCCAGTTGATCGGCTGATAATATTGCCAGACAAAGCCATAGCTGGCCCAAGCCCAGATCAGCGACAACAAAACAAGGATCACCCGGTTGCCGCGATGGCCATGGCGCATCGCCATGCCAGCCGCCACCAGACCGGCAACAAAGGCCGCAAGTACTGCCATCCACCACACGCTGTTCATGGTTTCAAACAAACGGTAATAAACACGCGGCGAAAACAGCAGAAAATCCGCCAGTCCGTAATCCCACCATTCGGTCATGCCAGCTTTCCCATATCCTGTTTCCTAGATCAGAACGCCGATAACCGCTGCGATCTGTTCGCGCATCTTGTCATCGGGCAAACGTCCGGTCGCTGCGCGCATGTTTTCCGCCGCATGGGCCGGGTTGGTCGTAGCCGGGATCGGACAGGTCACGGACGGATGGGCAATCAGATATTTCAAAATCAGCTGCGCCCAGCTTTCCACTTCAAGCTCGGCGGCGAATTCCGGCAAAGGTTCACCTTCCAGCTGATCAAGAAGACTGCCACCGCGAAACGGACGATTGACGATTACGGCAATGCCCCGGTCATAGGCCAGCGGCAGCAAATATTCCTCGACCTTGCGGTCGACCGGGTTGTACGTCACCTGAACGAAATCAAGCCGTTCATTTTTCATCACCGCAATCAGGTCTTCGGTCCGCCGCCCGTGGGATGTCGTCACCCCGACATAGCGCAACTGCCCTTCATTCTTCAGACGGAAAAGAAGCGGCAGATTGTCATTGATGCCCAAAAGATTATGGACCTGCAAAAGGTCAAATTTTCGGGTGTTCCAGCGTTTGCGTGTTTCGGAAATCTGATCAAGCCCGTCCCCGGACGTCCAGACCTTGTCGGTTGAAAACACCCGGTCATGGGCACCCAGTTTATCAAGACAATAACCGATAACCTCCTGGGCCGATCCATACATAGGCGAACTGTCGATCATCCGCCCGCCGGCATTGAAAAACGCCGATACCACATCCGCGCACTGGTCACGCAGGGCCATGTCATTGCCGACATTGAACGTGATCCAGCTGCCAAGTCCGACCGCCGGAATTGCTTCGCCGGTGGACGGTACCTGTTTGCGGATAATGTCGGGAACATCCTTGCGCAGGGCGCCTTGCGCCACACCGGGCATCAAGGCCCCCAAAGAGGCCGACAGGCCAAGCGCACCGGCCCCTTGCATAAAACTGCGACGGTCAATTTCAGACATGAAAGACGTTGCCTTCCTGTTGGGTCCAATCCGTTCCGAACCATGATCCAACATGAATTGGGCAGAAATCTGCCCATGCGCAACCTTTGGTATTTATTGCCCGACTGTTGCCCGCCCAAACAAAAAGGCCGCAAGCATATTGCTTGCGGCCTTTTGTGATTTAAAGCTCGGATATGCCTTATACGCGCTTCCAGCTTGTACCATCCTTGAAGTCTTCAAGGATGATGCCGCGCGCCAGAAGATCATCACGGATCTTGTCAGCAGTTGCGAAATCCTTGTTCTTCTTGGCGTCCGCACGCTGGGCAATCAGGCCTTCGATCTCGGCGGCCTCATCCGCATCAGCTGACCCGGTAAACCAGACTTCCGGATCGCCTTCCAGAATACCAAGCAACTTGGCCGCAGCCAGGATTTCGCCCTTGGCCTCGGCGCGTTCATACTTGGTTTCCGCCTTGTTGAAACGGGTCACAAGGTTATGGAACTCGGCAATCGCAAGCGGCGTATTCAGATCATCACACAGCGCATCAAGAACCGCACGCGGCACCGGCACATTTTCCGTGGTCACGTCAGAACCCTGGCGAAGGGCGGTATAGAAACGATCAAGTGCCTCTTTGGCCTGGCGCAGGTTATCTTCCGTCCAGTTGATCGGCTGATGATAATGGGTGCCCATCATCGCCAGGCGGATGGCTTCGCCCGGCCATTTTTCCAGAAGCTCATGCACGGTGACAAAGTTGCCAAGCGACTTGGACATCTTTTCACCTTCGACCATCAGATGGCCGTTATGCATCCAGTATTTGGCATAGCTCGAACCCTTGTTCGCGCAGCAGCTTTGCGCCAGTTCGTTTTCATGGTGCGGAAACACCAGATCCGAACCGCCGCCATGAATGTCGAAATTCTCGCCCAGATAACGGGTCGACATGGCCGAGCATTCAATATGCCAGCCCGGACGACCACGGCCCCACGGGCTGTCCCATCCCGGAATGTCATCTTCGGACGGTTTCCACAGAACAAAGTCCGCCGGGTCCTGTTTGTAGGGGGCGACTTCAACGCGGGCACCGGCGATCATTTCCTTGCGATCACGGCGTGACAATTTGCCATATTCGTCAAACTTGCTGACCGAAAACAGAACGTGGCCTTCGGCGGCATAGGCAAAGCCCTGCTCGATCAGGCTTTCGCACATGGCGATCATTTCGGCGATATGTTCGGTCGCACGCGGTTCGATATCGGGCTTGGCGGCATTAAGCGCGCCCATATCATCAAGATAAGCCTGATGCGTGCGTTTGGTGATTTCGGAAATCGGCTCACCGCTTTCCTTTGCACGGGCATTGATCTTGTCGTCAACGTCGGTGACGTTCCGGACATAGGTTACCTTGGGATAGATATGGCGCAGAACGCGCACCAGCGTATCAAACACCACCACCGGGCGCGCATTGCCGACATGGGCATAGTCGTAAACGGTCGGGCCACAGACATAAAGGCGCACGTGATCGGGATCGATCGGCTCGAACACCTGCTTTTCGCGGGTCAGCGTGTCATAGATACGAAGGGTCTTGGTCATGTCAAAATTGTCCGTTTGGCTGTATTGGCGATTGAATGCGGGCATTTCCGGCGATCAAAGCAGATGCTCAGACCGCCTTCCCACACAACCGCGCACGCGCCTTTTCAGAACCGATCAGAACCAGCATCGCCGACATTTCCGGGCCATGTTCGCGCGCGGTCAACGCCTTGCGAAGCGGCATGAAAAGCTGTTTGCCCTTGCGACCCGTCGCCTCCTTGAGCGCCCCGGTCCAGGTTTTCCAGCTGGTTGCGTCAAGCTCACCTTCAGGCAGCATATCGGCCGCCTGCTTGACGAACTCGGCATCCTCGGTATCGATTTCCGGGATCACGGTCTGATGAATAACATCCCACCATTCCAGGGCCTCGGCCACGCGCCAGCAATTGCCGCGCACCGCATTCCAGAACATCTCGTTGGCATCATTCATGCCCGCAGCAACCAGTTTCGGCTGCGCGGTTTCAAACGGCATGTCATGGATGACTTTTTCGTTCAGGCTGGCCAGTTCGGCCGGATCGAATTTCGGCGTTGAACGGCCGTAATGATCCAGATCGAACTTATCAAGAACCTGGGTCAGGCTTGCCGGTTCGATTTTGTCAGACGCCCCAAGACCGGTCAGAAGACCGACAAGGGCTTCGACCTCGAACCCGTCATTGCGCAATTCACGCAGTGACAGACTGCCCAGACGTTTGGAAAGCTGCGACCCACCCGGCCCCGCCAAAAGCGGCATATGGGCAAATTCAAGCGCACCCGGCTTACCGCCAAGGGCAAGATACAGCAAAATCTGCGACACGGTGTTGGTCACGTGATCTTCGCCGCGAATGATGTGGGTAACCCCCATTTCAAGGTCATCCACCACCGAACCCAGCATATAAAGCAGCGATCCGTCTTCGCGGATCAAGACCGGATCAGACACATGTTCGGTGTCAAACGAGCAAATCCCGCGCGTCAGATCATCCCATTCGACCATGCCGTCAGTCAGAAGGAAACGCCAGTGCGGCTTGCGGCCTTCGGCTTCGAGTGCCTTGATCTCGTCAGCCGACAGGGTCAGCGCCTTGCGGTCATAGATGAAAGGCTGGTGACGCTGGCGGGCGGCCTTGCGTTTCCAGTTCAGCTCACCTTCGGTTTCATAGCACGGATAAAGCAATTCACGCTTTTTCAGGTCGGCGATTGCCGCATCATATTTGTCCTGACGAAGCGACTGGCGTTCTTCACGGTCCCAGTCAATGCCAAGCCACTCCAGATCTTCACGGATGGCATCAACATATTCATCCTTGGAACGCTCCGGATCGGTATCGTCAAAGCGCAGAATGAATTGGCCACCCGATTTACGGGCATAAAGCCAGTTCATCATGGCAACGCGGGCATTACCAACATGGAGAAGCCCGGTCGGGCTGGGAGCAAATCGAAGGACAGGTTTTGTCATATCTAACTTTTCAGTTCACTTGAATCACGTAACAAGGTTCGTGAAGCCATTGGTGATCGGATAGCGACGGTCACGGCCAAAGGCGCGCGGGGTGATCTTGACCCCCGGCGGTGCCTGACGGCGCTTATATTCCGCCCGATCCAGCAACCGCCAGACCCGGCGTACTGTGGCCTCGTCGTGACCACTATCCACGATATCGCGTACTGACCGCTCGCCTTCAATCATCTGATGAAGAATATCATCAAGAACATCATAAGGCGGCAGACTATCTTCGTCTTTCTGATCCGGGCGCAGTTCGGCGGATGGCGGTTTGGTAATGATCCGTTCGGGGATCACCATGCCATCCGGGCCTAGTGCCCCGGCCGGTTTGTGTTCGTTGCGCCAGTGGCACAGGGCAAACACCGTGGTTTTATAAAGGTCTTTCAGAACCGAATAGCCACCACACATGTCGCCATAAAGCGTGGCATAGCCGACCGACATTTCCGACTTGTTGCCGGTGGTCAGCACCATGTGGCCAAACTTGTTTGAAATCCCCATCAGGATGATCCCGCGCGAACGGGCCTGAATGTTTTCTTCGGTGATGTCGGCGTCACGCCCGTCAAAGGCCGGGGCCAGCATCTGTTCGAACGCGGCCATGGCCGGACCGATATTGATGCTTTCAATCCCGGTTTTCAGCATCCCCGCACAAATTTCCGCGTCTTCCAGGCTTTCGCGCGACGTATAGGGCGACGGCATCATCACCAGACGCACCCGATCCGACCCCAGCGCATCAACCGCAACCGCGGCCGAAAGCGCGCTGTCAATGCCGCCCGACATACCGATCACGACACCGGGGAACCGGTTTTTATTCACATAATCGCGCAAGCCCAGAACAAGGGTCTGATAAATCGCATCAAGGCCAACCGGGTAATCGGCCTTGGGCGCATCATCGCCGCAACGCCATTTGCCGTTATCGTCCCTCGACCATGTGGTCACGACAACATCCTCGGCAAAGGCCGGCAGGGCAACCGCAAGCGACCCGTCGCCATTAAGCCCGAACGATCCGCCATCAAAGACCAGCTCGTCCTGACCGCCAACTTCGTTGCAATAGATCATCGGCGCGCCGGATTCCGAAACGCGGTCCTCGATCAGTTTGCGGCGCAAATCGCCCTTGTCTGCCTCGAACGGTGATCCGTTAGGCACCAGGAAAATCTCGGCCCCGGCTTTGGCAAGATGACCGACCACATTGGGGGTCCAGACATCTTCGCAAATCGGAACGCCAAGCTTCACACCCCTGAACGAAACCGGTTCGGGCATCGGACCGGCTGCGAAAACGCGTTTCTCGTCAAACACGCCATAATTCGGCAGATCCTGCTTGGCCCGGACATCAACGATCTTGCCCTGATCAATCAGGAGAACCGCATTATGACGAATGCCGTCGATTTCCCATGGCGTGGTCAACAGCAATGCCGGACCATTTTCGCGTTTGGCTGTCTGTTCGCAAATGCTGGCGACGGCTTCATGCAGGTGACGCATGAAAGCAGGCTTCATCACCAGGTCTTCCGGCGGATAACCCGACAACACCAATTCGGAATACAAAACAATATCAGCGCCCCGATCGGCCGCGGATTCCCAGGCAGCCACAACCTTGTCCCGGTTACCGGTAACATCGCCGACAATCGGGTTAAGCTGGGCAATCGCAATGGCAAGCATATTTGTCATGATGTTGGAATAGGAGCCGCCTTACGCGGTGTCAATTGCGGAATACGCAATATCCCATGTTTCAAACGAGATTGCCATTCCTGCATGGCAGAATTGCAGCACCTTAAATCCCGCTAGTCGACTGGGATCGCAGTCTGTTTCTGCATCTGTCATGATTTTTTCATGTTGATAATGACTTGCAATTCTGCAAGCAGCCCGGTCTATTTCACCCGACCGTGAAAACACGGCAAAAAACATAACAATTGATACGAGCAAACAAAATGGCCAACAGCCCCACCTCTGCCGCCGAAATGGCGGTGGTAACCATTTCCCATATCCCGGGTCGGGAGATCAGCGAAAATCTTGGCATCGTTTTTGGCAGTTCGGTGCGCAGCCGCAGCTTCCTGTTTGATATTTTTGCGACTTTCAAAAACCTTTTCGGTGGCGAAGTCCGATCCTATACCCGCCTTCTTGAAGACGCCCAGCACGAAGCCACCAGCCGCCTGGTCGCCCAGGCACAAAAAATGGATGCCGATGCCGTCGTTGACGTCCATTTCGCTACATCCCAGGTCGCCTACAAAGCCGCCGAGATTTTTGCGTACGGCACGGCCGTAAGACTGAAATAAGGAACAGGTGCATTTATCATGGAAGACCTGTTTCTTCCGGGAATTGCACTGACCATCCTGATCGGAATCGCCTATTTGACCGGCCGCCTGGCCGACAGGGCACATGAACGCGCGCTTGTGCGCGACGAAGCATTGTTGCCCCACCAATATCTTGATTCCGGGGATGCAGTTCCCGACACAGTTTCAATACAGCAATCGCGCATGGTGACCGGCAAGGTCGTCATTGCCGAAGACCGTTTTCGCAATCTGCTGGCGCGGTTGCGCGTTTTTGTTGGCGGACGTCTTGCCGCCCACGAGGCCGCCGTTATCCGCACCAAACGCGAAGCCATCCTGCGCCTGCGCATCAATGCCAAGGGGGCAAGCCACATCATCGGGCTTCGGTTCCAGTCGGCCGAAATCAGTCGCGGCATGATCGAAATGATCGCATCGGGCACCGCCCTTTATACCGATCATCGTCCAACCGGTGGCAAACCGGCCTCCCTGCCCGATGACGGGGTGAATATCAGTCACCGCAATCTGTTGACCGAACTGGCATCGGCCAGCATGGCATTTCTTTTGATCTGCTGGGGGATTTATACCGCAAGCGGCTTTGCCATCGAATGGGCGGCAAGCAGCATTTCGGTAAAGGATGAAGTCGCGATCTGGTCTGAACTTGAACCGGAAATCATTGACGGCCATCGCGTCGGTTCCCAACGCAATGTGTTTGAAAACTATCTGGTTGATCTGATCAATTCTGTCCCCAAAGAGGCCCTTGGTCCGGCACGCGATTATGACTTTGACGTCATGATCATTCCTGATGAAACGCCAAATGCCGCGGCCCTGCCCGGCGGCCTGATTCTGGTCAATAGCGGGATGCTTGATCTGGTCGAAAGCGAGAACGAGCTTCTGTCGATCCTTGGTCATGAAATCGGTCACTATAACGGCCGCGATCATCTTGAAGGACTGGGACGCGAAATTGTCGGTGTCGCCTTGTCCGCCATGATGTTCCAGACCGATGCGATTTTGACAACATGGGTCGCCGGATGGCCGAAATTGCTGGCTGATCGGGATCATTCGCGCAGTCAGGAACTCGATGCCGATGACTGGAGCCTCAAGATCCTGATGGCGAAATACGGTCATGTTGGCGGCGTATCGCGGACCTTTGAAAAACTGGCCGCCATGCAGGGGGATCACAGCGTCATGGACTATCTGTCGACACATCCCCACCCGATGGACCGCGTAAACCGGCTTGATGACATGGCCCGTGAACGGGGACTTCCGATTGGCGAGACGATCGACCTGCAAACCGGGTTTGATAACTTTCTTAAAAAGTTTGACGAAATTCCGGCCCAGTCTTTGGAATTCCAATAAACAACAACTTTCCGACACAGGATATTGAACAATGCGTGGACTTTTCGCCCCGTTCCGCTTTCTGAGCGTCAGCGGTCAGCCCAATACCGAATTCTGGCTGACCCAGTGCATCATTCTGGCATCAACCGTTCTGGGTGTGTATCTGGCAAGCTTTGCCGGCTTTGAGATTGCCGTCGATTTCGACCGTTATCAAAGCACATCGGATGTCTATAACCTTGAACGATCGCTCGAAGCGGAATTTGTCGACAATATCGAAAAAGTCGAAACCTGGATTGCCGAATATCCGGAAGGCCCAATGACCTGGCATGCCCCGCAACTTGCACCGCGCGAACGCCACAAACTTGATGATATGGTCTGGGAAACCATGCGCTATTCCCCGCGCACTTTCGAGGTCGATCCGCAAATCATTACTGGTGTGCGCCGGTTCTATTCCGACATTGACGCCCAGATGACCATCATGTTCATGCAGCAAAATGCCAATGGCATGGCACGCAATGCCCTTAAGAACATGGGGGAAATCGTTGCCACGGCACGCAACGGCGTCCTGCCGTTGCTCAGATCGGAAATCGAACGTCTGGACGGGGAACTGGCAGACATGACGGACTGAGCATCATCTGCCATATCCGATCATCACAAAGCCGGGGCAAAACTGTCCCGGCTTTTTCTTTCGATGGATCCGGGAAAGCGGATTTAACGACGCCTGACGCCCAGATAAGCTGCACGCCAAAGTGACCGCTCAAAGCGCAAGTGCGGCGTCGATTTCATCCTGGCTCATGGTTTTGGCCGAACCGTGGATAATACCACTGGCGACATCCATGAATTTTTGCAGCGATACGGTGATGGCATGCGCAGTTTCGCGCAACAATGCCTCGTTCCCGTCCGCAATGATGGCTTCAAGCTGGGTTATCGCGTGGGCAACAATGGTATTGAGGTGATTGATCGTTTCTTCAAACGGTTGACGGAATCGCGGCGGCACATGTTCATAGGCCTCGATCGCCAGTTCCTTGTCGGAAAAGGTGCTATCGCGGAAATGGTCCTGATAGCTTTTCGGTGCCCATTCCTTGCAATCCTCGATCATGTCAGGCATGTCCGGCACCATTTCGAGAAGCATCACAATCTCATTGAAATGATTGAGATAATCGGTCGCCAAAAGCGTGGTCGAGGAAATATTTGTTCCCTCTACTTTCTGTTGCCATTCGGTGAAATCCGCTTCATCCACCATCCGCGTTGCGACCTCTTGAATTTTGTTCTTGTGCAGGATTGCCCTGAATTTCTTTATACTTAAGGATATTTCATGGCGTTTGGTAGAGGTTTTTTTACAGCCAGGCCCCTTGATTGCACGACGAAACGTTCCTGTAACGCAATTTAACCCACAAAATACTGATATTCAGCACCCAAACGGGATTCAATTTTGTGAAATTGCCTCCATCACCAACCATCATCACCCCGAACACACCAAAATCGCAAGAAATTCGTCCGCAGCAATGCGGCTGCGATGTTCGTTTCCTGTCGATCACGGTCCTTATTAGCCATCGGGGCCCCTTATAAAACAAGGCGCCCGGTTTCCCGGGCGCCTTGCTGATCGACACGCATGTCGAAATATTCGAAATCAGATCAGGCAGAAGCCGCAAGCTGCTCTGCGCGGATGCTGTCGCGTTCTTTTTTGATCATTTCGGCCATCAGGAAGGCAAGCTCAAGCGCCTGGCCACCATTAAGGCGCGGATCGCAATGGGTGTGGTAACGATCCGAAAGCGCGTCTTCGGTCACTTCGCGTGCGCCACCGATGCATTCGGTCACGTCCGTTCCGGTCATTTCGAAATGAACGCCACCGGCATGAGTGCCTTCGGCCTTGTGAACGTCAAAGAAGTTTTTGACTTCCGACAGGATCGAATCAAACGGACGGGTTTTGTAACCGTTCGCGGCCTTGATCGTGTTGCCATGCATCGGATCGCACGACCAGACGACCTTGCGGCCTTCGGCCTTAACACGTTTGACCAGACGCGGCAGATGATCACCAACCTTGTCAGCACCCATACGGGCAATCAGGGTCAGACGACCGGCTTCGTTCTGCGGGTTCAGACGATCAATCAGTCGGATCAGGTCATCTTCATCCATGGTCGGGCCGCATTTCATGCCAATCGGGTTTTTGACCCCGCGCATGAATTCAACATGGGCCCCGTCAAGGTTACGGGTACGATCGCCAATCCACAGCATATGCGCCGAGCAGTCATAATATTCGCCGGTCAGGCTGTCCTGACGGGTCAGGGCCTGCTCATAACCCAGAAGCAATGCTTCGTGCGAGGTATAGAAATCGGTCTCGCGCAGCTGCGGGGCGCTGTCGGCGGTAATGCCGCAGGCCTGCATGAAGGCGACCGCCTCGTCAATCTGGGTGGTCAGCTTGCTGTAACGCTCGGCCGCCGGGCTACCATCAACGAATGACAGGTTCCAGCGATGGATTTTGGTCAGATCGGCAAAACCGCCCTGGGCAAAGGCACGCAGCAGGTTAAGCGTCGCCGCCGACTGGTTATAGGCGCGAATTTGCCGCTGCGGGTCGGGAATGCGGGCTTCTTCGGTGAACTCGATCCCGTTAACCACGTCACCGCGATAGCTTGGCAGTTCGACGCCATTGATGGTTTCGGTATCCGCCGAACGCGGCTTGGCAAACTGGCCGGCCATACGGCCGACCTTGACCACCGGGCAGGACGCACCAAAGGTCAGAACAACCGCCATCTGCAACATGACCTTGAAGGTGTCGCGAATGTTGTTCGGATGGAATTCCTTAAAGCTTTCGGCGCAGTCGCCGCCCTGCAGCAGGAAGGCATTGCCTTCTGCGACTTCACCAAGCTTTTCTTTAAGTGCGCGCGCTTCGCCAGCAAATACCAAAGGAGGATAGCTGCCGAGCTCTTGCTCTACGGCCTCGAGGGCCTGTGCATCTGGATAAGTCGGCACCTGCTTGATCGGCAGGTTGCGCCAGCTATCAATGCTCCAGCTCTTGCTCATTTGCTTCCTCTCAATCCGGCATGTTCTTGATCATGCCGCCATTATAACACAAATCCGGTTTTTCGGCGGATTTCCGCCCTGTGGTCCGGTCATTGAACCGAGCCAAACTTGATACGGGTTTTGATCACGCATTTCCACCCCTTCTAGACTTAAGGACGATAAAAACCCGCAATTTTTTGCCAACACACCCAAAAACCACGCAAAATTCCACTCATTCCCACCAGATTATCCGGATGGCGGCGGGCTTGACCAAACAGTCATAGCAATCAACTAGGTGCGAATCCGCCCATGCGCAATCGCCGGACGAGTTATCCCAACCAGTTACGCCACCCAATTCCGCTGACCAACGACGCTGATCAATTGCACAGCCTGGCAAATGCGGGCACACTGCGCACGCGTCACACCATTGTCCGGACCCTCCATGCCCATTGAAACCATTGCCATTATTGCCTGTGCCTATTTTGTTGCCGCCTTTGTAAAGGGCGCAACGGGTCTCGGGTTTTCGACATCGGCCCTGCCGATCCTGGCCCTTGGACTGGGTCTTAAGGCCGGCATGCCGCTTGTCATCATCCCGTCCCTTGTCAGCAATTCAATCATCATGGTTCAGGCCGGACATTTCCGCGAAACCGTCAACCGGTTCTGGCCGATGTTTCTGGCGACCATCCCGGGACTTCTGATCGGACTTGCCGTCCTTGAAATGGTCGACAGCATTGTGGCGGGTGCGGTTCTGGGGCTGGTTCTGATGAATTACGGGGCGATCACGCTGTTTCGCCATGGCAAGCCGATTTCGGACAAGATCGCACGCCGACTGGCACCGATTTCCGGTTTTTCCACCGGGCTGGTCAATGGCATTACCGGGTCACAGGTGATGCCGGTTCTGCCCTTTCTGCTTTCCATGCGCCTGGATCCCAAACGCTTTATCCAGGCCATCAATATCTCGTTCAGCCTTTCAAGCATCGTGATGGCCTTTGGCCTGAGCCGGATGGGCTTGATGACGCTTGAAACCATCTGGATATCACTTGCCGGACTGGTTCCGGTTTATATCGGAACGAAACTTGGCAGTGCTGTGCGCAACCGCATGGATGCCGAAACCTTCCGCAAGGTTGTTCTGATCATGCTGATCATTTTTGGCGTGATCCTTGTTGCGAAATTCGTGACCAACTAAGGCAATCACACATCCCCCGCACGGGGGATGTGGCAGAAAAGCGCGTGCAATCAATCGCATGGAATTTATAGTGGATCAGTAATCCCGAAGCACACCCGCACAGCGCAAAGCCCGGAAACTGATTTGATGACACGCATTTTGACGATCGCCATTGCGGCTGCGACCCTTTGGCTTGCCACCGCAGCCCACCAAACCGCACAGGCCCAAAGTATCACGGCGATGGATGCGTTTTTGCGCGACTTGAAGCACATGCATGTACAGGCCTTGCAGTTCTGCGACAGCAACCGCAACATCATGTCAGTCAGCGACCTTTCCAAGGCCACCAAAGAAAATGACGTTTTCGAGCTGCTGTGTATGCGCGCGCTGAAAGGGCGCAGCATCGCCAATACCGGCTGGACGTTTTACCACGAAGGCGAACGGATTGAGGGCGGCACATCGGATTTTCTGGCAATGTTGAAGGGCTTTAATATCGAAGGAAAGCTGTTCTACACCGTCATTGGCCACCGCAAGATCAAACAACATATCGGCCAACCGAACGCGCGCGTATTCTATCAACCCCGCGCGACACTTTATCGCTATGTCGATGGCGAAATGCAGCACGTCTTTGAATTCATTGATCCGCAAACCATGAACTGGAACAGCCCGATCCCCGAAAAGCCGGATTTCTCTGCGGCAAGCAAACAGCATTCTGTGGCAATTGATGACGTCTGGAACGCAGTCCTGCTCGAAGAATTCGGTCAGACTGTCAGCTTCATCTCCTCTACCCAATAGCAAAACCGATCCTGACTGGCGATCGCTGAGGGATTTTGATATCAACGCTTCAATGAAAACCATCGCCCGCCCCGCTTTTGCCGAAACCGAAGAAAAGAAATCACGCTTTCTGGCCGAACTCGTTTTTCATGACGATCTGGCCCGGCGGATTGAAGCGTTGCGTGCCCTTCATCCCAAGGCCAACCATCACGTAAATGCCTATCGCTATCTTAATGAGGAAGACCAGCTGATCGAGCATGGCAAGGATGATGGCGAACCGTCGGGCACATCAGGCATCCCGTGCCTCAAGGTTCTTCAGGGGCGTGATCTGATCAATGTGGCGGTGATCGTTACCCGCTATTTCGGCGGCACAAAACTGGGTACCGGCGGGCTGGTTCGCGCCTATAGCGGGGCGGCCAATGCGGTTTGTGACGTTGCGGAAATCATTGACTATATCCCGCAGGGCGAGGCTGATCTGTTTGCCGGATTTTCCGATGCCGGCACACTTGAACAGGCCTGCGCGCAGGATGGCATCACCATCCTTGATCGGCAGTTTGACACCCAAGGCACGCGCATCAAAATTGCCGGGCCGCGCGAGATGCTTGGCGACCTTGCCCAACGTTTCCCGCTACCCGATGCCGATTAGGCCCGTGACAAATCAGGCCTCGTTACTTCTGGCGTGACGTGCTTTCGCGTTGCTGAAGCTCAAACCCGAGATCAACGATCTTTTGTTCGGGTACTTCGCCGTCAAGTTCGGCCTTGATCATTTCGACCGCACGTTTACCAATGGCATAGCGGTCGGTTCGGATCGAGGTCAGGGACGGGTGACTTGCCGCCATCATTTCAAGGTCGTTAAACCCGATGATGCCCATGTCATCAGGCACGGAAATACCGGCCTTCTGACAGCCAAACAAGGCGCCAAGTGCCATGTCATCATTGTTGCAGAACACGGCATCAAGATCGGAACGGCGCGCCAACAACTGACCAATCAGTTCCGCACCAAGCGACACACTGGATGAAACCGTGGTGGTCATGATCAGATCCGGGTCATAACGCCCGCCTGATTGCAGGGCATCCTTGAAACCTTCAAGCCGGCGATGGGACCTCGGGTCCATACGTGCGCCAAGGAACCCGATCCGCTTATAGCCCTTTTGCACCAGATGACGACCCGCCGCACGCCCGCCTTCAAAATGAGAAAAGCCGACCATCATATCAATCGGGTCATCGCCGATATCCATGACCTGCACGACCGGACAACCGGCATTTTGCAAAAGTTCACGTGCGGTATCGGTCTGGTCAATGCCCGCAACAATCATCGCGGATGGCCCCTGCCCAAGGAAGGTCCTGATCAGGCGTTCCTCATCGGCGGCCACATAACGCGAATTCCCCAACTGGACCTGAAACGGTCCTTGTTCAAGGTCGTCATAAATGGCGCGCAACGTGTCAGCAAAAACGTTGTTGGTCAGCGACGGCACAATCACACCAACAATGTTGGAACGAGTCGAGGCCAATGCGCTGGCATGGCTGTGCGGCACATAATTGAGCTTTCTCACGGCATTGTTGATCTTCCTGCGCAGGTGATCGGACACCTTTGAAGGATCGCGCAAAGCACGTGAAACTGTAATCGTGCTGACCCCTGCCTTGTCGGCAACATCAGCAATGGTCGGCCGCCCGGCCCCTTTGCGTTTTCTCATGCCATTAGATTTATTACGTCTTTTCAATATGGACAAGAGCCTTGTGAATTAGGCAGTTGACTCGATGTTAGCGCTAACATTATGTTAGCGCTAACATTGCAAATCACAGGGCGAAACAACGTTAAAAACGACCCTGAAAACAATAAACGGGCGGAAATATCTTGATGGATCGACAGGCGCGATATGTCGTGGTTATGGGGGTTTCAGGTTCGGGAAAAACCGAAATCGCCCGCCGTGTGGCAACGGAAACGAATTGCCCGTGGCTTGATGCAGACGACCATCATCCTGCCAACAATGTCGAACATATGCGCCGCGGACAGCCATTGAATGACGAAATGCGCTGGCCATGGCTTGAAGCTGTGAGCCGGGCTGCACAGGCCAAAGCCGATCAGTGCCCCCCGGGCAATACAGCAAACACCATTTTCATTGCCTGTTCCGCGCTCAAGCGCAGTTACCGCGATGTTCTGGGCCGGAATTTGGACCCGGTCACATTTGTATTTCTGGACGGCACCCGTGACGTGATCAAATCAAGACTGGAACGTCGCGTCGGACATTTCATGCCTTCCGCACTCTTGGACAGTCAGCTTGCAGATCTCGAACCGCCGGGGCCGGACGAGAATTGTGTGACTGTCTTTGTCGATGCCCCGATTGATGCTGTTGTTTCGACAGTCATTACCAGACTGAAAAACTGCGAAAACGGCAGTTCCTCTTTTGTCAAAGATAACATCACCGGAAAAACGGTATGCCAGGGAGAAGAACGATGACCAAGACTTTCAAATCGCTCGCAGGAGCAACCTTTATCGCAACCCTTATTGCAGCAGCGCCCTTTGCCGCTAATGCACAGGAATTTACCCTTAAAGTGCAATCAAGTGACGCCGCAGGCGTTCCCAACTTCGAACTGGAACAGGAATGGGCCAAACGCGTTGGCGTCATGACCGGCGGCCGTGTCGAAGTGGAAATGCTTCCGGTTAACTCGATTGTCGAACATGCCGAAACCCAGGACGCCATCGCCGCAGGTATCCTTGACGGCCACATCACCGACACCAGCTATTTTTCTGGCAAAGACCCGGCATTCGGCCTGATTGCCAACCCGGTCGGTGCATGGTCGGCACCGTCTGAAATGCTGCGCTTTGTTGAATATGGTGGCGGCAAGGAACTGATGAACAGCCTGCTGAACCCCCGTGGCCTGCAATTCATTGGTGCGGTAACACCGGGCCTAGAAGCCTTTGTCTCCTCGGTGCCGCTTGATGGTGTTGCCGACCTTAAGGGCCTTAAAATGCGCGCCCCGGAAGGCATGGTCCAGCAGGTCTTTGCCGCGGCTGGTGCCGCACCGGTTAACATCCCGCAGTCCGAGGTCTTTACATCGCTTGATAAAAAAGTAATCGATGCGGCCGATGCGACCGTGTTCTCGACCAACCAGGCAATGGGCCTGCATGATGTTGCAAAACATCCAGTCTATCCGGGTTTCCATTCCATGCCGATGCTGGAAGTATCGATCAACAAGACCAAATGGGATTCCATGCCAGAAGACATCCAGGCCATTCTGGAAATGTCTGTTCGTGATCTGGCACAGGACATGGACGCACGCCTTGCCATGAAAGACATGGAAGCCGTGGCCAAGGCCCGTTCTGAAGGTGGCGTAACCATTCACAACTGGTCGGCAGAAGAACGTGCCAAATTCCGTCAGATTGCCACCAGCCAGTGGGAAAAAGTCGCAGCACGTTCCGACGATGCAAAACGGGTTTATGATACCCTTGTTAAATATCTGACCGCACAAGGTTTGATCTAAGCCCGATATCATAACTGGATCATCGGTGGCGATGCCCAAACATCGCCACCGGTAACGACCTGAATACAATCCGGAATCCCCGTTATAAGAGACGATAACGGGGTGCAACCTCCCTGTTGCCGGATTGTATTCTCTGCATCGCAAGGAATGCTGAGTATGGCTACCAGTCCCATTGATAACACGCGTGACACCCCCACCCCGTCTATAGACCCGCCAATAGAACCGGACGACAGAACCGAGACACTCCCGGCTGTTTCCGGACGGCTTGGATCGGCTGTAAACAAAATCAGTCCGGTATTTGCATTCGGCTTTTTACTGGCGATGGGCATTCTGATTTTTGAAATTTTCATGCGCCATGTTTTCAACAGCCCGACCCTTTGGGCCCATGAAACAACCACTTTTCTGTCTGCTGTCGGCTTTGTTTTTGGCGGGCTTTATTGCGCATCCAGGGACAAACATATCCGTGTCGTGATCCTTTATGACATTGCCGGGCCAAAACTGCGCAAGGCCCTTGATGTCGGCATTTCGATTGTCTGCATGATCGCATCGGGCTTCTTTGCCTGGGCGGCCTGGCTGATGGTCAAACGTGCAACGATGACACCCGCCGGTGACATTCATTTTGAAACCACGGGGAGTGCATTTAATGCCCCCTATCCCGGCATATTGAAGGCTTTCCTGCTTCTGACCCTGATTGTGTTGATGGTCCAGTTTTTCTGGCAGGCCATCAATTATATGCGCAGCGCGCCGATCACCGGTTCGGAACAGAACGAATAGACCGACCTTCATTTGATGCACCGACAGCCGGAACGTCATTTTGAATGCGACCGGCGCGACAGGATAACTTTTGATGTTTGATTTACAGTCTTTGGGCATTGAATACGGCACCCTTGCCATGTTCGTCATGCTGCTTGTTTTTTTGATTACCGGCATGCCATTGGCGTTTGTGACGCTCCTGATTGCCCTGATTTTCACCCTTGGCTGGTTTGGCCCGATGGCCGTCCCCCTGATCACCAGCAGGGTTTATTCATTCGTTTCGTCGTTTGTATTTGTATCGGTGCCGATGTTCGTCCTGATGGCGGCCATCCTTGACCGGTCAGGGGTCGCACGCGATCTGTTTGATGCCATGCGCCTATTTGGCGGACGCCTGCGCGGCGGCGTTGCGGTTCAGACGATCTTTGTTGCGGTCATTCTGGCCGCCATGAGCGGCATTATCGGCGGCGAGATTGTTCTGCTTGGCCTGATTGCCCTGCCCCAGATGCTGCGCCAGGGATATGACAAGAACCTTGCCATCGGGGTGGTTTGTGCCGGTGGGTCGCTTGGCACCATGGTGCCCCCGTCCATTGTTCTGATCATTTATGGCCTGACCGCCAATGTTTCGATTGGTGATCTGTTTACATCGGCCTTTGTGCCGGGCTTCATGCTGGCGGGCTTTTATGTCGCCTATGTCCTGTTTCGGTCCTATACCGGCAACAATATCGCCCCGCCGCCCCAGACCGAAAAAATTCCGCACGCGGAAAAGGTCCGTCTGCTCAAGGGCCTGTTCCTGCCCATTCTTGTGGTGATTTGTGTTCTGGGTTCGATTTACGGGGGGATTGCATCGGTCACCGAGGCATCGGCTGTTGGTGTTGCCGGTGTGATTGCATCGACCATCCTGCGTCGTGAATTCTCGCTTTCGATGCTTAAGGCCGCGGCCATTCAAACACTTTCGACCTGTGGCATGATTGTCTGGATCGGGATTGGCGCATCGGCCCTTGTCGGGGTATTCAACCTGATGGGCGGGATCAAGTTTGTTTCGGGCCTGATTACCGGCATTTCCGATGATCCGACCATGATCATCCTGTTCATGATGCTGATCCTGTTCATTTTGGGCATGTTCCTTGACTGGGTTGGTATCGCACTTCTGACCATGCCGATCTTTGTGCCGATCGTGAAACAGCTTGGCTTTGACCCGGTATGGTTCGGCGTTCTGTTTGCCATGAACATGCAGGTCAGCTTCCTGTCACCGCCGTTTGGTCCTGCCGCATTTTACCTTAAATCCGTCGCGCCACCGGACATCACACTTGGCGATATCTTCAAGGCCCTTTTGCCCTTTATTTGTCTTCAAATTTTGGCAGTCGGACTTTTGATCCTGTTCCCGGGACTTGCCGGCGGATAACAAAACAGGCGGTGCCATACAGCACCGCCTGTTTAAGTTTCAGCTTGTCCAGTCAGTTTTATTCGCCAACCGGGAACCGCATTGTGACGAATTCCTCGGCCGCGGACGGATGAACTGCGACGGTTTGGTCGAACTGGGCCTTGGTCGCACCCATGCGAACCGCAATGCCGATGCCCTGAATGATCTCGGCCGCATCCGGACCGACCATATGGGCCCCAAGAACGACATCGGTCGTTTTATCGACAATCAGCTTCATCAGCGTTTTTTCATCACGCCCCGAAAGCGTGTGGCGCATCGGTTTGAAGGTTGATTTGTAAATCACGACCTCGCCACCCTTGGCTCGTGCTTCTTCCTCGGACAGGCCGACGGTGCCAACCGGCGGCTGACTGAAAACGGCGGTCGGGATCGCCTGATAGGTCATGTGCCAAGGCTTGCCGCCATAAACAGTATCGGCAAAGGCCATGCCTTCCTTGATCGCAACCGGGGTCAGTTGCACCCGGTCGGTCACATCGCCAACCGCATAGATGTTTTCGGTCGTGGTCTGAAGGCCCTGATTGATTTTGACAGCACCGCGTTTATCGGTTTCAACACCGGCTTTTTCCAAACCAAGGCCCGCCGTATTGGGGGCGCGCCCGGTGGCAAACATCACCTGATCGGCAATCATGGTCGAACCATCGGTCAGGGTCAGTGACAGGCTGCCATCAGCCTGTTTTTCAATCGCGGTGACGTTGATATTCACGCGCAGATCGATGCCCTTTTTAACGATTTCCTCGGCCAGATGGTTGCGGATATCGTTATCAAAGCCGCGCAGGATCTGTTCGCTGCGATAAAGCTGGGTCACGCGGGATCCAAGACCGGCAAAGATCCCGGCAAATTCAACTGCAATATAGCCACCGCCAACCACGACAACGCGTTTGGGCAGCTCGTCAAGATAGAATGCCTCGTTCGAGGTGATGGCATGCTCCGCCCCCGGAATGTCGGGCTTGGTCGGATGGCCACCAACGGCAATCAGGATACGTTCGGCCGTGACTTCGCGGTCGCCAACGATGACGGTGTGGGCATCCTTGAAGGTGGCGCGATGTTCAAACAGTTCGACATTCGAGCCAGCCAGAAGCTTTTTATAGATGCCGTTCAGACGGTCAATTTCGGCATCCTTGTTGGCGATCAGCGTTTTCCAGCTGAAGGTCGGCTCCCCCGGAAGGGTCCACCCATAAGCAGATGCGTCTTCGAAATCCTCGGCGAAATGTGCGCCATACACCAGCAGCTTTTTGGGCACACATCCCCGGATGACACAAGTACCACCGACCTGGCTTTCCTCGGCGATGGCGACCTTTGCACCATATCCCGATGCCACGCGGGCTGCGCGCACGCCACCCGATCCGGCACCGATTACAAACAGATCAAAATCATAGTCCGACATGCGGAAATCCCTATTTTCGGTCAATTGACAACATGGCGCCAAATGTAGGGCGATAATTCCCAAAGTCGAGGCAAAACCAAGCAAAGTGGCCGTAAATTTCGTGTGAAGGGCCGTGAAGATCAAAAAGGATGATCAGATTAACCAACCCGAGATAGCATTTTTAAACTTTCGCGCTATATGATGGGCAAGACGCGATGGGGATTGCGATGAATAAAGGAAAAACTCGATGAACGACCATATTCACGGTCAGGACGCGTCTTTTGACAATGCACCGCATTATGCGGACGAGCGTGGCGGCAATACCGCCCTTGTCTGTTACGGGCTTATGATCGCAACCCTGTTTACGGCCTTTGCCACTGGGCTGATTGCGCTGATCGTGTCCTATATCGCGCGCGAAGATGACAATCACTGGACCAACAGCCATTACACATTCGTGATCCGCACATTCTGGATCAGCATCCTTTATGCCATCATTCTGGGCTTCTTTACCTTTGTGATTGGCTGGGTTCCGCTTCTGGGCTGGGCGATTGTCGGCTTGATGGGGCTTTATACCACTGCCTGGTTCATCGGGCGCAATGTGATCGGGCTTTTGCGTGCCCTTAACGGGCGTCCGATTGACAACCCGCAAAGCTGGTTCTTCGGCTAAGCCGGCACTCCAAAGATGCTTTAAATATGGTGCAATCGGCGCGAAATCACTTTGCCCGATTGCACCGGACTCCCTCGCCCGTTAAAGTCAGTCGGAACACAAGACATACGACACGGACAGGGGTAGCACCGCCATGACATTGGCGTCGTCTGCGCAAGGGTCTGGCGATAAAATGCGCTGGGAAAACCTTCTTTCATCTCATCGGCTTGAATTTCGGGATGGTAAAATCCGTCTGCCCGAAGGCGCACCCTATCCGACGCCAGATGGCAGAAGCCCGTTTCAGATCGATGTGGATCGGGTGATTTTTTCCTCCTCGTTCCGTCGTCTTCAGAACAAGACACAGGTTCATCCACTTTCCGATAACGACCATGTCCATACCCGTCTGACCCATACGATTGAAGTCGGGTCGGTCGGGCAGTCACTTGGCCTGATGGCCGGGGCGCATATCGTCAAAAACCTGCCCGAAGGATCGGAAACCACGGTCGCCGATATCGGCTATATGGTTCAGGCGGCCTGTCTTGCCCATGATATCGGCAACCCGCCCTTTGGCCATTCCGGCGAAGATGCCATCAATGAATGGTTCACCACATCGCGCCTTGCCAAGGATGAGCTGACATCGCGTCTTTCCGGGCCGGAGCTTGAAGACCTTCGTCATTTCGAAGGCAATGCGCAAGGCTTGCGCATCATCAGCCAGCTTGAAATGAAGCGCTTTGACGGCGGGCTTAACCTGACATACGGCACGCTTGGCAGTTTCATCAAATATCCGCGCAGCACGTCGGTCCCCGATAGCCGCCGCCGCGAATATACCGGCCTTAAAAAGCCCGGCTATTATCAGGCGGAACGCGATATCGCCTTTGCCATTGCGCGCGTTTGCGGGCTGAGCCCGCTTGACGGGTTTGACGGGGCATGGCGGCGCCATCCGCTGGTTTACCTTGTCGAGGCGGCGGACGATATTTGCTATTCGGTGGTTGATCTTGAAGATGGCTGGGAATTGGGCTGTGTCAGTTTCGAGGAAGTCGAACGTGCACTTGCCCCGATTGCGCGCCATCCGGAAAAATATCAGGGTGATGCCGAACAACGCTGGAAAGACCTTCGTGCCGAGGGCTGGTATGCCGAGAAATCGGAAAACGACCGGATCGGGTTCCTGCGTGGCAAGGCCATCGGCAATCTGGTCAAGGCCGCGGTTGATGCCTTTATCGAACATGAAGACGCGCTTCTGGCCGGCACACTTGAAGGCGATCTTTTGGCCAACACCCCGCTTGGCCCCCATGCCAAGGCCTGCAAGAAACTTGCGGTCGAAAAGATTTACAATGCGCCCCATGTCCTGCCGATCGAGATGGCCGGGTTTGAGGTGATTAACGGTCTTCTCGACAGTTTTGTCCGTGCTGCCATCGACATTGACGAACATAAAAATCATGGCAAGCGCTTGCCGCCCCAGGCGGACCGGATTGACAAGCTTCTGTCGGGCAAACTGTCCGAGGCGCCCGATCTTTACAGCCGCCTGATGCGGGTAATGGATTACATATCAGGCATGACCGACCGTTATGCCGTCACCCTGTTTCGCAAGCTTCAGGGCATTACGATTTAGTCACTTTAGTAGCTTTTCCAGCTGGATTTGAGACTTTCTGAGTTGCTTTTTGACGGCACTCAGTTTCGTCGAGCGGTCCACTCTTTTGGCGTAGCCGTGGAAAGATAAGTTCGAGAGCTTCCAACTATACCTTCGATAGAGGCTTCGAAGGAATACTTGACCTGCGAACGGTCCCGTACGCCTTTTGGCCAGCGATTTTCGGTATGCTACCGCAACCCGAAGCTTTCGCTGGAACTTGGCAAGAGAGCCATTGCGAATAAGCACTTTTTGACCGTCGAAAGTGAGCCCTAAATACTCAACAGGCGCACCAGAAACTCGCTCCCCGTCATAAATATGTCCTTTTGTCTTATCTCTATGGATCAAAAGATTTGGCCCACTGGCTTTCAACAACTCACGAGCTTCCTCTAATATATCCAAGCTATCTGCAAGCGGTTGAATAAAGATGATATCATCGCAGTAGCGCCTGTAGAATATGCCATTACGTTTGCAGAGGGAGTAAACCTCCCTATCAAAATCAATCATATAGATATTGGAAAGCACAGCAGACATTGCGGAGCCTTGCGGAATACCATAAAGGTCAGAATGTACTTTTATAAGTTTGGGAGTTTTTGCTCTAAGGCGAGTTCTAAAATCGGATGCCGAACAAATGCGAGTGATTTTTCCCTTAATAATATCCTGTTCTTTAAGAGAAAACTCACTACAAACATCCTTGATTTTAACTGTGCTGTATTTAGTGAGAGATCTAAATATCTTATAGTGATCCTGCGGCAAATTATCTAGACCGAGAACCTCCAGCCATTTTTCTTTTAACTTCTTATGATCAAGATTTTCAAAGAAAGAAGAGATATCCAAAGTTATAACTTTGGCTCCACCAGTACTTTCTAAAAATTGGAAAGCCTCTACTGCATTAGAATAATTGGTCCCCATCTTCGGTCGATAAGCAATTACAGCTTCGGAGAACGTCTTGTCTTCAATGTAACTTTCGTAGAGATCTGAGAGTTTTCTAGCGTAGTACGAGTAAACATATCCATCTTTGTGCGAAGAAAGTTTAATCGGTCGTTCCTTAGGAGAAACGCTCTTACGCCGTTTAATTTTCTTCCCACTAGCATCTGGCAATTTCTCAGTCCGATAGCGTCGACTGAGTATGACAAATTCGACAAACGGATAGAAAGAGTGCTTAGCAATGTTTTCGGGATTAGAAACAAACGCAGTTGCCGCCGCAGGGCTCAAAGGCTCATCAAAATGAGCAAATTTCTTTCTTCGATACCAATGCTTTCGCTTAAACAATGAGCAAACCCCAGAGCCGGGTTGGCGCGCCCATCTGGCTCTGGGGTGACAAACTCATCTTTATGCCGAGGCACGCACGCCAACAAACTCGTTATGTTACTATGGAGGTGTAATCTAATGATATACACGCATCACAGCGTAAAGATCATTGTCAGGATATTAATCGTCGTTATCCGGCGATTAGTACTTGACGTTTCAAACCTTCATCCTTCCAGCCTAAGTAATCGCTGAAAGCCTACCCAATGTAATTCATTTCAAGCAGAACTCAACCTTAAATAAGCCGTTTGCGCTTTAATTTCACATCTAAATGATGTAGTGGATACCGCATTCGGTTTTGTCCTGACCGGCCCAGCGACCGGCACGTACATCGGTTGAATTGGGATCAACGCGGTCCGTGCAGGGCATGCAGCCAATCGACAGGAAACCTTCGGCCTGAAGCGGATGACGCGGCAGTGCACGATGTTCAAAGATATCTTCGATATCTTCGCGCTTGTAGCCCGCCAGCGGGTTGATCTTGATCCGCGTGCCGGCCGGTTCGATCACCGGAAGGGCATCACGTTCCCCGCCATGGAACCGTTTGCGACCGGTCAGCCAGGCGTCATAGCCTTCCAGTGCACGCTGAAGCGGTTCAACCTTGCGCAGGTAGCAGCATTTCGCCGTGTCCGAGGCAAACAGCATCCCGTTGGGGTCTTCGGCCTTAAGCTTTTCCTCGTCCGGGCGCATGATCCGGATATTGGTCAGGCCCAGCTGATCGACAAGCTGTTCCCGGTATTTGTGGGTTTCACCAAACAGCTTGCGGGTATCGAGGAAAATCACCGGCAGATCACGATCCACCTCGGCAACCAGCGCCAGCAAAGCCGCGGCCTCGGTCCCGAAGGACGAGGTCATGGTCACGCGCCCCTGGAATTCTTCATGCACCATCGGTTCGATCAGCGAAACGCCCTGCAAATGACCATATTTGTCGAGCAGGCGCGCGGCACGATCGGTTGCTTCTTCGACGGACATGGAGCCGCCAGAAACAATATCTTCTTCACGCATGACATTCATGGCAACCATCTCCGCCGATCGATATATTCGTCGGTCTTTTGCAGCAGTGTCTGCATATCGGCACCGCTGGCTTTCCATTTCTCTCTCTGGTCGGACAATTCGCGCAGGCGCTTGTCCCATGTTGGCACCAGCCAGGTTTCAATCGCACGACGGATACGGCCAGCAAGTCGCGGGCTGTGACCGTTGGTCGATACCGTAATCATCAGGTCACCGCGCTGTACCCGCGCTGGCGAAAAAAAATCACAGTATTCTTTGACGTCTTCGACATTGGCAATGGTGCCGACGGCCTTGGCAATGGCGGCAAGTTCGGCTGCCTTTTCTTCGCCAAGGTCGACAATGAACATGATCGATGCCGCATTGACATCCGCCGAATTCGGCAAATAGCGATGCAGACGATCACCGGCCTGATCGACCAGCTCGGGTATCGGGTTTTCTGAATAAACGGTGACGTATTTTGCCCCATCACCGTCAAACTGGCGCAAACGGTTCAGGGTTGCCTGACCGTTCCCAACCAAAGCGACCGAAAGTCGCGTAAGGTCCAGATTGATGGGAAACATCGTCGATCCTCTAAACGTAGTTTCTGTTTGTTGTCCATGACTATGGGTGTGGAAATGGAAATATTCAATACATTTTTTATGTGTTTTATATTTATACAACAGTTTATTTTGTGTTTATTAAGCACGGTGATTTTTGATCCGAACGGGCACCTGCGCCCGTAAAGCTTTTCCTGCAATTTTTCGAAAAAGCCCCTATATTGGGCCAAATTCAGGCACATCTGTGCCCTTGAGAATAACGACCAAGAGAGCGTCCCGATGCCAAGCAGTGCTGCCCCTGCCCTGTCCGATCACCCGACCACCGCCCCTGTTGCACACAAGAATGTTGCCATCTGGCTTTTCGGATGTGCGGCAATGGTCTTTATCATGGTGGTGATCGGTGGCCTGACCCGCCTGACAGAGTCGGGACTTTCAATCGTTGAATGGCGTCCGTTCACCGGCATTATCCCACCGCTCAATGAAGCAGACTGGACCGCCCTTTATCAGCAATACAGCCAGTATCCCGAATTCCAGAAAATCAATGCCTGGATGTCGGTCGAAGATTTCAAATCGATCTTCTGGCTGGAATTCATCCATCGCCTTTGGGGACGGTTGATCGGGGTTGTGTTCTTTATCCCGTTCGTCTGGTTCCTTGCCAAAAAGTCGATTGATGGAACCACCAAGTGGAAACTATGGGGGCTGTTCATTCTTGGTGGTCTTCAGGGACTGATGGGCTGGTACATGGTGATGAGCGGCCTGGTGGATCGCCCCGATGTCAGCCAGTATCGCCTGACCGCACATTTCGGGCTGGCACTGGTGATTTTCATCGCCCTTCTGTGGGTCGGGCTGCAACAGTTTGCACCGCGTTCGATTGCCACAAATGCATCAAAGCGCAGCTGGCAGCTTTTGGGGCTTATTGTCTTTACCGCCCTTTCCGGCGGCTTTGTTGCCGGGCTTGATGCCGGATATGCCTTTAACACCTTCCCGCTGATGGATGGGCAACTGATCCCCGACGGGCTTTATGTGTTTGATCCGGTCTGGCTGGCCCCGTTCGAGGACCATATGACTGTGCAATGGGATCATCGCTGGTTGGCGAAACTGACCTTTGTCATGGTTCTGGTCTTCTGGTGGCGTGCGGGCAAATGGAACCTGACATCTGATCAGCGCTTTGCCACGCATCTGGTTCTGGCTGCGGCCTGCCTTCAGGTTGCGCTTGGTATTTCGACCCTGCTCAGTGTCATCTGGCTTCCGCTTGGCGTTGCCCATCAGGCCGGGGCGGTGGTTCTGGTCGGTACGGCAACCTATGCCGCATACCGGTTACGTTCCGAGAACTGATCAATATTGAACAAACAGTGCCGCGGGCTTTCATAATCGTGCTTTGCGGTCTATATAAAACGCTACGGCAATGGTTCTTTACCATTGACCGAAAAGTACCTTTGACGGCACCGGCCGGCACGGATGGATACCCGGACATCTTTCGGGGGCATCTGGCGTCACGGCCAATTGCCACAAAGGGAAAGTCAAATTGCCCAGGCTGAAATTTTCAGCCCCCAAGGAGGTTCCATGACCGATCTTCGCACCACTGATAATCTGTTTTTCGCCAAGGGCGATCTTGATCGTGACCGGCTTGAATCACAGGTCAATGACGCGCTGGGTACCGCCGAAGACGGGGAACTGTTCCTGGAATATCGCCAGTCCGAAAGCCTCGTCTGGGACGACGGACGCCTGCGCAGTGCGAATTTCGATACCGCCCAGGGTTTTGGCCTGCGTGCGGTTGCCGACGAAGCCACGGCCTTTTCCCATTCCAACGAATTGTCCAATGATGCGGTTGCGCGTGCCGCCGAAACCGTCAAGGCGGTCGGATCAGGTCGTTCGGGCAAGGTCGATTTGGGATCAATCGGCACCAATGTGTCGCTTTATTCCGATGTGAACCCGCTTGGCGAAGCAACGTTCGAGGCCAAGGTTGACCTTTTGGCCCAGATTGATGCCTATGCCCGGTCCCGTGATCCGCGCGTTGTTCAGGTTTCCGCATCGATTTCCGGCAACTGGCAGGCCGTGCAGATCTGGCGTTCGGGCGGCCAGCGCATTGGCGATATCCGCCCGCTGGTACGCTTCAATGTCTCGGTCGTTGTCAAACAGGGCGACCGCATGGAAACCGGATCGCATGGCGAAGGCGGCCGGATCGGCTATGACGGTTTCTTTGATGAGAAAACCTGGAAAAAGGCCGTTGATGAATCGCTTCGTCAGGCTGTCGTGAACCTTGATTCCGTTGCCGCGCCCGCGGGTGAAATGACCGTGGTGCTTGGCCCGGGCTGGCCGGGCATTCTGCTGCACGAAGCCATCGGTCACGGGCTTGAGGGTGATTTTAACCGCAAGGGCACATCGGCCTTTGCCGGGCTGCTTGGTCAGCGCATTGCATCGCCGGGTGTCACGGTGGTTGATGACGGCACCATAAATGATCGCCGCGGGTCGCTTTCCATTGATGATGAGGGCACCCCGACCCAGCGCACCGTTTTGATCGAGGACGGTATCCTCAAAGGCTTCATGCAGGATCGCCTCAATGCGCGTCTGACCGGGGTGAAATCAACGGGTAACGGCCGTCGCCAATCCTATGCCCATGCGCCGATGCCGCGCATGACCAACACCTATATGCTGGGCGGTGACAAGGAACCCGAAGAAGTATTGGCATCCGTCAAAAAAGGCATCTATGCCGTGAATTTCGGCGGTGGTCAGGTCGACATCACGTCGGGCAAATTCGTATTTTCCGCATCGGAAGCCTACCTGATCGAAGACGGCAAGCTTGCCGCACCGGTCAAGGGCGCGACCCTGATCGGCAATGGCCCCGACAGCCTGACCAAGGTTTCCATGATCGGCAATGACATGGCGCTTGATAACGGGATCGGCACCTGTGGCAAGGATGGTCAGGGCGTGCCGGTTGGCGTTGGTCAGCCGACCTTGCGCATTGATGGCCTGACAGTGGGTGGGACCGCTGTCTGATAATCCGGCCAGACTCATCCGGATGCAGGGGTTTTCGCCAATTCCCGCATCTGCAAGTATAAGAAAACTATACAGACAAATCCAATCTCACCGGTCACCTGAATGGCTTCCATCGGCCCGTCATAGTTCATAATCTGTCTAAAGAAGATCAATAAGGTTTTGACGCGTCAGGGTTGAAGTTTGCCACCTGGCTTGATTGTCATGATCAAGTCGAGGCGGCCGTCACGATCCGAGAACTTTTGGGGGAAAGCTTGAAGACAAGCCGATGGCGGCACGGTTCTGCAATTGCAACCGTAATTGGCACACTGGTAATGGGGGTTTCCGGTGCCAATGCCCAGCAAAGCGTTGATGTGCGCACAGATGAAGCACGTCAGCTTTCGGAAGATTTTGACCGCCTGCGAGACGCCACGGAACGTGCCAACCTGCTTTTGCGCACCGACGATGGCGGCGACATTACCTATGCCGATATTCTTGCCAATCCTGACGACATTGTTCTGAATTTCCGCTGGGCCAAGGCGCAATTGGCGCGCGGTGAAGTCCGTGGTGCTTCGGCAACCCTTGAACGCATTCTGGTTCTTGACCCGGATCTGGCGCCGGTGCGGCTTTATTACGCCATCGTGCTGTATCGTCTTGATAGTCTTGATGAGGCACGCGCACAGTTTGACCGTTTGCGCCAAATGGACATCTCGCCCGATGTTGCCGCCAACATCGACAGCTATGTTGATGCCATCGAAAGACGGCGCCAACGGCTTCGTCAGGCACTGACTGTCACACTGGGTTCGCAAGTCGATAGCAACAGGAACTCGGCCCCCAATGATAAACAGCAGTTGGCCACTGGCAGCCTGATCAACATCACAGCAAGTGGTGACAAACCGCAAAACGACATCGCCTATATCGGGGCGCTGCGTTACGACATCAGCTATGATCTTGGCTATCAGGAAGGGCACGAAGTCTTTGCCAGCGTAACCGGTTATGGCAGTGATCAGGTCAGACTTGATTCCCTTGATCTTGGTTCATTTTCTGTTGATGTCGGAACCCGTCTGCGTGGCGGTTACTGGATGCTGACACCAAGTGTCAACCAGACCGTCCAATCGCTGAGCAAGGAAAAATACCTGACATCCCGTTCAGGACGGCTGCGTCTTGACTGGAACCCGCGCCCGTTTTTCAACCTCAATGGCGAAGTCAGCTACGCTGATGAGCGTTTTCAGAATACGAGTGAATCCAGTGCATTGCGCCTTCATTCTGGTCAACGTTATGGCAGCAGGCTGGGCACGAATTACAGCTGGACACCCAATAACCGCACCACGTTTAACCTTTCTGCAGGTAAAAAGGAGGCTGCGCGCAACTATTACAGCTATGACAGCTTGAGTGGCGAGTTGATCCATGCTTATCTGTTTGGTGGGGGAAGTTACATAAGTGGAAGTTTCCGCTATGGGATCGACCGGTATCGCGATCCGGATTATCTGGTGACGGGCAATTCACCCCGCCACCGCATGGATCGCAGCGCACGGACAAGATTGACCTATGGCGCGCCTCTTTCACAAATACTGCCATCGGATTTGTTTGGGGATAGTAATACGGCAAATCAGATTTATGACCTGCTGGCGCCAATCAACTGGTCGATCACAGGTGAATATCTGAACACTAAATCGAACATTCCCAACTATGAATACCACAATGCCAGGGCGCAGATTTATCTGACCCGGCGATGGGAGTTCTAGTGATGCTGAACAATGCGACCACCACCCTTCACCACCGGTTCAAACGCCTTGTGCGCGGTGCTGCGCTTTGTGCCGTTTGTGCCCTGCCCCTGATGCAAACAGCACCGGCCCGGGCCGAAGTCACCGTTGAAATGGCAGGCGTATCCGCCGCTGTTACCGGCGATGTGACACTTAACAAGGTAACAGGCGAAATCGGCATCCTTGTCGAAAGCGGCATGCCGGTCTATCTGGGCGACCGGATCATCACATCCCCCAATTCGGGAATGCAGATCCTGCTGCTTGACGAAACCGTTTTCACCATCGGTCCGGACAGCGACGTTGCCATTGACGAGTTTGTCTATGACCCGGCCACGGGCGATGGACGGATTGTTGCCGATATGGCGCGCGGTGTCATGCGGTTTGTCACCGGAAAAATTCCGCTAAATAACCCGTCGAGCATGGATATCAACCTTCCGGTCGGCTCAATCGGCATCCGGGGAACCATCGGCCTGATCCGGTCGGTTTCCGTCGAACAGGCCAATGCAATTCTGCCGGGTTCTTTTGATACATCCGATCCCGACACCGCCAATCAGCAGATCTTTATGGCGGTCAATCAGGGCCCCGGCCTTGCACGCAACGACACAACATCGCGCCCGGGCGCCTTCGCCGTGACCGATCAGAATGGCAACAGTGAAAATATCACCGGGGAAAATTTCGGAGTGTTTGTTGGCAGCAACGTGGTGACAGAACCATCACGCTTCCCGCTTGGTGCGGCGAGTTTTGACTTCTCGACCAACCTTGTTCGCACGGCATCGCGCAGCGATGATGACAGTGACAGGACCAGCAGTGGCACATCAACCGCCCAAAATGCTGCATCCCCGCAACAAACCGGCCTGACCGCCGGCCAAGCCCAACAGGCAAATGCACAGACCGGCTCGAACATGGCCGGCAGCATCGAAGTGGCCATGGCGCAACTTGGTGCAACAGCAGCATCGGGTTCACAAGCCGAGATCACGTCAATTCTTGGTAATGTTGATACCGCCAGCAGCAATAATAACAACAGCAGTAATGATCCGTTCACCTACGATGCATTGCGCCAGATCACCAGTGGTTCCGTGTCGACCGGTACGATCAATATTGACGGAGCAGACGTGGATTACAGCTTCAGCTCGACAGTCGATTTCGCCAACCGGACAATTGCCGTCCTGTTTTCGAACATCACCCAGACTGGATCGGGCCTGACCGGCAAGGCTGGTATTCTGGATGGCAGCTTCAATCCAACGACCCTTGATTACACCAGCAGCTCGGGCAATGTTGAGTTTGCAAGCGGGGATTTCTCGTACGATCCGAACTGCTCCTCACTCGGATGTAGCGCGACTGCCACGTTCAAGGACGCCTATAATGTCGAATTCAATTTGTCGACCACGACCTACACTTCGGGGACGGACGGCAGCGCGACACTGAACTAGGCTGATGCAGGCTGTAATACGAAAACAGGACCAGACATGCGCCTGAGCAAAAACAGCCTGCTTCGCGTTCTTCATTATCTGATTCCATTGGGCATCCTGCTGACTTGCATCTTTTTGCGGTGGCAGGATGTTCCATTCGTCGATCAGATGCGGATGAGTGTTTTTGACACCTATCAACGTATTGCACCGCGTCCTTTTGAAGATGTCGGGGTGCGCATCATTGATATCGACGAAAAAAGTCTTGAGGAACTGGGCCAATGGCCCTGGCCGCGCACCCGGCTTGCCGGGCTGGTGTATCGGTTGCGTTCGGCAGGTGCACGGGTTGTCGGCTTTGATGTGGTCTTTGCCGAACCCGACCGGACGTCGCCGGCGCGCGTGGTAAAGGACTGGCCCAAGGGTCGTGAGATCGACGAAATCACGGCACTGGCCGAAAGCCTTCCTGATCATGACAGCCTATTTGCCAAATTCATCCGCGGTACGGGGCAGGTCGTCACAGCCATTCAGCTTAGCACCAAAAAGCTTGAAACCCCGCCGCGCCAGATTGGCAATTTCAGTGTTTCCGGCGAAGCCGGGCGTCAATTATCCGATTTCATCGCCGTATTGCCCGGGGCTGCGAAGAACCTTGATGTCATAGAAGAAGCCGCAAGCGGCAACGCCCTGGTCAATGTTTCACCCGGTCAGGATGGGGTGGTCCGGCGGGTTCCGTTGCTGGCCGCCCTTGACTATGACCTGCCTGCGATTGGCATGCCGATCTATCCGACCCTGTCGATGGAGATGCTGCGCGTTCTGCAAGATGCCCCGCGAACCATGAATGTCCGTCTTTCGGGTGCAAGCGGCAGCGCCCGCTGGACCCAGTCCGAAGGGGTCGAAGCCATCCGGGTTGGCGCGGTCACCATCCCGACCGACTATGCCGGTTATATGTGGGTGCATTTTACCGGTCATAAGCCCCAACGTTACATTTCAGCCGTTGATGTCATGACCGACAAGCTGCCAGCCGACAGCCTGCGCAACACATATGTTCTGATCGGCACCAGCGCAGCCGGGCTGCTTGATTTGCGCTCAACCCCGCTTGACCGGGTTCTTCCCGGTGTCGAGGTCCATGCCGAAATGCTTGAACAGATGCTGCTTGGGCATTTTTTGACCCGCCCCTATTGGGCCGCGGAAAGCGAAAGCCTTGCCCTGCTTTTGATCGGTCTGTTTTTTGTGTTTGCGGTCCCGCGACTTGGCGCGGTCTGGCCAGCCGTGATTGGCGGCACCCTTGCATTCGGTGCGGCTGGCATTTCCTGGTGGGCATATGATGCCAAACTGCTGCTGATTGATCCGGTCTATCCGCTGGTCAGTTTGCTGGCAGTGTATCTTGCCACCAGTTCAATCGGCTTCATGCGGACCGAAGGCGAACGCCGCCAGGTGCGCACGGCATTTGGCAACTATTTGTCCCCGGCACTGGTCAATGAATTGTCGCGCCATCCCGAACGCCTGAAACTGGGCGGTGAAACCCGCGACATGACATTGATGTTTTGTGATGTCCGCGGATTTACATCCATTTCCGAAGGTTTCAAATCAAATCCGCAAGGATTGACACGCCTGATCAACCGGCTACTGACACCTTTGACCAAATGCATTCTCGATCGCGAAGGCACCATCGACAAATATATGGGCGACTGCATCATGGCCTTCTGGAATGCGCCGCTTGATGTGGAAAACCACGCCCATCATGCGTGTGACAGTGCCCTTGCCATGCGACAAGCACTTGATGTTCTCAATACCGAACGCCTTGCCGAAGCCAAACGCGACAATGAGCCTTTCCTGCCGCTGAATATCGGGATCGGGATCAATTGCGGGGATTGCCTGGTCGGCAATATGGGATCCGATCAGCGGTTTGATTATTCGGTGCTGGGCGATGCGGTCAATCTGGCGTCGCGCCTTGAAGGCCAGTCAAAAAATTACGGTGTTGATATCGTCCTAGGCGAAGAAGTCGCCAAACGGGTGGAAAACGATTTCGCCACCCTTGAACTTGACTTGATTGCGGTCAAAGGCAAAAGCGAAGCTGTCCACATCTTTGCACTGCTTGGCGATGGCAAGCTGTGCCAGACCGACGCATTCCGAAACTGTGCAGCACTTCATAAATCCATGCTTGCAGCCTATCGCCAGCAACAGTGGCAAGAGGCCGAAAACCTGATTGCGCAATGTCGTCAGGCATCACGCGGTATTGGCGCGCTTGCAGGTCTGTATGACATGTATGCCGACCGCATTGCCACATTCCGCACAAGCCCGCCGCCAGCGGACTGGAACGGGGTGTTTGTAGCAACCAGCAAATAGCTGGCTTGCCAAAAGGCCGGTTTCGCAACACTGTGAATGAAAACAGGCAGTCTTGATGGTGGCTGGAAAATACAGGCCACTACCGGATTGATTGCCACCTGCCTTGCGCCCCACCAATGTAACGAGGCCCTGATGAATTTCTCGTCTGATAACGTGTCGCCAATCTGTCCGGAAATATTGAACGCGATCGCCGCCGAAAGCGAAAGTGCCGCCCTTCCATACGGCGCAGATGATAAAAGCAGGCAACTTGATGCTGCCTTTTCCAGATTGTTTGGCACAGATGTATCGGTGGTGCCGGTGGCGACCGGGACGGCGGCCAATCTTATCGGATTATCCGGGCTTGTTTCCCCGTTTGGCGGGATCGTTTGCCACCATCACGCCCATATCAATATGACGGAATCAACCGGTGTGGCCTTTTATGGCAATGGCGCCAAGCTTCTGGGCATTGACGGTCCGTCCGCCAAGATCGAGGCCGAAACCCTTGACCGGTATCTGAGCACCCATATTTCCAATGGCATGCATTCGGTTGATCCGGAATGTGTTGCCATCACCCAAAGTACGGAATTCGGAACGGTTTATGACGTTTCGGAAATTCAGGCGATCGGCAAGGTCTGCCAGAAACATCAGACCCGTCTTTTCATGGATGGTGCACGTTTTGCCAACGCTGTCGCAGCCCTTGATTGTCATCCGGCCGACATCACCTGGAAGGCTGGTGTTGATGTTCTGAGCTTCGGGGCGACAAAGAATGGCGCATTGGCGGTTGATGCGATTGTGCTGTTTGACCCGGCTTTGCGCCGCCACACCGAAAAAAACCGCAAACGCGGCGGACACCTGTTTTCAAAGCACCGCTATCTTGCCGCGCAATTGCTGGCATATCTGGAAGATGATCTTTGGCTGCGCAACGCCCGCCACGCCAATGAAGCAGCCAAAGAACTGCAAAAAAGCCTTGAACAGCTTGGTGCAACTGCGGCCTTTCCGCCGCAAGGCAACGAGCTGTTCATGCATATGAATGACGATCTTGCCAAACGTCTGGGCGACAATGGTCTGGTATTCCGCCCGTGGGGGTCCATTGGCCCGGATGCCTATCGGTTTGTCTGTGCCTGGAACAGCCCGATTGAGGCCATCCGCGATCTGCCACGCACACTTGCCTGATCCGCGCTGTTTGCCAAAATAACGCCCGCCGTGTGATAAGCATTCAAAGCCCGCCTGCCCGGTTGCACCCGATCAGGGTTCACCGGACTGCCACCAGATAACTGCGAGATAGAAGATGAATTTTGCCTCAGACAATGTGTCGCCCTTTTGCCCGGAAGTCCTTGAAGCCCTGAGCGCAGAAGCCAAAAGCAACGCCCCGGCCTATGGCGGTGATGACATCAGTCAGCAACTTGACCATGCCTTTTCCGAATTGTTTGACAAGGAAGTGGCCGTCATCCCGGTTGCGACCGGCACAGCGGCCAATTGCATCAGCCTGTCGGCACTTGTGTCCCCGTATGGCGGCATCATTTGCCATCACGAGGCCCACATCAACGAAGATGAAAGCACCGGGGTGGCCTTTTTCACCGGCGGGGCAAAACTGATTGCGATGGACGGCCCGACCGCCAAGCTTGAAGCAGACGCCCTTGACGGCTTTGTTGCCGGTCAGGTCAATCGCGGGGTGCATTCAGTTACCCCGGAATGCGTTGCCATCACCCAGGCCACCGAACTTGGCACGGTCTATCGCCCGGACGAGGTTGCGGCCATTGGCGATGTGTGCCGCAAACACGGTCTGCGCCTGTTCATGGATGGCGCACGTTTTGCCAATGCGGTTGCCCATCTTGATTGTTCCCCGGCAGACATCACCTGGAAAGCCGGCGTGGACGCCATCAGTTTTGGCGCCACCAAAAATGGTGCAATGGCGGTTGATGCCATTGTGCTGTTTGACACAAGCCTGAAACATCGGGTCGAGCAGGCCCGCAAACGCAGTGGTCATTTGCATTCCAAACATCGCTATCTGGCGACCCAGCTTCTGGCCTATGTCAAAAATGACGTGTGGCTCAAGAATGCCGCGCATGCCAACAAGGCCGCCGCGACCCTTGGCAACATCCTGATCGGGCGTGGTGCAAGTCTGGCCCATCCGGCCGATGGCAACGAACTGTTTGTCAAACTGTCGCCCGAACTGGCTTCGCAATTGCGGCACGCCGGGGTGATGTTCCATCCGTGGCCGTCACTCGGGGCGGATATCTATCGCTTTGTTGCGGCCTGGAACACGGATATCGGGCAAATCACCGAACTGAATACTACCCTGGGGTAGTAAACTGGCTTTCGGACCGGCTTGCGAATCAAACGAATCATTAAAATTCAACGGATTATGAATCGTTTAAAAGCACATCTGAATGACGTGATATTCATCCTTGCCGGTCCGAGCCCCGAAAAAAATGCACATCTCCCATACGTAAATGTTGGGGTGATTTTCATAAAAATAACAAACACTTGACATAAATTCATCATTCAGATGTCATGTCCAAACTACGTAGAACCACGCAGCAAGCGTTGACGATACGTAGAAACCCTGATTATTTTCCCTCGTCGATTGCCAACATAAATTTCTGTTGGATCGGGTAAACCCCGTCCGTTCCAATATGGCGAAGTCAAACATGACCTGAACAAGATCATGCAGGCCGCCTTGATTTGCACGGACCAGCCTTGAGGGAGGCATTTAATGAAAGCGAATTTCGTCAAAGTGGCGATTGGTGCAGGCCTGCTTGCGGCCACTGCACTTGCTGCTCCGACCGCCGCTTCGGCAAAAACCCTGGTATATTGCTCGGAAGGTAGCCCGGAAGGCTTCAACCCGTCGCTTTACACCGCAGGTACCACGTTTGATGCTTCTTCGCGTCAGATCTACAACCGTTTGGTACAGTTCAAACGCGGTACCACCACCATCGTTCCGGGTCTTGCGACCAGCTGGGACGTTTCGGCTGATGGTCAGGAATATACCTTTAACCTGCGTAAAGGTGTGAAGTTCCACACGACTGACCTGTTCACCCCGACCCGTGATTTCAATGCTGATGACGTGATCTTCACCTTCATGCGTCAGTTTGACAAAAATCATCCGTATCATGGTGTTTCCGGCGGCTCGTACGAGTACTTCAACGCAATGTCCATGCCGGACCTGATCAAGGACATCGTCAAAGTTGACGATTACACCGTTAAATTTGTTCTGAACCGTCCGGAAGCACCGTTCATCGCCAACATGGCAATGGATTTCGCATCCGTTCTGTCGGCTGAATATGCAGACAAGATGATGGAAGCCGGCACGCCGGAGCAGGTTGACCTTGAGCCGGTCGGCACCGGTCCGTTCCAGCGCATTCAGTATCAAAAAGATGCGGTCATCCGTTACAAGGCATTCCCGGAATATTGGGAAGGCAAAGCCGCAATCGACAACCTGATCTTTGCCATTACCCCGGACAGCACCGTTCGCTACCAGAAGCTTAAAGCTGGCGAATGCCATGTCATGCCGTACCCGAACCCGGCTGACCTGACCGAGATGGATGCAGACGCGTCAATCAACCTGATGAGCCAGGAAGGTCTGAACGTTGGCTATCTGGGCTACAACACCCAGAAAGAACCGTTCACCAATCCGAAAGTCCGTAAAGCACTGAACATGGCGATCAACAAAGACGCCATCATCGAAGGTGTTTATCAGGGTGCCGGTGCTGCTGCCAAAAACCCGATCCCGCCGACCATCTGGTCTTACAACAACGACACCGTTGATGACCCGTATGATCCGGAAGCTGCAAAAGCAATGCTTGCAGAAGCAGGTTTCCCGGAAGGCTTCAAAACCGACATCTGGGCCATGCCGGTTCAGCGTCCTTACAACCCGAACGCACGCCGTATGGCCGAGCTGATTCAGGCTGACTGGGCGAAAATCGGTGTTGATGCCGAAATCGTGTCTTACGAGTGGGGCGAATACCTTGAGCGCACCAAAAAAGGTGAACAGGGTACCTTCATGCTCGGTTGGACCGGTGATAACGGCGACCCCGACAACTTCCTTGCTGTTCTGCTTGGCTGCGATGCAGTTGGCGGCTCGAACCGTGCACAGTGGTGCAACGAAGAGTTCGACAAGCTGATCCAGCAGGCAAAAACCACCTCGGACGTTCTTGAGCGTACCCGTCTGTACGAAGAAGCTCAGCTGGTCTTCAAACGTGAAGCACCGTGGGCAACCATCGCACACTCGATCGTTTTCGAACCGATCCGTAACGAAGTCGTTGACTACAAGATTGATCCGTTTGGCGGTCACATCTTCTATGGCGTCGACATCAAAGAATAAGACGACCTAAAACCTTGTCGAAGAGGCCCGGTCTTCCGGGCCTCTTTGCAATTCCGCAATAGAGAGAGACGTCCACCCGTGCCGAGAACACGCGTGGATGCACAAAAAGGCCCGATGGCATGCTAGGATTCCTGTTTCGCCGTTTGGGGGACATCATCCCGACCTTCTTCGGTGTCACCCTTCTGGTATTCTTCCTGATACGCCTCATTCCCGGCGACCCGATTCTGATGATGGCCGGTGAACGTGGTGTTGATGCAGCACGATACGCAGAACTTCAGGCACAATACGGTTTCGACCAACCGATTATCGTTCAGTATTTCGATTACCTGATGGGCGTATTCCAGGGTGATCTGGGCAAATCGTTTGTCACCAAGAAGCCGGTCATTGAAGAATTCCTGACTTTGTTCCCGGCAACGGTTGAACTCAGCATCATGGGGATCCTGTTTGCCGTTATCCTGGGTGTGCCGCTCGGTGTGCTGGCTGCCATCCATCGTGGAAAATGGATCGACCATCTGACCATGTCAGTTTCCCTGACCGGGTATTCGATGCCGATTTTCTGGTGGGCGCTTCTTCTGATCATGTTCTTTTCGACAACACTTGGCTGGACCCCCGTTTCCGGGCGTCTGTCGGTGCTGTACTACATTCAGCCAACCACGGGCTTCATGCTGATCGATACCCTGATCAGTGATGAAAAAGGTGCCTTTATCAGCGCGCTGCGCCATATGATCCTGCCAACGGTGGCGCTTGGCACCATCCCGATGGCCGTGATCGCGCGTATGACACGTTCTTCGATGCTTGAAGTTCTCGGCGAAGAATATATCCGCGTTGCCCGTGCCAAAGGTCTGGCACCGATCCGTGTCATCATGGTCCACGCCCTGCGCAATGCCCTGATCCCGGTTATCACCGTCATCGGCCTTCAGGTCGGCGTGTTGCTGGCCGGTGCGATCCTGACCGAGACGATCTTCTCCTGGCCGGGCATTGGCAAATGGATCATCGAAGCCATGAACCGTCGCGATTATCCGACCATTCAGGGCGGCATTCTGATGATTGCCTTCCTGGTTATGGGCGTGAACCTGATCGTCGATCTTCTGTACGGGATTGTTAACCCCCGTATTCGTCATAAACGCTAAGGGGACTGCGAAAGATGAGCGAGAATACCACCCCGTCCGCAGCCCCGGCAGCCAATGTCGCAGAGCCGATTGGTGCTCCGCCCAGCCCGCTGCGCGAAACCTGGGACTATTTCCGTAAGAACCGTGGTGCTTATGTCGGATTGATGGTCATTGCCTTCATCCTGTTCCTGGCACTGACCGCCCAATGGATTGCACCGTTTGATCCGATTGCACAGGACCGCACCGCGTTCCTGAAACCGCCGGTCTGGATGGAAGGCGGAGACCCGCGTTACCTGCTTGGAACCGATGCGGTTGGCCGCGATATCCTGTCGCGTCTGATCCATGGTGCACAGCTGTCGGTATCGATCGGCGTGTTCGTTGTGATCCTGTCGATGATTTCGGGCATTTGCCTTGGCATGGTTGCGGGTTATTTCCGCGGCTGGGTCGAAGTTTGCATCATGCGCCTGATGGACATCATGCTGGCCCTGCCCAGCCTGATCATGGCGCTTGCCATTGTCGCCATCCTCGGCCCGGGTCTTGAAAACGCCATGCTGGCCATCGCGATCGTCCAGTTGCCGCATTATGTGCGTCTGACCCGTGCATCGGTGGTATCCGAACTGAACAAGGAATATGTCATCGCATCGCAGATTGCCGGTGCCGGACATATGCGCCAGATGTTTGTGAACATTCTTCCGAACTGCATGGCGCCCCTGATTGTTCAGGGCACCCTTGGTATTTCGAGTGCGATCCTTGACGCTGCTGCCCTTGGCTTCCTTGGCCTTGGTGCACAGCCGCCGCTGCCGGAATGGGGCACCATGCTGTCCGAAGCCCGTGAATTCGTGGGTTCGGCCTGGTGGGTGATCACCTTCCCCGGCCTTTGCATCCTTGTCACCGTGCTTGCCTTCAACCTGATGGGTGATGGTCTGCGCGATGCCCTTGATCCCAAGATGAAACGGTAAGTCATGGCTCTTCTCGAAGTAAAAAACCTGACAGTCGAGTTCGGCTCCGAAGACAAGCCGTTTCGCGCTGTTGACTCAGTAAGCTATTCCGTCGATCGCGGCGAAGTCCTTGGCATCGTCGGTGAATCGGGTTCCGGTAAATCGGTATCGTCCCTGGCCGTTATGGGCCTGATCGACTTCCCCGGGCGTGTTACCGCAGATGCCCTGACCTTTGATGGTCAGGATCTTCTGGGCATGCCCGCCAAGCGTCGTCGTGAAATCACCGGCAAAGACATCGCCATGATCTTTCAGGATCCGATGTCGGCGCTTAACCCGTGCTTCACGGTCGAAGCCCAAATCATGGAGGCCCTCAAGGTCCATGAAGGCGGTACCAAGAAGCAGCGTCGCGAACGCACACTCGAACTTCTTAATCAGGTTGGCATTCCCGATCCGAAGTCGCGCATGACCGCCTATCCGCATCAGCTGTCGGGCGGCATGAGCCAGCGTATCGTCATTGCCATGGCGATTGCCTGCAAGCCGCGCCTTTTGATCGCCGATGAACCGACCACGGCGCTTGATGTCACCATTCAGGCCCAGATCATTGATCTTCTTCTCAAGCTTCAGGAAGACAGTGACATGGGGCTGATCCTGATCACCCACGATCTGGCACTGGTGTCCGAAGCTGCCAACCGCATTCAGGTCATGTATGCCGGCCAGCTGTTTGAAAGCGGCCCGGCCGACAGCATCTTTGCCGCCCCGCGTCATCCCTATACGCAGGCGCTGCTCGAAGCATTGCCGGAACGTTCAGAAGGCCATGACCGCCTGCGCACCATCCCCGGCGTGGTACCGGGTCAGTATGACCGCCCGACGGGCTGTCTACTGGCACCGCGTTGCCGCTACGCCAATGAAAGCTGCATCACCGCCCGTCCGGAAGTCCGTGACTTCAACGGACGCGATGTCCGCTGCTTCTATCCGCTAAACGATCAGGGCCAGCCCACCGGCCTGACTGCCGATATGGCCACCGGGGAGAATGTATAATGAGCTTTCTGGAAACCAAACCCGGTGTTCCGCTTCTGGAATCCGATAATCTTGTCCGCCATTACGACGTCAATCGCGGCTTTGGCAAACCCAATGCCACGGTCAAGGCGCTTGATGGCGTATCCTTCACGCTCGAAGCCCAGAAGACCCTTGCGGTTGTTGGTGAATCGGGTTGCGGCAAATCGACCCTTGGCCGTCAGTTGACTCTGATTGAACAGCCAAGTGCCGGCGAACTGAAAATCAACGGCAACACGGTCGGCAACCTGTCGGACAAGGAAGCCAAACTGTTCCGTCGCACGGTTCAGATGATTTTCCAGAACCCTTACGGGTCGCTGAACCCGCGCAAAAAGGTCGGTCAAATCCTGGCCGAGCCGGTTTTGCTGAACATGGATCAGCTGGGTCGCAAGGAACGCGAAGAACGTGTGCGCGAAACCATGGCCAAGGTTGGCCTGCGCCCCGAGTTCTATCAGCGTTATCCGCATATGTTCTCGGGCGGGCAGCGTCAGCGTATCGCGATTGCCCGTGCGCTTATTCTTGAACCGAAAGTCATCGTTGCCGATGAACCGGTTTCGGCCCTTGATGTGTCGGTCCAGGCACAGGTTCTCAACCTGATGATGGACCTTCAGGAAGAGATGAATGTCGCCTATGTTTTCATCTCTCATGATCTTTCTGTCGTCAGACATATTGCAGATGACGTCATGGTGATGTATCTCGGGCGCGTCGCTGAAAAAGGACCGACCGAAGAAATCTTTGCCAAGCCGCTGCACCCCTATACACGGGCGCTTCTGGCATCGGCACCGAAGATCGACCCGGCACATCGTGTAAAGGCAGAACCGCTTACCGGTGAATTGCCTTCGCCGATCAATCCGCCTTCGGGCTGTGCGTTCCATAAACGCTGCCCGTTTGCGACCGAGGAATGCGCAAAAGTTCGTCCCGAACTGCGCACATTCGAAGGCCGCGAGGTGGCATGCCATCGGGTCGAAGAAATCGCCTGAGAACAGGCGATCACCCGGATGTCCGGGTAGACAAGGGAGCAAGGGGGCGCGCTTTAACGAGCTGCGCCCCTGCGCATTTCTGCATGAAAATGGATTGAATGCGGTGCACCTGTTTGCGGGCAGTCCGACCTTTGACTAGGCGGTTGAGCGCGTCCGGTCGGTAAAGGCCAGAAGGACACCGGCCCCCACAAGAAGCGTTCCCGACACCCGATTGAGCATCCGCATATGGGTTGCCGACCGGATCAGACCTTTGACCTGGCCGCCAATCAGGCCATAGGCCAGCAAAACAGTCGTTTCCATCGCAATAAAGGTCGTGCCCATCACGGCAAATTGCGGCCCGTAAGCCACAGCCGGATCGAGAAATTGCGGGAAGAAGGCCGTAAAGATCAGGATGGCCTTGGGATTGCCGATTGCCGTGATGAATTCGGTGCGCGCCAGATTGAGCGCCCCGGGATTGGTCATAAGCGCCATCTGGGCATCGGTTTCATCGGTATCATTGACTTTGGCAAGCCAGCTTTTGACACCAAGCCATACCAGATAAACCGCCCCGACCCATTTGATCACAAAGAATGCGGTTTCACTGGCCGCAAGAATGACACCAAGTCCGGTCGCTGTAATGGCGATCATCAGTGCGAAGGCGACAATACGCCCGATCCCCCCGATTGCAGCGGACGAAACACCAAAACGCGCACCATTAAACATCGCCAGAAGATTGTTTGGTCCCGGGGCCATCGCCAAGGCGATCGCAGCCCCGGCAAATAAAAGCCAGGTATCGAACTGCATGGGGCAAAATCCTGTAAGGCGGGATCGTATTGCGTAAATACATCCCGTTTGGGTGACCCTGTGATTTCGCCCGAAAATCAGTCGCGCGTCAATGCCGCAATCATGTCCGCCGCCGCAGGCCATTTGGCAGTCAGCGCGGCGCGTTTGCCCATGGAGAAATCGGCAAAATCAAATCCCGGCGCAACCGTGCATCCCAACAAGGCATATTTCCCGCCCGGTTTCAGACGCGCCCCCTGCCAGACATTCTTGGGCACGACCACTTGCGGTTTTTGCCCGGCCAAAAGGTCCTTGCCGATTTCAACCTGTTTGTGGGTGCCGTCATCAAACAGCTGAAGCTGTTCAACCGCATCGCCCAGATAATGGTGGAAAATCTCGTTGCTGGTCAGAATATGCATCCCCGAAAAGGTATCGGGTGTCAGCAAATAGTAAATCGCGGTACCGGTGCTGCGTACTCCGAGATAACGGTTCCCCGGATTGCATGTTTCAAAGGCGCGAAACGTTTCTGTGTAATATCCGCCTTCGGGATGGGGTTGCAGGCCGAGTTTGGTAATCAGATCGTCGATGGTGATGTTTTCTGACATGACGGGCTCCCTCTGACCGGCGCGATTGTTTTTCCTATCATGACGAAAAACGGGAGAAGGCGCAAACCTTCCCCCGCAAAATAGTAGTACTGATCCGAGGGTACGGACCCGATCAGTTGGCGTTGTGGTTCATGCCGCCATGGTCCTTTTGACCATGTTCCATCTGGTTGTGATCCATTTGGCCATGATCCAAGCCTGCCGGGCCCTTGGCCATGGCATCCATCACATGGATCATCACCGGAATGTCACCGGCCTTTTCAAATTCCAGCGTCACCTGAACCATCTCGCCCTGTTCAAGCGGCTTTTTCAGACCCATCATCATCACGTGATAGCTGCCCGGTTTGAAAAGAACTTCGCCATGCATCGGCACGTCAATGCCGCCTTCAACCTGGCGCATCTTCATGACATTGTTGGCCATGATATGGGTGTGCAGTTCGGTTTTATCGGCAAGGTCACTGCGTACACCAATGATACGGTCCGCACCACCATGGTTCACAACCGTCAAAAAGGCCGCACCATTGCGCACCTGCCCAAGAGATGCCTTTGCCCAGGCATCCTTGATTTCGATATCAGCCGCAAAGGCGTTGGTCACAACAAACAGCGACGCCAAGGTCGCCAGAACAGCAAACAGCTTTTTCATGAAAATTCATCCGTCTTTTGCCCGCCACATGCGGGTCCGATTTCATCAATTGAGTGGGAATTGAAAATCAGATAACGGCTGGCGGGGCGCGCGAATGACGGATGCGTGGCCATTCATGCCCGGTGGCCACGCCATTTGCCGCGGCAAAGCGGGCATCATGAACAACGGCAACCGGGGCAATATCGGGCAGCTCGACCGCCACCACCGCCCCGTGATGGGTCGCACATAGCGAACAAAACGCATGTCCGGCGGGTGACGGTATCCCGTCGGGGGCCGACGCGTGTCCGACATCCCCGTCGGCCACAGTCACCGACTTGATGCCGTTTGGCGTACAGATCAGAAGAACATCACCACCCGGAAACACATCAGCCGCGCTGGCCCGGGCAATTCCGGTTGCCTGTCCGCCAAGCAAGGCCGGGATCAAACCGGACTGGGTAACCCCGGCAAGCAGGATCACAAACGCCATCAGCCACGTTTGCAAAACGCGGGTAATTGATGGTCCCCGATCATGACGGGTATGGCGCCGGATTGAGATCATCTGGTTGATATGCCCGAATTCATCATCACCTGCAATGACATTGATCATTGCCAAGATCACATCTTGCGATGATGATGCGATCCTGTCGCCCCACCGGGAGTCCCGCGATGCACCACCCCGCCAGCACCAATGCAAGTGCCCGCCCCGTCAAACTGCCCCACCGCGCCCTTAAAGATGCAGACTGGGGGGATTCATTTGTTATTACGGTCGACAAGCCCGGGCTTGGCGCCCGTGAAGCCGCCCGTCACATCATCAATTCCGCGCCGCGCTGGTATTATCATCTGCTGGCACTGCGAAATGCCATTGTCAGGCCGCTTGGACTGAAGACCGATCTTGATACCGCGGCCATGACCAAGGTCGATACGATCGGCGTGTTTCCGGTGATCTCGGAAACAGATGACTGCGTTATCCTTGGTCTGGATGACCATCATCTGAATTTCCGCATTGTGTTCGAGACCGAAGCACTGGAACGCAGTCGCACCCTTGTCCGCAGCATCACACTTGTCCGGCGCAACAATACCCTTGGGCGGATCTATCTTGCGGCGGTCCTGCCGTTTCACAACCTGATTGTGCCGGCGATGCTGAATGCTGCCTATGGCAGCAGATAACTTGTTCGGGCACGCAAAAAGGCCGGACAAACAGTGCCCGGCCTTGGAAAATCGGAATGGATCGGATCAGTGTGATCAGATCATGTCGCGGGCCTGAACCAGTTCATCGAACTTTTCCCCGTCAAGGAAACCAAGCGCCATGCAGGCTTCCTTAAGACTGCTGCGATCCTTGTGGGCCTTTTTGGCAACGGCGGCCGCATTATCATATCCGATATGCGGGGCCAGCGCGGTTACCAGCATCAGGCTTTGTTCGACATAGTGGTCGATCTTTTCCTGATCGGCTTCAAGCCCGACCACACAGTTATCAGCAAAACTGACCGACGCATCGGCAATCAGGCGCACCGATTGCAGCAGGTTATAAATGATCACAGGCTTGAACACATTCAGATCAAGATGCCCGTTCGAACCGCCAACTGTCACGGCGACGTGGTTGCCCATCACCTGTGCGCAGACCATGGTCAATGCTTCGGCCTGGGTCGGGTTCACCTTGCCCGGCATGATGGATGATCCGGGCTCGTTGGCCGGCAGGATCAATTCGCCAAGACCACAGCGCGGCCCCGATCCCAACAAACGAATATCGTTGCCGATCTTCATAAGGGATGCGGCCAGCACATTCATGACACCCGACATTTCAACACAGGCATCATGTGCGGCCAGGGCTTCGAACTTGTTTTCAGCGGTTGAAAAATCAAGTCCGGTAATCTCGGAAACCTGTTTGGCAAATTCAACGTCAAAGCCCTTGGGCGCGTTCAACCCGGTGCCAAGAGCAGTCCCGCCCTGGGCCAGTTTGCGCAACCGTTTCAGCGCATCTTCAACCCGTTCCAGCCCCAGTTCGATTTGCGCCGCATAACCGGAAATTTCTTGTCCCAATGTCAGCGGGACGGCGTCCTGCATATGGGTTCGGCCGATTTTGACAATATCGGCAAAGGCCGCGACCTTGTCATCAAGTGCCTGTTTCAGATGTTTCAGGGCCGGTTTCAGCGCCCGTTCAATTTCCACCACCGCGGCGATATGCATCGCAGCCGGGAAACTGTCATTGGAGGATTGCCCGCGATTGACGTGATCATTGGGATGAACCGGATCGCGCATGCCCATCGGTTTGCCAAGGATTTCGCACGCACGGTTGGCGATCACCTCGTTGGTGTTCATGTTGGTCTGGGTACCCGACCCGGTCTGCCAGACAACCAGCGGAAAATGATCGAGCAATTTGCCATCCGCAACTTCGAGTGCCGCGGCCTCGATCGCCTTTGCCAGTTCCGGGTCAAGATTGCCAAGGGCGGCATTGGCACGTGCTGCTGCCAGCTTCTGAATGCCGAATGCCTTGATCAGGGCATCGGGCATCCGTTCGCCACCAATGCGGAAATTCTGTTTTGAACGCTGGGTTTGCGCCCCCCAATACCGGTCTGCGGGCACCCCGATTTCGCCCATGGTGTCCTGTTCAGTACGGGTGGTCACTGTTGTAGTCACGATAGATATCCTCCGTGTCAGACGTCAAACTGACCGGGGCGGGAAACCCGGTGCAACAATCCCGTGCGCTTCAACGCGGGACGTCGCCCAGAAATATGGTTCGGAACATGCCCAAAGGCAAATGCAAATAAGATTTGTTTGCATTTATTGCCCAATCGGCCTAGCCCGCCTTTTCCATCTGTTCCTGCCAGGCCAGCAATCTGATGCCGGCCCGTTCAAGCTGGGATGCGACTTCAGGGGCCGGGGCACGGTCGGTTATGATCCCGGTCAGATCTTCGAGTGGTGCGACATTTTCAAGATAGCGCTGATCGAACTTGGTGTGATCCACCATCAGCCAGGTTTCGTCTGACCGTTCCATCATGGCGCGTTTGACCGCGACAGCACGACGGTTGACGTCGCTAAATCCCTGGCGCGATACGCCGGATGCCCCGATAAAGGCGATATTGGCATGAAAACGGCGCAGATATTCGACCGTATCCGTTCCGTAAACCGCATTTTCACGCCGGTCATACTGACCCGGGCACATCAGGACGTCATCATAATCGCAAAGATCGGCCATGCCCTGCACGACCGCATAACAATTGGTCAAAAAGGTCCGTGGCAAGGGGCTGCGCCGTGCTGCAAGAAACGGGGCGATCTGTGCCACGGTTGATCCGGCATCGATCATCGCAACATCGCCTGAACGCACCATATCGGCGGCCAGCATGCCAATCCGTTCAAACCCGGCAACGGCCGATAACTGGCGTTCGGCCAGATCGGGTTGATGGCCCATCGGCCGGGCCGATGCCCCGCCAAACTCGCGCTTGATCAGGCCTTCATTGCTGAGCGCATCAAGATCGCGGCGAATTGTTTCGGTCGCCACGTCGAATCGCTCGGCCAATGTGGCAACTCTCACATGCGGGTGAACCTGAAGTTCATGGAGAATGCGTTGTTGGCGTTCTTTTTTTCCCAAACGCAAAGCCATATCCCCTTTGAATATTGGCGGCTTTCATGATGATACAGACATTCTAGCAACCTCTGCTGAAATCTTTTGTTACAGTTTTATGTTGATTTCTCAACTTTTCCGAACCCATAATGTTGTTAAAAGCAACAATAAAACCAACAAAACCACATCACAAATGGCTGAAATCCAGCGTTCACAGGGAAGAAAGGTTCGGTAGCCGTGTTTTCACATCCGAAAAAAACTGACGTTTTGAAACTCACCACACTGCTTGCTGCGGTTGGTATGTTTGGCTTCACCGCCAGCCCGGCAGCTGCGGCTGACGACTGCATCGCGCGTGGCGATCTTGATCCGATTTATTGCGACATGGATGGCGATCTGGTTGCCGATGCACCGCCCGCCGATCAGCTTGTTGATCCCGACACCCTTGTCTTTGCATATACCCCGGTCGAAGACCCGGCCGTTTATGCCGACATCTGGGAGCCGTTCCTTGAGCATCTTGAAAAAGTCACCGGCAAGGATGTTCACTTCTTTGCGGTTCAGTCGAACTCGGCCGAAGTCGAAGCCATGCGTTCCGGCCGTCTGCATGTTGCCGGCTTCTCGACCGGTCCGACCCCGTTTGCCGTCAACCTTGCCGGTGCGGTTCCGTTCGCCCTGATGGGTGGCGATGACGGTCGTTTCGGTTACACGCTTCAGCTTTACACCCGCGTTGACAGCGGCATCAACACCCCGGCCGACCTGAAAGGCAAGCGTGTTGCCCACACTTCGCCGACCTCGAACTCGGGCAACCTGGCACCGCGCGCCCTTCTTCCGGGTCAGGGCATTGTTCCGGAACAGGATTACGAAGTCGTCTATTCCGGCTCCCACGATCAGTCGATCCTTGGTGTTGTTGCCGGTGACTATGACGCAGCCCCGGTTGCCTCCGAAGTTGTCGAACGTATGGCCCAGCGCGACCTTTATGATCCCAAAGAAGTCAAGATCATCTACGAAAGCAAGCCGTTCCCGACCACTTCGTTCAACTATGCCTATAACCTGAAGCCGGAACTGATCGAAAAGATCAAGGAAGCCTTCTTTACCTTCGACATGAAGGGCACCGCCCTTGGTGAAGAATTCAAGGGTGTGTCGAAGTTCCTGCCGGTCACCTATCAGGAAGACTGGGCCGTCATTCGTGAAATCCAGGCTGCCAACGGTGTCAAATACACCCCGGACAACCTGAAGTAATTCACCTCAATCAATTGACGAAAACATCACAGGGCCCGGCTTGCCGTGGCCCTGTGTCGTCTCCCATTCAAACCGGGGTAACGCAATGCTGCGTATCAAAGAACTTGTAAAACGCTATGGCGACGAAAAGGCAGTGTTGAAGAACCTGAACCTTGAAGTACCTGGCGAAAGCGTGGTTTCGATCATTGGCGCATCCGGGGCGGGTAAAAGTACCCTTCTGCGCTGTATCAACCGCCTTGTTGAGCCGTCATCTGGCTCCATCGAACTCAATGGCACCGAACTGACCAAGCTTGAAGGCAAGGCGCTGCGTCTGGCGCGCCGCCGTATCGGCATGGTGTTCCAGGGCTTTAACCTTATTGACCGCCTGACGGTCATGGAAAATGTTCAATCCGGGCGCCTTGGCTATCTTCCGGCCTGGCGTGCCGTGACCCGCAAATATCCGCAAGAAGACATCGACCGTGCATTTCATCTGATGGAACGTGTCGGGATCGCCCATTATGCCGACAAACGCGCCGACGAACTTTCCGGCGGCGAACGTCAGCGTGTTGGCGTTGTCCGCGCCCTGATGCAGGAACCAGAAATCCTGCTGGCCGACGAACCGACTGCGTCGCTTGATCCGAAAACGTCGCGCCAGATCATGGAACTGCTGCGCGCCCTGGCGTCAGAGCTGCATCTGCCGGTTCTGATCAACATCCATAACGTCAACGAAGCCAAGGAATATACCCAGCGCATCGTCGGCATGCGGTTTGGCCGCATCATTTTCGACGGCGAACCGACCGATCTGAACAATGACGCGATGGATGAAATCTATGCCGGTGTTCCGGCCGAAGAACGTGGTGGTGCGGAAAGCAACACCCACCTGCGCGAGGTAGCAGCACGATGAGCAGCACCGTTCAATCAACGGGCCGCACATGGAAGAAGCCACCCTTTATTGCCAACCCTGTGTTGCGCTGGGGTCTTCTGATCGCGACTGTGGCCTATGTCTGGTGGGCTATGACCAGCCTGCCCTTTGACTGGGACCGTATCCAGGATGGTGTTCCGCGCGCCATTCGCATTTTCAAGGGTGCCTTCCCGCCAAGCTTCATCCGTGGCGAGCTGCTGTTTGACGGCTTTATGGAAAGCATCAAGATCGCCATTGTTTCGACCCTTCTGGGTCTGGCATTAAGCGTTCCGATTGCCTTTGCATCGGCATCGAACATCGCACCGAAATGGCTTTATACCATCGGCCGTGGCGTGATCATTGTTGCCCGTTCCTTCCACCCGGTCATTGTCGCCATCCTGTTTGTCAAAGCAGTCGGTTTCGGCCCGCTTGCCGGTATCCTGACCCTGACGGTCTATTCCATCGGTTTCGTTGCCAAAATGCTGGCCGAACGGATCGAGGAAATCGACTGGGGACAGGTCGAAGCCATCCGTGCTGCGGGCGGGGCGACCTTTGTCACCCTGCTTTATGCCGTCATTCCGCAAATCATGCCCCGTCAGATCGGTCTTTCGATCTATCAGCTTGATAGCAACCTGCGTGCGTCGGCGATTGTCGGCATTGTCGGTGCGGGCGGCATCGGATCGACGCTTTTGAATGCGTTTGGCCGATATGACTATGACTTTGCGCTGGCCATCACCCTTTGCATCATCGGTGTGATCCTTGTCAGCGAGGCCATCAGCGGCCGGATCAGGAGGAACCTATGGTAGCCACCACTCAACCTACCGGACCGGACGCAATCGCCCATCGCGAATGGTCACGTTACACAACCAAGGAACGCTGGCGCCGCTATGGTGTAATGGCACTGGTTGCACTGGCTGTTGTCTGGTCACTTTCGACCATCAACATCATCTGGCCGTGGCTTTGGGATGCGCCCGAACAGATGGGCGATCTGTTTGCACGTATGTTCCCGCCATCGCTGGACGGCTGGAAAGACATTGCCTGGACGCTGCTTGAAACCGTCAATATCGCAACGATTGCGACATTCTTTGCAGTGTTCCTGTCCTTGCCGATTGCCCTGATCGCCGCCCAGAACACCACGCCGAACCGCTTCACACTGTGGCTTGGCCGGTTCATTCTGGTGTCGTCGCGTTCGGTTAACACCATCATCTGGGCATTGCTGTTTGTGGCGGTGTTCGGCCCCGGTGTGCTTGCCGGTATTCTGGCAATCATTTTCCGGTCTCTTGGTTTCCTTGGCAAATTGCTGGGCGAAGCGATCGAGGAAATCGACCGCGCACCGATCGAAGCCCTGGAATCTGTTGGCGCGTCGCGCTTCAAGATTTTGATCTATGGGATCATTCCGCAAGTCATGCCGACCTTCTTTGCCGTGTCTATTCTGCGCTGGGACATCAACCTGCGTGAAAGTACGGTTCTGGGTCTGGTCGGTGCGGGCGGCATCGGGATCATCCTTCAGGGGGCGATTGACACCTTTGCCTGGCAGACGGTTGCCACCATTCTTCTGGCGATCATCGGTCTGGTGATTATTGGCGAGGCCATTTCAGCTTACCTGCGTAAAAAGGTGATCTGACGTGGATAAAACATACGACCTTCTGGTCGTAGGCGGCGGCATCAATGGTGCAGGTATTGCACGTGATGCCGCCGGTCGCGGACTTTCTGTTCTTCTGGTCGAACAGCGCGACCTTGCCTCGGCCACCTCTTCTTCTTCGACCAAACTCATTCATGGCGGCCTGCGATATCTGGAACATTACGAGTTCCGTCTGGTGCGTGAAGCCCTTCAGGAACGCGAAGTTCTTCTGGCTGCTGCCCCGCATATCATCTGGCCTTTGACATTCGTTCTGCCCCATCACAAGGGTTTGCGTCCGCAATGGATGCTGCGGGCCGGTCTGTTTCTGTATGACCATCTGGCGAAACGCAAACGACTGCCGGGCTCAAAGGCCCTGTCCCTGCCCGGAACCCCGGAAGGCAGCCCGTTAAAGCCGCAATTCACCCGTGCCTTTTCCTATTCGGATTGCTGGGTTGATGATGCCCGTCTGGTGGTTCTCAATGCGCAGGATGCCATGGCGCGCGGTGCCGAAATCTGCACGCGCACCAGATGCACAAGCCTGTCGCGCCAGATTGACCACTGGATGGCCGAACTGACCCGGCCCGACGGATCGCAACGCACCGTCAAGGCGCGCGCGATTGTCAATGCGGCGGGACCATGGGTAACGCAGATGGTGGAAAATGCCGGTCTTGGCGACAAGGCCGCCGGTCTTCGACTGGTCAAGGGCAGCCATATCATCGTGCCGCGCATCCATGACCATGACCATTGCTATATCTTCCAGAATGACGATGGCCGCATTGCCTTTGCCATCCCCTATCAGCGCGATTACAGCCTGATCGGCACGACCGATGTGCCCTATGACGGGGACCCGGCACAGGTAAAGATCAGCGAGCAGGAAGTCGATTACCTGCTTGATCTGGTCAATGGCTATCTGGCAACGCCGCTGACCCGTGATGATGTTGTCTGGGACTATTCCGGTGTCCGGCCGCTTTATGACGACAAGAATGCCAATGCATCTGCCGTGACCCGCGATTATGTGTTTGATCTTGATACCGGCACTGGTGGTACCGCGCCAGCCATCCTGTCAATTTACGGCGGAAAGATCACGACATATCGCAGGCTTGCCGAACATGCGATGCAAAAACTGACCCCGGTCCTTGGCAACAAGGCCCCCGACTGGACCGCATCGGCAACCCTGCCCGGCGGGGATATGGCAGATGGCGACTATGACCGCTTCCTGGGTGATCTTCGCACAGAGTTTGGCTGGTTGCCCCAACCCCTGCTTGAACGCCTTGCGCGCTGTTATGGCACCGCAATCAGAACAGTTCTGGGTACTGCCACGTCAGTGGCGCAATTGGGTCAACAGGTTGCCCCAAACCTGTATGAAGCTGAACTGCACTACCTGATTGCCAATGAATGGGCCTGTGACGCAGACGACGTCCTGTGGCGCAGAACCAAACTTGGTCTCGGGATGCAGCCTGATCAGATCGATGCTGTCCATCATTGGTTTGCCACCCAAGCCCGACTTGGTCAGGCTGCACAGTAAGCCGTCGTATCGACAATCGACACATGAAAAAAGGGCAGTGATTTCACTGCCCTTTTTTGCCGATACGGGATCGCGATCCCCTTAATAGGCGTATTCCTTAAAGAGCGGATCGACCGACCCGTTCCATTCGGTTTCGTATTTATCAAGAAATTCCTCGGCCAGAGTCCGGCCGCTTTGGGCGACATCGTCAAGACTGTCAAGGAAGTGGCTTTCATCATCGCCGTAACCATCCATGCGGCCACGCGCCTGAAGCCCCTGTCTGGCAACCGCCAGAACATCCTTCGACAGGTCCTGCACCGTGCCATTCTTGAACCTGGTGGCAAGGGCCGTGCGCGGTACATCATTGCGAAGGGCTTCGCGTTCCTCAACCGACAGGTCCTTGACCAGTTCCCAGGCCGCATCAAGGGCCGCATCATCATAAAGAAGCCCGACCCAAAGGGCCGGCAAGGCACAAATGCGTTTCCACGGACCACCATCGGCGCCGCGCATTTCCAGAAACTTCTTAAGGCGCACTTCCGGGAAAGCGGTGGTCATGTGATCGGACCAGTCATTCATGGTCGGACGTTCGCCCGGAACAACATCAAGTTTGCCATTCATGAAGTCACGGAACGACTTGCCCGCCGCATTGATGTATTTGCCGTCGCGATAGACAAAATACATCGGCACATCAAGCATATAGTCGACATAACGTTCAAAGCCGAAACCGTCTTCGAACACGAATGGCAACATGCCGCAGCGATCCGGATCGGTATCGGTCCAGACATTGGATCGCGACGACAGGAAACCGCTTGGTTTGCCATCGACGAACGGGGATGCCGCAAACAGCGCGGTCGCAACCGGCTGAAGTGCCAATGACGTTCTGAACTTCTTGACCATGTCGGCTTCCGAACTGAAATCCAGATTGACCTGAATGGTCGAGGTCCGAAGCATCATATCAAGGCCAAGCTTGCCGACCTTTGGCATATAGTCGCGCATGATCCCGTAACGCCCTTTGGGCATCCAGGGGGTATCTTCGCGCGACCATTTCGGCTGATGACCGACACCAAGCATGTCGATGCCAAGATCACCGCAAATTTCACGCAATTCATGAAGGTGGGTATGCACTTCACCACAGGTCTGGTGAATATTCTTAAGCGGGGCACCCGACAATTCGATCTGACCGCCCGGTTCAAGCGACACAGAACATTTGTCCTTGGTCAGGGCGATGACATTGCCGTTCTCGATGATCGGTTCCCAGTCATAGCGTTCGGCAAGGGCATTAAGCAGGGTTTTGACACCGCGTTCCCCCTCATAGGGGATCGGGCGAAGATCATCGCGGGTGAAGGCGAATTTTTCGTGTTCGGTGCCGATGGCCCAGTCACTTTTCGGTTTACAACCGGACTCAAACCATTCGACAAGCTGGCGCCGGCTTTCAATAACCGGGCTGTCGCCAGTGGAGGCGCTGACAGTCATAAGGGCTTCCCCTAATCTCTCGTAACTGGCCGGTGCGACCAATCGCCGATGCGATCCTGAAATACCGCCAATGCAGCAATTGCCGCTGTTTCGGCACGCAGGATACGCGGGCCGAGACTGACAGGCGTTGCAAAAGGCTGTTTGCGGATACGTTCAAGTTCGTCGGCGCTAAAGCCGCCTTCAGGTCCAATCACGAGTGCATGGTTAACAACATTGGTATTGTCGATAACCGAGCCAGCGCCCTTTGCCAATAGCTGACTTAACACTTCACCAATTGGTGACCCGGTTCCTGTTTCGTCACAGAACAGAACATGGTGATTTTCAGCACCGTTTGCGACCCAGTCAAGCAACCGCACCGGGGCGGCAATTTCGGGCACAGTCAGGCGTTCGCATTGTTCGGCGGCCTCGATCACCTGTGCCTGCAACCGGTCAAGGCGCACCTTGTCGGTGATGCCATGCTGGGTGATGATGGGTTGAAGTTTTCCGACACCCAGTTCAACCGATTTTTCAATCAGGAAATCAAGCCGCTGCTTTTTGATCGGTGCAAAGACAAGAGTCGGTCCGGTTTCGGTCCCCTGTTCACGCAATCGGGTCTCTGCGGTGATGCGCCCCTTCTTTTTGCGAAGTTCGCTGATCGTGCCTAGCCACTCGCCGTCCAGACCATTAAAAATCTTAACAGGCGTTCCGGGCTTGAGACGCATCACATGTTCAAGGTAATGAGACTGTTCAGGAGCAAGTTCGATCTCGCAACCGGCCGTGATAGGATCGTGAACGAAAAGGCGTTGACGGGCGCGGGTGGCGTCTGCGGTCATGGATGTCCCCAAAGATGCCCGGGCAATGGTCGCGCCGGGATTTTATAAGATTAAATCGTTAGATAGGCCAATTATGACACAGGTCAACCAACCAATACAGAATACCAAAAACGACATGCCGGCAGATGGTTGGATTGACCGCTATATGCCTGTACCCATACGGCCGTATCTCAAGCTGCTGCGTCTGGATCGTCCGATCGGCACCTGGCTTCTGTTGTTGCCGTGCTGGTGGTCAACCGCCATGGCAGGCGGCATCACACCGGGCGTCGATGCCAAACAGATCGTGATCATGATGGCCCTGTTCGGGCTTGGTGCGGTGATTATGCGTGGTGCGGGCTGTGTCATCAATGATCTGGCCGATCGCAATTTTGACGGCAAGGTCGAACGTACCATCACCCGTCCGCTTCCCAGCGGTCAGGTCAAGGTCTGGCAGGCTTTGCTGTTTCTTGGGTTCATGATGTTGCTGGGCCTGGCCATTCTGGTGCAATTCCGGATTGAGGCGATCATTGTCGGGCTGTGTTCGATCCCGATCATCATCGTTTATCCGTTCATGAAACGATACACCTACTGGCCGCAATCGGTTCTGGGACTTGCGTTTAACTGGGGTGCGCTGGTGGGCTGGGCGGCGGTTACCGGCACGGTCGAACCGGCTGCGATTGCCATGTATGCGGCGGGCTTTTTCTGGACGCTTGGCTATGACACCATCTATGCCCATCAGGACAAGGATGATGATGCCAAGATCGGGCTCAAATCCCTTGCCCTGCGTCTGGGGGATGACACCCCGAAATGGGCCAAGGGTTTCTATACCCTGACCACGCTGTTGCTGGGCATTTCCGGAATGCTGGCCGATCTGCACTGGTCCTATTTCATCTTGCTGGGTCTGGCTGGCATTCATCTTGGCTGGCAGGTTGCCACCGTCAAACTCGATGATGCGGCCAATTGCCTGCGGCGTTTCAAATCAAATCGCGACTATGGACTTCTGGTTCTTGTGGCCATCGTTCTTTCGCATCTGATTGCTGCTGCCTGCTAGCGTCACAGGTTTGTAAGGATTGCACACCGTCAAAAGATGCTATGAAAACTGTGGGCGTTTGCCTGCGGGATGATCGGGCGCGACCGGATCGAAAGTTTTTGTGCAATTTCAGCCAATTGAATTGAACGCGCCCTATAGGTTTTTGGAAACCAGACACCATCTGTCTGAAACCTTTTTCGATTAACTGATACCAACAACAGAGGCGCATAGATGGCCGCACCGATTGCCTTGATGATTGCAGGCTTGATCCTGGCTGGCGTTGGCGCACAGTGGTTTGCCTGGCGCGCAGGTGTGCCGGCCATTGTGTTGCTGTCTGCACTTGGGCTTATTCTTGGACCGGGGACCGGGCTTCTTGATCCGGTTGCCGATTTTGGTCCGCTATTGCAGCCCCTTGTTGCGGTTGCCGTTGCCGTGATCCTGTTTGAAGGCGGTCTGGCGCTTGATTTCCGTGAATTGCGCCACAGTGTCAGCGGCATATTGCGCCTGACGACGATTGCCCCGCTTCTGGCATGGTTGCTTGGTGCTTTTGCCGCCCATTATCTGGCCGGGCTGAGCTGGCCGGTTGCGGCCCTGTTTGGCGGCATCATGATTGTGACCGGGCCGACCGTAATTGCCCCGCTGTTGCGTCATGCCCGTCTGGCAAAACATCCCAGCACACTTCTGAAATGGGAAGGCATCGTCAATGACCCGATCGGGGCGCTGTTTGCCGTTTTGGTCTATGAAATCATTGTCGCCACCGAACATGGCAACGGACTAAGTGGTGTGATCGGCCATCTGGCCTTTAACATCCTTGTCGCCATTGCCATCGGCCTGATTGCCGGCATTTGCACAGCCCAGGTGTTTCGCCGTGGCTGGATACCGGAATTTCTCAAGGCGCCGCTGGTTCTGGGCGTGTTGCTGACCTGTTTTGCCGGGGCCAATATCGTTCAGGAAGAAACCGGTCTTTTGGCCGTGACTGTTCTTGGTCTTGTCATCGGCAACGCCCATCTGATGGCGATTGATGAAATCCGCCGGTTCAAGGAAACCCTGACGGTCATTCTTGTTTCAAGCGTCTTTATCATTCTGACCGCCACCCTGAAATGGTCGATGGTCGAAGAACTGACCCTGGGCCATGGCCTGTTTGTGGCGGCAATGTTGTTGATTGTGCGCCCGGTTTCGATCATTGGCGCGCTCAGTTTTTCCAAGATTGAATGGCGTGAACGGTTGCTGGTCGGCTGGATCGCACCGCGCGGGATTGTCGCGGTTGCCGTTTCCGGTCTTTTTGGCGCCGAGCTTGTCCATCTTGGGTATGCCGATGGGGCGCTTCTGATCCCGCTTGCCTTTGCCATGGTGTTTTCAACCGTGGTTCTGCACGGATTTTCGATCCGGCCGATGGCCCGTTATCTTGATCTTGCGGTCAATGGTCCGCCCGGCGTTCTGATTGTCGGTGCGCATCAATGGACAATTGATCTGGCCACCCGCCTTGATGAACTTGATATTCCGGTGGTGGTGACCGATTCACGCTGGCACGCCTTGCGCCCGGCACGAGAAGCGGGCCTGACGACATTTTACGGTGAAGTCCTGTCAGAGGTGTTTGAACATCACCTTGATACCAGCGCATTGGGCAAACTGATCGCGGCCACCGACAATGATGCCTATAACACGCTGGTTTGCACCGACTTCGCACCGGAATTCGGGCGACGCTCCGTCTTCCAGACCGGCATTCATCGCGGGTCGGATGATCGCAGTCGCCATAGCGCCAGCCAGACGCTTGGCGGATTGCCGCTATGTGCCAAACCGCTGACCACCGATGACATCCGCTATGATTATCGCAGCGGCGTTTCCGTCCGTCAGACACGGTTCACCGACAGCTTTGGCTGGGATGATTTTATTGCCCGGCATGACGAAGCGCCGACCGTTCTTGCCATGGTGCGCGGCAACCAGCTGTTTCTGGGAACCGAAATTCCCAAAGCCAAACCGCGTGATGTGATCCTGTATCTCGGGATGGCTGAAACCGAAACCGCATCATGAAGAACTGCTTGCCCAAGATCGGCAAAGCCGTTACTCCGGCGCAAATGTTCATAGTCAAAGCAGCCCAGCATGACCGATAACGTCTTTGCCGATGCCCTGGTGCCAAATGTCGATGATCCGCAATTTGCCGATCTGATCGAAACTTTCACCGTGCCCGCGCGCGTGCCGCTGGCGCCGGAAATCGAAATGTATCTGGCGACCCATATCCGCCACTTTGGCAGGCGACCGAGGATATTCTGGGCATCCTTGATATCCCGCCCCCCTATTGGGCCTTTGCCTGGCCCGGCGGGCAGGCAATCACGCGCTATATTCTGGACCATCCCGAACTGGTGCGCGGCAAGCGGGTGCTTGATTTTGCTTGTGGCGGCGGCATGCAGGCGATCGCCTGTGTGATGGCGGATGCGGCCGACATTACGGCAAATGACATCGATCCGGTCGCCATCACCGCCACGCGCCTCAATGCCAAACGCAATGGTGTCGAATTTGCCACCACGACGGACAATTTTGTCGGCACCAGCGCCCCGCAGAAACGCTGGGATGTGATTTTTGCCGGCGATGTCTGCTATCAGCAGGATATGGCAAATGCGGTTCTGCAATGGCTGATGGCCGAAGCCCGTCTTGGCACCCGGGTCATTCTGGCCGATCCGGGCCGAACCTATGCGCCGACCCACAATATTGACGAGCTCGAAACATATGATGTGCCCGTCGATGTCGCGGTCGAAGATGCCGACACCAAATTCACCCGCATCTGGCAACTGTTGCCCGATCGCGGCTAGGGCAATTTCTGTTTCGTTAGATTGAAGCGTTTTGGTCGTGTTTGGCGAGTTGTTTGGCAGGCACAACGCGCAAGGGCAATGCCGGGCACCGTTCAAGCGGTGTAACGCCGCAAAACATTCCCCAACCGAACCATGCAGACCCTGCGGCCCAGGGCATTCTGAACGGAAACGGCTCTGGGACCCATTGCATGTCGCCTGAAAAAAGCCCGACCGTCTTTGGGACCGTCGGGCTTTTGCGTGATCAGGGATGTTTGTTATGCGTCAGCTTGCGATGCTTTTCACACAATCATTCAGTTCGGAAATCCCGTTAAAGACAAACTGGATATTCTTTGAAATATCCTGGGTGACGCTGGTTTGTTCCTCGACGGCTGATGCGATGGAATCGACATAGCTGCTGACCGATTCCGCCGATGTCGAAATCCCGGCGGTCGACGCAACAACCCGCTTGGTAATATTCATCATCGCTTCGATCTGGGTTTCGATTTCATCGGTTGCCTTGGCTGTCTGGTTGGCAAGGTTTTTGACCTCGCCTGCGACCACGGCAAAGCCCTTGCCTGCTTCACCGGCGCGCGCGGCTTCGATCGTCGCGTTAAGCGCAAGCAGGTTCACCTGTTCAGCCAGATCACGGATGATCTGAACCACGCCCGCCATCGATTCCGACGTGGTTTCCAGATCGGCACGTACTTCGTTGGCTTCTTCGGTCTTGGACACGATATCGTTCATCGCGATTTGTGACCGGTGCATGCTTTCGCTGATTTCCTGAATGGCTGCCAGCATTTCCTCGGATGCGCTGGCCACGGCTTCGGCACTGGTGCTTGATCCTTCGGCCAAATCCTTGGCCTTGCGGCGGGCATAGATCTGCTTGGTGATGTCGGTCGCATATTTCACTACCTTGATCGGACGCCCGTTCATGTCCATCACCGGGTTATAGCTGGCCTGAATCCAGACTTCCTTGCCGCCTTTGCCAAAGCGCCGGAATTCGGCAACCTTGTGCTCCCCGCGCCGCAAGGCATCCCAGAATTCCTTGTATTCGGTGCTTTGGGCTTCGGCCGGATCCATGAAAATGCTGTGATGCTTGCCGATCACCTCGTCATAGCTATATCCCATCGCATTTAGGAAATTGGCATTGGCATTGCGGATGGTGCCATCCATTTCAAACGAAATGACGGCTTGTGATTTGTGGATTGCTTCGATCTGTCCGGCAAAGTTGGCCGCCTGAAGCTTTTGTTCGGTAATGTCGGTAGCGTATTTCACCACCTTGAACGGCCGCCCGGCCATGTCAAAGATCGGGTTATAGCTGGCCTGAATCCAGACTTCCTTGCCGCCTTTGCCAAACCGCTGATATTCAGCCATCAGATGCTTGCCCGCGGCAAGCTGTTTCCAGAAATCCTTGTATTCGTCGCTTTTGGCATAGGCCGGATCAACAAAGATCTGGTGATGCTTTCCTTTGATTTCCGACAGCTTGTAACCCATCGTCACAAGGAAATTCTCGTTGGCATTAAGGATATTGCCCTTAAGATCAAATTCGATCACGGCTTGCGACTTGCTGATGGCATCAATCTGCCCGGCATAGTCGGCGGCCTGCAATTTCTGCGCAGTGACATCACTTGCAACCTTGAACACCTTATAGGGTTTGCCATTGCTGCCTTTGACCGAATTATAGGTCGCCTGGATCCAGATTTCCTTGCCACCCTTGCCGAACCTCTGAAATTCGGCGGTGAAGGATTCCCCGCCCTTCAGGCGGTCCCAGAAATTCTTGTATTCCGCACTTCTGGCGAACTCCGGATCAACAAACATGCTGTGGTGATTGCCACGCACCTCTGACAGATCATATCCGACCAGATCCAGAAAATTCTTGTTTGCATCAAGGATTTTACCATCGAGCGTAAATTCGATCGTACCTTGTGACTGCTTTATAGCCTGAACGATATGACGGTCATCAGAACCAGAGCCAAACATTTAGTTCTCCCTTAATCACGAAGCGTGAAACACGCACGCGAACACATAACGCACGCAAACCGCGTCGTCGGCATTCTCCCAGATTGATTCACCCAAATTTCGGTACCCTTGCTGCACAATTGGTACCTTTGAAATTACAATTCAACCGTTCATTCCGAAATCAACCGGTTGAATACACCGTTCTTTGGACGGCTTACCGGATTTTACAGAAACATTTAATTTTCAATTACTTACCGAAAATCCTGACACAATTTCAAGTGTCAAAACACATTTCTGGAATATATATAGGGTCACACCAATGGCAATTACAGGGTCGGCGCTATTTTGTGTGATCCAGATCGCCAAACGACTTTCTGAAGGCCGGATCGTCAATAAGCCGGATCACCAGATCAGGTCGAAAAACCTGCCCTGCAAGGCGCGCGACATGTGCGACCATCTGCCACTGTTCCAGGGACGGGTATCTGCGTCCGGTTGCCTCAACCGCGTTCAGGGCAAAGATATGGCCAGATGCGAATTCAAACCCGGCAACCGACTGATAAAGACCGACATGGTCGGTCATAGTACCGCAATCAAGGTCAAGATCACGGCCATGCAATTGCTGATAACGGTAATGTGTCGGAACGCTTTCGGTTACATGCATATGTCCAAGCTGCGCCGCCGTAAGCCAGGTCACCGCAACCCGGACCCGTGTCCCCGGTGACGGGGCAAGGGTTGCCGGAAAGGCACCATACCCGGTGACATGTGCCGAATAGACAATATCATGATGGCCCATCCATCCCAGTGTCACCGGAACATCATCGGGCAGGTTTTGATGGGTGAATTTGCGCGTCAACTGAACCGGCGCACGGTTTGACCCGACGGCCAGGACCGGGACCCGCCCGGCGATGGCGTCGCCGACTTCCGATGCATCAAGCGGCGTTACCGATCCACCACGAAACAGGAAATCCCGGTCCGGGGCGGCATAGGGATACAAAAACGCGCGCAGGAGGTCCTGCGCGCGTGCATGATGTTCGATCTGTTCACGGAGTACGGGGTCACTGATTGCCCGCACATCGGATATCGAAAACATTGTCTGGTCGATCCGGCTTAGCCTTCAACGACACGGTAACGGAAGTTGCAGTCATCAACATGCTGCCAGGCCAGTTTCGACCATGCTTTTTCAGCGTCGCTGAATGTGGCGAACGGACCATGGCGTTCTTCGGAACCGCCAACCGGCTTTTCGAAGTCGGTGCTTTCATATTCACCGCCAACGACCCAGTATTCTTCAAGGCGTTCGATGCGATAGCGCGAATTCGCGTCATCGACCGACTGCCAGGCCATTTTCGACCATTCCTGTTCCGCGTCTTCGAAGCTGCCAAACGGACCGACTTTGGTTTCTTCGCCAATCGGCTTGTCGAAACCGGTATCCTGATAGGTGCCCCCGATAACCCAGTATTTGGCCATCTGTGCGTCCTTCATGCTTTTGGTGAGTTGCCATGTCGCGTGTTGTGGGCCACGCGACTCAATTCTAAGCCAATGTATAACCAAATGATGCGTCAACCAAAACCGCAAAATTATGCAACGCAGCATCCCGGTTTCATGTAGGAAGCGATCGGTCCGGTTACAAATGGCGTATTTGATAACAGCAAGGTTGTCCAAGCCCGCGTGCACGCGTATGAAGACAATCAGGTTTCAAAGCTTTGCAGATGACAGGTGCCATGCCCTATCAATCCCTTCGTGACTTCATGGATGCGCTGGAAAAGTCCGGCCGTCTTGTTCGTGTCACTGAACCGGTATCCCCCAATCTTGAAATGACGGAAATCCAGACCCGACTTCTGGCCGAAGGCGGCCCGGCGGTTCTGTTTGAAAACGTCGTTGGCGATGACGGCAAAAAATATGACATGCCGGTTCTGGTGAACCTGTTTGGCACGGTGGACCGGGTTGCCGCGGGCATGAACCGCAAACCCGAAGAACTGCGTGAAGTCGGCGAAACGCTGGCCTTCCTCAAACAGCCCGAACCACCGGCAAGCATCCGCGAAGCATTTTCGATGCTGCCACTGGCCAAGACCGTCATGGCGATGAAACCCAAAACGGTTTCCAAGGCCCCTTGTCAGGAAGTAGTTCTTCAGGGCGATGACATTGATCTGTCAAAAATCCCGGTTCAATCCTGCTGGCCCGGCGAACCCGCCCCGCTGATCACCTGGCCGCTGGTCGTGACCCAGGGCCCGACGGCCGGTGAAAAAGGCGGCGACAAGCGCGATGTGTTTAACCTTGGCATTTATCGCATGCAGGTGCTTGGCAAGAACAAGACCATCATGCGCTGGCTCAAACATCGTGGTGGCGCACAACATCATGCACGCTGGAAACAGGAAAAGCGTGATCCGCTTCCGGCCGCCATCGTGCTGGGCGCCGATCCCGGTACGATCCTTGCCGCGGTTACCCCGGTGCCCGATACCCTTTCGGAATACCAGTTCGCCGGGCTTCTGCGCGGTGAAAAGGTTGAACTGGTTGATTGCAAGACCGTGCCGCTCAAGGTGCCGGCAACGGCCGAGATCGTGCTCGAAGGTTATGTATCCCTGGACGAATACGCCCCCGAAGGCCCCTATGGCGATCACACCGGCTATTATAACTCGGTCGAGGATTTCCCGGTCTTTACCGTAACCGCGATCACCATGCGCAAAAACCCGATTTATCTGTCGACCTTCACCGGGCGTCCGCCAGACGAGCCGTCGGTTCTGGGCGAGGCACTCAACGACGTGTTCGTGCCACTCCTGCAACAGCAATTCCCCGAAATCGTCGATTTCTGGCTGCCGCCAGAAGGATGCAGTTACCGCATCGCGGTTGTATCGATGAAAAAGGCCTATGCCGGTCACGCCAAGCGCGTGATGATGGGTGTGTGGTCATTCCTGCGTCAGTTCATGTACACCAAATTCGTCATTGTTGTGGATGACGACATTGATGTGCGCGACTGGAAGGATGTTATGTGGGCGATCTCGACCCGGATGGACCCGGTGCGCGATATCACCACGGTTACCGACACCCCGATTGATTATCTTGATTTCGCATCCCCGGTTTCGGGCCTTGGCGGCAAGCTTGGCCTTGATGCCACCAACAAATTCCCGGGCGAAACCGACCGCGAATGGGGCGAAAAAATCTATATGGACGATGACATCATCGACCGGGTGGATCAGAAATGGGAACGCTATGGCCTTCCCGGATCAGGCAAGAAAATTTGGCGGGATTAGTTGACAAAGGCGGGCTTCTAACCCGCCTTTTCTTTTCAAGAACTCACGATCAATTTCGGAAAAAGAACCAGTGATCGCCATTCTCCGCCGGTTTTTCGGAATAGAAGAATTGCGGCGCATCACACATGAAGTCATCCACCCGGATCGCGAAATTGCACATATCCTTTGATCCGATGACTTCTTCCATGAATTCCTGGCTGTTTTCCTGCCAGCTCATGACCGGCGGGGCGGTTTCATCATGGATGCAAAGTGCATATTGTTCGGACTGCTCGAACGGCAGGTAGCGAATTTCGCTTTGTGCCTTGCCGCCATGGTTGGTGACAAACAGCATGGCAAATTTCGGACCGTCCGGACTGTCAAGATCGACCCAGCCCGCAACCCGGTCGACCACATCGTCACAGGTAAAATCCCCGGTCAGCATCTGATGCCGGTAATTACGCGCATATTGGCCACCCTGAATGCGCATTTCGCTATAAAGCTGCGCGCTTGAAACCGGGTCGGCATTGCCATTGGCATTCAGTTCCCAAACGCCATTTTCATCGGGACCGGACGGATTACCCGGCTCATCCGCCAAAGCCGCATGGTAAATTCCCAAAATCATTGCCAAGCTGATTGCGCCCGACCTTATGTTCCGCATTTGCATTCTATCCCGTGTGCTTTGTCTGGCGGTATCACCGCCAATTATTTGCTGTTTTCCGGACTATAGCAGAAACAGGGATGAAAACAGAACGTCCAGCCCCTTGCCCCACAGATACATTCACGCCACCTTTGGGAACACGACCAAGGGCACCTGCAATGCAGATGCATCAAACCGTTTCTGTTCTTTGCGAATACGTCCCTGCCGCCTATAACTAGCCGATAGATACATTCCGAAATAAGGGAGCTTCCATGCCCAAGACCGACATGACACTTGATCGTATCAATGATCTGCTGGCGCGCGCCAAGAAAGCCGGTGCTGATGACGCAGATGCCGTCTATGTCGAAGGAACATCTCTTTCGGTTGCCCAGCGACTGGGCAAGATGGAAAAGCTAGAACGATCCGAAGGCGCCGATCTTGGCCTGCGCGTTCTGATCGGCAAGAAACAGGCTGTCGTGTCATCATCTGACACCAGCGACGCCGCCTTGAACGAACTGATCGAACGGGCCGTTGCCATGGCCAAGAACGCCCCGGAAGACCCGTATTGCGGTATTGCCGATCCGTCCGAACTTGCCGCAAGTTTTGATGTCGACGCGCTTGAACTTTGTGAACCGGGCGAAGTCAGCCAGGACAAACTGATCGAATGGGCAAGTGCCTGCGAAGAAGCCGCCCGTTCCGTCGAAGGCATCACCAATTCCGAAGGATCAGAAGCCGGCTGGGGCCGCCATCAGATCACGCTGGCCGCGACCAATGGTTTTGCCAATTCCTATGCCGGTTCGGGCAGTCACATTTCGGTTTCGGTGCTGGCCGGGACCGGAACGGCAATGGAGCGCGACTATGATTATGACAGCGCGGTCTTTTCGACCGACCTGCGTGACCCGGTCGAAATCGGCAAAAAGGCCGCAGAAAAAACCCTGCGCCGTCTGAACCCGCGCAAAGTCAAAAGCACGCAGGTTCCCGTCATTTATGATCCGCGTGTTTCATCCTCAATCGTTGGCCATCTGTCCGGTGCGATCAACGGATCGGGCATCGCGCGCGGGACCAGCTTCCTGCTTGATGCCATGGGCAAGGAAATCTTTGCCCCGCATATCAACATTGTCGACGATCCCCACCGCAAACGCGGTCTGCGTTCCAAACCGTTTGACGCCGAAGGTGTCGCCAATGAAAAACGCTACCTGATTGAAAACGGCGTTTTGAAAACCTGGATCCTTGATTTGCGCTCGGCCCGCCAGTTGGGGCTGAAATCAACGGGCAACGCATCGCGCGGGGCCGGAAGCCTTCCGGGGCCGTCAACCACCAACCTTTACATGGAACCGGGCACCATTTCGCCCGAAGACATGATCAAGGATATCAAATCGGGTCTCTATATCACCGAAATGATCGGAAGCAGCGTCAATGGCGTTACCGGCGATTATTCGCGCGGTGCGTCGGGCTACTGGATTGAAAATGGTGAACTGGCTTATCCGGTATCGGAAATCACGGTGGCCGGGAACCTCAAGGACATGTTCAAATCCGTGGTCCCGGCCAATGATCTGACCTTCAAATACGGTACCAATGCACCGACCTTGCGCATTGATGGCATGACGCTGGCCGGTCAGTAATCCTGACCGACACCAACAGAAATTCCGATACAAAAACGCCCGGACTTGAATGTGCCGGGCGTTTTTTTTGGGGGGTCTTTTGTAATCGTCAGATTACTTCACGGATCAGCTCGCGCGGATCGTGTTTACGAAATTGTCCGTGGCACCTTTCAGGGTCGTGAAGTTTTCCGAAAGCATGCTGACCGCACGCAAGACATCCCCGGATGCTGTTCCGGCCTCATTGACGGCCGAACTGACGGTTGCGATGTTTGAACTGACCGTGGTGGTGCCGGTTGCCGCCTGTTCAACGTTAAAGGCGATTTCACGGGTTGCGGCGGTCTGTTCTTCGATCGCCGATGAAATGGTGGCAATAATTGCATCCATTTCACTGACGGTTTTGCCCACTGCCTCAACCTGATTGACCGCACTTCCGGTGCGGGCCTGAAGGTTTTCGACATAACGGGTGATTTCCTCGGTCGCTTTGGCGGTCTGATCGGAAAGATTTTTGACCTCATTTGCGACCACGGCAAAACCACGCCCGGCATCACCGGCCCGTGCGGCTTCAATCGTGGCATTAAGGGCCAGCATGTTGGTCTGATCGGCAATATCGGAAATCAGTTTCAGCACATTTGAAATATTTTCCGATGCTTCGACCAGTTGCTGAAGGTCGGCCTGGGTCTTGTTGACCTGCCCGACCGCACTGCGTGCCACATCAGATGAATGGACAACCTGCCGGTTGATTTCCTCGATCGAGGAATTGAGTTCCTCTGTGGCCGAGGCAACAGAATGCACATTGCCGCTGGCTTCTTCGGTTGCCGATGCCACAGCCACCGTCTGTTCGGATGCCGAACTTGCCAGACGTGACATGCTGTCTGCGGTTGCCTGCAATTCCACCGCGGCCGCGGCAACGGTTTCAATGATTTGCCCGACATCGGAATTGAACGTGTCGGCCGTCTGGTTCATAAATTGGCGCTGGGCTTCCTTGGCGCGTTTTTCATCTTCGATTGCCTTGGCTTCAAGTTCGTCATTGCGAATGGCATTCTCCTTGAAGACCTGAACCGCACCGGCCATCTGGCCGATTTCATCGCGCCGTTCCTGCCATGGCACATTGACCGTCAGATCATGATCGGCAAGCTTTCGCATGATCTGGGTGATGGCAATGATCGGCTTTGACAGACGGTCACCGATCAGAATGGCAATGACGATGCCAAGCCCCATACCGATCAGCGACGCGATCAGAATTTCGGTTTCCGCCAGACCGATTTCATCAACAACACGTTCAAAAATTGAATGTTCGGTCGCCGAAAATTCCGCCATCAGATCGGCTGCTTCGGACAGCAACAGACTGGATGCCTGTTCCATATCGCCATTGACCGTTTCAATGATGACCAGTTCATTTGACCGGATCTTGTCAAATGCGTCACGGTAATCATCAAACAATGTCATGACTTCGCCGATGGTCTTTTTGTATTCCGCATCGGGTACTGTCTGGTTGATTTCAATCAGCCCGGTCTTGAGAAGGCCGAACTCGCTGGCTGCCTTTTCGCCAAAGCTGTCATCCTGACGCCCGATCAGAATATTGGAATAAAGACGCGCCAAAAGGGCATGTTCACGCGCGGCCACCGCCTTTTTCAGGGCGTCGATATTCTGGGTGGTTTCTGCACGTGCGATCAATGCATTGAGATCGGAAACGACTTTGATGCCGTCGGGCTCAAGCCGGTCAGTGATCAGGGCGTGATATTCATCACTCAGATCACGGACTTTTTCGAAATCCTGCATGTAGCGATCAAGTGCCCCTGATATTTTCTCGATCCGGGCACGATGTTCGGCTGATTCGAAACTTTGCAATGCCTTGTCAAGAATTGGGCGGATTTGATCGGCGATGACGAACACCTGTTCCGCGTCATGGGCGCTTGCCTTGTTGGCAAATTCGCGGGCATGACTTTTGAAACGCAAAAACCGCGTTTCAATCTGGGCAACAAGTGCGGCTTCTTCGACCCGCAGCGCATATTCATCAACATCATGTGCAACTTTGGTGAAGCTGTAGAATGCGAATGCCAGCGCTGAGACAAGAATGACCAGCACTGCTGAAAACCCCAATAGAATCTTTGTCTTAACACCCAAGTTTTCCAAAAACGCCCCCGTCGGCGCAGAAGAAACACGCGACACCATCATACCCTCCGTGTTCGCAGCACCGCGCTACGATCTCTTTGATTACCAAGGTATCTGCTCATGACAGTCACTACCCTCCCCATATGGGGAGTACACAACCCTTGTTTTAGATAATCACAATATTGCAACTAACTTAAAGGTTTGGCGTAACATGCGAAATTACAAGGAAAAGTAAGGCCGACCTATCCAGAAGACCTGTATACCTGTCCTTTCGAATATGCCCGGCAGATCGGCCCAGTTCGGCGGATCAGTTTCCCTGTTTCTCAGCAACAGACACTGTAATTTCCAGACATGCTGGCAAACGCTGTAAAGCAGGGCAAACACATTGGACCATCCCCCGTTATCAACCGAGGGGCATCGAAAATCAGAACCGGGGCATCGGTCCATAAAATGCCGATTTACACGCGGGAAACCCGCGAAATGACGGGTAAGGTCATGGGGATTTGCAAAAGAATGCCTGATCTTTGCTTTGCGATTTCCAAGCGCGATCACATGCCTTCTGATATCCCGGCGGCAAACAACCGGGATATCTTGCATTTGCAATAAAGATTTAGCTTCGGGGTTAACCGCTGGTCAGGCGAAGTGGTTCAGGGCCGGTTTCAACCACGCCACCCGCGGCCATTGCATAGGCCTGTGGCACCATCAGCCGCACCGGATAGGGCGACAGGCTGATTTCGCATGGCAGTTTTCCTGCACTTTCACCGTCAATCTGAAGCGGAGCCGGGCCACAATGGCTGGTGATCGTGATGCGTTCAGACCGCACAACCGAGACGTCGCTTTGTTCATGCAACCTGTTTAACGTCAGGGCCAGCCCATAGCGCGACAATGCACCGATACCGTTGCCGGGCATCAGGACAACATCAAAACCGTTATCGGTCAGCTTCGCAGTCGGTGAAATGATGAATTCGCCGCCGTAATGCTGCGCATGGGTCACCACAACCCCGGCCACCCGATAGTTTTCCCGCCCGATATTGACTTCAAAGTCGCGATGACGCGGGAAAAAGATGTTCCGCAATCCTTCAAGAACATAGGCACCCTTGCCGATCATGCGTTTGAGCTTGAGCGACACATTGGCAACCGTGTCGGCATCGGCCCCCATTCCGACCATCAAAAAGAAGGCGCGCCCATTGACCAGTCCGGGCCGGATCCAGACCTGACCGGGATTATTGATATAGTCGGCAATTGCCTTTGCCTTGCGTTCCAGCCCGACTTCGACGGCCAGAACATTCGCCGTCCCGAGCGGGATCACGCCAAGTGGCGGGACTTCGTGACCATCGATCTGGGCATCAAGCAGACCATTCAGCGCCTCGTTCAATGATCCGTCGCCGCCGGCAACAAACAGGCGTTGATGGGCACGCACCTTGCGCGCCAATTCACGGGCATGGCCGGGATGGGTAGTCTGCAACAATTCCACCCTGATCCCTGCATGTTGCAAAATCTTGGACAGAAACCGCTGTTTGTTCCCCCCCGCACGGGGATTGAAAATCACAGTCACATCGGCATGGGTCATTCAGAACATACTTCCGAAATAAAACCGAAATAAATCATACACACGCACTACCATATGAAAGAAAAAATGTAACAGTTGCTTTACAGAACGACGAAATTTCTGTGAACGGGTTATAAAATCACGTTTTTTATTTTAAACCGATACTGGTTGGGGACAGTATTCGGCACCTCGAAACGCCGAATTCCAGCCATCCTTTTGGCAGGATACGGAGGAGCGGCAATGACAGCGATGACGCTGCAACCGCATTACCGCACGGTCTGGATTTCAGACGTCCATTTGGGGACACGTGGATGTCAGGCAGATCTTCTTTTGGATTTCCTCAATGAAGTAACAGCAGATACCTATTATCTGGTCGGTGACATTATTGACGGCTGGCGGCTCAAGAAAAGCTGGTATTGGCCGGAAAGTCACCATGCTGTTATCACGACAATCATGGATAAGGCAAAAAATGGCGCCAAAGTCATCTTTGTCCCCGGAAACCATGATGAATTTGCCCGTGAATTTGTCGATATGACCTTTGGGCATGTCGATGTCAAAATGAACGATATCCACGAAACAGCCGATGGCAAGCGCCTGCTGGTCATTCATGGCGATGAATTTGACGGGGTTGTCAAATATGCCAGATGGCTGGCCTATCTTGGGGACACGGCCTACAACCTGGCCATCGCCCTTAACCGTTACTATAACGGCATTCGCCGCCGCCTTGGATACGGTTACTGGTCGCTTTCGGCCTATCTTAAAAACCGGGTCAAAAACGCCGTTCAGTTCATCTGCAATTTCGAAAATGCCGTCGCCCACGAAGCCGCCAAGCGCAAGGTCGATGGCGTGGTTTGCGGTCATATCCATCATGCCGAAAAACGCATGATCGGTGATGTGCTTTATTGCAATGACGGCGACTGGGTCGAAAGCTGCACCGCCCTTGTTGAAGACAAGGATGGCAAACTTGAACTTCTGCACTGGGCGGAAATGCGCCAGATGGCCATGAGCCATTCCAGCCCCGGCCGGGACGCTGCAAGCACCCCGTCACTGGGTCTTGGCAAACTGATCTCCATGTTCCGCATTGCCCATGGCACGGACAATTCCGCATCGGGTGCGTCCAAAAAACGCAGCGATGCCCCGATTGGAAAGACTGCATGAAAATACTGATCGTAACCGATGCCTGGTATCCGCAGGTAAACGGTGTTGTCCGTACCCTTGAAACCGTACGTGGCGAGCTGGGCGCGATGGGACATGATGTTCACATCATTTCGCCCGATCAGTTCAAAACTGTTCCCTGCCCGACCTATCCGGAAATCCGTCTGGCCCTGTTTGCCAAACGCAAGATGGCCAAAATGATCGAGGCATTGCACCCGATCGCCATCCACATTTCGACCGAAGGCCCGCTGGGTCAGGCGGCCCGTTCCTATTGCCTGAAACACGGCTTGCCGTTTTCAACCGCCTATCACACGCGGTTTCCGGAATATATTCATGCGCGCTGGCGGCTGCCGCTGTCGATTTCCTATCGCGGGATGCGCAAATTCCATTCCAAATCACGCTCGGTCATGGTCGCCACCGAAAGCCTGCGTCAGGAACTGTCCGACTGGGGCTTTGAAAACCTGCATATCTGGTCTCGCGGGGTGGATCTTGATCTGTTCCGGCCCCGACCGGACGCATCATTTGGCGATTTCCCGAAACCACACTGGCTATTTGTCGGGCGGGTTGCGGTGGAAAAGAATATCGGCCACTTCCTTGACCTTGATCTGCCCGGGACAAAGTTCGTGGTTGGTGACGGCCCACAACTTAACGAGCTTAAGGGCAAATATCCCAATGCGCAGTTTCTGGGCAAAAAGGTTGGCGAAGAACTGGCAACAGCCTTTGCTTCGGCGGATGTCTTTGTGTTTCCAAGTAAGACCGACACCTTCGGCCTTGTGATCCTTGAAGCACTGGCATCGGGCACCCCGGTTGCCGTCTTCCCGGTTCAGGGACCAGCTGATATTGTGCGCGGCACCAAGGCCGGTGCCATTGATGCCGACCTGCGCGAAGCAGCCCTGGCCGCACTTGAGCTGACATCCGAAGATGCCCGTGCATTGGCTGAACAATATAGCTGGCAGAATTCCGCCACCCAGTTCCTGCACAATCTGGCACCGTTTTCCGGCGGCTTTGACGGGATCGAGGCCGTCCGGATTTCGGTCGACGATGCCACTCGGCACAATGCAGGCACAAACCCGGCGACATCCCCGGATCAAGATCAGGAAAGCCTTGGCACAGCCCCGGTCGGTCAACCCGCCCAGTAAGTGGGAAGCCCCGGGAAAACCGACGGAAAGCGTGGAACGGGTGAAGTTCTATTTGCGATAAAGGCTTTTGCGCAAAGTTCGATAAGCCAGAATACCATTCAACGCGTCCGTTCCCAGCCATCTGCGGAACGGGCGCAAAATCATGTAAACCGGTCGCAAAAGCCTGATGACCTTGCGCAAAGGGACAAGTTGCCCGGCAGTCTCGCCCGCTGTGGCAACATAGGTTGCCCATCCCGTCCGCAACAATTCCGGACGTTTTTTGAATTCGCGCTGAATGGAAAATACGAACAACAAAATGTCGCGGGCCTGCGCATCTTCCAATGGCATGCGGGCATTCGGGTCTTCTTCAAAATCAATGAAGCCGATCTGGCCATCATCGCGTATTGTCATGTTTCGCAATAGCGGTGCCCCGTGCGACACACCCGATGCGTGCAACCGCGCCAAAGCGGATGCAGCAGCAGTGATATGCTGTTTGACCCGGTCTTCATTGCCGGACCGAACATCATCTTCGATCCTGGTCTGAAGGATACCGCCATTGTCACCGATTGCGATCCAGTTCGCCCCTTCGCCAATCAGATCGGGCACAAGTACGCCATGTGCGGCCAGCTTGCGCAGGGTATTGGCTTCATTCACAAGCCCCGCCTTGCCGCCGGGCGACACCGTTGGACGCAAAAGCGGAATGCCCGTGACATTGGCCAGAAAACGCTGCAACCGATGCCAGACTTTTTCCTTTGCCGGCACCGCCTGTTTGACCCATATCCGCCGGCCATTCCAGCTTAACGGGAAAACGCGTGCGCCCACGCCCTGGGCTATTGTGTGCTCGACAAGTGCGTGCAGTTGCTCGTTCATTATTTTGTCTTATATGTCGCTCTTTGTGACCTGCTGATCTACAGATCAGTTTTGTGTCCGCATGAAGCTTACTGCGGCTTGCCGCTTATGGCTCGGCGTGCTAGCAACAGCGCGTACATTTGAATATTTATTTGAAGCCTTATCCATATAGACAGTATCAATTCGATACAATGTGGAAATGGCCTAAACGACCAGGAAGAAGCAATTGCCCAAGAACTCCTTGGACCACACCACAGAACATTGGGGCACATGGCCGTTGGTCAAGCGCATCGTCAAAGATGCCGTTGCTCCATACTTCGGGAAAATTCTTCTTGCTCTTCTGTGTATGGCTTTAATGGCTGGTGCAACCGGCCTTTATGCGCTTCTGATGGACCCCATTATCAATGATGTCTTCATCAACAAGCGCGAAGCGATGCTTGTTCCTGTCGGCGCCGCAGTTCTTGGTTCCTTTGCACTGAAAGGTTTTGCCAATTACGGTCAGACCGTTTTGATGAGCTATGTCGGTGGGCGTATTCTGGCCGACATCCAAAACCGTTTGTACGAACATGTCATTCGTCTTGATATCGGCTTCTTCCACAGCACCAATACCGGCAAGCTGATCACGCGCTTTACCAACGACATCACGGCAATGCGTGCGGCCGTTTCCAACTCGCTAACCGGATTTGGCAAGGATTTGTTGACTGCCATCGTCCTGATCAGTGTCATGTTTTACAAGGATTGGCTGCTTGCCATCATTGCATTCACGGTCTTTCCCGCTGCGATCTACCCGATTGCGCGACTGGGTCGCCGGATGCGCAAGGTGTCAGCCAACACCCAGCAGCAAATTGGTGAATTTGCCACCCTGCTTGAACAGACATTCCAGGGCATCCGCCATGTAAAGGCATATGGCATGGAACCTTACGAATGTTCACGTATGGGCAAGCTGGTTGAAACAGTCTTCAAACTGAGCTTCAAGGCACAAACCGTCAGTGCCCGTTCATCCCCCATCATGGAAACGCTTGGGGGTGCGGCGATTACAGCGATTATTATTTATGGCGGCAGCCGGGTGATCGACGGTGCCAGCGATCCCGGAAGCTTCTTTGCCTTTATCACCGCCCTTTTGCTGGCCTATGAGCCGGTAAAACGTCTGGCAAATATCAACATCACCTTGCAGCAAGGTCTGGCAGCATCACAGCGCGTTTTCACAGTTCTTGATATAGAACCCGAAATCAAGGATGCGCCGGATGCCAAAGCGCTGACGGTTTCAGGTGGCGATATTAGCTTCAAAAACGTCGCCTTTTCCTACAATCCGGAAATCACCGCCCTTCGCGATATTGATCTGGATATCAAGGCCGGGGAAACCGTCGCACTTGTTGGTCCGTCCGGTGCGGGCAAATCCACCATCCTGAACCTGATCCCGCGTTTCTATGACATTGATGCCGGTGCGATCAACATTGATGGTCAGGATATCCGTGGCGTTACGCTTGAATCCCTGCGCAAGGCAACCGCACTGGTCAGTCAGGAAATCACCCTGTTTGACGATACGGTACGCGCCAATATTGCCTATGGTCGCGCCGGTGCCAGTGACGCCGAGATCGAGGAAGCCGCCCGTCACGCCGCCGCCCATGACTTCATCCTTCAGCTTGAACACGGCTATGACACCATAGTTGGCGAACATGGCGTGAAGCTTTCGGGCGGGCAGCGTCAGCGTATTGCAATCGCGCGCGCGATGCTTAAAAACGCACCAATCCTGCTTCTGGACGAGGCAACATCGGCCCTTGATACGGAATCCGAACGCCATATCCAGGGCGCGCTTTCCGAATTGATGAAGGGTCGCACCACCCTAGTGATTGCGCACCGTCTGTCGACCATTGTTGATGCCGACAAGATTTGTGTCATCAATAACGGGCGCGTCATTGAGCAGGGCAAGCACGAAGAATTGCTTGAACTTGGAGGGGCTTACGCAAACCTCTATAATCTGCAATTCTCAGAAGAAAACGGAAACTGATCCGGGCAATTTCGGGATAATCGGGCGTGCAGTGGCATAAGCGGATCATCAAAAGCGATACGATGCGCAGCACCTTGTGCTGGATAGCAGCGGCCTATGTGCGCCTTGTCCGCGTGACCGGCCGCTGGAAAACAGAAGGCGGCGAGTTGCCCGCGCAATATTTGCGCGACGGCAAACCGTTCATCGTTGCGTTCTGGCATCAACGTTTGTTGATGATGCCCTATACCTGGCGTGCGGTTGGCGGTGATTTGCCGTTTCATATGCTGATTTCTTCACATCGCGATGGTGAAATCATTTCGCGCACCGTGGCCCATTTCGGCATTCAAACCATCGCGGGCTCCACCGGGGTTGGCAAAGGCGGGGCTGCGGCCCTGCGTCAAATCATCAAGGCACTCAAGGCCGGTGACGTTGTCGGCATGACCCCGGATGGCCCGCGCGGCCCCAGAATGCGGTCATCCGACGGGGTCGTACAGGCAGCCCGCATGGCCGGCGTTCCGGTCTTTCCGCTGACCTATTCCGCATCAAGCCGCAAGATTTTCAAAAGCTGGGACCGTTTTGTCCTGCCCCTGCCGGTGCCATTTGCCCGCGGTGTCTTTCATTGGGGTGAACCGGTTTTCGTTGAGCGCAAACTCGATGATGCCGGTCTTGAAGCAAAGCGGCTTGAAATCGAAAACGCCCTGACCAAACTGACCCAGGATACCGACCGCGTTCTTGGACTTGACGTCATTGCACCTGCCGGGCCCGATGAATTGCCCAAACAGAAACGGTCCGAAATCGCAGCGGGGGAAACCGGCAAATGAGCCTGTTTTACGCCTATCGCGCGGCGACCCGCCTGCTTGGCCCGGCACTTCATCTTTATCTGAACCGGCGAAAAAAACGCGGCAAGGAAGATCCGGGCCGTATTGGCGAACGTTTCGGTCATCCAAGTGCGGTTCGCCCCAAGGGTCATCTTGTCTGGATCCATGGTGCCAGTGTTGGCGAATCATTGTCTGCCTTGCCGGTGATTGATGAAATTCGCCGTCGCTATCCCGGCCTGTCCATTCTGGTGACGACGGGGACTGTTACTTCGGCCGAACTGATGAATGCCCGCCTGCCGGAAGGTGTGATCCATCAATTCATTCCAATCGACCGACAGATCTGCGTTGCCCGTTTCCTCCATCACTGGAAACCCGATGTCGCACTGTGGCTTGAAAGTGACCTTTGGCCCAATATGCTGACCAAGGCACAAAAGGCCGGTGTGAAACTTGCGCTTCTGAATGGCCGGATTTCGGAAAAAAGCTTTAAGGGTTATTCCCGCTATCCGTCATTCATTCGTCCGGTCATATCGGCGTTTGATCTTGTCCTGACGCAAAGTGATGACGAAACAAATCGGTTTGCCTCACTAGGCGCTGGCAATGTCAAAACGGTCGGGAACCTCAAATTCGCTGCCCCGCCGCTGCCTGCCAATGAAAGCGCACTGGCAAAGCTTCAGGAACAGATCGGACTGCGCCCGGTCTGGCTGGCATCAAGCACATTCGCCGGTGAAGAACGCATTGCCGGGGATATTCACAAAAAGCTCTCAGCTGAACAGGTCGGGCTTTTGACCATCATCGTGCCACGCCACCCGGACCGCGCAAACGAGATCGAGGCCGAGCTGATCGCACAGGGGTTGCAAGTTGCCCGACGCAGCCTTGGTCACATCATTACTCCGGGCACGGATATCTATCTTGCCGACACAATTGGCGAGCTGGGCCTGTTTTACCGGATCGCGCCGGTCTGCTTCATGGGCAAGACTCTTTGCGCATCGGGCGGGCAAAACCCGCTTGAACCGGCCCGCCTGAATTGCGCCATCCTGCATGGCCCGGACATGAGCAATTTTGCCACCATCAGCGAAGAAATGCGTATTGCGGGTGCATGCCGCCCGGCATCGGATGCAGATGATCTGTGCCGTCAGGTCGGCGCGCTGCTGCGTGATCGCGAAACCGCGCGAACAATCGCCGAAGCCGCCCTGCACTATGCCAATTCAAAGGCAGAAGTTCTTGACCGAACCGTTGATGCGCTGCGCCCGCTGATGGCGCAAAAAGCAATCGACGAGGCCGATCATGCGTGATCCCCGCTTCTGGCAGAAAGATGGTCTGGTTCCGAAGCTGCTAAGCCCGTTGTCATTGCTGTGGCGTGCCGGGGCATGTGTGCGCACAAAAACCACAACCGCGCGCCATCCGGGCTGCCCGGTATTTTGCGTTGGCAATTTCACCGTCGGCGGTGCGGGCAAAACACCGACATCCGTTGCCCTGTTCGATGTTCTAAGCGCACTGGGTCGTCACCCGCATTTTGTCAGCCGCGGCTATGGCGGCTCCATTGCCGGTCCCCATCGCGTCGACCCTGATCTTGATGACGCATCAAAGGTCGGGGATGAACCGTTGCTTCTGGCGCACCATGGTCCGGCATGGATATCGCGCGAAAGATTTCTGGGTGCGGAAATGGCCCGGGATGCCGGTGCGGATGCGATCATTCTTGATGACGGATTGCAAAACCCGTCCCTGATCAAGGATTGCAGCTTTGCCGTTATCGACAGCAATTATGGCATCGGAAACGGCCGCGTCATGCCCGCCGGCCCCATGCGCGAACCCCTGATCAGCGGCCTTGAAAAGGTCCATGCGATCATTCTGATTGGCGATAAGACCCCGCACTTCATCACCAATCTTCCGGCATCCGTGCCGATCCTGCGCGCACGGATCGTACCGGTAAACGGCGACCGCTTTGCCGGCAAGAATGTAGTCGCCTTTGCCGGCATTGGCCGCCCACAGAAATTCTATGACAGTCTGGCGTCGGTCGGGGCACGGATCGTCGCCACACAGGATTTTGACGACCATCATGTGTTTGCGCCCGATGAGTTGACAGCTTTGCGCATGACAGCGGCAAAACTCGATGCGGAACTTGTGACCACGCAAAAAGACCTGATGCGCTTGCCATCCGACAGCCGGAACGGCATAAACAGTCTCGACATTCGACTGGTGTTCGAGGCACCCGATCAGCTTTCCCAGATTGTGAAGACAGTACTCGCCGATGGATAAGAACAGCGACCTTTACCGGATGCGCCAAAAATACCTGTCCCACCCGTTGCAAGGGTTCGGGGCGTATCTGCTTTACTGGATGTTCGCCATCATGCCGATCGATATGGCATCGGGATTTGGGGGCTGGCTGCTGCGAACAATCGGCCCCAAACTGGGACAGTCCAAAAAGGCCCGCAACAATCTGGTCAAGGCATTCCCGGAAAAGTCACCGGCCGAAATTGATCAGATCATCGTTGATATGTGGGACAATCTTGGCCGGTCGGCCGGGGAAATCCCCCATCTTCACAAATTGCGCCCGGGCGGCCCCCGCATCGAAATCGTCGGTGTGGAAAACGGCTTGGCGCTAAAGGACGATGGCAAACCAGGCCTGTTCTTTACCGGTCATATCGGCAACTGGGAAGTCACCATGTGCATTGCCACCGTGCTGGACATGGAAATGATGAGTGTTTATCGCGCGCCCGACAATCCGTGGGTCGATAACCTGTTCATGCGCGCCCGCAAGACATTCCGAGGCGAACTGGTACAAAAAGGTCCAAGTGGCGCCCGCAAACTGACGCGTTGCCTGAAAGACGGCGGCCATGCCTGCATGCTGGTCGATCAGAAAATGAGCGACGGCATCGCGGTCCCGTTTTTTGGCCGCGATGCAATGACGGCCCCCGCACTTGCGCAATTTGCGCTCAAATATGATGCGCCGATTGTTCCGGTGCGTTCAGAACGGATCAATGGTGCGCATTTTCGCATGACGTTCTATCCGCCCGTTCCGGTCACCAAAACCGGCGACCGTCACGCCGATGTCGCCAAAATCATGACCGATGTGAATGCGATGATGGAATCCTGGATCCGCGAACGCCCCGCCCAGTGGCTTTGGGTCCATCGGCGCTGGCCAAATTAGTATTTGCAAATTTTCCGGCATTTATTAACGCATTGAGAACATCATTGCTTCAGACTTGCGGTTCTGAAATTTGAACCCCGGGGTCAGGAGCTACCCTTTCTTGCGCCGCTTATTGATCATTCTGACTTTGATGATCGCCGGATCGATGTTTGTCGTTTGGCCAAGCATGGCGCTTGATCATGACATTGCCGATATCCGCGAAACCGCCCGTGAAATCCGGCTGCGGATATCCGAACTTGATCAGCAGCTCAAGGAACATCTGCGCAAGGCCATTGAAGAATATGGCGACCGCCCTGTCGAATGTTCGGACGAAAATCCAAGATCCACACTTGCCGAATGTGTCGAAGCCGATGCCAATGACCTGACCCGAACGGCAATCACGATTGCACGTGCGGGCGATACTGAAGACGACCTGACAGGCGATCTTGCCGATACCGAAGAACGGTTTGCCCTTTTTACCCAGCAAATGAACAAGACCAATGATCTTTTGGCGCGTGCTGGCGCCAAACTTTACATGAACAGTCTTGATGTCGGCCCGGAAATGGATCAGTTGCGCCACAATGTCATTGCCTATATCGAACTGAAACAGGCCAATGAATTGCGCACCAAGCAGGCCTTACTGATCGCAACAGTGGCGATTATCCTGCTTGCGATCTTTTCGCTGATTTTTGCCGTGATCCAGCGGTTCAGATAGAATTCAACGCCCCATCGCGTTTGTCACAGGACAATTGGTCTTGATCAATCACGCAAAGGTCGTTACCCGGTAACTCACACCTTCACACGCCCGAAACGTCAAAGGGAACCGTCATGACCGAAGCCTATTGGCAGGACATTCTTGTCGCCTTGCGCCAGATTATCCGGGCGACGGATCTCCATTCCAAACGTGTGATGAAGGCATGTGGCCTGACCATCCCGCAAGTCATGGTGTTGCGCGCCATTGACGAATTGCAGAATGTCACGGTCAAACGCATTTCCAATCACGTGTCGCTTAGCCAGGCGACTGTGACGACCATTTTGAACCGTCTTGAGCAGCGCAACCTTGCCGAACGCCGTCGCAGTTCGACCGACAAACGGGTGGTAAACACCTTTTTGACCGATGCCGGGCGCGACGTTCTGGCAACGGCGCCGACCATGCTGCATGAAGAGTTCATTACCCAGTTCGAAGCTCTGCCCGACTGGGAAAAAACACAGCTTCTGTCATCAATGCAGCGCGTGGCAACCATGATGGACGCAGAACAGATTGACGCCGCCCCGATCCTTGACGTCAAGGCCGCCGACTGGGTGCCCCCGCAAAGCGGCCAGAACGGATAGACCGCACAACCACGCCCAAGTCCGGTCGCGATCAGACGCCTTGTTCGGGCAGGCCGATGATCTGGTTGCCATTGCGTCTGGCATCGCCAACCGCCGAAAACCTGGCGCCATCCGCGCTGACCTTTGCGGCGTGAACCCCGCCAAAGAACATGTCTTCGCGGTCCCAGCGGCTTTGATTTTCAAGACTAAGCTGATCAAGCAACGCATCATCAAAGCCCGGCTCCACCGACAGAAGACTGTCTTCGACATGCATGCGCGGCGCGGATACCGCCCCGTGCAGGGTCATGTCAAACGCATCAATATTCAAAAGCACCTGAAGCATGGTGGACCGGATGCGATTTGATCCCCCCGATCCAAGCGCAATCGCCCCGCCATCATCGCCAAGATAAAGCGCGGGCGTCATCATCGATGTCATCCGCACCCCGCAAGGCCACATATGAAACCCGTCGGGCGAAAGATCGGCTTCGCCAAGCATATTGTTCATCATGATGCCGGTTTGCGGCACGATCCGCCCGGAACTTGACCCGTTTGAGATGGTTGCAGCGGCAAGGTTGCCGTCTTCATCGACAACCGAAATATGGGTCGTGCCCTGCTGACTAAGCGGGCGTTCCCCAATCATCAGACGATAGCGTTCGCAAAGCTCGTCCGACAGGATCGCCGACGTCGCGCCATATTCCCCGCGCACCAAACCGGTTGCGTGGATGATCTGTGAAATTGCTTCAAGATGGCGGGCCGACCCGAAACCACCCAGTGCCATTTCCCGCGCAAGCTTAAGACCAAATCCCACCAGCACCCCGCCCGATGCCGGGGGCGGGTTCAGGACAAAACGGCCCTTGCGCCCGCCAACCAGAAGCGGGTCCCGCACCAGCACTCGATAGGCCGCAAGATCATCCGCCCCAAGATATCCGCCGAATTCCCGGCATTCCCGGACCAGCGCATGTCCGATGTCACCGCGATAAAACCCGTCGGCGCCGGTCCGCACCAGATATTCAATGCTGTGCGCAAGATCGGATTGAACATGGCGGGCACCCGTTTCAAGCAGCTCAAACCCGTCTTCGTCGGTATGGCCCGGCTTGCCAAAAACGGTACGGCTTTGCGCCGAAAAGCCCAGCAACGGTTCGACAATCCCCATCACATAGCGTTGAAATTCATCCAGAATCACGCCATTGCGGGCCGCATCAATTGCCGGTTCGGCCAATTGTGCCATTGGCAAAGTCGCCAGATCATCATGAATTTCAAACAGGCCGGCAACAACGCCCGGCATTGCCACCGATCCATAACCGCCGTGGAATTCCTGGGTGACACCCCCGGCAAAGGTCGCAAGACGGCTTTCGAATTCAAGATCTTCGCGGGATCGCTTTTCAAGCGGGGTTTCAACAAAGAAATCATAAAGACGCGGCGGTTCCCCGGCCGGGCGTGCCATCACAAAACCGCCACCGCCAAGGGACGCCAAAACCGGTTCGGCGACACAGGCCGCCCACATGGCCGCCACCACCGCATCGAACGCATTGCCACCATCATCAAGCACACGGGCGGCGGCGCGTGCGGTGACTTCATGTCCTGCGGCGACGGCCCCGTGCTTTTTCATGGTTTGCGTTTCCCGTTAATTATTGGCGTTTGCCGCCTTTTGGGCTTGGTCCATCGGGGGTACTAGCAATTGGGCATCAACGCGTGCCGCCCCGACATTGATCCGCCAGTCCAGATGCGGGCCGGTCGCCCGGCCCGATGCGCCCACCTTGGCAATCACATCCCCCTGTTTGACGACATCGCCAACTTTGACGTCGATTTCAGACAGATGCAAAAAGGCCGACACCATGCCAAGCCCGTGATCAATAAACAGGGTGGCACCCGAAAAATACATATCGGGATGGGCAAGGGTCACGATCCCGTCGGCTGGGGCCACCACCGGGGTTCCGGTCGGAACGGCAATATCGACCCCCCAATGCGGGGCGCGCGGTTCACCATTCAGGATACGCTGTGATCCGTAAACCCCACTGATCGGACCAAGGGCAGGCCAGATAAAGCCGTTCTCAAGAAAGTTCTCGGTAAAGCGTTCGGTGCGGGCTTCGCGGGCCTGACGGCTGTCATCCTTGATCCGGTTCATGACGTCGGGATCGGGCGTGACCATTTTGGGCGGCAAACCGTCAATCCGCTGAATATCAAATTCGCGATCAGCAATGGCATAGGCGAATTCTTCGGTGCTGCCATCTGCATGGCGAACCGTCAGTTTGGCCGGACCTTCATAATCGCGGGGGAATCCGATGATGAACCGCCCGTCCGGGGCAATCGTATCAATCGCGTCCCCGTCAAGCAGAACAACATCACCGGCATTTGTCTGACCAAAAACAATCCCGCCCTGAACAAATTGCCCCTGATAAGTTGGCTCGGCCGCCTGTGCGGTGATGCTTGCACCCAAAAGACCGGCAATTGCGATCACGGTTTTAAATGCCAAACGCATTACAGAAGGCTCCCCTGCCTGTCATCTTCCTGTGGACGCGGATTTTTCTTTTTCGCCGGTTTGGGTTTGGCAGGCTTTGGCGCCACGGTTGCGCCAGCTGTTTCAACCGCGATGTTAGCGCTATCATCCTTGCGCTGTCCCGGTTCTGCCGGTTCTGACGGTTGTGACAGTTCTGACGGTTTCGCGCCCTCCGGCCCCGACGTCGCGGCACCCTCGCCGGCTGTGACACGGGTGATGCCATCGCCCATCTCAAGATCATAGGACTGCCCGGTAACAAGATCGCCCGACTTGCCAACCAGGTTGCCCGCCCCATCACGCACCACGGCAAAGCCGCGTTTAAGAACATTACGATAGGAATAGCTTTCCAGAAGCCGGTCATAACGCGCCAGTCCTTCGGCCTCGCGTTTGACGATATTGCCAACCGCTGCCTGCATCCGGGCACCAAGATCGGCGATCTGTTTTTCCGCCCGAACAACATCACGCTTGGCATCACCGGGGCGCAAGCCCGCAGCCGCGCGATCAAGACGCGCTTGCTGCATCTGAAGGGCGGATTTCATCGCCCCGTCCAGACGAAGGGCCGCATTTTCAAGACGCCCGCGCTTTTCCGAAAGCTGTTCACGCGGACTGACCAGTCGCGCACTGGCCTCGTTCAGGCGCGCACGCGCCTGCTGCGTCAGGTTAACAGCCGCACGTGGCAAACGATCCGCCCAGTTATCGAGTGTCTGTGCGCGTTCTTCGAGCATCCTTTTGGGATCCCCCAGCCCACGGGCCAGGCTTTCAAGCGCGGTTTTCTTTTCAAGTCCCAGGCGACGCACGGCCTGTGCCAGTCGAAGACCGTCTTCTTCGACCTGCCCGATCAGGTCCATGCGCACCGGCACGGCCTTTTCCGCCGCCCCGGTCGGGGTCGGGGCGCGCAGGTCCGACACGAAATCAATCAGGGTGGTGTCGGTTTCATGCCCGACTGCCGAAATCACCGGAATGTCGGAATCGGCGACCGCACGGGCAACGACTTCCTCGTTAAAGCACCACAAATCTTCAAGCGATCCGCCACCACGCGCCACGATCAGAACGTCTGGCCGCGGGATCTGGCCATAGGGCAACAGATCATTGAAACCGCGCACGGCCTCGGCCACCTGTTCGGCGGCACCCTGCCCCTGAACCAGCACCGGCCACAAAAGAACCCGGCGCGGGAAACGGTCACGCAGACGATGCATGATATCGCGGATCACCGCCCCGGTCGGCGATGTCACAATGCCAATGACATCGGGCAGGAACGGGATCGGCTTTTTGCGATCGGGGTCAAACAGGCCTTCGGCGGCGAGTTTCTTTTTGCGTTCTTCAAGCAGTTTCAGAAGCGCGCCTTCGCCCGCGACTTCCATGCTTTCAATCACGATCTGATATTTCGAACGGCCCGGGAATGTCGTCAGACGGCCGGTGACGATGACTTCCATGCCGTCTTCGGGCACCAGACCAAGTTTGGCCGCCTGCCCGCGCCAGCACACGCCATCAAGAACCGCCTTGTCGTCCTTGAGCGCCAGATACATATGGCCGCTGCTGGCCTGTTTGAAGCCGGAAATTTCCCCGCGCACCCGGACAAAGGAAAAGGCATCCTCGACCGTGCGTTTGAGTGCATTGGACAGGTCGGATACCGAAAATTCGGGCGCATTTCCCGATTTCACAGGGGTTTCCGGTACCGGGGCATAAGGGTCGAACAAATCTTGCGTCATCAAGGGCACTTTATGCTAAAAGCCCGCACATTGAATCATTCTGCGGGATGGCGTTTGGGTCTAGCCTAGTTCATCGCGCATGGACCATCAAGCAATCGGACAAGTCGAAGGATAAAGTCATGAAGGTTCTGGTCGTTGGCGGCGGCGGACGTGAACACGCACTATGCTGGGCCATTGCGCGCAGCCCGCGCATTTCCAAACTCTGGTGCGCACCGGGCAATGCCGGAATTGCGGATTCTGCGCAATGTGTCGCGATTTCCGATGGCGATATCGACGGCCTGGTAACCTTCGCCAAGGACAATGCGGTTGATCTGGTCGTTGTCGGCCCCGAAGCCCCGCTGGTGGCGGGCCTTGTCGATGCACTGGACGCCGCGGGCATCAAGTCGTTCGGGTGTTCCAAGGCGGCCGCCCAGCTTGAAGGTTCCAAGGGCTTCATGAAAGACATGGTGGCAAAGTTCGGTGTCCCGACAGCTGCCTATGGTCGTTTCACCAATCCCGCCGATGCCAAGGCATTTGTTGGAAAACACGGTGCGCCGATTGTCGTTAAGACCGACGGCCTGGCCGCCGGCAAAGGTGTTACGATCTGTCAGACCACGGACGAAGCATTTGCCGCAATTGATGAATGCATGGTCGGTGGTAAGTTCGGCGATGCCGGGGCGGAAATCGTGATTGAAGAATTCCTCAAAGGTGAGGAAGCCTCATTTTTTGCGGTTTGCGATGGCGAAAACGTCATTCCGCTGGTTGCAGCCCAGGATCACAAGGCGGTTGGCGAAGGCGATACCGGCCCCAATACCGGCGGCATGGGGGCCTATTCCCCGGCCCCGGTCTTTACCGATGCGGTCGAAGCCAAGGTCATGGAACAGATCATCATCCCGACCGTCAAAGGCATGGCCAATGAAGGCCACCCGTTCAAGGGCGTGCTGTTTGCCGGCCTGATGATTGACGATGAAGGCAACCCGAAACTGATCGAATACAACATTCGTTTCGGTGATCCGGAATGTCAGGTTCTGATGACCCGCCTGAAATCAGATGTGCTTGATATCCTTGATGGTGCGGCCTCCGGCACGCTTAATACCGTCAAACCGGAATGGTATGAGGAAACCGCAATGGTCGTCGTTATGGCCGCCAAGGGGTATCCGGGGTCCTATGAAAAAGGGACCGAGATCAAAAACGTCGCGGCGGCTGATGCCATGGACAAGGTCAAGGTCCTTCATGCCGGGACCAAGATGGATGGTGACAAGCTGGTTGCGACCGGTGGTCGTGTTCTTGGCGTCACCGCGCGCGGTGCAACCGTCACCGAAACCCAGAAGCGCGCCTATGAGGCGGTTGATGCTATTGACTGGGAAGGTGGTTTTTCCCGCCGTGATATCGGCTGGCGCGCCGTGGCCCGCGAACAGGCATAAGCCCGCATCCAAACCGATTTTCAAAAGACCGGGTCACGCAACCCGGTCTTTTTTTATGCCCGTCTGGCCCGATATCCCGACCTGATAGCGGATATGACAGCGGCCCTGATCATCGCGCTCGATATCGGCGGCAACCCCGAAAACATCACGCAGGTTTTGCGATGTCAAAATCTGTTCGGGCGTGCCAATCGCAATCAGTTTGCCGCGATCCATCATCGCAATCCGGTCGCAGAACATCGCCGCATGGTTCAGATCATGCAGGGCCGCCACCACCGTCACCGGAAGGGTACGAACAAGATCAAGCAACCCAAGTTGATGATGGATATCAAGATGGTTGGTCGGCTCGTCCAGCAACAGGAAATCGGGTTGTTGCGCCAATGTCCGGGCGATATGAACGCGCTGTTTTTCACCGCCCGACAATGTTTGCCACATCCGGTCAGCCATCAGATGCATCTCAACTGCTTCCAGCGCCTTTTGGACAATCGCCTGGTCATCTTCCGACCAGGGTGACAGCAAACTCAAATACGGCGTTCTGCCAAGCGCCACGGCCTCGCGCACGGTAATGCGGTCAATGGTGTCGGCCTGTTGTTCAACAAAGCCGATCCGTCGCGCCAGATTACGACGCCCGACTTTTTTCATCGCCTGCCCGTCAAGCAGGGCCTGTCCACGAGACGGGGCACGAATACCGGCCAGAACCGACATCAGACTGGTTTTGCCAGACCCGTTCGGCCCGATCAGGCCAAGGAATTCCCCCGGTTCAACCCGCAACGACACGTCAGTGATGATTTTCTTGAAACCGGCATTCCAGCCAACATCGCGCAGTTCCAGTGTCATCGCAGAACCCTTCCATGACAAAGAATAAGCGCAAAGGCCGGTGCCCCGATCAGGGCGGTAATCACCCCGATGGGAAGAACCTGACCATCCAGAATGATGCGTGAAACAATATCAGCCGCAACAAGGAATATCGCCCCGATCAGGGCCGAAACCGGCAGCAAAAGCCCATGCCGGGTGCCGACAAAGAACCGTGCCGCATGCGGGATGACCAAACCGACAAAACCGATCGAACCGACAAGACTGACCATCACAGCCGTCATGGATGCCGCCACCGCAATCAGAACCACATAAACACGGCGCACCGGCACGCCAAGCGATGCCGCCGATTCCACACCAAAGGTAAAAGCATCAAGTGCGCGCGCATACCAAAGACACACAACCAGCCCGCCAAACGCAACGGGCAGCGCAAGATAGACATCGTCCCAGCGCACACCGCTCAGATTGCCAAGCAACCAGAACATGATGCCGCGCGCCTCGTCCGCGGTTGCTGCCTTGGTAACGATAAAGGATGTTAGGGCGTTGAAAAGCTGTGATCCGGCAACCCCGGCCAAAATGATCGCGCCTGCACCACGACCGGCCGGAATGGCCAAAAGCGCGACAAACCCGAATGCCACCAGTGCACCGACAAACGCGCCAAGCGACAGCGAAACCATCCCCGCCCCAAGACCCAGAATGGCAACACTGACCGCACCGGTCGATGCCCCCGCCGAAATGCCCAGCAAATAGGGATCGGCCAGACTGTTGCGCAAAAGCGCCTGTAATACGGCCCCAGACAACGCAAGTGACGCCCCGCAGGCCGCAGCCACAAGTGCGCGCGAAATCCGGTAATTCCAGATGATACCGGAATCGATTGGATCAATCGCATAGCCCGCCTGCCACAGATGATTGGCAATGGTTTGAAGAACCGTGCCAAGGGGAATGTGTGTTTCCCCCTTGGCAGCGGCAATTGCAACCACAGCGGCAAGCAGGATCAAAGCCGCCACGGCCGCACCGCTTCGCGCAAGATATGCCCGCCCTGCCCGCGATCGTGCGGGGGGCTGAGGGGGTGCTTTTTCAAACATTGAAGTCTCCGGGCATATCGAGCGCCATCGGGTTAGGCAATCAGTTCGAGGCACTCAGGCGTTCGACAGCCTGGGCAAGCGTTTCAATACCGTCAATCAGACGAATGGTCGGGTCCATCGATTGCGCATCCATCACAACGATATTGCCGTTTTTAACCGCTTTCATCTGGCGTGTAACCGGATCGGTTTTCAAAAAGTCCATTTTGACTTCCCAATCATCTGCCGGGAAACGGCGACGGCCCATTTTACCGATCACAATGATATCGGGATTGGCGCGCGCAATGGTTTCCCACCCCACGGTCGGCCATTCTTCGTCGCTGTCGATGATGTTTGTTACGCCAAGTTTTTCGGCGATATAGCCCGCGGCCCCGTTTTTGCCCGCGACATAGGGATCGCTTTTAATCTCGGCACTGGAAAACCAGAAGACGGTCGAAACATTGCTGTTCCCGCTGGAATTGACCTGTGCCAGGGACCGGGCTTCACGATCTTTCAACCTGGCAATCAGGGCCGCGCCGCGATCCTCGATATCGAAAATTTGCGCAAGGTCGGAAATTTCCCGATAAATCAGGTCCATGGAGAAACGGTCATGGCGCACCCCGTCGCCGCCGCCGGCATTGTCTTTGCCGACACAATCGGCCGGTGCGGTATAGACCGGGATCGAAAGTTCATTGAACTGTTCGGTGGTGCCGACAATGCCCTTGGGACCGACATGCCATTGATACTGGGTGGCGACCAGTTGCGGTTTTTGCGCAACCACGGTTTCAAAACCCGGATCATTATCAGCCAGACGCGGCACGGACGCATTCACATCCCTGAATTCATCCATGACCGGACCAAACCAGACCCCGGTGCCTTTGACCTTATCGGCCAGCCCCAGCGAATACAGGATTTCTGTCGTGCTTTGTCCAAGCGACACAACCCGTTCGGGGGCCGCATCAAAGTGCAGCGTGCTGCCGCAATTTTCGATGGCAAGCGGATATTCCGTCGCAGCCGCAAACGGGGCCGAAACCACAAAACCGGCAGCAAACACCCCGACTGCCAGCGCATGTTTATAGTGACTGATCACTTTGACTTCCTTTCAAAGACATACCGGCAAGGGTCGGCAATCACCGGCCATTGCACAGCATATCACAAATGTTATGTTATAACATAACACACACTTTACTATCGTCAAGGGACTGGCAAAAGTGTCGGGAAATGGCGGAAGATGTCAGGATCGGTATTCAGGCGCATTTACAAAAAACTGCCGGAAACCGCGACATATGCCGACATTCTCCGGGGCACCCCGCCCGGTCCGTCGCATTCATGTCGGCAGGTCTCCTGGCTCGCGGGTCAAAGCACTTTTCCTGGCCTTCCCGGGTTCATCCCAGTGGCATTGGTCAGAAAAACGCTCGCCGCCTACAGTTGCGGGGGCAGCTTCGGTTGATGGGCATGCAGCCCAAATCGAATTCCCTTTATCCGATATCCGGATACCGACATCTGACCGTTAGATTAAAGCCCAAACCCGGTCAAGGAAATTGGCAGATGACCAGAGGCATTTACACAAGGGTCCATGCAGAAATTGCAGTCGACACGACCTTGAATTTGCCATGTTTCATCCCGATTACCTCCACACTGTCTGGTATGCTTGCCGACAAATGAAACCATTGGAACATGATGCACATGACGACTTCTGTTGAACGCAGACGCTTTTTGAAATCCATCGCGGCAGCCGGTCTTATCCTGCCGGGAATGTCGATCTATCAGCATGCATTGGCAGAAGTACCAGGGCTTGACCTTGGTGCGGGACAGCCGTTTGATTTTGCCGATCTGATTGCGCGTGCCAAATCGATGGCGCAGGCCGCCTATGAGCCGCCAGTCGCCCCCAACCCGGAAATTGTCGGGCGGATCGATTACGACACCCATGGCAAATTGCATTACAAACGTGACCATTCGCCGTTTTCCGATGGATCGGGCACCTATCCGGTGACGTTCTTCCATCTGGGCATGTATTTCGCCAAGCCCGTGCACATGTATCTTCTGGAAGACGGCACGGCACGCGAAGTCATCTATAAACCCGATTACTTTGACATGCCAGCCGACAGCATTGCCCGCCAGCTGCCCGAAAACAGCGGCTTTGCCGGGTTCCGACTTCATGAAGAACTGTCGCGTGATGATTGGAAAACCCAGGACTGGGCGGCGTTTCTTGGCGCATCCTATTTCCGCGCCATCGGTGATGAAGGTCAGTATGGCCTGTCAGCGCGCGGGATTGCGGTCAATACCGCCACATCCCAACCCGAAGAATTCCCCGATTTCCGCCAGTTCTTTATCGAGCCGGCCAAAAATGCCGAAGACCCGGTCACCATCTATGCGCTGCTTGATGGGCCAAGCATTACGGGTGCATACAAATTCCTGCTCTATCGCGGGCAGGGTGTGACGATGGATATCGAAAAACACCTGTTTGTCCGTCGCGATATCGAACGGCTTGGCATTGCGCCGCTGACCAGCATGTTCTGGTATTCCGAACAGAACAAATCATTCCGGTTTGACTGGCGCCCGGAAGTCCATGACAGCGATGGCCTGGAACTGTGGACCGGCAGTGGCGAACGCATCTGGCGACAGCTGAACAACCCCGAAACCATCCGCGCATCGGCCTTTGCCGATCATAATCCGCGTGGTTTTGGCCTGATGCAGCGTGACCGCGATGTGAAGAACTATCTTGATGGTGTGCGCTATCACCGTCGCCCCAGCCTGTGGGTCGAACCCCAGGAAGACTGGAATGACGGTGCCGTACAGTTAATCGAAATTCCGACCGACGATGAAATCCACGATAACATCGCGGCATTCTGGGTTCCGAACGCCCCGGCCAAGGCCGGGAACAGCTATCAGTTCAAATATCGCCTTCACTGGCAGGCCCATAACCCGTTCCCGGTTGCCGAACTGGCAAAGGCAACTTCGACCCGCATGGGACGCGGCGGCGAACCGGGCACCAACCGCCCGAAAGACGAGGTCAAGTTTTCCGTCGAATTCGAAGGCGATGTTCTTGGCACCCTTGCCTATGGCGAGTTTCCGGAAATCGTCGTATCGACATCGCGTGGTGAAATCACCCGCACCAAGATCGAACCGATCATGGATACCCGCATCTGGCGGGCGGCCTTTGACCTGAAGGCGGCCGGCACAGATCCGGTTGATCTGCGCATGTATCTCAAACGCGGAGACGCCCCGCTCAGTGAAACCTGGATGTTCCAGCATCTGCCGGCATTGGGTAATCAGCATCAAGGCTGATCAAAACCCGGCAAGAATGATCAGGGGGCGGGCAACACCGCCCCCTGCTTTTTATGTTCACGACGCCATGCCTTCGCCCGGGCGCGCTTGGGCCGATTGTCCAAGGATTGCCATGACATCGCGCATCGGTGGTGCACCAAACATGCGGGCATATTCGCGGCTGAACTGCGATGCACTTTCATAGCCGACCGCATAGGCCGCACTGGCCGCGTCCTTCATTTCTGCGAGCATGATCTGACGCGCCGTCGTCAGGCGCAGGCGCTTTTGATATTGCAGCGGGCTCATCGCGGTGACCTGTTTAAAATGATGATGGAAGGATGACGGGCTCATATTAGCGAAATCTGCCAGCTCCTCGATCTTCAGCGGCTTGTCGAAATTATCCTTCATCAACCGCAACACCGCCGATATCCGCTGCATATTGCTGCCACCAATCGCAAGACCGGCAATCAGCGCGCCCTTGCCGGTGCGCAACAGTCGGTAATGCACTTCGCGCATCAAAAGCGGCAACATCACCGCAATGTCATCGGGCCTTTCAAGCAACTCGACCACGCGCAACACCGCGTCAATCAGACTGTCGGTGGTTTGTTCGACAAACAGCCCGCGCGCACTTTCGCCTTCTGCCCCGATCTTGAGATCCATATGCGTGACCAGTTCGCTTAAAATCTTGCCATCAAGATCAAGCGACAAACTTCGATAGGGTTGCTGATCACTTGCCAGTGTCACATGCCCGACAAGAGGCAAATCCACCGATGCCGCAAGAAGCTGTCCGGGTTCATATCGATAGAGTTCCTGACCCAGCGTAACTTCCTTGGCCCCCGACACAATCAGACACAGGCAGGGCTTGTAAATCGTTGGCACCTTAAGGCTTGGTGCGGTCGAACGAAACATCCAGACAGGTTCGATCGCGGTGCGCACCGATCCATCCGCATCGCAGTATTTATCAATCAGTTCGCAAAGCCGTCGATAACTGTCCATGACCAAATCCCTTTGATTTCCTTGGATGCAGTATACACACCCGGCACACGGGAAAAAGCGGACTTTGTCCAGGTTGGAGGATCAGGCAATCCAATTCGAGTTCTGTGTATTCAACAAACACCCATTGATCGACACAGTAAGAGCCATGACACAAACCAAAGGAGCATGTCATGACGAACCCGATCAATTATCTCGAAGACAAGACCGTCATCATCACCGGCGCCAGCAGCGGCATCGGGGAGGCCACCGCCCGGCTTCTGGCATCGCGCGGGGCCAAGGTCGTTTTGGGCGCGCGCCGTACCGAACGCCTTGATCAGATTGTTACTGAAATCGAGGCTGCCGGTGGCACTGCCATGGCCCGGTCGGTTGATGTCACCAATACCGACAGTGTCGAGGCACTGGTTTATAACGCCCAGAACCTTTTCGGGCGCGTCGATGCGATTTTCAACAATGCCGGTGTGATGCCGCTTGCCCCGATGTCGGAACTTAAAACCGATGAGTGGGAAAACATGATCAACGTCAATATCCGTGGTGTTTTGAACGGGATTGCTGCTGTTCTTCCGATTTTCAAGACACAGGGCGGCGGCCATGTCATCAATACCGCATCGATTGGCGCACATGTTGTTGTGCCAAGTGCGGCGGTCTATTGCGGCACCAAATACGCCGTCTGGGCCATTTCCGAAGGCCTGCGCCAGGAAAGCACAGATGTCCGCGTCACGACCATTTCGCCGGGCGTGGTTGAAACCGAACTGGGCCACGATATTTCCGATCCGACCAGCAAGGAATTGCTGACCCAGTTCCGCCAGATCGCCCTGACACCTGATGCGATTGCCCGTGCGGTTCTTTATGCGCTTGATCAACCCGCCGATGTCGATGTCAACGAAGTCATCGTGCGCCCGACGGCATCGGCCTTCTGATGGGGAAATCCGTCCTTTCATCCGGCTTTGCAACTTTGCTGATGATGCTGGTGGTGCTTGCACCATCAGCATCGGCCCAACAGGAGACCGAGATGCGCAAAACCACCCAAACCGCCCCGCATCCCTATATCGGCATGTGGGTGACCAAGGACGGCCATGTCCGGCAGGAACTGCTGCCCAATGGTCGCTATGACGAAGCCCGCGGCACCCGTCAATCGGCCTATCAGGGCGACTATCAGGTATCGGGCAATTACATCACCTATCAGGATGACACCGGCTTTACCGCCGATGGATATTTTGAAAATGACGTTCTGTATCACGGCGGTATGGTGATCTTCCGCGAGGCGACCATAAACTAGGTCAGCCTGCCGACCCCGGACAACGCGGGCGGGCATACGGGCCCGCCCGGTTTTGTTTTACTCAGATACGTTCAAGTGCAATGACCGTATCAATGACCGAGCCCTTTTCACCCTTGGGACCGGTCGCCATGCGTTCGAAATTATCCACCGTGACGGTTTTCCACTGGCTCATATCAAGCCCCAGCGCATCGCGCGCCTGTGCAGGTGTCGGGAACACCATGTCTTCGGGGGCCGATGACCATGATGGACGTGATCCGTGGGTGGTAATCAGCAACAAGCCGTTTGTCGCAACCTGCTGTGCTGCCCGGTTCAAAATCCTGTCGCGGGCAAATTCCAGCGGTGATTGCAGGAATTGCGCGGTCACCAGATCAAACATGCCGTCTGGCAGGCTTGTATCCAGATCATGGGCCGCGAAGGTAATATTATCCTGCACGCCACTTCGCAGGGCATTGGCCCGCGCATAGCCCAGTGCCGTTTCCGAAATATCGACAGCTGTCACCTGCCACCCGCCTTTTGCCAGCCAGACGGCGTCATCGCCCTTGCCACAACCAAGTTCGAGTGCCCGCCCCACCGGGCGACCGGCAACAAACCGCTCAAGAACAGCAGACGGCTTGCCGCTGGTTTGCGGGGACTGCTTTTCATAGGTTTCTTCCCAAAAGGTTCTGGCGTCCATTTTGGGATCAACATTGGGATCAAATTTCATCGGGGTTCTCTTGATAAAGTCGGGGGATATCCGTGATTGCGAATCACGCAACATTAAAAGTTACATGATTCGTCACATCTGTCAATTTCATGTATCTTTGATTGTTACATGTGATAAAAATGACAAAACATCTGATCGACAAACAGGACCGCCTTCATGCGTCAGGACAACCGCCTGCCCCGGGTTTTGCATGCGCTTTTGCATCTGAGCGACATGAAAGACCCCGCCACATCCGAACAACTGGCCGGGATGCTCAATACCAATGCCGCCGTTGTCCGGCGGACAATGGCGGGGCTGCGTGATCAGGGGATACTAACATCCATCAAGGGCCATGGCGGCGGCTGGCAACTGGCACGGCCGCTGGAAAAGATCACACTGGCGGAAATTTATCAGGCGCTGGGCGCACCGACCCTTTTTGCCCTTGGCTGCGGGGATGAAGAGTCTCAATGCTTGATGGAAAAGGCGGCCAATACGGCGACCGCGCGCGCATTGCAATTGGCGTCCGAGACATTCATCACCGCACTATCATCGGTCACCATGGCCGATCTGGCCGTTGATTTTGAAAAGCGGTTGGCGGAATTGGGATTAAGTCCGGATAACCTGCATCATTTTGCTGACCAGCACCACTGAGTCAGCGCAGGCTGCCAAAGAATTCCTTCAGAAGGGTTGCGGCCTCCACCTCGCCAATCCCGCCGTAAACTTCCGGGCGGTGATGGCAGCTTGAACTTTCAAACACGCGCGGACCGTGATCAACCCCGCCGCCCTTGGGATCGTAAGCCCCGAAATAGACGCGCCGAAGGCGGGCAAATGAAATGGCGGTCGCGCACATCGGACAGGGTTCCAGCGTGACATAAAGATCGCAATTGGGAAGACGTGGCTCACCCTTTGCCCCGGCGGCGGCCCGGATCACCAGAATTTCGGCATGGGCCGTGGGGTCGTTCATTTCTTCGGTCAGGTTTCCGGCGCGCGCCAGAACTTCGCCGGTATCGGCATCAACCAGAACCGCCCCGACCGGCACCTCGCCGCGACGTGCGGCTGCGCGGGCTTCTTCAAGGGCCATGTCCATATAGCTGTCTGCGCTCATAGTCTTTCCATCCCGATGATCGAACCAGTGACAGACCGGCGTCATCCCTGCCGGGTCCGGTCTTTTACTTTGTTTCAGGACATTTGGTCCTTTTTTGGGTTCATGACATTGTCCTATCACTCCACAGGGTCGGTCAAGCCATGATCACCGGCATTGGCGGATCAGCACACCCTTGCCCGCCTGCGCAGAACGCATAGACTGTCGGCGTGAATTGCCGTTGCCCTTCACGGGTTAGAAAGGTAGTTTCCGCCAAACTTGTTTCGCCATCCCGTCACCAGCATCAAGGTTCGCATCGTCATGACCACGCGCAAGCCGATCATTGGCATTACACTCGATTCCGAAGAACCGGGCGGATATTCCAAATTCCCGTGGTATGCGCTGCGTGAAAACTATGCCGGTGCGGTCACGGCTGCCGGTGGCATTCCCATGCCCCTGCCCCACGAAATTGAACTGGTCCCCGATCTTCTTGATCTGATTGACGGGCTGGTGGTGACCGGTGGCGCGTTTGATGTTGATCCCAGCCTGTTTGGCGCAACCGAAAAACATGACACGGTTGTCACCAAGGATCGGCGCACCAAATTTGAATGGGCGATGGCCGAAGGTGCGCTTAAGCGCGACATGCCGGTTCTGGGTATTTGCGGCGGGCAGCAGCTTTTGAACGTTATTCTGGGCGGATCACTGATCCAGCATATCCCAGACGCGATCGAAAACTGCCTTCCCCACGAACAGCCAAACCCGCGCGACGAGGCCGGTCATGACGTCACGGTCGAGGCCGATACGCTTTTGGCCAAAATCGTTGGCGATGTCAAAACACTGTCGGTCAATTCCGCCCACCATCAGGCGGTTGATGGGGTTGGCCCGGATGTGATCATCAATTCCTATGCGCCTGATGGCGTGATCGAGGGGATTGAACATCCGAAATACCGCTATTGTCTCGGGGTCCAGTGGCATCCCGAATTTCATATCAGCTCGGGCGATGCCAAAATCTTTGACGCCCTGATTGCCGAGGCCCGCAAATGAGCGACAAAAACGACACCCAGAACGACAACAAACCCGAACGCATTGCCAAACGCATTGCGCGATCCGGTGTCTGTTCCCGACGCGATGCCGAACGCATGATCGCCGAAGGTCTGGTGCGCCTGAATGGCAAAAAGCTTGATAGCCCCGCCGTAACGGTCACCGACGAGGACGAGATCATTGTCGATGGCAAGCCATTGCCGGAAAAGGAAAAGCCGCGCCTGTGGCGACTGTTTAAAAAGCGCGGGCTGGTCACCAGCCACCGCGATGAACAGGGCCGCGATACGGTATTTGAACATCTGCCAAGCTATGTGCCGCGCGTGATTTCGGTTGGTCGTCTTGACCTTAATTCCGAAGGGTTGCTGTTGCTGACCAATGACGGGGAACTTGCCCGTTATCTGGAACTTCCGGCAACCGGATGGGCGCGCCGATACCGTGTGCGCGTGCATGGCCGGATCGAGGAAGAAAAACTTAAACAGCTTGAAGAAGGCATCACGGTTGATGGCGTCCATTACGGATCGATCCAGGCCGAAGTCGACGTTCAGAAAGGCACCAATGCCTGGATGACCGTCACCCTTCGCGAAGGCAAGAACCGTGAAATCCGCCGGGTGATGGAGCATCTGGGTTGGCCGGTAACGCGCCTGATGCGCGTATCCTACGGCCCGTTCCAGTTGGGCAGTCTGGCCCCGGGCGAGTGCGAGGAAATCACCGGCAAGGTGATGAAAGAACAGCTTGCCGCGTTCTTCCGCGGTGATTACAGCAAGGTTTCCGAAAAGAAATCGGTTGCCCGTGGCGGCACCGGTCGCCCGAAGGCACCGCGTACCGTATTTGGCCAACCCGCCCAGCGCAAACGCCCGCAAGGCAATCAGGGTGGCCCGGCAGGTACCGCCCAGAACACCAGTGATGGCGAGGATGCGCGCGACACCCGCGCTGCTTCCCGCCCGAGTTCCGGTGCCGCCCGCAAGGGTCCGCGCATCGGTGCGGCCCCGCGTCCGGGTGGACGCGGCAAACCCGCCGCCCAGAATACCCGCCCGGAACGCGAAGAGCGTGATGAACGCGGTGCTGCACGCCCGACCAACAAGGGTCGCGGTCGTTACGGCACCGGCGGCAAGGCCGGTGCATCCGATGACCGCAATGCCCCCGGCAACGGGCGCGGGCGCGGCCGTGGTGCCGGTTCTGGTGCCGGTGCGGACAATCGATCGAATGCAGGTGCAGGCGGTGGCCGTTCCGGCAACCGTTCGGGTGGAAACTTCAACGATGTCAGCAACAAACCGGTCGGTCGTTCAGGCGCACGCGGCGGCAAGCCCGCATCATCGGGCAATTCCGCACCGGGTCGCAAACCCGCAGGCAACCGCCCGCGCGGCAAAAAGGACTGACCATAAATGCGGATTGTTGGCGGAAGTCATCGTGGACGGGTTTTGAACGCGCCTGAAGGGCGCGACACCCGCCCGACCCTTGATCGTGTGCGCGAGGCGCTTTTTAACATCCTGTCGCACGCATCACGCTGGTACGAAGATGACTTCCACCCGCTTTATGACGGTGTGGTGCTTGACGCCTATGCCGGGTCTGGCGCCTTGGGTCTTGAGGCCCTTTCGCGCGGGGCGTCAAAGGCCGTGTTCTTTGACACCGACCGCAAGGCCATCGCCATTGTCGAGCAGAATATTGACACCCTGAAGGTCGGCAATCGGGCCAAGGCACAGCGCGCGGATGCCACCAAACCGCCCCGCGCCATTGAACCGGCCAGCATGATTTTCCTTGATCCGCCCTATGGCAAGGATTTGCTCGAACCCAGCATCACTGCCCTTGCCGCTGCTGGATGGATTGATGCCAATACCCTGATCATTGCCGAACGAGATCCCCGTGATCCGCAAATCGGCCTTGCCGGGTTTGAACTTTGTGATTCACGCAAATATGGCCGCTGCCAGATTGATATCGGCCGCATGGCAGGCTGATCATCGCCCAAGCGCGACTTACAAGTGCGATTTACAAACGCGATTGAAATGATCGCGCAGATCAGCCATTCCCACCCGCCTGCTGCCAGATTGCGCAATTTGTGATACCGTTCAGACAGCATTGAAACGGTTGATGATCATGAAAGCCCTGTCGACACCCGCCCCGGACAAGGAATTTGGACGCCTGTTGCGCCAATGGCGCCGCATGAGCGACATCAAACAATCGCGTCTGGCCGATATTCTGGGTGTTACACAGGCAACCGTTTCGCGCTGGGAAAACGGGACACAGCGCCCAGCTCCGCTGCAATATGACCTGATCCATCAGATGATGACGCGCAAACGCAATTTCCGTCTTGATCATGCGATCAAGCGGCTGGTCACCCATTCCAGCCAGCGGGTCCACCTGATCGAGGACCGGTCCCACAGACTGCTATGCGCATCCCATGCCCGTGCCCATGAGTGGCAGCGCGACTGCACCGAACTGCTTGGCACATCGCTTTGGCGGTTTGCCACGCCGGAAATCGCAACCGCGGAAAAAAGCCTGCATGACATGGGATGGCACGAAGATCAGGCCGATCATCTGACCTTCGAGACGTCCCGACGGGATGGTGCGCCGATGCGCATCGTTGACAGTTTCATCCTGTGGGAACGGTTTTTCCTGTCGGATGGAACGGCGGTGCGCCTGACCACCGGCTATGACCAGGCACCGAACCATATCTAATCCGGTTCGACTTTCCCATCCGCACGCATATTTCATACGTGGTCACCGGCCCCCGATTTCGGGTAGTCATAGCGACACCGGAATTGCCGTGCATTTGAAGTGCCATGCATTTCCGGCGATCTGCCATTTCAAACCATAAAAAACACCACCTGACGGAAACGCCACATGCCACCGATATTCGCCATCATCATTCTGTATGGATTGGGATTGACTGCATCCATGCAGGTTGGCCTGATCGGGCCAATCGCCCCCGATTTGCGGGCGGGCTTTGGCCTTAGCCAGGCGGAATTCGGTCTTGTTGCATCCCTGATCACCGCGGCCGGGGCACTTGCCGCCATTCCAACCGGTGTCTGGGCTGCGCGCGCCGGTTTGCGCAAATCACTGGTCCTGGGCGGGCTTATGATGATTGCCGGTGCCGTGATCTTTGCCACGGCCAATGCGACGCCACTGCTTTATGCCGGGCGGCTGGTGACATCGATCGGTTATTTGCTGATTGTGGTCGGTGCGCCGAGCTGGATGGCGGGTTTTGACAATCCGAAAATGGTCGCCATGGCCATGAGCATCTGGGGCACTTTCATTCCGGTAGGCATTGCATTGGGCAACTGGATCAGTGCGGCGATGGTTGTGTGGCTGGACTGGCGTCTGGCGGTTGCGGCCTGCACGGTTCCTGTTCTTGTTTTATTGCCGCTTCTGGCATTAATGGAAAAACCGCCCACCCCGACCGTACGCAAATCCCTTGGCAGCGGTGTGATGGGGGTTCTGAAATCACGTTCCGCGCTGAAAGTCGCACTGACATTTTCCGCCTTTGCCGGGGCAACATCCGCAGCCCTCGCCTTCATGCCGGCAATGATGGTCGATAATCTTGATATCGGGATCGCCCCCGCAGCCGGGATCATTGGAACGACCGCGATTGTCGGCAATATTATCGGCAGTATCGGTGCGGGCGTGGCCCTTGGCCGTCAGGTTGCCGGGCGGCGCATTCTGATCGCGTTTTTGCCGATGATGGCAGCCGCCATCGCGACCTTGTTTGTCAGCACGGACATGGCAATCAGCCTGATCGCGCTGGTGATTTTCAATATCGGTCAGGGGGCGGTTGCCGGCACCTGTTTTGCCCTGTTGCCGGCCATCGCCAAGGACGGTCTTTCAATGCCCGCCCTTCAGGGGATGCTGGCCCAGTTTGCCGAGATTTTTGTGGTCATTGTGCCACCGCTTACCGGGGCCATGATTGATTTCAATGGCTGGGGTGGTGCGGCGGTGATCCTTGCCGGTTTCTATTTTGCAGGCTTCATGATTTCGGCGATCAGGTCCCCCATACGCCGCGTAACCGCCTGACCTATACGATACGATGACTTGACCTATCCTGCGAAGCAGGCGACCCTCCAATCCCCTCAATCAAAGAGGCAATGACACACAGGGCAGGGAAGCGGGATGCAGTTGATCAAGGCCATCTTTATCGGAACGATATTGATTGGCCTGTCTGTTGTTGCCGCGTTCTTTATCTGGCTTGCGCCGGTCGGTGCGGCCTATAGCGCAAAGATCATGTGTTCGGCGATTTTTGTGAACGGATTGCCATCCAGCCGTGCGCGCGATGAAGACGTTCTTGCCGACAATAATGCGTTGCTGTCGCTGATCACCACCAATGTCGATCTGCGCAACCAGACGGTCAGCGCCCATGCTTTCGGTTTCCGGAAACGGTTTGCGGTTTATCGGCCGAATCTGGGCTGCACGCTGGCCGATGATCAGGCCCATATTGCGCGCCTGCGCAATTCGACACCGGTGATCAAACCGATTGCTGCCAAGCCGCTTCTGACCACAAGCCTTCCGGCCGAAGTCGACCGCCGCGCATTGAACAATATCCTGTTTGATGTCATGGACGAACCCGGTGTCCGCCCCGAACGGCGCACGCGCGCGGTATTGATCCTGTATCGCGGCAAGGTCATTGCCGAACGATATGCCGACGGCATTACCGCACAGACGCCGCTTCCGGGATGGTCGATGACCAAAAGTGTCTGGAACACCGTTCTGGGCCGCATGCAGAACGAAGGCATGATGCCCGACATTCATGATCCGGTTCTGATCAATGAATGGCAGGCGCAGACAAATGATCCGCGCGCGGCCATTACCTATGACCAGTTGCTTCGGATGCGAAGCGGCATTGAATTTAGCGAATCCTACTGGAACCCGCTTTCCGATGTGGTGCAGATGCTGTTCGTTCAGCCGGCCGCCGCGGGCTATGCCGTGTCCAAACAGCTGGAACACAGCCCGGGTGAAGTCTTTGCCTATAATTCCGGGGCATCAAATATTCTGTCGGCTGCTGTTCGCAATCTGAGCGGTTCACGCAGCACATATCTTGCCCGCCCGACTGAACTTTTGTTCCGGCCGCTTGGCATGAAAAGTGCCGTGATCGAAACCGATCCCGAAGGATATTTCATCGCATCAAGCTTCATGCATGCAACGGCGCGTGACTGGGCCAAGATCGGTCAGCTTTATCTTCAGGATGGCGTTTGGGAAGGACAGCGTTTGCTGCCCGAAGGCTGGGTTGATTACACCAGCAGCCCGGATGAAAGTGATCCCGACGGCATTTACGGGGCGCATTGGTGGCTTGATCTGCCCGGCGACCGTGATGACGAGGGCAACCCGCGAAACGGCATCGCCGAACTGCCCGATGATGCGTTCTTTGCACTTGGCCATGATGGCCAGTCACTTAGCGTCATCCCGTCCAAGGAACTGGTCATCGTGCGGCTTGGCGTTACCCGCAAGCGCGAAGCATTCAGCCTGCGCAATTTCGTATCCGATATCAGTAACCTGTTTCCCGATACCCCGACCGCATCGCAAAACAGTCCGGACGGCGAAGACATCCAGGATGCCACCGGGCCCAGCACTGATTGACAAGCATTGATTGATCAGTAGGACTGAACCGGTGTCTGAACATTCAACCGGGTTCAGATCCTAGGCCAGCAGCGCCACAACATACCCGGCACCTGCCCCGATCCCGACCAGCGCCCAGACCGGCATGATCCGCCATTGCAAAACAACAAAGGCGATCGCGACACAGCCGATATCAAACATGTCATGGATTGCACCGGTCCAGATCGGGTCATAAAGAACCGCCGCCAGCAACCCAACCACCGCGGCATTAACGCCCAGCAACCCTGCCCGCATCGCGCCGATATGCCGCACCCGGTCCCAGAACGGCAACAGCCCGACAACCAGCAACCAGGCCGGCAAAAAGATCGCCACCAGGGTAATCATCGACGTCACCGCACTGATCACGATGCCGCCATCCATGGCCGACCCGTTATGCAAGGCAGCACCAAGATACGCCGCAAAGGTAAAGATCGGCCCGGGAACCGCCTGGGTCGCACCATAACCGGCAAGGAAGGTCTGTGTATCAACCCAGCCCGGATCAACCACCGCATTTTCCAGAAGCGGCAAAACAACATGCCCGCCGCCAAATACCAGCGCCCCGCTGCGATAAAACCCGTCAATGACTGCAAACAGCCCGCTTTGATCAAAGTGGGCTGCCAGTGGCAAAATGACCAAAAGGGCAAAGAAACAACAAAGTGCGGCAATCGCCCCGGCGGCCGAACGGGGGGCCATCGGCGCCATCGGATGATCATCGACCTTGGCGCGCAGCATCACAAAACCGGCCAGCATCCCGCCCAGAATGACCGCAAATTGCGCAAGGACCGTGTTGCTTGCGATCATGATGGCGGCGGCAACAATGGCCAGAACCACACGCGCAATATCGGGACACAGGCTTCGCGCCATGCCAAACAAGGCATGGGCAACCACGCCCACCGCCACCAGCTTGAGACCGCGCAGAACCCCGTCAACCGATGCCAGATCAAACCCGACAAACGCCATGCCAAGAACCGCCAGCACAATGGCCGACGGCATCGTAAAACCAAGCCAGGCCACAAGGGATCCGCGCACACCGCCAAGCGCCATGCCGATCCCCATGCCAACCTGTGAACTGGCCGGTCCCGGCGCGAACTGACACAGTGCAACCAGATCGGCATAGGCCGCATCACTTAGCCATTTGCGCCGGGCGACGAATTCTTCGCGGAAATAACCAATATGGGCGACCGGCCCGCCAAAGCTGGTCAAACCAAGGCGCAGGAAAATCATGAAAATCTGCCACAGCCCCACACCGTTTTCCGGCAGTGAAGCAGGTGAGACAGATGACACCGGCGCAGGGTCAAAGTCAGGGTCCGAGTCAGGGTTTGTCATGTTGTCAGACATTGCGGGTTATTGCCCCATGATCACGTTCGTCAGGATCGTTTTGCCTGAACTTACGCAACCGGGCTGCACCTGCAAAGTCAAAAGCACCGCCCTGCCCGTTCGTCATCAAACCATAATAAAACCCCTGCCACCGGTTTGATGCGGCGACAGGGGCAAGATCAAAGCGCCAGACCGGAAATCCGGATTTTAGCGGAATGCCGGTTCGTCAAGCGAACGCAATTTGCGTGAATGCAGCTGATTGACGTCCTGACGCAGGGTATCGATGGTATCGAGACCAACCTGAAGATGCTGACCGATCCGCTGACGATAGAAATTGTTGGCCATGCCCGGCAGTTTCAATTCGCCATGGACCGGCTTGTCGGAAACACACAGAAGCGTGCCATACGGAACACGGAACCGGAAACCGTTGGCAGCGATTGTCGCACTTTCCATATCCACGGCAATTGCGCGTGACTGGTTCAGACGGCCGAACAGTTCGCTGTAACGCAGTTCCCAATTACGGTTGTCCGTGGTTGCCACCGTACCGGTTCGCATGCGTGCCTTCATTTCTCGGCCTTTGAGACCGGTGATTTTGGCAACCGAGTCGGCAAGCGCTACCTGTACTTCGGCAATCGGCGGGACCGGAATCCACAAGGGCAAATCCGAATCCAGAACATGGTCGTCACGCACATAACCATGGGCCAGCACATAATCACCAAGCAACTGACTGCGCCGCAGCCCCGCACAGTGACCAAGCATCAACCAGCAATGCGGACGCAACACGGCAATATGATCCGTTGCCGTTTTTGCATTGGACGGCCCGACACCGATATTGACCAGCGTCACACCAAGCCCGTCTTCACGGATCAGGTGATAGGACGGCATTTGCGGCAGTTGCTTGACTGCCTCGCCCGATTCCTGCCAGCCCGCCGGGGCGTCTTTGCGCACATGAACCTTCGGCCCAGGTTCGACAAAGGCGACATAGGGGCTTTGCGGATCTTCGAGCTGCAATTTGGCGAATTCGATGAATTCATCGACATAGCGCTGATAGTTGGTGAACAGCACGAACTTCTGGAAATGTTCCGGTGCGGTCGCCGTGTAATGGCGCAAACGTGCCAGTGAATAATCAACACGTTCCCCGGAAAACAGCGACAGCGGTTTGGGGCCGTCACTGTTGCCGTAATGCACGCCATTGGCGATATCATCATCGGTACGGGCCAGATCGGGCATGTCAAAGATCAGCTGCATCGACCGGATATCGGTCGGGCCGATACTGTCGGTTGCCGATTCGACCAGGAATGGCAGCGGGATCGGGCGATCAGACACACCAACCACAACAGGCACGTCGTGGTTCTTAAGCAGAAGTTCGATCTGCTCGCGGTAATATTCTTCAAACAGGTCAGGACGGGTCAGCGTCGTGCCGTAAATTCCCGGGTCGCGTGGTGCGCCGAACGAAAGCGTGCTTTCGACATGCAGCTTTTCCGGCGGCACTTCGATGCCAAGATACGGGTAATAGGCGCGTACGGGGGATGATTGCTGACCTTGACCGAAACGGTTAAAGGCCTCCTGGACGGCATTGGCACCGGTCGCATAGATATCCTTGATGCGCGCAAGTGCCTTGTCAGCGTCAGTGAATTCAAACAGATCGCGTACCGATCCGTGTACTCCAGAAACCATAATGGATGCTCCTTTTTGTTATTGTTGTTTCAGAACCCCTGTCTGATCAAGGTGCGTGAAATCACGCCCGATCAATTACAAAGGCCCTTGGAGCGAGAGATTTATCACCGCCCGCCCGCCTTCTGACAACCGAAAACTTTTTCATCCCGTTCTATCCCTGGGTGAATATCCTGAAATGCAGGGAACCGGCTGTGCCGAAACAACCCGCTTTTCCGGCGGTTTCAGATGCTTATGACTTATATGTCGGATTTATTTTCAAGAATTCCAAATGACAGTTTTGATGCGCGGCCCATAACAAGGCCGGTCTCAAATAGTCTGCGCACCGGTGACTTTATCGCGGGTGCCGGAATCCGGGCAAAAAAAGTGCCGAAACCGGGGGACGGTTTCGGCAATTTCAGGGAGGTGCCTTAGACGTTGAGGGAAAAGACGGTCAACCCTGATGTGAGTTTTATATGACCATTGGTCATTAATGTCAATTTTAATCGACGCGTAGCATCCATTCGCCGGACGCATATCTCATGCTAATATATCGGCGTCTTCGGCGATCTCTTGCAGGTATTCAAGCCTGCGCTTCGCGCCCTGATCAAATGCCCACGAGTCACCTAGATGGGTCATTTTCAAGTCACTTACAATTCTGGCGGCACGCGGGTCACTTTGGACCAGGCTTTCGATTTCGTGTTTCTCTTCGTCGTCCTGAAGTGTCCCGCGTACATAGCCAAGAATGTGCTCCTTGCCATATATCGCAAGAACCGGGCTCATATTATGCGGCCTCTGAGACGTAGCGTGACGCGTGCTCACGCGCTTCGATTCGACCGACCGACGCACGCAGTTTGCGGCGTGCACGTCCAACACGCGATTTCACGGTACCAATTTCAACAGACATCTGATCAGCAGCATCCTGATAGGATACTTCTTCAACAGCGGTCAGCAGGATGGCCTGACGTTCCTGTTCGGGCAATTCTTCAAGAACACGGTCGGCATCACGCAATTGCAGACGCGCCATCTGGTTACTGCCATGACCATACACATCACCAAGATCATCCCAGTCGACCTGCGGGCCGCGGGTTTTTTCACGGCGCTTGCTGGAAATAAAGGTGTTGAACAGGATCCGGTGCAACCAGGCCTTAAGGCTCGTGCCTTCTTCGAACTGGTCCTTCTTGCTGATGGCTTTCAACAAAGTGTCCTGAACCAGATCCTGCGCAAGATCGGTGCTGCCGGTCAGGCGATATGCATGACGGCGCAGTGCTGGCACATGGTCTTCGATTTCGTTCATCACTTGAGTAGACATCACAACCTCCTTGTTCGGATGAACTTACCGTAACAAAAGAAAATGAAATTTAAAGTAAAATCGTATAGTTAACTTAGGCAATACAATGAACAAACAGCACATACACAACATTATCAAAACACATATCTGACACAATGTAGTTAAGTGCATCACGTTACATTATTTACTGCCTGTAATTACTTTACATTACTTACATCACTGCTCGAACTTACCGAGAGTCAGCAAGATGGTTGTCTTATGGAGGAAACGGAGGTAACGTAAGTTACTCCAAAATTTTTGAAGGCCTTGATTTTCAATGGCTTCAGGGGCTAATTAAAGCTCCTGAAATTGACAGGAAACCCCACGTGCCAACGCCGAAAAGAACAGAAAAGCTCCAGATCATGCTGGATGACGAGGAGCTTAAGGTCATTGATGACTGGCGCTTCGATCATCGAATGCCAACGCGTGCCGCCGCAATCCGTGAATTGATCCGCCGCGGTCTTATCGCCGAGGACGTCGAAGAACCGGAGACAGAGGGCAAAAGCACGACAGATTTTCGTGTTGAGCCGGAATAAAACAAATCTTCCATGAAAAAGGCCCGGCAAAAGCGGGCCTTTTTCATATCTATTTTTCCCCGATACAGGACTTATTTTCCGGGAACGGAAATGTTTTTGGGTTTCTTTCCTTCGAAAATGCGGGCGATTCCCGCGCCGAATCCCAAAACCAGCGCCCACAATCCGTAATATCGCAAGGCCCGCGATATCGTAATGGCAATCAGAAAAAGCCAAACCGGATAGGACGCGGCCCCGGCTGCCAATGCGGCAATCTGCATGGGAACGGGTGTGACACTGACCAGAAAGACCAGCCAGAACCCGCCATCTTCGAATTTCGCCTGAAGTTCATCAAACTGTTGCTGACTGCCCATCATGTCAATCAGGGGCTGGGCCAGATCATCAAATAATGCCCAGGCCAGGAAATAAAGCCCGACCGCACCGGCCACGCTGCCAGCCAAGGTCACCGTGGCGACGATAAAGCCGCGTGCACGCGATGCCGCCATCACCGGAGCAATCACGATTTCAATCGGAATCGGGATGATGGTTGTTTCAAGAAACGACGCCCCGGCAATACCGGCCAGCCCCTTGCGCCCGGCGGCAAGTTTTGCCAGCCGTTCCTGGGCTGCACGGAAAAAATCCCCGAGCCGTCCGAAAGAACGATTTTGATCGCTTTTCAAGATGATGTCCTTCCTGCCGCACAAAAAAGAACAGCCCGCCCAAAACGGGCGGGCTGTCACCCTCGGACGTCAATCGCCGAGTTCAGGTTGTGACGTCTTATTCGGCGGACTGACTGTCCGAGATGGCTTTCTGCGCATTTTCAAGTGCGTTCAGCGTATCGCGTTTAACGTCTTCCCACGTATCTGCCGATGCGTCCTTGGCCGATGCCATGGCATCGCTCAACTCGTCGGTAGCGCTATCCCAGGCTTCTGCCAGCTCATCAACAGCGTCTTCGCTGTCATCTTTCACACGGGCAGACACGTCGTCATACTGATTACCAAGCTGGTCGGATTTTTCATCGACCCACGCCAGGAAATCTTCTTTCTGTTCAAAGGTGAAGTCTTTGGCTTCTTCATACTGGGCCGCAATCTTGTCGCCCAGCTTGTTGGCGTCCGACTTCATTGCATCATCGGTCTTGATCGTGCCCGATGCGTCGGTGGCATTCGCCGAACCGGCATAGGCCGGAACCGCAACACCCATCGACATAAGTACAGTACCAATCATCAGCGTTTTCTTGCTCAACATCACAACCTCCTTATTCATAATAGGCAGCACAATTACTTGCGCGCTGCTTACACTGACAAACGGATGGTGCAAAAGAATGTTCCAATTATGGTGATTTTATTTCATGGAACTTTTGAAAAAGGCCAACGTTTATATGGTCAAAGCGGCCCCGCCAAATCGCAATAAGGCACATGACATATATATATCGTGCCGATGCGGGGGCGCCTCAAAACCAAAGGAGTTTTAAAATGGCACATAGCAGTATGCAGACCGTTGCAAAGGAATTTCCCGTCGAAACCGGCGTGAACCGCAAGGATCGCCGCGAACTGGCCACGATGCTGACCCAGATCATTGGCTCGTCGCACGTACTCTATGCCAAAATGCGCGGTGTTCACTGGAACGTGGTCGGCCCGGCCTTCTATTCGCTGCATAAAATGACCGAAGAGCAGTATGAAGACCTGCATGCCGCCATTGACGATATGGCCGAACGTATTCGCGCCATCGGCTTTGCTGCACCGACCGGCCTTAAGGAAATGATGGAAAATTCTGTCATTTCTGATCAGGATAAGCTGCTTGAAACCAATGACATGGTTGCCGAGCTTGTTGATGACCACGAAAAAATGGCCCGCCTGATCCGTGACGGCGTTGCCGCAGCCGAGGAAGTCGATGACGTAAAAACCGCCGATCTTCTGACCGAACGTATCGGTGTGCATGAAGAAGCAGCCTGGATGCTGCGCGCAACGATTTCCTGATACATATATTATGAACCGGCGCCATCAGGCGCCGGTTCACCCCCGCCCCTCTCATCTTGTGAAAGTCCATTGCCGTGAAAAGTTCCGATCTGACCGGTAAGGTACATTTGCTGTTAACCCGCAAAAAGTTGCCTGATGACTGGCGTACCAATGGCGCAGAACCCCTGCGCACCGTGTTCGAAGATGCCGGTTATCAGACCGATCTTACGCTGTGTGACAATCCGGATGATATTTGCAAACACCTGAAATCCACTGCCAAACCCGGTGACATTGTCGCTGTGGGTGGCGGGGACGGCACCATCAATGCGGTTCTTGAAACCGTGATTGAAACCGGCACTGTTCTGATCCCCGTACCGCTTGGCACGGCAAACGACTTTGCACGGACCCTTGGCCTGCCCGATGATCTGGTTGATGCCGCGCGCGCTGCCATTCATGGTCAGATCAGGATGCTGGATGTCGGGCGGGTCAATGACCACAGCTTTATCAATGCGGCCAGCATCGGTGTTCCGGCCGATGCGCGCAAACGGATCAATCCCGATCTTAAGCGTACCCTGGGCGCAATCAGCTATGCCGTTGCCAATTGGCAAAGCTGGCACGAAATGGATCCGCTGGATCTGACGATCACTTGCGGCGATGAGAAACCGCAAAAAATGAAGCTGCGCCAGCTGACCATTACCAATGGCCGGTATTTTGGCGGCGGCCTGCGTCCGAGCGAATCCAAAAGCCCGGAAGACGGTCTTTTGCACATGTTTGCCATTCGCGACAGTGTCGATACGCTTAGTGGTCTTGATATCGCCGCCGAACTTTTATTTGGCTCGGTCGATAACAGCAGCTATGCGCTGACCATGGAATGCGACGACATCACGATCGAGGGCGAAGAAGGCGCGCCGATCCTTGCCGATGGTGAAATCATCGGCAAATTGCCGGCCCGCTTTACCCTGCGCGCCGGTGCGCTGCCGGTTTTCGCCCCGAACAGCTATGTCGCTGAAGAAAAACGCAATCGCAGCGACATGCCCGAAACCATCGACCAGCAAAATGAAATCAATGATGTCGTGCGTGACACGGTTGATTTCACCTTACGCCTTGAAGCCATCCTGCCGGTCGTTCATGACGGTCAGCTCAAATCGCTTTGTCATGACAGCACGCGCACATTGCGCGACCTGTATCGTCAGCTGGAATTAAGCTTGCGGCCCTTCGGGATCACCGCACCGTCACCCGATCCGGATTTGCACAGCCTTGAAGAACTTCGGGACCGTGTGATGGACTGGCTGTTTGACAATGCCGACCAGCGCCTTGCGAACGGGCTTGATCACCGTGCAAAGGAACTTGCAGCCGAACTGAACCATCTTGACCAGAATGCATTGCCAGATGACCTGAAAAAGCCGATTGCGACCCTGACACAGGAAATCGCAAATTTCCGAAAGTCGATCAGCGACATCATCGCTAAATTCTGACGCAAAAAGGCAGCTCCAAGGGGCTGCCTTTTGATTTGGGAAACAGTGCCGTCAAATCAGTCGGAAAGCCCGGCCAGACTGCGGGCGAATGATTTGGCTTCGAACGGACGCAGATCTTCGGCCGCTTCGCCAACGCCGATGGCATGAACTGGCTTGCCGAATTTTTCAGCCAGCGCGACGACAACGCCGCCCTTGGCCGTGCCATCAAGTTTGGTCACGATCAGGCCCGAGACATCGGTCGCCTCGCCAAAGGTTTCGACTTGTGAATGGGCGTTCTGACCGGTCGTTGCATCAAGCACCAGAAGCGTGTCATGCGGCGCACTGTCATCACGTTTCTTGATCACGCGGACGATCTTTTTAAGCTCATCCATCAGATGTGCCTTGTTCTGAAGACGACCGGCGGTATCAATCAGCAACAGGTCGTAACCTTCGCGCTGGGCCTGATCGATCGCGTCAAAGGCAAGGCCCGCGGCATCCGCGCCGGTATCGCGCGCAATCACCGGGCAATCGGTGCGTTCGCCCCAGACCTTAAGCTGCTCGACCGCGGCGGCACGGAATGTATCGCCCGCCGCCATCATGACCTTGAGCCCCTGATCCTTATAGGTCTTGGCAAGTTTGCCGATCGTTGTGGTCTTGCCCGACCCGTTGACCCCGACAACAAGAACCACATGCGGCTTCTTGGTCGCGTCAATAACCAGTGGTCTGGCAACCGGATCAAGGATTTTGGCGACTTCGTCGGCGATGAATTCCTGGATTTCGGCGGAATCAACTTCCTTGTCGAAACGGGTCTTGGCCAGTTCCGCGCTCAGCTTTGCAGCGGTCGTAACACCCAGATCCGATGTAATCAGAAGATCTTCGAATTCTTCAAGCGCATCGTCGTCAAGACGGCGCTTGGTGAAGATATCGGCAATCCCGGTGGTCAGTTTTGAGGAGGACCGCTTCAGCCCGTCTTTCAGGCGGCTAAACCAGCTTTTCTTCCCCTCTTCACTCATCCCACAAGCTCCGCTATCAGTTTTCCATCTTCAAGGCCGGTTACCTTGGCCTTGGCTATTGAGCCCGGTTCTATCACGCGATCAAGCAGAACGGGAGCAAAATGCTCGGTATGGCCGGTATTTTCCTTTTCGACCAACACATTCTCGATCATGCCGATGCGTGATTGCAGGAATTTGTTGAGCTGAATATCACCTGCTTCGCGCAGTGCACTTGCCCGTTCCTTGCGCAGGTCCTTGGGCACCTGGGGCATCCGTGCCGCCGGGGTCCCCGGACGTGGGGAATACGGGAAGACATGCAGATAAATCAGACCGCACTCATCCACCAGACGCAGGGTGTTATCCGCCATTTCGTCAGTTTCGGTCGGGAAACCGGCAATGATATCGGCTCCGAATGTCACATCCGGGCGCAATTGGCGAACTTTTTGACAGAAATCGACCACATTCTGGCGCAGATGGCGGCGTTTCATGCGTTTGAGCACCATGTCATCGCCTGCCTGCAAACTGATATGCATATGCGGCATCAGACGCGGTTCGGTTTCGATCAGACGAAACAGGTCTTCGTCCACCTCAACCGGGTCAATTGATGAAATGCGCAAACGCGGCAGTTCGGGCACCTGTGCCAGAAGCCGGCGTGACATCTGTCCCAATGTCGGCTGCCCCGGAAGATCATGCCCATAGGACGTGATATCAACCCCGGTCAGGACGACTTCGCCATACCCGTTGGCGACCAGTTCGCGCACCTGGTTGACAATTTCACCCATCGGCACAGAACGCGAATTTCCGCGGCCATAAGGGATAATGCAGAAAGTGCAGCGGTGATCACAGCCGTTTTGAACCTGTACGAAGGCGCGTGCGCGGCCCTCGAAACCCGAGACCAGATGACTTGCCGTTTCTTCGACCGACATGATGTCATTGACGACAACGCGTTCATGTTCGGGCATCAGGAACGTTTCGGCCTTCATCTTGGCGTCATTGCCAAAGATGCGGTCGATCTCGGTCATTTTGGCGAATTTATCGGGATTGACCTGAACAGCGCACCCGGTCACGAAGATCTTGGCATCGGGGTTTTCCCGGCGCAGGCGGCGGATGCTTTGCCGCGCCTGACGTTCGGCCTCGGTCGTAACTGCACAGGTATTGATAATGATCGCATCATCAAGGCCGGCATTTTTGGCATGGTCGCGCATCACCTCGGATTCATAGGTGTTCAGGCGACATCCAAATGTAACTACGCGCGGCTCTTTGGTGCTTTGCATTCTGCGATCTGTTGTTGGTTCGGGAAACTCTGCGCCTGCGCAACATTATTGATGACTGCAAGTGCGGAACGCCCGGCACAGTCATCAGACCATGCCGGGCGCTGGTTACATACGCTTTTGAACGCTTCAATGCAAGTCTGCCACCGTCATGGCACACATGCATTGAAGTGCAAAACCACGCCCATTGCCCCAATCGACAGTAGAACCCGTCTCACTCGGCGGCGAAATTCCGGTTCCGGCCATTCTTCTTGGCGCGATAAAGGGCACTGTCGGCACGATCAATAAGCTTTGCACCGCCTTCATTGGCGATATATTCCGCAGCCCCGACCGAAATGGTCATCTGGCCATAGGATGTCCCGGAACTCTTGGCCTTGATTTCGCGTGCGGCGATGCGTTTGCTCATATCTTCGGCCAGCGCCATGGCATCGCCAAGCGGCGTCTGGGGCAGCAGGATGGCAAATTCATCACCGCCATAACGCGCAACAATGTCCCGCCCCTTGATATTAGCCTTCAGCATCGAAGCAATCAGAACCAGAATTTCATCCCCGATGCGATGCCCGAACCGGTCATTGACCGATTTGAACTGATCAAGATCGACCATCATCACACAAAACGGTTCGGGATGATCAGATGCATCATATTCCGCCGCCAGCAAGGTCAGCTGTTCTTCGAAATACATGCGGTTGGACACCCGCGTCAGGCCGTCGGTATAGGATCGCTCTCGGGTTTCATCGAGTTCACGCTGCAACATGGCAACACGGCTCAGATAACTATCAAGGCGCTTGTGCAAACCGTCGATCGTTTGGCGCATCTGATCGGTTTGATCGATGACCTCGGTCAGGATCGGACTTAGTTCACGGTGATCCTTAAGGGTCGCAAGTGACCGGCCAAGAAGATCGCCATATTTGCCAAGACCGGCACGCGCCGTACTCAGACATTCGTCGCTGTTTTCCACCAGCTCGGAAAAGTCTTCCATGCCACGCTGCAGGAAATCGGCAGCCTGACGGTCAAAGATATAACGGTAATAAAGCTGAAGCAGGGTGTCTTCGGCAAGTTGGTCGCCGCTGGCCTGGACCGCATCAATGACGCGCAAAATTTCGGGATTTTCTTCGGCGAAATAGACGAACCATACATGGTACAGCTCTGGCGTGGGGCGCAGGCCGCGCTCGCGCAGAGCCCTTAAAGTCGCATCCGCATATTCCCAGTGACGGGTTATCTGTTGGTCCGTCGTCGTCACCACGGTTGCTCCGGCTCGTTTTCGGTAATCATGTCAATGGACTACGCCAGAACGGCGTAAATCTGCGCATCAACATATCACGGAACCCGATATCCGTCGCGGAAAACTATACGAAAGTGGTGGTTCATTGCAGGGATCCGGTCCCGCCCGTCCGGCTGATCATTCAAGCCAGATTGACAGGACCGGTACCCGCAAATCAGTTCCCGCGGATCATGGTCCCGGCACCGCGTTCGGTGAACAGTTCCAGCAACACGGCATGGGGGGCACGCCCATCGACAATCACGGCGGCCTCGACCCCGTTCTGCACCGCATCCATGCAGGTTTCGGTTTTCGGGATCATGCCACCCTGAATGGTGCCATCGGCAATCATCTCGTTGATGTGGTCGGTATCGGCATCCCTTACAAGGTTTTTGTCCTTATCAAGAATGCCCTTCACATCGGTCAGCATATAAAGACGACGCGCACCGACCGCCTTGGCAATCGCCCCGGCCGCCGTGTCGGCGTTGATGTTATAGGTCTGCCCGTCCTCGCCAACACCGATCGGTGAGATGACCGGAATAATGTCGGTATTGATAAAGCAATCAAGCACATGCGGATTGACCTTTGCCGGTTCACCGACAAAGCCCAGATCAAGCACCTTTTCGATATTGCTTTCCGGGTCGCGCTTGGTCCGGGTCAGTTTGCGCGCCGTAATCAGATGCGCATCCTTGCCGCACAGACCGACACCGATACCGCCAGCGGCATTGATGTTGGAAACGATTTCCTTGTTGATCTTGCCGGCCAGAACCATTTCGACAACGTCGATGGTTTGCTGATCGGTCACACGAAGACCGTCGACAAATTCCGACTGGATATTGAGCTGCTTGAGCATCTGACCGATCTGCGGACCACCGCCATGCACCACAATCGGGTTCATGCCGACCTGTTTGAGCAACACCATATCCTGGGCAAACAGGCGGGCCAGTTCCGGGTCACCCATCGCGTGGCCGCCATACTTGATCACGATCGTCTGACCGTTAAATCGTCGCATATAGGGAAGAGCCTCGGAAAGGACTTTGGCACGTGCCAGCGTCCGGTATGCGCTGGATTCCGATTGGTCTTCTTCAGAACGGATTTCTTCGTTCATCTCACTTCCCCATAATTAAGCGATGAACCTGACGATGTTACAGCAGTGTGGATATTTCTGCCCGCAATTCCGCAAGTCCGGTATTCTTCTCACTTGATGTCGCAAAAATCTGTGGCAAGGCGGCCGGGTGTTTCACCAGGGCATCGACCACTTCCTTGATGCGTTTTTCAAGCTGTCCCTTTTTTAGCTTGTCCGACTTGGTCAGCACAACCTGATAAGGCACCGCTGACTCATCAAGCAGCTTCATCATGTCCAGATCGGCCTTTTTGAAGCCGTGCCTGGAATCAATCAGCACGAACACACGACGCAGGGTCACACGCCCGCGCAGATACTGTTTGATCAGTGCATGCCAGGTATCGACGATATCCTTTGGCGCCTGGGCAAAACCATAGCCCGGCAAATCGACGACATAGCACGCGCCATCCAGATCAAAATAGTTCAGCTGCTGGGTACGTCCCGGCGTGTTTGACGTCCGGGCAATGTCCTTGCGGCCCGTGATCGCATTGATCAGGCTGGACTTGCCGACATTGGAACGTCCGGCAAAACAGATTTCTGTTTTGTCCTCGGGCGGCAACTGTTCGAGCTGCGCCACACCAAGAACGAAGTTAACCGGGCGGCTAAAAAGCTTCCGCCCGGCTTCGATTACTGAGTCTTCATGCTTCGGAATAGCAGTATCCGAGGGCAAATTTTCTTGTGTCATTGTCATTCCTTCCCCGAACTGGCGGGGATTTTCCCCCGAAGGGAAGATAAACCCGTAAAGGGTAGATGGGGGTTAAACCCCCATCTTGTACATGATGTAGCGCTGCTGAATGATCGACAGCGTGTTGTTCCATGCCCAGTAGATCACCAGACCAGCCGGGAAACTTGCCAGCATGAAGGTAAAGATGAACGGCAGGAACATCATGATCTTCGCCTGGGTCGGATCGGCCGGTGCCGGGTTCAGTTTCTGCTGCAGATACATGGTAAGACCCATGATCAGCGGCCAGACACCAATCATCAACATCTGCGGCGGATCCCACGGGATCAGGCCAAACAGGTTGAAGATCGTGGTCGGATCCGGTGCGGACAAGTCCTGGATCCAGCCAAAGAACGGCGCATGGCGCATTTCAATGTTCACAAACAGGGTCTTGTAGAGCGCAAAGAAGACCGGGATCTGAACGATAATCGGCAGACAGCCCGAAGCCGGGTTGATCTTCTCGCGCTTGTAAAGCGCCATCATTTCCTGCTGCTGACGCTGACGGTCATCCTTGAACTGTTCGCGCATCGCCGTGATTTTCGGCTGAAGCTTTTTCATCGCACTCATGGATTTGTACGACTTGTTCGCCAGCGGGAACATCACGGCCTTGACCAGAACCGTCAGCAGAAGAATGGCAACGCCGAAGTTGCCAACCAGATGGTTGATCCACTGCAGCATTTCAAAGAACGGAATGGTCAGGAACCAGAACCAGCCAAAGTCGATCGCACGGTCCAGAAGCTTGATCGAAAATTCATCCTGATATTCGACCAGCAGGTTGTATTCCTTGGCACCGGCAAACAGGTGGCTTTCCGAGGATGCGGACGCACCATCGGCAACCGTTCTGGCCGAACCAAGGTAATCTGTCTGGAACTTGTCGGTATTGTTATCGATATGGTGGCTAAAGCGCGTGGTCATCTGTTCATCAGATGCCGGCGCCAGCGCGACCAGCCAATATTTGTCCGAGAAACCAAGCCAGCCGCCGGTGGTGGTTTCTTCAACCGCACCATCATCGGCAAGGGAATCGTATTTGTATTCCTCTAGGCTGCCATTGATGACGCCGATCGGGCCTTCATGCAAAACGGCAAAACCCGAAGTATGGGGCATGCCCTTGCGCGAAATCAGGCCATAGGGATGCAGGGTAACTTCCGCACCGCTATTGTTTTCGACCGACTGTTTGACGGTGAACAGATAGTTCTCGTCAATGGCGATTTCACGTTTGAAGGTCAGGCCCGCACCGTTGTCCCAAGACAGGACAACCGGGGTTTCCGAGGTCAGCTTGTCGCTGCTTGCCGTCCAGCGGGTGTCGCTGTTGGGAAGAGCGATGTTCCTGTCAGCGCCGACCCAGCCGAATTCGGCGAAATAGGCATCATCGCTGCCGGTCGGGTTCAGAACATGGATCAGCGGGCTGTCGGGTTCTTCGGTCTCGCGATAATCCTGAAGCTGGATATCGTCGATCACGCCGCCAACAAGGCGAATCGAACCTTCGATGCGCGGGGTATCAATCGCGATGCGCGGCGATTTCGCCAGTGCATCTTCACGTTTGACTGTCGGCACTGCCGGTCCACCGCCCGGTACACGCGGTGTACCGTTTGATACCTGCGGCGTGTTGGTGCCGTTTGCATCAAGCTGTTCACGAACTTGCGCCTCGCGAACCTGGGTATCAGGCTCCGGCGCAAAGAAGAATTGCCACCCGATAAGAATCACAACTGCCGATGCAATTGCCACCCACAGGTTACGTTGTTCGTTCATCGCCTCTTTCCGCTTTGCTCAGCCAGCACGCGCCGACCGCTTATTCTATTTACATGACGAAAGCGCCGGGGACCGGTTTTCACCATCCGACGACGCTTTGTTTTGTTCGCAGCCACATCCGGGCACGGGATCATAACCATGACCACCCCATGGATGGCAACGCATTATCCGTTTAAATCCCATCCAGCCGCCTTTTATTGCCCCGTGACGGGCCAATGCTTCTATCATAAATGCCGAACAGGTCGGCTGATAGCGACAGGACCACCCGATATACGGCGACAAAAACAGCTGGTAACCGCGAACAGCGATTTGAAGAAGACGGGCTACGAAACCGGGTGCGGGAGTCCGGGAGGTCATTTTGACTGGCCTCCTGCCTTTGTCTGGGCACTGGACGGATTGCCACCGCGTCCCTTGCGGGGACGGCGCGAATCCGGTGCTGACGGTTTGGCATCAGGAACCCGACGCAGAGCAAACTTCATATCATCAATCAGCTTGTCAAACGGCCGATCAATGGTTTGGGCACGACCGATCACGACATAATCCCAACCGGGTAATGCGAGTTCGCTCATCAATTGCTCTGCCACAGCACGCAAACGCCGCCGAACGCGATTGCGGACGACGGCCTTTCCCACCTTTTTGGTGACGGTAAATCCGACTCGTGCGAATCGATCTTCACCGGCGTATTCTGTATCCGGCTTGATCCCCGGGCGCGGTGCGCCCTGAAGGATCAACCCTTGTGTAACCCATTTTCGGCGGGTGCCCGCAACACGGAGGAATTCCGCACGCTTTTTAAGGCGTTCCACCGAAATGGTCACAACATTAGGCCGACAGACGCTTGCGGCCCTTGGCGCGGCGTGCGGTCAGCACACGGCGGCCACCGACGGTCGCGCTGCGGGAACGGAAGCCGTGGCGGCGTTTCCGTACGAGTTTGCTTGGCTGGTAGGTGCGCTTCACTGCACTTACTCCGTTCTAAATAAGGTAATCCGATAAAATTCGAGGTCCGCTGTATAGGGCTTCACACAATGGCTGTCAACTCGTGACAGGGTGATTCCCCCCAGAAAACCGGCAATGCCGCCGGGATTTCGTCCCGACGGCACCCGAAATGTGAATTCGTTACCACTCGATACGTTCGACATTGGAGAAAGTCAACTCAGAACCATCCGAAAACACGATGGTTCCCGACGAATCGGTGGAAAGTTCAAGCGAGTGTTTCTTCGAATCGGTGATTGTCCCTTCATCAAGAATCAGGGTCCAGTCACACGAATCGAGATGGCCACCCCCAACACCATGCAATTCGATGGTATCGGTCGTCCAGCCGTTGGCACCACCATCTACATGGTCCTTGCCATCGCCCATATTAAAGATGAACAGATCCGAACCGCCGCCGCCATACAGGGTATCATCCCCGATGCCGCCGATCAGCGTATCGTCGTCATCCCCGCCAAGCAGAAGATCGTTACCGTCCCCACCACTTAGCGTATCGCGCCCGGCACCGCCCGAAAGGGTGTCGTCGCCTTCTTCGCCATACAGCTTGTCGTCACCGCCACCGCCATCGAGTGTGTCGTTGCCCGACCCGCCATAGAACGTATCCTTGCCCCAGCCCCCGGTCAGGGTGTCATTGCCAGAACCACCATCGAAATAGTTGTCACCACCATCGGCATTAAGAATGTCATTGCCATCGCCGCCAAGGAAGGTGTCATCGCCCCAAGCCCCATGGATGGAGTCGTTGCCACCCCCGCCCCAGACGGTGTTTTTGCCACTGCCAACGTCGATATTGTCGTTGCCCGACCCGGCCGAGACCGTGTCATTGTCACTGCCCGCCGTGATGGTGTCATTTCCGCTGCCGGTTTCGATATAGTTGCGACCTTCGCCAGCACCGATGGTGTTGTTGCCGTCTCCGGCAAAGATTTTGTCATCGCCGGAACCGACACTGATGCTGTCGTCTGCTGCGCCGGTCCAGACGGTATTGCGCCCCTCACCGGCAGAGATTTTGTTGTCTCCGCCTTCGTCATAGATGATGTCGTCGCCAGAGCCGCTGCTGATCGTGTCATTACCCGTGCCGGTCCAGACGACATTGCGACCTTCGCCTGCACTGACAAAGTTGTCACCGTCGCCGCCAATGATCGTGTCATTGCCACTGCCGGCATACAGGGTGTCCTTGCCGTCACCGGTTTCGATATAGTTATTGCCTTCATTGGCATAAATGATGTTGTCACCATCGCTGGCAAAGATCTTGTCATGACCGCTTCCGGCCGTGATGTAATCATTGCCGGTACCGCCATAGATGGTGTTGTTGCCTTCGCCGCCATGCACCGTGTCATTGCCGGAACCGGCATCTATATAATCATGGCCGTCATCACCGGTGACACTGTCATCACCGTCCCCGGCATAGATCACGTCATTGCCATTCCCGCCCCAGATCGTGTCATTGCCGGCATTGGTCGATACCGTGTCATGACCGCCACCGGCACCGATGGTGTCGTTGCCCGAACCGGTTTCGAAGGTTTCATTGGCATCCGTCCCCCACAGGGTTTCGTTGCTGTCTGCCTGTTCTTCGATCGTGACTTCCAGAATGGCCGTTGTCGTTGCCGTATCGTCACCATCCCGGGACTGAACAGACACCGTCAGTTCGAACGTACCGGAATAGTCGCTTGCCGCGGTGATGGTCAGCCCGACCAGTTGTGCAGCCCCAAGCGTCCAGCTTCCATCGCCGTTATTGGTTCCGGCCGACAGGCGTGCGCCATCGGGAACCCCGGAAATCGTGATCGACAGGGTTTCACTGCTGTCCGTGACCGCAGCATCAATATCAAGCGGAACACTGTTGCCTTCATCCCCGCTGGCGTCCGACACCTCAAGCGTTGGTGTATCGGCAACGCCGGCAACATCCACAGTAATGGTGTCATTGACACTTGCACTGTCATTGCCATCGGTTGATGTCACCGTGACGTTCAGATCGAACGATCCGGAATAGTCATCGGGCGGCGTGATGGTCAGGCCGTCAAGATCGCCTGCCGACAGGGTCCAGGTGCCGTCACCATTATCGGTTCCGGCCGACAGGGTCGCCCCATCGGGCACACCGGAAATCGTCACCGACAGGGTTTCGGATGCGTCACCAAGCCCGGCACTGATATCAAGACTGATCGCGCTGTCTTCATTGCCCGATGCATCGGAAACCGCAAGGTCCGGCGCATCGGCAACCGCGGTCACACCAACCGTGATGGTGTCATTGATGCTTGATGTGTCATTGCCATCGGTCGATGTGACCGTCACATCCAGATCAAACCCGCCGGAATAATCTTCGGGCGGTGTGATGGTCAGACCGTCAAGATCACCTGCCGACAGGGTCCAGGTGCCATCACCATTATCGGTTCCGGCCGACAGGGTTGCCCCGTCGGGTACACCGGAAATCGTGATCGAAAGGATTTCGGACGCGTCGCTCAACCCGGCACTGATATCAAGGCTGATCGCGCTGTCCTCGTTGCCCGATGCATCGGCAACCTCAAGACTTGGCGTATCGGCAACCCCGGCCACATCAACCGTGATGACGTCACTGGTTGATGTGCTGTCATTACCAGACGTTGAAACGGCGGTAACCGACAGATCAAACGACCCGGAATAATCATCGGCCGGTGTGATCGTCAGACCTTCAAGCTGGTCCGAGTTCAGCGTCCAGGTGCCGTGACCATTGTCGGTTCCGGCCGACAAAGTCGCCCCGTCCGGAACGCCCGAAATCGTGATCGTCAGCGTTTCGGTGCCGTCATTCAGCCCGGCAGCAATATCAAGCGAGATGCTTGTATCTTCATTGCCGCTTGCATCCGCAACCGACAGGGTCGGGCTTTCTGCAGACGGGTCATAAAGTTCGCCATCGACATAGATTTCAAGATTTTCGACATTGTCGACTTCGACACCCAGTGCCTCAAGCGTAAGGCTGCCCTCACCGCCCGATGCAATGTGGTCCTGCAAATCCTGAAGTGCGTCAAGAACACCATCGCCCGAAAGCTGTTCCGATGTCAGATAAAGCTTCAGGGTATCGGTCTGGCTGCCACCATCAACAATGCCCGTGCCCTCGCCGGTCAGATCGACCGTATAGCGGATTTCATCCGACCCGGATTCGCCATACAGCTTGTCATCGCCCGACCCGATCAGGATATCGTTCGAATTCCCGCCATAAAGCGTATCTGTGCCCTCACCGCCATCAAGGGTGTCATGACCGCTGCCACCAAGGATGGTGTCGTTACCCGCACCACCTTCAACAGTGTCGCTTGAACTTCCGGCATCGATGTAATCATCCCCGGCACCGCCGGTAATCGTGTCTTTGCCGCCGCCGCCAAAGATGGTGTCATTGCCTTCACCGCCATCGACAGTGTCATGCGAACCACCGGCATTGATGTAATCGTCACCGGCACCACCGGTTATAGTGTCCTTGCCACTGCCGCCAAAGACCCTGTCATCGCCGTCGCCACTATCAATGATGTCATTGCCGCCACCGCCATATACCGTGTCAGCACCTCCGCCGGAGCTGATGGTGTCGTGACCGCTTTTGGCGTTGATGTAGTCATCGCCATCACCGGTCGTGATGCGGTCGGTGCCGTCCGTGCCAATTACGGTCTCGTTCGGGTTATCAATGACCTCAACCTGAAGGTTCTGCGAAATGCTTGCACTGTCAGCGCCATCAACCGAAGTCGCGGTCACCGTCAGGTCAAAATTGCCGGAATAATTGTCTGCGGGCGTGATCTTCAACCCGGAAAGCTGCGCCGCCGACAGGGTCCAGGTGCCATCACCGTTATCGGTTCCGGCCGACAGACTTGCCCCCTCGGGCACACCGGCAATCGTTACCGACAGAATTTCGGATGCATCGGTTAGCCCTGCTGCAATCGCAAGGCTGATGGCACTGCTCTCGCCACCACTTGCATTCGAGACCGTCAAAGTCGGCGCGTCTGCGACACCAGCTACATCAACCGTGATGCTGCCGGTCGTCGTTGCAACGTCTTCGCCATCCAATGAGGTCGCGGTCACACCAAGAACAAACGATCCGCTGAAATCTTCAGCCGGCGTGATCGTCAGACCTTTAAGCTGGTCCGGGTTCAGCGTCCAGCTGCCGTCACCGTTATTGGTGCCCGCAGACAAAGTCGCACCATCCGGAACACCACTGACCGTGATCGACAGAACTTCACTGGAATCCGTAAGACCGGCATCAATGTCGAGCGCGATGGCAGAATCTTCGGAGCCAGAAGCATCCGCGACATCAAGCGTCGGCGCATCCGCAACGCCCGCCACATCAACCGTGATCGAACCGGTCGCCGTCGCAACGTCTTCACCATCCGTTGAGGTTGCCGTCACCCCAAGATCAAACGACCCACTGAAGTCCTCAGCCGGGGTAATCGTCAGACCTTCAAGCTGATCCGGGTTCAGCGTCCAGGTGCCATCACCATTGTCCGTACCAGCAGACAAGGTTGCACCGTCCGGAATGCCGGAGATGGTGACGCTTAGAACTTCCGAGCTGTCGGTCAGTCCAGCGTCGATATCAAGTGCAATTGCACTGTCTTCCGAACCGGAAGCATCAGCGACATCCAAAGTTGGCGTATCCGCAACGCCCGCCACATCAACCGTGATCGAACCGGTCGCCGTCGCAACGTCTTCACCATCCGTTGAGGTTGCCGTCACCCCAAGATCAAACGACCCACTGAAGTTCTCAGCCGGGGTAATCGTCAGACCTTCAAGCTGATCCGGGTTCAGCGTCCAGGTGCCGTCGCCATTGCCAGTCCCAGCCGACAGGGTCGCGCCATCCGGAACACCACTGATCGTGATCGACAGAACTTCGCTGGAATCCGTGAGACCAGCGTCAATATCAAGCGCAATGGCACTATCTTCGTTGCCCGATGCGTCGGACACATCAAGTGTTGGCAGATCCGCATCCCCAATGACATTGACCATCACGGTGTCTGTCACGCTGGCGATATCCACACCATCCTGCGTGCTTGCCGTGATTTCCAGATCGAAACTGCCGCTGAAATCTTCCGGCGGGGTAATCGTCAGGCCTTCAAGATCGTCTGAGGTCAGTGACCAGGTGCCATCGCCATTATCGGTACCGGCCGACAGGCTTGCACCTTCCGGCACACCGGAAATCGTGATGGTCAATGTTTCGGAACTGTCCGTCAGGCCCGCATCAATATCAAGTGCAATGGCGCTGTCTTCTGTACCCGACGCGTTCGCGGTCTCAAGTGTCGGGGCATCGGCGACACCGGCAACATCAACCGTGATCGAGCCGGTTGTTGATGCCGCATCTTCGCCATCAACCGACGTCGCCGTGACGCCAAGATCAAACGTTCCGCTGAAATCTTCTGGCGGCGTGATCGTCAGGCCTTCCAACTGGTCCGGATTCAGCGTCCAGGTGCCGTCACCATTGTCCGTACCAGCCGACAGGGTTGCTCCATCGGGCACGCCCGAAATCGTGACAGTAAGTGTTTCGGCGCTATCGGTCAGGGCCGCATCAATATCAAGCGCGATCGCACTGTCTTCGTTGCCCGAGGCATCCGAAGTCTCAAGCGTCGGGGCATTTGCGACATCATCGACTGCGATGCTACGGCTTACCGATACCGAATTGGTGTCAGTACCATCGGTTGCCGTCGCCGTAACAACAAGATCGATGCTGCCTTCAAAGTCCGACGGCGTGGTCAGCGTAAGCCCCTCAAGATCATCAGGATCAAGGCTCCAGCTGCCATCTTCATTTTGCGTACCGGCACTCAGGGTCGCACCTTCAGGGACCCCGGTGATGGTAATGCTCAGGCTTTCCGAACCATCGGCATCATTCAGGGCTGCCTCGATGGTTACCGGATATGAAATCCCACCTGTTTCAGGGGCCTGGACCAGATCGGCATTCCCGACCACGACCCCGTCACCAAACGAAATCGCCTCGATCTGATTGACGGTCAGGGTTTTGCCGGTATCGAGATCAATGATCTGTGTATTGATGACGCCCTGATTGTTGGTGAAGTTCTGCAGGGAATAGGAAGTGGATGCCTTGCCAAGATACAGGACATCACTACCCGAACCGCCATCCACAGCCGATGTCTCGCCGATATCGCCCTTGATTGTCAGGCTGTCATTGCCATCGCCAAGACGGATATTGTTCCCCAGATTGGTATCGCCATTCAGGATGACCTGATCGTTACCGCCCTGCAGATCAAAATTCTCGTTCATGTTCAGGTCACGGTCGATGACAAATGTATCATCGCCGCCGGTGCCCTGATGATTGGAACTGCCATTATCGACAAAGTCGTTCTGGCCCCCGCCAGTCCCCCCACCGGTCGGCGTTCCCTCCCCAATCGAAACACTCAAGGATGGCGCATCCGCAACAGCGGAGACATCAACGGTGATCGAGCCGGTAGTAGTTGCAACATCGTCACCATCGGCAGAGGTCGCGGTCACACCGAGATCAAACGATCCGCTGAAGTCTTCAGCCGGGGTAATCGTCAGACCTTCAAGCTGTTCCGGGCTCAGTGTCCAGGTACCATCGCCATTGTCTGTCCCAGCCGACAAGGTCGCGCCGTCCGGAACACCGCTGATCGTTACGCTGAGAACTTCACTGGAATCTGTAAGACCCGCATCGATATCCAATGCAATTGCGGAATCTTCGTTGCCCGACGCATCGGCGACATCCAATGTCGGTGCATCCGCAACACCCGCAACATCAACGGTGATCGAGCCGGTGGTGGTTGCAACATCCTCACCATCGGCAGAAGTTGCGGTCACGCCAAGGTCAAACGACCCGCTGAAGTCTTCAGCCGTGGTAATCGTAAGACCTTCAAGCTGATCCGGATTCAGCGTCCAGGTTCCGTCACCATTATCGGTACCCGCCGACAAGGTCGCACCATCCGGAACACCGCTGATCGTAACGCTGAGAACTTCGCTGGAATCTGTAAGTCCCGCATCGATGTCGAGTGCAATCGCCGAATCTTCAGAACCACTGGCATCAGCCACGTCAAGCGTCGGAGTATCCGCAACACCCGCAACATCGACCGTGATTGAACCACTGGTCGTTGCAACGTCATCGCCATCAGCGGAAGTAGCTGTCACACCAAGATCGAAGCTGCCGGAGAAGTCCTCAGCCGGCGTGATCGTCAGACCTTCCAACTGATCCGGGTTCAACGTCCAGGTACCATCGCCATTATCCGTACCCGCCGACAAGGTCGCGCCGTCCGGAACGCCGGAAATGGTAACGCTAAGAACTTCACTGGAATCCGTGAGACCCGCATCGATATCCAAAGCAATAGCGGAGTCTTCAGAGCCACTGGCATCAGCCACCTCAAGTGTCGGCGCATCGGCAACGCCCGCAACATCAACCGTGATCGAGCCGGTGGTGGTTGCAACATCCTCACCATCGGCAGAAGTTGCGGTCACACCAAGGTCAAACGAGCCGCTGAAGTCTTCAGTCGGTGTAATCGTCAGACCTTCGAGTTGATCCGCATTCAGCGTCCAGGTACCATCACCATTGTCGGTACCTGCCGACAGGGTCGCGCCCTCGGGAACGCCGCTAATCGTGATCGACAGAACTTCCGAGCTGTCGGTCAGACCCGCATCGATATCAAGCGCAATTGCGCTGTCCTCAGAGCCAGATGCATCGGACACCTCAAGCGTCGGAGCATCGGCAACGCCCGCAACATCAACCGTAATCGAACCGGCGGTGGTTGCGACGTCATCGCCATCAGCGGAAGTCGCGGTCACGCCAAGATCAAACGACCCACTGAAATCTTCAGCCGGCGTAATCGTCAGGCCTTCCAGCTGGTCCGGGTTCAACGTCCAGGTGCCGTCACCATTATCGGTCCCAGCCGAGAGGGTTGCGCCGTCAGGAACACCGCTGATCGTAACGCTGAGAACTTCACTGGAATCTGTAAGACCCGCATCGATATCCAATGCAATTGCGGAATCTTCGCTGCCCGAAGCATCGGACACATCCAAAGTTGGGGCGTCAGCAACGCCGGCAACATCAACCGTGATGCTGCCAGTTGTGGTCGCAACGTCTTCGCCATCAGCCGACGTCGCCGCAACGCCGAGATCAAACGACCCGCTGAAGTCTTCAGCCGGCGTGATCGTCAGGCCTTCCAACTGGTCCGGGTTCAGGGTCCAGGTGCCGTCACCATTGTCGGTACCAGCCGACAGGGTCGCGCCATCTGGCACACCACTGATCGTTACCGTCAGAACTTCCGAGCTGTCCGTCAGACCGGCATCGATTTCCAATGCAATCGCTGAATCTTCAGAACCAGAGGCATCGGCTACATCAAGGGTTGGCGCATCGGCAACACCCGCAACATCAACCGTGATCGACCCAGTCGTGGTAGCGACATCCTCGCCATCCGCAGAGGTAGCCGTCACACCAAGATCAAACGAGCCGCTGAAATCTTCAGCCGGTGTGATTGTCAAACCTTCCAACTGGTCCGGGTTCAACGTCCAGGTGCCATCACCATTATCCGTACCAGCCGACAGGGTCGCGCCGTCCGGAACACCACTGATCGTGACACTCAGAACTTCACTGGAATCCGTAAGACCCGCATCGATATCCAATGCAATTGCTGAATCTTCGTTGCCGGAAGCATCGGACACTTCAAGCGTCGGTGCATCGGCAACACCAGCAACATCAACGGTAATCGACCCGGTCGTCGTTGCGACATCTTCGCCATCCGCAGACTGAGCTCTCACACCCAGATCGAAGCTGCCAGAGAAGTCATCAGCCGGCGTAATCGTCAAACCTTCAAGCTGATCGGGGTTCAGCGTCCAGGTGCCGTCACCGTTATCGGTACCAGCAGACAAGGTTGCACCGTCCGGAACACCACTGATCGTAACGCTCAGAACTTCCGAGCTGTCCGTCAGGCCTGCGTCGATATCAAGTGCAATGGCAGTATCTTCGTTGCCGGAAGCATCGGACACATCAAGCGTCGGGGCATCGGCAACGCCCGCAACATCGACAGTGATGCTGCCCGTGGTCGTTGCAACATCCTCACCATCAGCAGATTGTGCTGTCACACCCAGATCAAACGAACCGCTGAAGTTCTCAGTCGGTGTGATCGTCAGACCTTCCAACTGGTCCGGGTTCAGCGTCCAGGTACCGTCACCATTATCCGTACCCGCCGACAAGGTCGCACCGTCCGGAACGCCGCTGATCGTGATCGACAAGACTTCCGAGCTGTCCGTAAGACCCGCATCAATATCAAGCGCGATCGCTGAATCTTCATTGCCGGAAGCATCGGACACATCAAGCGTTGGTGCGTCCGCAACACCCGCAACATCAACAGTGATACTGCCGGTTGTCGTCGCAACGTCATCGCCATCGGCGGAAGTCGCGGTGACACCAAGATCAAATGACCCGCTGAAATCTTCAGCCGGCGTGATCGTCAGACCTTCGAGCTGATCCGGGCTCAGGGTCCAGGTGCCGTCACCATTGTCAGTACCAGCTGACAAGGTCGCGCCATCCGGAACGCCGCTGATCGTTACCGTCAGAACTTCACTGGAATCTGTAAGTCCCGCATCGATATCCAATGCAATTGCGGAATCTTCGTTGCCCGACGCATCGGCGACATCCAATGTCGGCGCATCCGCAACGCCAGCAACATCAACGGTGATCGAGCCGGTAGTGGTCGCAACGTCTTCACCATCGGCAGAGGTCGCGGTCACGCCAAGGTCAAACGATCCACTGAAATCTTCCGGCGGTGTAATCGTCAGACCTTCGAGTTGATCCGGGTTCAGTGTCCAGGTGCCATCACCATTATCGGTACCTGCCGACAGGGTTGCACCGTCCGGAACACCGGAAATGGTAATGCTCAGAACTTCCGAGCTGTCCGTCAGGCCCGCGTCGATGTCGAGCGCAATAGCGCTGTCTTCAGAACCAGAGGCATCAGACACGTCAAGCGTTGGGGCGTCCGCAACACCCGCAACATCAACCGTAATGCTGCCCGTGGTCGTTGCAACATTCTCGCCATCAGCTGACTTAGCCGTCACGCCCAGATCAAACGATCCGCTGAAATCTTCCGTCGGCGTGATCGTCAAACCTTCCAACTGGTCCGGGTTCAACGTCCAGGTGCCATCACCATTATCAGTCCCTGCTGACAAGGTCGCACCGTCCGGAACGCCAGAAATGGTGATGCTCAGAACTTCCGAGCTGTCCGTCAGACCTGCGTCGATATCCAATGCAATTGCGGAATCTTCGCTGCCCGAAGCATCGGACACTTCAAGCGTCGGGGCATCGGCAACGCCAGCAATATCAACCGTGATACTGCCCGTGGTGGTTGCGACGTCTTCACCGTCCGCTGACTGAGCGGTCACGCCAAGGTCAAACGACCCACTGAAATCTTCAGCCGGCGTGATCGTCAGCCCTTCCAGCTGTTCCGGGCTCAGCGTCCAGGTGCCGTCACCATTATCGGTACCAGCCGACAGGGTCGCGCCGTCCGGCACGCCGGAGATGGTGATCGTCAGAACTTCCGAACTGTCGATCAGCCCCGCCTCGATATCAAGTGCAATGGCAGTATCTTCGTTGCCCGATGCATCGGACACATCCAAAGTCGACGCATCGGCAACGCCAGCAACATCAACCGTGATCGAACCGGTGGTGGTGGCAACGTCATCGCCATCAGCAGAGGTCGCGGTAACGCCAAGATCGAACGATCCACTGAAATCTTCAGCAGGCGTAATCGTCAGACCTTCCAACTGATCCGGGTTCAGGGTCCAGGTGCCGTCACCATTATCGGTGCCAGCTGACAATGTCGCTCCATCCGGAACGCCGGAGATGGTGATCGTCAGAACTTCCGAGCTGTCTGTCAGGCCTGCATCAATATCAAGTGCGATGGCGGAATCTTCGTTGCCGGAAGCATCGGACACATCAAGCGTCGGTGCATCTGCGACACCTGCAACTTCAACCGTGATCGAGCCGGTCGTGGTTGCGACGTCATCGCCATCAGCGGAAGTCGCGGTTACGCCAAGATCAAACGCCCCGCTGAAGTCCTCAGCCGGCGTGATTGTCAGACCTTCCAACTGGTCCGGGCTCAACGTCCAGGTGCCGTCACCATTATCGGTCCCGGCCGACAAGGTAGCACCGTCCGGAACACCGCTGATCGTTACCGTCAGAGCTTCGCTGGAATCCGTCAGACCGGCATTAATGTCGAGCGCGATAGCAGAATCTTCGGAGCCGGAAGCATCGGACACATCGAGCGTCGGTGCATCGGCAACGCCCGCAACATCGACAGTGATGCTGCCGGTCGTGGTTGCAACATCCTCTCCATCGGCAGAAGTTGCGGTAACGCCAAGATCAAACGATCCACTGAAGTCCTCAGCCGGTGTGATCGTCAGACCTTCAAGCTGGTCCGGGTTCAGCGTCCAGGTGCCATCACCATTATCAGTACCAGCCGACAAGGTCGCGCCATCCGGAACGCCGGAGATCGTAACGTTCAGAACTTCCGAGCTGCCCGTCAGACCAGCGTCAATGTCGAGCGCAATTGCGGAATCTTCAGAACCGCTGGCATCAGCTACGTCGAGCGTAGGTGCATCCGCAACACCCGCAACATCAACGGTGATGCTGCCGGTTGTGGTCGCAACATCTTCACCATCGGCAGAAGTCGCGGTCACACCAAGATCAAACGAACCGCTGAAGTCCTCAGCCGGTGTGATTGTTAGGCCTTCCAACTGATCCGGGTTCAGCGTCCAGGTCCCGTCACCATTATTCGTACCAGCTGACAAGGTCGCGCCGTCCGGGACGCCAGAAATGGTAACGCTTAGAACTTCCGAGCTGTCCGTCAGGCCAGCGTCGATATCAAGTGCAATGGCACTGTCTTCAGAGCCAGAGGCATCCGCAACATCCAAGGTCGGGGCGTCTGCAACACCAGCTACATCAACCGTGATCGACCCGGTCGTGGTTGCGACGTCCTCGCCATCAGCTGAGGTCGCGGTCACGCCCAAATCAAACGATCCGCTGAAATCTTCAGCCGGTGTGATCGTCAGGCCTTCGAGCTGATCCGGGCTGAGCGTCCAGGTGCCATCACCATTATCGGTCCCAGCCGACAAGGTCGCGCCATCCGGAACGCCGGAAATGGTAATGCTCAGAACTTCCGAGCTGTCCGTCAGGCCAGCGTCGATATCAAGTGCAATTGCAGAATCTTCGGAGCCAGAGGCATCCGCGACTTCCAAAGTCGGTGCATCGGCAACGCCAGCCACATCGACAGTGATGCTGCCGGTGGTGGTTGCTACGTCTTCACCATCTGCAGAGGTCGCGGTCACACCAAGGTCAAACGACCCGCTGAAGTCTTCAGCCGGCGTAATCGTCAGACCTTCCAACTGGTCCGGGTTCAGCGTCCAGGTGCCGTCACCATTGTCTGTACCCGCCGACAAAGTCGCGCCGTCCGGAACACCGCTAATCGTGACCGACAAGACTTCCGAGCTATCTGTAAGACCTGCATCAATATCAAGTGCGATGGCGGAATCTTCATTGCCGGAAGCATCAGCAACATCCAGCGTCGGCGCGTCCGCAACACCCGCTACATCAACCGTAATAGATCCGGTCGTCGTTGCGACGTCGTCGCCATCGGCGGAAGTCGCTGTAACACCGAGATCAAAGCTGCCCGAGAAGTCTTCAGCCGGCGTGATCGTCAGCCCTTCGAGCTGATCCGGGCTCAGCGTCCAGGTACCATCGCCATTATCGGCACCAGCCGACAGTGTTGCGCCATCTGGAACGCCGGAGATGGTAACGCTCAGCACTTCACTGGAATCTGTGAGACCTGCATCAATATCGAGTGCGATCGCTGTGTCTTCAGAACCACTAGCATCGGCCACGTCAAGCGTCGGTGCGTCTGCAACGCCAGCAACATCAACCGTGATTGAACCGGCCGTGGTTGCGACGTCTTCGCCATCAGCGGAAGTTGCGGTAACGCCCAGATCGAAGCTGCCGGAGAAGTCCCCAGACGGCGTAATCGTCAGGCCTTCCAACTGATCCGGGTTCAGCGTCCAGGTGCCATCACCATTGTCGGTCCCTGCGGACAAGGTTGCACCGTCCGGAACGCCGCTGATCGTGATCAACAAGACTTCCGAGCTGTCGGTCAGGCCTGCATCAATATCAAGTGCGATGGCGGAATCTTCGTTGCCGGAAGCATCAGCGACATCCAAAGTCGGCGCATCGGCAACAGCCGCAACATCGACCATGATTGAACCACTGGTCGTTGCGACGTCTTCACCATCAGTTGAGGTTGCCGTCACACCAAGGCCAAACGACCCGCTGAAGTCCTCAGCCGGCGTGATCGTCAGACCTTCAAGCTGGTCCGGATTCAGCGTCCAGGTTCCGTCACCATTATCGGTACCAGCAGACAAAGTCGCACCGTCCGGAACGCCAGAAATGGTAACGCTCAGAACTTCCGAGCTGTCGGTCAAGCCTGCGTCGATATCAAGTGCAATTGCAGAATCTTCCGAACCGGAAGCATCAGCGACATCCAAGGTCGGAGCATCCGCAACGCCAGCCACATCAACGGTGATCGAACCGGTCGTGGTTGCGATATCGTCTCCATCAGCAGAGGTCGCGGTCACGCCCAGATCGAAGCTGCCGGAAAAGTCCTCAGCCGGGGTGATCGTCAGACCTTCAAGCTGGTCCGGGTTCAACGTCCAGGTGCCGTCGCCGTTATCTGTGCCAGCAGACAGGGTCGCGCCATCCGGAACGCCGGAGATCGTTACCGTTAGAACTTCAGTGGAATCCGTGAGACCAGCGTCAATATCGAGCGCGATGGCACTGTCTTCGTTGCCGGAAGCATCAGCTACGTCGAGCGTCGGCGCATCCGCAACACCCGCAACATCAACCGTGATTGAACCACTAGTCGTTGCAACATCTTCACCATCTGCAGAAGTCGCGGTCACGCCAATATCAAACGACCCGCTGAAATCTTCAGCCGGCGTGATCGTCAGACCTTCCAACTGATCCGGGTTCAACGTCCAGGTGCCGTCACCATTATCAGTCCCCGCAGACAAGGTTGCACCGTCCGGAACACCACTAATCGTGATCGACAGAACTTCCGAGCTGTCCGCTAGGCCTGCGTCAATGTCGAGCGCAATTGCGCTGTCCTCAGAGCCTGCTGCATCAGACACATCCAGCGTTGGTGCGTCTGCAACACCAGCTACATCGACCGTGATCGAGCCGGTGTTGGTGGCGACATCCTCTCCATCAGCTGACTGAGCCGTGACACTAAGATCAAACGATCCACTGAAATCCTCAGCCGGAGTGATCGTCAGACCTTCGAGCTGGTCCGGGTTCAGTGTCCAGGTGCCGTCGCCATTATCGGTACCCGCAGACAAGGTTGCACCGTCCGGAACACCACTGATCGTAACGCTCAGAACTTCCGAGCTGTCGGTAAGACCCGCGTCGATATCCAATGCAATAGCGGAATCCTCAGAACCACTGGCATCAGCCACGTCAAGCGTCGGCGCATCCGCAACACCCGCTACATCAACCGTAATCGAACCGGTCGTGGTGGCAACGTCATCGCCATCAGCAGAGGTCGCGGTAACGCCAAGATCAAACGATCCACTGAAGTCCTCAGCCGGGGTAATCGTCAGACCTTCCAACTGGTCCGGGTTCAATGTCCAGGTGCCATCACCATTATCGGTACCCGCCGACAAGGTCGCGCCGTCCGGAACGCCGCTGATCGTGATGGTCAGAACTTCAGAGCTGTCCGTCAGACCCGCATCGATATCAAGCGCAATTGCGGAATCTTCGTTGCCCGACGCATCGGCGACATCCAATGTCGGCGCATCCGCAACCCCAGCCACATCAACCGTGATCGAACCGGTTGTGGTCGCAATATCTTCACCATCGGCGGAAGTCGCGGTCACGCCAAGGTCAAACGATCCGCTGAAATCTTCAGCCGGTGTGATCGTCAGACCTTCAAGCTGCTCCGGATTCAGCGTCCAGGTGCCGTCACCATTGTCAGTACCAGCTGACAAGGTCGCGCCGTCCGGAACACCGCTGATCGTTACCGTCAGAGCTTCGTTGGAATCCGTCAGACCGGCATTAATGTCGAGCGCAATTGCACTGTCTTCCGAACCAGAGGCGTTCGAAGTTTCGAGGGTTGGCGCATCGGCAACACCAGCCACATCAACCGTGATCGAACCGGTCGTCGTTGCAACGTCTTCACCATCGGCGGAGGTCGCCGTAACACCGAGGTCAAACGAACCGCTGAAATCTTCAGCCGGCGTGATCGTCAGACCTTCAAGCTGATCCGCGTTCAGCGTCCAGGTGCCGTCACCATTGTCCGTCCCGGCCGACAGGGTTGCACCGTCCGGAACGCCGGAAATGGTAACACTCAGAACTTCCGAGCTATCAGTCAGACCGGCATCGATATCAAGTGCAATCGCCGAATCTTCGTTGCCGGAAGCATCGGACACATCAAGGGTCGGTGCGTCAGCAACACCAGCTACATCAACGGTGATTGAGCCGGTGGTGGTGGCGAAGTCTTCACCGTCCGCTGACTGAGCCGCCACACCAAGGTCAAACGACCCACTGAAATCTTCCGCCGGTGTAATGGTCAAACCTTCGAGCTGATCCGGGCTCAATGTCCAGGTGCCGTCACCATTGTCGGTACCAGCCGACAAGGTTGCACCGTCCGGAACGCCGCTGATCGTGACACTGAGAACTTCCGAGCTATCGGTCAGACCAGCATTAATATCCAATGCAATTGCGGAATCTTCGCTGCCCGAAGCATCGGAGACTTCTAAAGTCGGCGCATCGGCAACGCCGGCAACATCAACCGTGATGCTGCCGGTTGTGGTCGCAACGTCTTCGCCATCGGCGGAAGTCGCGGTGACACCAAGATCAAACGAACCGCTGAAGTCGTCAGCCGGCGTGATCGTCAGACCTTCAAGCTGGTCCGGGTTCAGCGTCCAGGTGCCATCACCATTGTCAGTCCCTGCCGACAAGGTTGCGCCATCAGGAACGCCACTGATCGTTACCGTCAGAACTTCGCTGGAATCTGTCAGACCGGCATCGATGTCGAGCGCAATTGCGCCGTCCTCGGAGCCAGATGCATCAGCAACATCAAGGGTCGGGGCGTCTGCAACGCCCACCACATCAATGGTGATCGACCCGGTCGTGGTTGCGACATCCTCGCCATCGGCGGAAGTCGCGGTAACGCCAAGCTCGAACGATCCGCTGAAGTCTTCAGCCGGCGTGATCGTCAGACCTTCCAACTGGTCCGGGTTCAGTGTCCAAGTGCCATCACCATTATCAGTCCCTGCTGACAAGGTCGCGCCATCCGGAACACCGGAAATGGTAATGCTCAGAACTTCCGAGCTGTCCGTCAAACCGGCGTCGATGTCGAGTGCAATTGCAGAATCTTCAGAGCCACTGGCGTCAGCCACATCCAAGGTCGGCGCATCTGCAACGCCTGCAACATCAACGGTGATCGAGCCGGTGGTCGTGGCAATGTCCTCGCCATCCGCAGAGGTAGCGGTCACGCCCAGATCGAAGCTGCCGGAGAAGTCCTCAGCCGGCGTGATCGTCAGACCTTCAAGCTGGTCCGGGGTCAGCGTCCAGGTGCCGTCGCCATTATCGGTACCTGCCGACAGGGTCGCCCCATCCGGCACACCGGAAATCGTTACCGTCAGAACTTCACTGGCATCTGTGAGACCGGCGTCGATATCGAGCGCAATCGCACTGTCTTCAGAACCAGAGGCATCAGCGACCTCCAAGGTCGGTGCATCTGCGACACCTGCAACTTCAACCGTGATCGAACCGGTGGTCGTCGCGACGTCTTCACCATCTGCAGATTGTGCCGTCACACCAAGATCGAACGACCCGCTGAAATCTTCAGCAGGCGTGATCGTCAGGCCTTCGAGCTGGTCCGGGTTCAACGTCCAGGTGCCATCGCCCTTGTCGGTACCAGCCGACAAGGTTGCACCGTCCGGTACACCACTGATCGTGATCGACAAGACTTCCGAGCTGTCCGTCAGACCTGCATCAATATCGAGTGCGATAGCACTATCTTCAGAGCCAGAGACATCGGACACATCAAGGGTCGGTGCATCCGCAACACCCGCAACATCAACTTTGACGCTGCCGGTCGTGGTTGCGATATCCTCGCCATCGGCAGAGGTTGCCGTTACACCAAGGTCAAACGATCCGCTGAAGTCGTCAGCCGGCGTGATCGTCAGACCTTCCAACTGGTCCGGGTTCAGCGTCCAAGTGCCGTCACCATTGTCGGTCCCAGCCGACAAGGTCGCGCCATCCGGAACGCCGCTGATCGTGATCGACAAGACTTCCGAGCTGTCTGTCAGGCCTGCATCGATGTTCAGCGCAATCGCGCTATCCTCGGCGCCCGAAGCATTTGAAGTCTCGAGCGTCGGGGCATCTGCGATGCCTTCGACATCGACTTTGATTTCTTCCATCACAACGGCGGTGTCGTCGCCATCGGTGGTCGAGACGAGGACCGAGAGGTCGATTTCGCCGCTGAAATCCGGTGCCGGGGTGATGGTCAGGCCTTCAAGCTGATCCGGGCTGAGCGTCCAGCTGCCATCGCCATTGTTGGTACCAGCAGACAAGGTTGCACCGTCCGGGACACCGGTAATCTTGACGGAAATGCTTTCGCTGCCATCGAGAAGTTCGGTATCGATATCAAGTGCAATCGCGCTGTCTTCGCGTCCGGAAGCATCCGAAACATCAAGCGTCGCGCCGTCGGCAACGCCGGCAACATCAACCGTGAAGCTTGAAGAGGTCGAGCTGGTGCTGCCATTTGCTTCGCGGCTGGTTGCGGTTACGGTGAGGCTGAAACTGCCGCTGTAATTTTCCGGCGGCGTGATTTTCAATCCGCCAAGCTGACCTGCCGGAACCGACCAGGTGCCATCGCCATTATTGGTACCGGCCGACAAAATAGCACCTTCGGGCACGCCGGAGATCACCACCGAGAGTGTTTCACTTCCGCCATCAAGGTCATTAAGCGCAGCAGACACATTGAGCGAAATGGCACTGTCTTCCGACCCGGTAACACTGCCGGCCGACAGTGTCGGCGCGTCGGCGACTTTTTCAACTTCGATCACGTCATCTGTGATCGCATCATCGGTGATCTCGGACTGGGCTGCATCATCTGCAAGGGCGGTTGCATCCGCATCGTTCGCAGGTGCTTCTTCCCCGGACGGGATGAAATCGGGTCCGCGTTCGCCGCGGCCGGTGCCGCGCGGTTGTTCACGATCACCACGCAACTGGTTGGTGTCACTGGTCGAAAGCGGAATTTCAGGCAGCTCGATCGTGCTGGGATCGGATTTCAGCGAAATGTCGTCATGACCGAAGCTGTCAAGATTGCCGTCAAAGGTTCCATCGACCGTATCAAGATTGTTTTCAATCTCGGCATTTATCGCCTGGGCGATTGACTGTTTTTCGGTGGCTTCTTCTGCCTGGACGCGTTCCTGGCGCTGGGTCGCGGCATTCTGTCGACGGAAGGCCTGCTGGGCTTCGGCCTGGGGGTTGAAAACCTGGTTGCCATAATGGACAGAGCCAAGCTCCTCTTCGGGCGGACGCGCAGTATTGTTCAGGTCGTCATGAAGTTCGACCAGTTCATTACTTTCCCCATCCTGTTCCTCCACGCGCATCAGCTCTTCTGGCGTCGCTTCCTCATTGACGCTGCTGATATCTTCACTGCGTGAATTTTCCGTATCGCGAGGATCGTCCGCCATCTAACCCATTCTCCGTGAAACGCAAGACGGGTATAACCCGACTCACACTTCTATACCTTAGTATAGATACCCTAGCACATGCCAGAGTTTTGTGCGGCCAGGCAGTAGAAATGGTTTCGGCATTTCCAGCGGGACCAAATGAAAGCTCATCGTTCTTTGAACGCCTGATCAAGCGAGACATACACAGGTTTCAGCAAATACTGAAGAAGGGTACGTTCCCCGGTCTGGATGTCTGCCTGCACAGTCATGCCCGGTATGATCCGTTGAGCCGAAGCGCCTTCACCAACCATGTCGGTATCAAGCGCAACCTTTCCTTTATAATATGGTTGTCCTTCCTCATCAATAAAAGTAGATGCAGAGATCGATACCAATTCGCCGGAAATACCACCATAACGTATAAAGTCAAACGCACTGACCTTGACCGTCACCGGCTGCCCAAGATGGACATGGCCGATATCTTCGGTCGAGATGCGGGTTTCCGCAATCAGGTCATCATCAACCGGCACCAGTTCCATCACGATCTGCGCCGGGGCAATCACCCCGCCGATCGTGGTGAATTGCAGGCCCTTGATATAACCGCGCGTTGGCGCAACGATTTCAAGGCGAGCAACACGATCACGCAATTTGCGCAATGCCTCGCGGGTCTGGGCAATTTCACCGCCCAGCCGGCCAAGCTCGGTAATTGCTTCTTCGCGCTGGCTTTTTTCAAGTTCATTCAGACGCAGCTTGGCCTCGGCAATGGTTTCGCGGGCCCGGGCCTGTTCGGCAACGACCCCTGAAAGATTGCCCTGGGCTTCGTTCAGTTCGCGCTGGATATTGAGGAACAGCACCTTGGAATTCAGCCCCTGCTCATAAAGCGAACGGCGCATGGTGACTTCCTGGCTTAGCAAATCAACCGATTTGCGAAGCGTTGCTTCCTGTTCACTGAGCTGGGCGAGTTCGGCGTTGCGTTCCTTGATCTGGACCTGAAGGATTTCGTTCTGGTTGCGATCAAGTTCGGTCTGGATGTTATAGATTTCCTGCTGATTGCGTGCGAGTTCCGGATATTGCGCAAGCAGGCTGGCAAAGTCCGGGTCGCGGCCTTCGGCAAGGGCACGATAGCGTTCCGCTTCGAGCTGAAGGTTGCCAAGCTTGGTTTCCGTCTGGGATAGTTCGGCCTGCGCGCCGTCGGCCTTGAGCCGGACAAGAACCTGGCCTTTTTCAACAAGATCGCCGTCACGTACCATGATCTGTTCGATGATGCCGCCTTCAAGATGCTGGATCTTGTTGACCGCACCTGTTGGCATCACCTGGCCAAATGTAATGGCCGTTTCCTTGATCTCGGTGGTGGCAGCCCAGGCAACAAGCGCCAGAAAGCCCACCGACAACAGCACCATGGCCGAGCGGATAAAGACCGAAATGCCGCCTTCTTCAAGCAGCACGGCATGCGAAAGATAACGCGCCATGCGACGGGACCGGCGGAACCGTTCAATCGCAGTATTCTGCACAGCTGCATCACTCATAGGTAGCCTCCGTCTATCACCTGTTGCTTGATCCGTTCGGGCGGGCCGTCGCCGCGCAGCTGTCCGGCTTCAAGAACAAGTATGCGGTCGGCCAGATCAAGGTGACTTGGCCGATGGGTAATCAGGAAAATGGTCGACCCGCCACGCAACCGGTTGATTGTGTGCTGGAAGGCGCGATCGGCGCGCTGATCCAGACCGTTGGTCGGTTCATCAAACAAAATGATCGGGGCTTCACGCACAAAGGCGCGCGCCAGTGCCAGCCGTTGCAGGAAGCTTGCCGAAAACCGCGAGGAATGCTGATCACCGACACGGGTATCAAACCCGTCGGGCAAGGCTTCGACTTCCTGCAAAATGCCCGCAGACATGCACGCCATGCGCAGGTCATCAGGCGATGCGACCGGATTGGCCAAACGCAGGTTCTGGGCGATCGATCCCCGGAAAAATTCGATATCCTGCGGCACATAGGAAATGGCCTGACGCAGGGTTTGCGGATCCATCTGGCGGATATCCGCCCCGTCAATCAGGACCGCACCGGCCTGGGGCTGATACATGCCTGCCACCAGCTTGATCAGGGATGATTTGCCCGCACCATTGGCCCCGACCACGGCAACGACCTGTCCGGGTTTGATGTCAAAATTGACCCCGACCAGTGCCGGATCGGAATCCGAGCTGTAGCGGAAACTGACGCGCGAAAACGTAATCGCACCTTCAAAGCGGCGCTGCTCGACCGAGCGCGGCACAAGATCGCCTTCGGGCTGAAGGTTCATCAGCCGGTTGATCTGGCGGACACTTCCGCGCAGCTGTGCCAGACGCGGTAAACCAAGGAAGGCCTGGTTGATCGGCCCCAGAACACGCCAGGCCAGCATCATCGAGGCCACAAGCGCACCGACACTCATTTGCGCATTCATCACCTGGTCTGCACCAAATGCCAGAACCAGCGCACCCGCAGAAATCATCAGGATCTGGGCTGATGTGTTGATGATATTATTGACCATCGAAACCCGGAACCCGGCATAGGCCGTATCGGCCGATATGTCGCGGAACCGTGCCAACCAGCGTTTCTCGGATGCGGTATATTTCAAAACCGACATCTTGCCGACCGTTTCGACCAGGAATTCCTGGCGGCTGGCCCCATGACGGCCAAGCTCGACCACCCGGCGTGAAACAACCGGAAAGGCAATAATCCCGATCAACAGGAATACCGCCATCAGAACAATCGGAATGACTGCCAGCCAGCCCCCCAGATAGAACATCGCAATCAGGAAGATCGGAACAAACGGCATTTCTAGCATCACCATGGCCATCGGCCCGGTAAAGAATTCACGCACACTTTCAAAGTCGCGAATACGCGAAATCTGTACCCCGACCGGTGCCCGTTCGGTAAAGGTCGGCGGCAACGACAGCAACCGTTCAAAGATCGCGCCACTGACCAACGTATCAAGACGCGCCCCAAAATGACTGACGATCTGACTGCGCAAGGATCGAAGGATCCAGCCCAGAACCATGACAATCACGATCCCGATTGAAAACTGGATCAGCATCGGTATCGACCGGGTTCCAATCACCCGGTCATAGATGCCCATAACAAAGACCGGCGTTGCCAGCGCCATGATATTGAGAACAAGCGTAAGCAGCAGCAGCTGATAACCGAGCGAGGAAAAGCGCGCAGCAATCCCGCCAAACCAGCCGCGCTTGTCATCTTCGAAATAGCGGGCCCGGCGATCAGCCATCGTGAACTGATACAGCTTGCCCGGCAGAGAAGACGACCGGATGACCATTTCACGATCCGTTCCGCCATCAAAAACCCGGATACCGTTATCTTCGGGGCGAATGACCACCAGTGCGGTGCCGTTATCGGGCACGAACAGGCAGGGCATCATGCGTTCGTCAATCTGATCGAAGGTCGCGTCAATTTCGCGCGACTGATAGTTCAGATGCGCAAGAACGTTGCGGAAATCCGTGATATCAAGCGTCTGGTCCAGATGCGGCAGGGCTTCTGCGACCTGGCGGGGCAACCCGCGCCAGCCAAGTGCCTGAAGCAGCGGCCACAAACAGGCATCGAAATCCGACTGGGCATCAATGCTTGCCATCCCCATGCGATAGCCCAGCGCATAGTTCATGTTTTCGAGCTGTTTCATTGTGCCCCCGTCTCTACTGGTGCACTGAAATTCGATTCTGCACGGGTAACGCGGGCATTGCTGCGTTTTAGAACCGGCACAAGATGATGGTCGACAATCCGGTATTGCTTGTTTGCCAGCGCAATCAATGACGGTCGGTGCGACACCATGACAAGGGTGCAGTGCTTTTTCAGTTCCAGCATCAGACTGGCCATGATGTTGTCACCGGCCATATCAAGCGAACTGTTGGCCTCGTCAAACAGCACGATGCGAGGATAATCAATCAGTGCTCGCGCAACCGCGATACGCTGCTTCACGCCACGCGGCAGTGTTTCGGATGCCTGTCCGCCGACTTCGGTGTCATAGCCTTCGGGCATGCGCATGACAATGTCGTCAAGGCCAAGACGACGGGCAATTTCAACCACCCTGTCCACACCGATTTCCTTGCGGAAGCCGGTAATGTTTTCAAGAATGGTGCCCTTGAACATCACGCCATGTTGCGGCAGATAAGCGATCTGGCGGCGCGTTGATTCCGCCGTATAGTCAGATGGATTTTTACCATCGAGCAATATGTCACCGCTGTCAGGGCGCAGTGCCCCCATCAAAAGCCACAGCAACGTGGTTTTGCCGGTCCCGTTATCGCCGGTGATCGCCACTGAATCCCCCGGTTCAACCACCAGATCAAGCCGGTCAAAGATCTTCTTTCCGTCGGCATGCGAAAAGCCCAGATTGCGCAATTCGATCTTGCCTTCAAGCAGCGGCATTTCCGCGGTTACCGCGCTGTCTTCGGGTTTGATTTCAAACAGTTCGTTGACGCGCTGACGGGCAACACGGATATTCTGGAACTGTGTCCACAGGCTCATGGCGCGCTGCAATGGCTGGATCGAACGCCCCGACAGCATGGTGCAGGCCGCAAGTCCACCAACGGTCAGATCACCATTGATCACCAGCACACTGCCGATCGCGGCAACCATCACCATGGTCAGCATCGAAAAGGTTGCACTGGCATTGACCGCCGCATGGGCCGAACGCGCCGCAATCAGGTCATCCCCCGAACATTGTTCCTGAAGCTGTTCATGACGGCGCACCATCAGGTTTTCCATCGCCATCGACTTGATGGTGTGAATGCCCGTTAGGGTCTCGATGATAAAGTTGTACCGGCGTTCGTCAGACTGGCTGCGCTTGTCCAGGGCGGCACGCAACTGGTGCCCCAAAATCATCGCGGTCAGAAAGAAGGCAAGCAATATGCCGACCGGCACGGCAACAAGCACCCCGCCAATAACCGCAATCAAGGCCAGAAACAGTACGACAAACGGAAGGTCCACAATCGCGCCGATCGCCTGACCGGAATAGAAATCGCGCAGCAAATTAAGACTGTTCAAACGCTGAAGATGCAGCCCCGGTGCGGTTTTGTCATAGTCGATCAGACTTGCCGAAAGCAAATGACCGACGGCCTTTTGCGAGCTTTCATGTTCGAATTTCGCCGCCGACAGCGAAGAAATATAGGCCCGGCCAAGACGCAGCACAGCCTCGATCAAAAGAGCGCCAAGAACGCCAAGGATCAGCAAGGTAAGTGTCGGTATGGAATTATGCGGCAGGACACGGTCATAAACCTGAAGCAGGGTAATCGGCAGCGCAAGCGACAGCAGATTGATCACCAATGCGGCAATCAACAGCGAAAAACGGCCGGTGCGCAGATGCGACAATGTCCCGATATTCAAGCCCGGACGACGTGTCATAAAGCAGGGATGCTCCAGGTTATGCAGAAAATACCATCCTAAAGTGGTGATATTATACCATCAGATAGGATACATAGCCGATCACTAATCCCAGTGCAAGAAATTCGTGCACCAGACACAACCGGATAATTTTGTATTCTTGCCATCCTGGCGTTAAGTCGCAGAGATCGCCTAAATATCAGAAAAAACTTAAAAAGTCCTAGCCGACATCCCTGTCACCCCGCAGCCGGTCAAGTGCCCGGCGTTCTGCCTTGGTCGGGCGTCCGGCACCGGCTTCGCGTTCCGCAACCGGTGCGGTTCGTATATCTGACGCAACTTCCTTTTTCGGTAATCTTGGGGGGGAATGGTCCACATACAAGCCCTGGGCTTCCGGGGCGGGCCCGCGACGTTCGCCAAGGGCGATGACTTCGACCACACGCAAATGCGGCCCCTGAAAGAACTGCAATCGGTCACCGGCGACGACCGTGGCACTTGCCTTGGAGACGGACTGACCATTCAGAACGATATGCCCGGACTGGCAGGCTTTGCTGGCCAATGACCGGGTTTTGTAAAACCGGGCATGCCAAAGCCATTTGTCGACCCTGAGCTTTTCTGACTGTTCGTTCACAACCATCCGATCCTGCATCAAGTGATTATAAAGACATAGAACGCAGAACGGCGACCCGCAAGGATCGCCGTTCAATTCCGATTTCCAGGATGCTATCAGCCTTTGGCTTCGAGCATCTCCTTAAGCTTGGCAAACGGAGAATCTTCGTTGATCTGGTTACCTTTGTCCGGGGCCGGACCACGTCCGCCCGGCTTGCCACCACGGCCACCCTTGCCACCATAGTTCGGACGGTTGCCGCCCTTGCCCTTGGGACCGCCTTTGCCGCGTGCATCCTGACGCGGACCACGCTGCTGGCCACGACCGGCACCGCCACGCTTGCGGCGATCGACACGGACAAAGTATTTGACCTCGACCAGCTCATCGCCATCCGCATCGGTTTCCGCGGCTTCGGCCGGGGTTGCTTCTGCGGTGTCGGTGGATGCAGCGTCATTTGCCGGTGCTGTTTCGGCGCTTTCAGCCGGTGCAGCCTCTTCGGTTTTGACTTCGGCATCGGTCTTGGCGGTTTCTTCGGCCTTTTTCTCGGCTTCCTTGGCAAGAAGTTCGGATTTCTTGACCTTGGTTACCTCGGCACGCCAGCCAAGAGCAGTAAAGACGCCTTCGGCCTGCTCGACCGTGCAGCCCAGAAGTGACAGCAGATCGGGATCAGGACGTACCTTGCCGTCGTTTTCACGGGCCTTCTGACGCAGAAGGGCTGCGAAACGTTCAAGCATGTCCACACGTGCCGCAAGCGGACCAACCGGCATATAGCCAGCAGCAAGGTAGAAGCCCTTGGAATTGGCACGATCGTTCGGAACCGATGTCCGGCCTGCCGGCGGCAATTCCGGAAGCGCATCCAGTTCACGGGCAACCGCCCAAAGAATGCCGCGCAGCTCAACCGGATCGGGTTTGAGCGCATCAAGCACATGGACGGTTTCAACACCCAGACGCACGCCAAGTTTGGCAAGTGCCTTGCGGTCCTCGTCCGACAGGTCCTTGACCAGGCTTTCAAGTTCCGAGCGCGGTACACAGCCCAGACCTTCGTTCAGCTGGAACAGAAGACCGCGAATCGGACCGGACAACTGACAATCGCGCAGGCGGGTCAGCATTTTAAGGCGCGCTTCGATATGGGCATTGACGAAATTCTGCAAACGGGTACGCACACGCTCACGTGTCGGACCGTCAAAGAACTCGCTGTCGATCACCTGAACTTCGGGCGACAGAACTGTGTCACCTTTTTTCAGTACGCCAACCTGCGCACCGTTCCAAAGGACATCAAGCTGCCCATTCACCGCGAACTTGTCGTCTTCGTCGGTTTCAAGTTGTTTGACACGCTGGGCGATTTCGCCGGTCAGCGCGCGACGTGCGGCACTGGCAATAGCCTTGCCTTCGAAAGCAGCATCGGTTTCATCAGGGATGAAACGGAATCCATCAAGACGGCCGACAAATTCACCTTCGACCTGTACTTCACCATTCGCAGTGATGGTAGACATGAGTTCAGACTTGTCCTTGAGACTTTTCAATAAAACCGAGGTCCGTCTGTCAACGAACCTTTGGGTCAGGCGTTCATGTAGCACATCTGAGAGCTTATCCTCAATGGCCCGCGTGCGTTCCTGCCAATGATTGGCATCTTCGAGCCAGTGATGCTTGTGCGATACATATGTCCAGACGCGAATACCTGCCAAACGTGATGACAACTGATCGATATCACCATCATAACGATCCAGACGCAAGACTTGTTCGCCCAACCAGTCGATGGGCAGTTTGCTTCCGGGTTTCGCAAGATAGCGATAGATAGATGTTAGCAGCCTTGGATGGGCATCGGTATGGATATTTCTGAAGTCGGGAATCTGGCAAACTTCCCACAATAACTGTACCCGATCCGGGGCCGAGGCGATGCGCGCGACATCTTCGTTATGCGCCAGATGATCGAGCATGATTTCATCGACCGGCTCGCGCGCCAGAATAAGGGTCGGGTCATCCGACCGACGGCGCAAGGATTTCTGCAACGCATCCACAGACCGGAAATCAAGCCGCGCATTGCGCCAGAAGACTTTGGCAAGCGGTTCGAACTCGTGGGCTTCGATCTGTTCGATGATATCGGGATCAATGCCCGATAGGTTGCCGGTAACACCAAATGTCCCGTCATTCATGTGACGGCCCGCACGCCCGGCAATCTGGGCGGTTTCAGCCGCCGTCAAACCGCGGTTGAACTTGCCGTCAAACTTGGTCAGCGCGGCAAAGGCAACATGGTTAAGGTCAAGGTTAAGCCCCATGCCGATGGCATCGGTCGCAATCAGGTGTTCGACCTCGCCATTCTGGAACATTTCGACCTGGGCATTGCGGGTGCGCGGGCTCAGCGCGCCAAGAACCACCGCAGCCCCGCCCTTTTGACGGCGCACCAGTTCGGCCACCGCATAGACTTCCTGTGCCGAAAACGTCACCACAGCCGACTGGGCCGGAAGGCGCTGGATCTTCTTCGATCCGTTATAGCTTAGGGTCGAAAAACGTTCGCGCCGATCAAATTCGACATTATCAACCAGCTTGCGGATCACCGGGCGGATGGTTTCCGCCCCCATGAACATGGTCTCTGAGCGCCCGCGCGCATGCAACAGCCGGTCGGTAAAGACATGCCCGCGTTCGGGATCGGCACACATCTGGATTTCGTCAATTGCCAGGAAATCGACCTGCTTGGCCACAGGCATGGCTTCGACGGTACACAGGAAATAACGTGCGGTTTTCGGCAAGATACGCTCTTCGCCGGTGATCAGCGCCACCGCCCCCTTGCCGACCTTGGCCACTGCGCGATCATAGTTTTCACGCGCCAAAAGCCGCAACGGGAACCCGATCATCCCGGTCGTATGCGCCAACATCCGTTCCATGGCCAGATGGGTCTTGCCGGTGTTGGTCGGCCCCAATATGGCAAGGATACGAGGACCGGTTCGGGTTGAAATCTGCATCAAACTTTTCCAATCGACAGCCCATTGATCCGGACCATCGCAATCTTTGGGCCTTTCAACACGCGAACCGGCGCAATGTCAAGCTTTCTGCCATATCGAAACACCTACCAACTTCACAAAGCGAGACGTCCTGCGTCACTCCTATGAGATACACAGACACTGCAGGCATTCCCATGACCGATGATGACACACAATCCGACAATGGCTGTGCGGCCCCATGGCCGAAAACAAAAGCCAAAGCCATAAAACGGAGTCCACAAACAATCTGGGAAGCCACGAAAACTACCGAAGAAATAGACCCAAAGCATCCCGATATTCCACCGGACTACCCCCACGACTGTCCACCGTCGGACTATCAATGGCGCAAAGCGCTCAAACCACCCTCGGAACAACACAAACCAGGCCTTCCGAACATAGGCCTCGGGCCATTCGACAAACCCCTGACATATTGGCAGTTGTTTAAGCGTCTTTCAGACGAGGACGCGAAGGAAACTTTATGATCATTTTTTCATCCAGCTCGCGAACCTTCAGGCCAGTTCTTCCCGCACCAGAGACAGCGGCGTGGTTTAATAATTGGCGATTTAACAGCCCAATAAGCGAAAACAAGAATTTCGGGTTTGGCGAGGAGAATGTTTTTACTTGTCCCACTTGCAAACGATTGCTGCCGACGGCTTATGCCGAGGCCGATCATATGTTTCCTCAAAAGGCATTGCGCCGCGTTATGGGGAGTGTGATCTTCTCTTACACAGACTGGACAACTTTCTCTGCTGCAGCCCGGTCTGCCAACAAGAAACGCTTTGAAGACGATGATGGTTGGTCGGTTCAGTTAAAAAATTCTGCTTTCAAGTTACCTGACTACGAGAAATTGAGAGTTTTCGAGGTGGACGCATGGGATGGCGGTTACGACCAAATCAAGATGATTGCCCAAGACGTTGACGCCTTGGCGAGGGGAAGTTTCGAGGTCACAGTAGAGCAAATCCGGGTTGACGACATGGCAGACAATGCCGTCAGAGTCCACAGGGGCGATAATTTAACCTTTTATTACGATCTCGCCCGGTTCGACGTGACCAACATTGCATTTCTATGCTCTGTCTGTAACCACGCGAAAGCTCAGCAGATATACCCTGCTCACAAAGGCTTTGTCACTTTGATCAATAGGCAGAGGTATTTGGAACATATTACAGAAGAAAGTTATGGCACCAGATTCCTAGCTGACAACACGGGCCCGACTTATTCCGAACAACGTGACATGACGTAGTGCGCAAAGCGCACTCTCAAGTGATCAACAGGTATCTCCGTCAGATTGTTATTCGTGTTCCAGCTCCAGCAGACGCGCGCCTGGCCCATCACCCGAAAGCTCATCTGCCGGGTTGCGCAGCGGGCAATCTGATATCGACAGGCATCCACAGCCAATACATTGCCCCAACTGATCACGAAGTCGGGTCAGTTGATCGATCCGTTCGTTCAAGTCGTCGCGCCATTGCGAAGACAGCTTTTCCCAGTCCTTGGCATTGGGGACCGTGTTATGGGGCAACTTGTCAAAGGCTTCTGCAATTTCAGAAAGCGGTATGCCGGTTTTCTGGGCGACCTTGATGATGGCGAGCTTACGCAACACGCCGCGGTGAAACCGGCGCTGATTGCCATCGGTGCGGATCGAACTGATCAGACCTTTGCGTTCATAAAAATGCACAGCCGACACCGCAATCCCGCAGCGGCTGGCGACTTCCCCGACGCTCAGATAACGCTGTAATACACCGCTTCCGGCCATTTCCCCCTCCTGCATCCTGCCTTCTGACAGGTATCGAATTTCGTTATTGACCTTAACATTAGTTGAGGTTCTAGAAGCTTACGCATTGAAGCGAAATTATCAAGGAGTCAAATCCATGAAAGAAACATTCAATGTCGCCATCATCTATGGCAGTGCACGAGAGGGACGGCTTTGTGACATGGTTGCGCGTTGGGTACTGACAACACTCGGATCGGATCGCGATCTTTCACTTGATACGATTGATCCGGCTGTCCTGAACCTTCCGGCGGCACATACGCGTGCAGAACATCCGGGCATTGATGAACTGCACACCGCCCTTTCAGAGGCCGATGCCTTTATCGTCGTGACACCGGAATACAATCACAGCTTTACCGGCGAGCTGAAATTGCTGATTGATGCTGCCAAACAGCCATGGCGTCGCAAGCCGGTCGCCTTTGTTTCCTATGGCGGGATGTCAGGGGGATTGCGCGCGGTAGAGCAATTGCGTCTTGTCTTTGCCGAACTTCAAGCCGTGACCATGCGCGACGTGGTGAGCTTTGCAAACGTCTGGAACCGTTTTGACGAAGACGGAAACCCAATCGACCAGGAAAGCACAAACCAGGCACTGCATCACATGGTGGGCGACCTAAAATGGTGGGCCGGCGCATTGCGTGATGCCCGGTATCCGAACAGCAGTCAGCAGCTTCGAACCGCTGTTGCATCCTGACCGATAAAAACAGTCAAAACCCGGCAGGCGAAAGCCCGATATTTGTCCGACTGCGACTTTTGTGCTTTGCCCTTCTCGCGCCACCACCGCATTTGCCGGAAAACCGCAAGATCAGGCTCAAACAAATCAGCCCCCAAAAGCAAAACGGGGCGACCATAAAGTCGCCCCGCCAATCAATGCCGGTCGGTCATTATTATTCGACCATCACCGGTCGGGTCATTAATGGTTACGCATCTTGTCCGCATAATCCTTGAGCTGTCGGCGTGCGGCCTGGAAACTGTTTTTAAGCGCGACATAGACATCTTCATGGGCATGATCAGCACTGTCACGCTTTACCATGATTTCCTTGCCCGGCACATTGATCCCGAAATGTACGGCGAAACGGTTGCCGTGGTTATGGGATGCTTGGGGTCGTTCCACCACAACATGACAACTGGTCATGCGATCGAAGGTTTCTTCCAGTTTTTGCACCTTGAAACGGATACGCTCGTCAAGCGCATCAGACTGATCAACATCACGGTAGGTGATTTGAACGGGAACCTTCATGATACGGCCTCCTGTTTAAAGCCTTGGACGCAAAGCAGGGCGTTGCACCCTGCCGTTTACCCCCGGTCCATTTGCTGTCCCGGGAAATTCAGGAACGCTTGGGTTTTGGTTTACGCGCCCCTTTTGAAAAACCGTCTATATCTATACTTAGGATACAGGACTTGCGCTGCAAGGTGCGTTGACGCATATCAAGCGCGGTCAGTAGCAATAACAGGTCACATTGCTATTTCGTGTAGCCCGTTGAAGTGTTGCAACTTCTGCCGATTGCGGGGAAGTTCAACAGACGCTTGAAACAAAGGAGAATAAAGAGGTCATGACGGAAGAAAAAATGCGGTTCGAGGCCGAGGTCAGCCGACTGCTCGATATCGTTGTCCATTCGCTGTATTCAAACAAGGACATCTTCCTGCGCGAGCTGATCTCCAACGCTTCGGATGCGTGCGACAAACTGCGTTACGAAGCGATTGCCAAACCGGAACTGCTCGCAGGCGACGCTGAATTCAAGGTCCGCCTTCTGACAGACAATGTCCGCAATGTTCTGACGATTGCCGATAACGGGATCGGGATGAACAAGGAAGACCTGATCGACAATCTTGGCACCATTGCCAATTCCGGCACTGCCAAGTTCCTTGATGCGGTCTCCAAATCCGACAATCCGAAGGATGTCGACCTGATTGGTCAGTTCGGTGTCGGTTTCTATTCCGCCTTCATGGTGGCAAACCGGGTTGATGTCGTAAGTCGCAAGGCCGGCGAAGACCAGGCATGGAAGTGGTCATCGGACGGCAAGGGCGAATACACCATTTCCGAAGCCGAAATGGAAGGCCGCGGCACCCAGATCACCCTGCATCTGACCGACGAATTCAAGGAATTCACCGAAGAATACAAGCTCCGCCACATCGTCAAAACCTATTCCGATCATATCGGCATTCCGGTGGTTCTGATGAAGGCCGATGGTGACGAGACCCTCAATGAGGCATCCGCCCTTTGGACCCGTCCGAAATCCGAAGTCACCGAGGAACAGTACAAGGAATTCTACAAACACAATTCGCATGCGTTTGATGATCCCTGGAAAACCATCCACTATCAGGCCGAAGGCGCGATTGAATATACCGGCCTTCTTTACCTTCCGACCATGCGGCCGTTCGATCTTTATGATCCGCAGCGCAAAGGCCATCTGAAACTTTATGTCCGCAAGGTCTTCATCACCGAAGGTGCCGACGAATTGCTGCCGCCATGGCTGCGTTTTGTTTCCGGTGTGGTCGACAGTCAGGACTTGCCGCTTAATGTCTCGCGCGAGATGTTGCAGCACAACCCCGTCCTGACCAAGATCAAGAACGGCCTGACCAAAAAGGTCCTGTCCGAACTGGAAACTGCTGCAAAGAAGGACGCCGAAGGGTTTGACACCTTCTGGGAAAACTTTGGTGCTGTGGTCAAGGAAGGGCTTTACGAAGACCAGTCCAACCGTGCGCGCATCCTCAAAATCGCCAAGTTCCGTTCGACCCATGGCGATGGCTGGACCACGCTTTCGGAATATGTCGAACGCATGAAAGAAGGCCAGAAGGCCATCTACTATATCAGCGGCGAAGATATCGAAGCCCTGAAACGCAGCCCGCAGCTTGAAGGCTTTGCCGCCAAGGGGATCGAGGTCCTGCTTCTGACCGATCCGGTCGATGAATTCTGGATGCCGTCAGTTGGCCAGTTTGAAGAAAAGGACTTCAAATCGGTCACCCGTGGCGGTGCCGATCTCAATGACGTCAAATCCGATGACAAGGATGACGCCAAGGACGAGAAAAAGGACGATGCCGCCAGTGACGCGTCACTTGATGCATTGATCGCATCGATCAAGATCGCCCTTGGTACCGGTGTTAAGGACGTTCGGGAATCTGATCGCCTGACCAGTTCGGCCTGCTGCTTGATTGCCGATGAAACCGGCATGGATCTGCGGATGGAGCGGTTGATGAAGCAACATAACCGCGTTGATGAAATCAGCCCGCGTATCCTTGAAATCAATCCGAAGCACAGCCTGATCAAAAAGCTGTCTGACATTGCCATCAAGGATGCCAAGGCACCGATTCTTAATGACGCCGCCCAGTTGCTGCTTGATCAGGCCCGCATTCTCGAAGGCGAAGCCCTGCCCGATCCGGTCAGCTTTGCCCGTCGTCTGGACCTGATCATGGAAAAGGGTCTGGGGGCATAATCCAGCCCGCCCACCGACATTGCGAACGGCGCATCCCCGGATGCGCCGTTTTCTTTTGCATATCGGCAAAATTTAAAATGCTTATTTACCAACAACGGGCATAAAGGCCCACATGTGAAAGAAGCTCCGAACCGACGGGAAGGCCCAAAACACCATGACTGCGATGATGAACTGGCAAAAACTGTTGTCACCCGCACGGCTTGGCACCCGTCATTCAAGTGTCGGCGCTTTTGGCCGGTCCGATTTTCACAAGGACTATGACCGTATCATTTTCTCGGCCGCCTTCCGGCGCCTGCAACGCAAGACCCAAGTTCACCCGTTGCCCGAAAATGACAATGTCCATACCCGCCTGACTCACAGTCTTGAAGTTTCCTGTATCGGCCGGTCGCTTGGCCTGATGGTTGGTCATCGCCTTTCGGAAAAGGGCAGCCTGCCTGATACCATCGACCCCGATCACATGGCCGCCATCGTTCAGGCCGCCGCCCTGTGTCATGATATCGGCAACCCGCCATTTGGCCATGCCGGTGAATATGCCATCCGCCAATGGTTTATCGATGCCGACCCGGCCTTTACCGGCAGCCTGTCCCGTGAACAGTTTGCCGATCTGACGACCTATGAAGGTAATGCGCAAGGGTTCCGGCTTTTGACCAACAAACGGACTGGTCTGTATGATGGGGGGATGCGGCTGACCTATGCGACGCTGGCAAGTTTCCTGAAATATCCGTGGTCGGCATCGGGAAGCCCGTTTCCCCAGAAAAAGAAATTCGGAGCATTCCAGAAGGAATTCGCCCTGCTTGAGGAAGTGGCCGATGCCACCGGCCTGATCCGGACAAGCGACCAGGCATTTTGCCGCCATCCGCTGGTTTATCTGGTCGAGGCCGCCGATGATGTTTGCTATGCCCTGATTGATATCGAGGACGGGGTCGAGCTTGAACTGGTGGAATTCGAGACGCTGGAAAAGATGCTGCGCCCCTGTATCGAAGGGGACCTTCCTGCCGAATATCACCGCGAACAGAATATCAGCCGCAAGATATCCTTCCTGCGCGGCAAGATCATGTCGGGTCTTCTTGATGCGCTTGTCGATGCCTTTGTTCGTCACGAAGAAGAACTTCTGGCCGGTGTGTGGAAAGGCGATCTTCTTGCCTGTGCCGATGGCCCCTATAACGAGCTGATCGCCACTGCCAAGTCATTCTCGGAAAAACAAATCATCCTGAACCGCCGCAAGGTCCAGATCGAGGTCGGCGCCTTTGCCCATCTTGAAACCCTGCTTGAGACATTCTGCAAAACCGCACTTGAAGTCCACAAAGCCCGATCAGAAGCAGACATTCCCTATCGGGCCGGACGTGTTCGGGAACTGATCGGCAATGATGCCATGCCGATCGGTGCGTCCCTTTATGATCTGTATCTGGTGATCCTGGATTATGTATCGGGCATGACCGATGATTTTGCCGCCCGCCTTGCCCGCGACATTGGCGGCGGTCAGCACTGATCAATGTGGATGCTTGGCCCCTTTATTGCGCGATATCGCAGACGGACCGCCTTTATTGCCGCAAGCGCAATGGCAGCCGTCATTTACGGGCTGGTTGATCAAAGTACCCGTCCGGAAGTTCAGGCATGGTATTGGCCCGCCGCCCTTGCCGTGACGAGCTTTATGATCACCCGGCTGATTGTATCGCGCCTGATCGGGCGTTTTGTCGGCGGGATCAGACGCCATCTGCGTTGATGCCAGCGCCCCCGATCCACAAGGCCAGACAATCAAAAAGGCAGGCCCGAAGGCCTGCCTTTATTCTTGGGAATGTCTGTTTGGCCCATATGGGGCAAACACAGTCAGTTAGTCCTGACCGCCACCCATGGCACTGCTGATTTTCTTGTCAGTATTGTACTGACTAAGCGAATAGACAGCCCAGATCGCCGCCGGTACCCAGCCGATCAGGGTAATCTGCAAAATCAGGCAGATGACGCCTGCGATTGGGCGCCCGATGGTAAAGAACAGTAACCAGGGCAGAAGTAGTGCGATCAAAAGACGCATGGATGAAATCCCCTTGTTGCGTTGACGTGCTTACATGCTGTCTTTGAAGGTGACAACAACGACACGGTTACCCTGTTCGGCCACACCGTCTTCGGTTGCGACCGGAACATTGGCTTCGCCGCTGATGCTGATCGCAAGCTTGCTTGCCGGAACACCACCATCACGAAGCGCCTTTACAACCGCATCGACACGCGATTTTGCAAGAATATCGTTATACATTGCATCGCCGGCACGGTCGGCATAGGCAACCAGGCTGATCGCAGCCGGGTCGTATTTGCCATATGCTTCGACAATCCCGTTAATGACCGACATAGCTTTGCCGTCAATTGTGGCACTGTCAAAGCCGAAATAGACATTCATCGGAACCGGCATTGCCATCGCGGCAACCGGGGCCGGTGCGGTGTCGATTTCAGCCTGAACAATTGCCAGCGCCTGATAGAAGGCGGCACGGCAATTGTCGATGTCTTCCTGTTGGATGTTTTCTTCGAGTTCCTGCAACCAGCAATCAAAGCTTGCCTGTGCCCGTGCAGCAGCCGTTGCGGCCTTTTCACGGCCACCGGCATCAAGTGCCGCCAGAAGGTCGCTGCGCGCGACTTCGACTTCACCGGTGCTGCCTTCGGGCAGGGAACGTTCGGAAATCATCTGCGGGCCGGTATCCTGGCTCATCGCAGCCATTTTGGCACGGCTGGTGAAGTACCGCGCATCCGCCCAATCGGCTTCGTCGTACTCTGCCTGGGCAAGGTCGGCGTAATTCTGATGGAGGGCTGCGTCAAATGCCGACCCTTCGTCAGCCATCTCACGTACCCCTGGAATGTTCATATTTGCACACGCGCTCAAGAAGGCAGCGGCGGACACAACAGCGAGCAGTTTAGCTTTCATCGGTATTACTCCTTGTCTGACCGACATTTTGATCCCAATCCCAATTTTTTGACGGTGATGTTGGCGTCATCATGTGACGGATTTTTACATGCACCTGACAGGTCGTTTTTGCCTGTCTGTTTTTCCATGTTCTGTTCGCCATCGATCAGATCCCCGGTGCCTCAGATCCCCGGAACCGACCCCGAATAGAAGGATGTGAAACCAGTTCATATCCCGAACGCATCATCACAACATGGACGGGGATATAATTACCCCTATCCAAGGATATATAGAAGTCAATTTCATGAAAAAAAGCAGTGGGATAGAGAAAATTCACAATCTTCATACTTCACGGTCGAACACAGACCATTGATCCCGCGCGATTTTGTCCCGCCCCATTCCCCGAACAGGTCACAAGCTGTTGCAAAACGCATAAAAAAGCCTGACCGGGCGTTTCACCCGATCAGGCCATGATTGTTTATATGTCCCGGAAATCCGGCAGAAAGAAAAGATCAGTCGGACGATCCGCCAAACAATCCTTTGACAGCCCCGCCAAGCGCATTGGCACCGTCTTTAAGTTTCTCGCCACCTGTTCCGGCAGCACCGCCAACGGCACCGACCGCACCGACAACGCCCTTGCCAAGATCGCCAACGCCTTGCAGCAGGCCATCAACATTAAGGTTTGAAACCGCCTTGAACACCGATGCGTTGATCGCGGTCAGGATTTCACCGGCAACTTCGGCCGGGGTTGCGCCGTTATCTTCCTTGCCAACGTCCTTGAGATGAATTTCCGGAAGATTGGCCGACAGTGACTTGCCCTGAAGCAATGCAGCGGAAACACCGACATTGCCGTTGCGCACATACACATTATCAATGATGATCTTGGGTCCCGACGCGCCGTCTTCGCCAGCAGCACTGTCATCTGCACCCTGACCACCGGACGGACCGGAAACACGATGGACAAAGCTTTCCACGTTGCGCTGAATGGTCGCGATATTGGAACTGCCATTGCCAAGTTCATAGGTCACACTTGGCGCGTCCACCACCACTTCGATGATGCGGATGGTGTCGCTGGTCAGTGTCGATCCATCAAGACGTACCGAAATATTGCCAAGTGAAAAGGCATGGTCGGTTTTGTATCCTTCGGGATTGCCGATCACCAGCCCCTTGATGGCCGCAGTATTTTGCGTTGTCTCGATCGATACGGCATCGACCGTCACATCCGCAAGGGTCACCCGCGTTCCGGCCTTTTCGATCGTCGTTTTCACAATGTCGTCAAGATTGACATAGACATAAACAAGCCCGCCCACGACCAGTACGATGATCGCTGCCAAACCAAACAGTATCTTTTTCATTGCCCGTATCCTGCGTAATTAGTCATCGAAACGGTGCGACATTGACCTTATGGGCACCTGTCCTGCTTCATACTCCCCAAAGAGTTGCGCTGATTGGCAGGACAATCAAGTTATTTCAAATGACAAACAGCGGGCCGGATGACCCGGGCCCGCTGTTTGGAAGTGTGATGGTCCAGCCGTGATTACAAATTGAATTCGACAACCACCGGTGCGTGGTCGGACGGCTTTTCCCAATCACGCGCAAGGTCATAGACAGATGCGGTGCGGACCGTGCCGGCCATGTTCGGTGTCATCCAGACATGATCAAGACGGCGTCCCTTGTTGCTTGCACGCCAGTCGCGCGCCCGGTAGCTCCACCAGCTGAAAAGCTTTTCGGGTTCGGGCACGACTTCACGGACCGAATCAATGAAATCACCGGACTGGCGGAACTTTTCGAGAATTTCGACCTCGATCGGGGTGTGGCTGACGACACGCAGAAGCTGCTTGTGCGACCAGACATCATTTTCCGACGGCGCGATATTGAAATCCCCGACCAGAACTGCCTTGCGGTTCGGATCTGCGGCACGCCGATCGGACCACCAATTGGTCATTTCATCGATGAAGGACAGCTTGTGGGCGAATTTTTCATTGATCGCCGGATCGGGTTCATCACCGCCAGCCGGGATATAGAAATTGTGAAGCTCGACACCGTTTTCGAATTTCGCCATGCAGTGGCGGCGATCTTCCTTGCCACAGAAATGGGTGATGTCGGTTTCAACGAAGGGCAATCGCGAAACGATCGCCACACCGTTATAGCTTTTCATGCCATGGTTATGGCGATGAACATACCCGGCGGCTTCGAATGCCTCATGCGGGAAATGTTCATCCGGGCATTTCAATTCCTGAAGGCACAATGCATCGGGTTGCTGTTCTTCGAGAAACCGGACCACCTGTTCGATGCGCAGGCGCACGGAATTGATATTCCAACTTACAATCTTCAAAACGGGCTCCGTTCAAGTCTTGTTGGGGAAAGGCCCCTGCCCCACAACCCCGGAAAGTCTATAGAAACCGAAGGGCTTATTTCAGTGTTACCGACAGTTCCGCAACATCGGCAATCACCAGATCCATACGGTCACCGCGCACAACCTGACCGACACCTTCGGGCGTACCGGTGAACAAAAGGTCACCCGGCTTCAATTCGATCAGTGTGGACAGATGCACCAGCGCATCGACAACCGGCCAGATCATTTTCGCAGTGGTGTCATTCTGGCGCACATCACCATTGACCGAAAGTTTCAGATTGGTGGCATGCGGGTTACCGGCATCGGCTTTCGGCTTGATTTCCGAAATCGCCGCACAACCGTCAAAGGATTTAGCCATGTCCCACGGCAAACGGCGTTCCTTGAGACCGGCCTGAACATCGCGGCGCGTCATATCAAGTCCAGCCGCATATCCGAAAATCGCATCTTCGACCGCCGCACGGTCAAGATCCTTGCCCCCCTTGGACAGGGCAACCACCAATTCGCCTTCGTAATGCAGATCATCGGTTGCCGACGGATAGGGCAGATCACCATCGCCAACCACAAGGCAATCGGCCGGTTTCATGAAAACACATGGCGGGGTATCAGACGGGTCCGATCCCATTTCGCGCACATGTTCGGCATAGTTCTTACCGATACAGAAAATGCGGTTCACAGGAAAAACCTGATCAGAACCGGTAACCGGAACCGTTGTGTGCTGAGCTGGTTCAAAGACGCTGCGCATTCGAAATCATCCTCAAAAAATCATGTTTGAGATAGTGATAGTCGCTCTGCGTCTAAAAGAAAATGGTCACGTTTTGCCAATTCGATCCGTAACAACACGGATCACCAGTTTTTCCAGTTCGAGAATGACAAACAGCCCGATCCCGGCCGCAATGATCCCGATGCCCGCCACAATGCTGACCGGTCGGGTTTCAAACAGGAAATGCATCACCGGCACATAGGTAAAGATCAGTTGCAGGACAAAGACCGACGATATGGCAATCAAAACCGGTCGCGTCCCGACCATGCCGCGCAAGGTCAAGGATGTACCACCGAGATAACGCACACTGAAAAGATAGAAGACCTCCATCGCGACCAGAACATTGACCGCAACCGTACGCGCAGTTTCAACAGATGCCCCTTGCATCAGTGCCAGTTCGAATGATCCGAAAATGCCCGCCATGAATAACAGCGACACAAACACAATACGCCAGACCAGAAAGCCCGACAAAACCGGTTCGGCAACATTGCGCGGTTTGCGTGCCATCAGGTCGGGTTCGGCCTTTTCAAAGGCCAGCGACAATGCCAACCCGATTGAACTGACCATATTGACCCAAAGAATTTGCAACGGCGAAATCGGTAAAACGACGCCCATCATCAGCGCAACCAGAACACCAAGCGTTTCCCCGCCATTGATCGGCAACAGGAACGTGATCGATTTTTTCAGGTTGTCGTAAACCGTGCGCCCTTCGCGTACTGCATTGACGATAGAGGCAAAATTATCGTCGACCAGCACCATTTCGGCGGCTTCCTTTGCGGCCTCGGTGCCCGATATGCCCATGGCAATGCCGACATCGGACCGCTTGAGTGCCGGGGCATCATTGACACCATCCCCGGTCATCGCCACCACCCGTCCTGCGGCCTGCAACGCCATGACCAGTTGCAATTTGTTTTCCGGGCTGGTGCGGGCAAAAATGTCGGTGGTTTCGATGGCCTGTTGAAGGTCGGCCTGGCTCATCGCATCAATTTCGGGTCCGGTCAGGTAGCGTTCGGTATTTTCAAGGCCCAGCTGTGCCCCGATCGCCTGTGCGGTAATGCCGTGATCGCCGGTAATCATTTTGACGCGAATACCGGCCTGCCGACAATTTGCCACCGCGCTGATTGCTTCGGGGCGTGGCGGATCAACAAGCCCCAGCAACCCGATCATCACAAGCCCGTTTTCCACATCATCAAATGTCAGTTCCTGATGGCTTGCGGGCATTTCGCGAATGGCAACCGCAAGAACACGCATGCCCTGTGCGGCAAGTCCGGCAATCCCGGCAGTCCATTTTTCCCGATCAATTTCATGATCCTGGCCATCGCTGTTGCGTTGATGGCTTGCCATGGCAACCAGACGATCCGGCGCACCTTTGACAACAATCAGTTTGTGCCCCGCATGATCATGATGAAGGGTCGCCATGTATTTGTAGCTGGAATCAAATGGCAGAACATCAAGACGCGGAACAGTTTCATCAAGCCGGTCATGATCAAACCCCGCCTTCATCGCCAGAACCAGAAGCGCACCTTCCATCGGATCGCCAAGAACGTTCCACGCATCGTCCTTGCGCACCAGTTTGGCATCGTTGCACAACATGGCCGCGCGGGTCAGAAGCGCCAAGCCCGGAATGTCATCGGCATCCTGTTCGACCCCACTGGCAACAAAGCCGCCATGCGGGTCATAGCCGATCCCGGAAACATCCACATTGCAATCAGGCATCCAGACCGATTGCACCGTCATCTCATTGCGCGTCAGCGTCCCGGTCTTGTCCGAACAGATTACCGATACCGCGCCCAGGGTTTCCACCGCCGGCAATCGCCGGATGATGGCGTGCTGGCCGACCATGCGCTGAACACCGATCGCCATCGCGATGGTCAGAATGGCGGGCAAACCTTCGGGAATGCCCGCCACGGTCAAACTGACAACCGCGACAAAGGTGGCGTCGATGCTCATACCCTGCACCACAACGCCAAAGGCAAATACCATCACCGCAACCAGCAAAATGATGCCGGTCAGGATCTTGGCGAACTGGCTCATTTGTCGCAGAAGCGGCGTGGTCAGGGCCGCGACATCGCCCAGAAGACGGTTGATCTTGCCGATTTCTGTCTGGAATCCGGTTGCCACCACCAACCCCTGGGCCTGACCGGTGGTAACCAGTGTTCCGGCATAGGCCATCGATTTGCGATCACCAAGGGCTGCTTCCCGGGCCACCGGATCGGCATTTTTGGTAACCACCAGGGATTCCCCCGTCAGGGCAGATTCAAGCACCCCGAAATTCTTGACCATGAAAAGTCGAATATCCGCCGGGATGCGATCCCCTGCTTCGAGACGCACAACGTCCCCCGGGACGAGTTCGGTGGTCGGAATTGTCTTGCGCTGTCCATCGCGCAGCACCGATGCGCTTGGCGAAAGCATGTTCTTGATGGCGCGCAGCGTTTCTTCGGCCTTGCCTTCCTGAATGAAGCCAATGGTCGCATTCAAAAAGCACACCGCCAGAATAACCACCGTGTCGATCCAGTGCGCCATCATCGCGGTTACCGATGACGCAATCAGCAATACATAGATCAAAAGATTGTTGAATTGCCTGGCAAAACGTACGAGCGCGCTTTTGGGTTTGGCCGTCGGCAGGCTGTTTGGGCCATATTGGCGTTGGCGGGCAATAACGGCGTCATGGGAAAGTCCGGTACGATCGCATTCAAGCTGATCACAGACCGCCTCGATGGCAAGACCATGCCAGGCTGCAGGTGCTGTTTTGTCCTGCGAAGACTGACCGTTGTTGAAACCATTGCGTGACGCCATCAAAGCACCTGCTGCCGAATTCGAACCCGGCATCAATCATAGCCATGCTGCACCGCAGCGCAATTACAGACTGTGATCATGCACGCAATTGGCAACGTCACCACACATTTCAGATGTGGTGACGTGCCGAAATTTGTTGGTCGGATTTTGAAAAACCGGACTGTAACCGGGTCACAGAAGGCCTTCGATCACCCGGTCTGGCGGTGTGTGACCATCGACAAAGGTCTTGATATTGATCAGAACCTTTTCGCCCATATCAACACGGCCTTCGATGGTTGCTGATCCCATATGCGGCAACAGAACCGCATTTTGCAGTTCCAGCAATTTGGGATTAACCGCCGGTTCGTGTTCGAACACATCAAGGCCGGCACCGGCGATCTCGCCATCGGCCAGCATCCGCGTCAGGGCCGGTTCATCAACGATTTCCCCGCGTGCCGTGTTGACCAGAATGGCGTGCGGCTGCATCAGTTTAAGACGGCGTGCCGACAACAGATGATAGGTTGCTGGCGTATGCGGGCAGTTGACCGAAACGATATCGACATGTGCCAACATCTGATCCAGGCTTTCCCAATAGGTCGCATCAAGTTCGTCTTCGATCTCGGGATGAACACGCCGACGGTTATGGTAATGCACAGACAGACCAAACCCCTTGGCACGGCGTGCCAGGGCACGGCCAATACGGCCCATGCCGACAATCCCCAGACGCTTGCCCCAAATACGATGCCCCAGCATCAGGGTCGGGCCCCATCCGGCCCATTCGCCTTTGCGGATAAGACGCTCGCCCTCGGCAAGGCGGCGCGAAACCGACAGGATCAGCGCCATGGTCATGTCGGCGGTGTCTTCGGTCAGGACATCGGGGGTATTGGTAACCGTAATCCCGCGCGACCGCGCTGTTTGCAGGTCCACATGATCAACACCGGTCCCGAAATTGGCAATCAGTCGAAGGTTCGGCCCCGCATGGGCAAGTACAGCCGCATCGATCTTGTCCGTCACGGTCGGCACCAGAACATCGGCCTCTTTGACGGCATCAATGAGTTCCTGTTTGCTCATTGCAGCGTCATCAATATTCAGACGCGCATCGAACAATTCCATCATGCGGGTTTCAATCGCTTCCGGCAGTTTCCGGGTCACGACGACAAGCGGTTTTTTCTTGGTCATCTGCCGATCCTATGCGGTCTTTTAACTCTTTTTCTGACAAAATGTGGCATGACGCGCTTTTGTGCCCTGCCGCATTGCAGTGATGCCACGCTCAAAGGTACAAAAGCAAGGATTTTGACACAGTTTTTGTAATTTTATTACACAAAGAAGAGTTCTGGCAGGACGCTGTCAGAGAAAATAAACGAAGGAATACCAACACGATGCCGCAGATTTTGCGCAAATTTCTGTATCGCTTCATGGCTTTGGCGATTTTGGGCAGCCTGACCACCCCGATCGTGGCCAGCGCACAAGAATCCGGCTTGCCCATTCCGCGATTTGTCGCACTGCGGTCAGACAAGGTATTTCTGCGTTCGGGCCCGGGTTTGCGATACCCGAAGGTCTGGATCTATCACCGCCGCAACATGCCGATGGAAGTCGTTTCGGAATTTGATACATGGCGCAAGGTCCGCGACTGGGAAGGCAGCGAAGGCTGGGTTCATCAAAGTCTTTTGGTCGGGTCGCGTCATGTCATCGTTACTGATGACAGCATCACGCTTTATTCCGCAGCAGATGAAAACGCCCGGAAAATCGCCATGGTTTCGGCCAGTGTCATCGGACGCATCGAAGATTGTCCCGCCAACCTGAACTGGTGTCAGCTGCGCTTTGGCGATTTCGAAGGCTGGGCCCCCCGTCACGGGTTCTGGGGCGTCTATGAGGATGAAACCGTCGAAGGCTAGGCTCCACGCCCCGTCCATTTCCAAAGCACGTCCCGCTCAATCACCTTCACGGCCCGGGATGCGCAGGTCATCGCAATTGACCGACTGATTGTAATCACCTGAATACGGCCAAATGGTTGTGGGCAACTAAGGGTGATGACTTCCGGTGTCGTTATTGCCCTGTGCCCCAAAAAGCTCACTGGTTCAGGGCAATGACCCCGCCATAGCCCGGTGCGGCATCAGGCATCAGGCATCAACAGACACCCGGCTTGGGCGCTGTGTACTGCCGCCACCGCCGCTTGAGGTTGCCTGACCGCCACTGTCATAGCCGCCAAAGACCGGCGTGCTGGTGGTGCGTGTGCCTGCGGGGCTGTTTGGTGTCGTGCCGCCAAATCCGGTTTCAAAGCCGGTGTCGTCATCAGCATTCGGATCAAAGGCCGCCGTATCATTCTGTTCAAGGAACGGATCAGGTTGCGGTTCCGGCAGGGCAAAGCCACCGACCGTCACGGTCTGGTTGGCAAGCTGACTGGCGATATCCCCCAGATAGGCCTGAACGTTTTCAGAAATTCTGGCCTGCACATCGTCAGTTGCCGAAGCATCATTTGCCGCCAGCTGTGCCTGGACAATGTTGTCACCGGCAACCTGCGAAATACGGTTCTGATCGCGGGCAATCGATATGCTGCCACCATCAGCCGCCAGCGAGATTTCGCGATCACGAAGGGCCTGCTGTGCCTCGTCAATGCGGGTGCGCGCATCGGTGACGCCCGCCGCATCCGACAGGTCAATCGATGACAAACCTGCTGCCAGATCATCGGCCGATGACGCATAAAGATCGACATTGATCCGGTTGTCCGACGAAGTTCCCGACCCGGCCTGAACGGTAATGGTCTGGTCCTCGGCCAAAAGATTGCGACCGTCATAGCTGCTGTTTGCCGCGATATCGTCGATTGTGGTCAGATAATCTTCGATCTGGGCATTAAGCTGGGCGCGTTGTTGTCGTGAAAGGGTCGGGTTTTCTTCGGCGGTTTTGATCAGCGCTTCTATTTCATCAAGCGCATCGCCGATCCGTGACAGATCAGTTGCAGCTTGCGACACCAGATCGCTGGCACTGCCAAGCGTGCCACGCAGCTTTTCAGATGTGTAATTTGCGCCGCGCACCGCATCGGTATTGCGCCCGGTCGATCCGGCATTGGCGGCAGACTGGTTCGCATCGCCCGCAATCAACCTGTTCTGCGGTGCGATTGCACGCGCAGTATTGGTATAGATCGTAAGCTGGCTGGCCAGTGGTTCCATCGCTTTTCCGCACAAACAAGCCGGCGAGGCAACTACATGTTGCGCGGACAAAGAATTTGAAATGCTTTCAAACTTTTGCCCGCCTGACCTTCCTGGTGTCCGGCGGAAATACCAGCCATTAGTATAGATTATTCGGCGTTAAACATTAAGCGCAAATGCGCAATCGGCGCGCGATATCGGGATTTCCGGCCTGATCGACCTGCATCAACGGTGATTCAGGCCCCAAACGGACGGTTAATCGGGACCGAATCGATCCCTGATCAAGCGGTCTTTGTGCGTCGCAACACCGCAAACAGTTCAAGATGCGATGACCACAGGAACTGATCGACCGGGACAATTTTCTGGATTTCATAACCGCCATTGCGCAGCACCCGCATGTCACGGGTGAATGTCGCCGGATTGCACGACACGGCCAAAACCCATTCCGGGCCACCAATCGCCAGTTCCTCGCACTGGGCAAGCGCCCCGGCGCGCGGCGGGTCAAACACAACCAGATCAAATCCCGCCAATTCGGTCGCGGTCAGGGGCTGTCGGAAAAGATCCCGTTTGACGACCTTGATCGGGCTTCCTGATTGTCCGACCGCATATTGCAGCAATTCAACTGCACGCGGATCGCTTTCAACCGCGGTGACCGAACGCCTTTTCCCGGAAAGGGCCAAGGCAAAGGTGAAACTGCCAACCCCGCAAAACAGATCGGCCACCTGTTTGGGGGCAATATCGGCCAGTGCGGCCTTAAGAGCCGTCACGAGTGACTGCTCACCTTCGCGGGTGGCCTGCAAAAAGCCGCCCGGGGCAATCGGCACATCGACATTTTCAAAACCGACCGTTGGCGTATGACGGGCCGCAACCGGTTCATCGGGGCGATCACCGACCTTCCAGCTCAGGCGGGCAATATTCAGACTGTCTGCAAATTCCGCCAGGTCCTGACGCATATCAAGATCAGGATCGGCGGTCGCATGGATCAGCACATCAAGCCCGTTATCGGCATGCGTGACAAAAACTTCCTTGATGTCGCGCGCCTGATCGGGCGGACAGGAGGACAGAAACGTCACGAATGCTTCGCGAAATGCCATCAGTTCAGGGCGCAAAACCACGCAATCCGGAACATTTAGAACAGTATGGCTGAACCGGCCATGGAACCCGACAAACACGCCAGCCGCCCCGACATGCACCGAAAAACCGGCCCGTCGGCGACTTGCCGGCGGGGAGATTTCAACATCTGCAATCAGGTCATCGGCATCTTCGGGGTCAATCCCGGCCCGTAAAACCGCCGTTCTGGCCTTGTCATGTTTCCAGGCCCGGTAATCATCATCATTCATATGCTGAAGCGCGCAGCCACCGCATTCCTTGAAATGCGAACAGCGCGGCGAATTGAATGCGGGGCTTCTTTTCAATTCCTCGATGACTTCGGCGCCATAGCCATCACCGCGCTTCTGGCGCAGGGCAACACGCACCTCGTCCCCGGGCAATACGCAATCGACATAGACCAGCACGGACTTGCCGTCCGGCGCCTGGACATGGGCGATCCCATCACCACGCGCCCCAACCTGTTCGATTGTGACCGGCGCTTCAAAACCAATCAACGGATCGCGCCGCGACGGCTGACGCTTGCGTCCCCCGCGGGCCCGGGGATTGCGATGATGATGTTTCATAAATTCTCTCTCGGGGGTGATCTTTGTCACGCTTTGCCTGACAGATCGACGCCACTGTCAGATGCCCGCCTGAGATACACCAGTTGACGCACCGCGAACAGGGGCGATCAAAGATTTATCTCCCGATCATGTCGCGCAATCGCCATACAGGCCGGGGCAGCATTACCATGACGCGAAAATTTATCCGCAAATGAACGCGACCAAACCCTTAAAATCGTGTAAGAATAACACCATAAAACATACAGGGAACTGTTAATCGGCCGCGTGACACGACACCATTTGTGCGACATCATGGGTTTGATGATCAGCGCAAATGGCGCGACGGAAACGTTTTCTGCGCGTATTGACGGGTCGGGGGGACCTGTTTGGCGGGTCACGTATGGGGGAGATATGGAAGAAGAAAACAAGCAAGCCGACGAAAACACATCCACGCAAACGACCCGTCTGAAAAAGCGGGCCTTGGTGGCTGGTTTTCTGACGGCTCTTTTCTTTGCCTCAGTGACATTCTTTTTCTGGCAGACGTTTGAAAACAACCGCCGGACCATTTTGCTGTCTGCGGCCCAGATCACCGCCAATGCCGTTGCCCAGCAGGTCAATCAGATCGTCACCAGCAATCTGGCTGTGCTGGAAAGTTTTGCCGATAACTGGCAGGACGGCGCACCGGAAGACGAACGCGCATATCTGTCGATTGCAACGCCGTTACAAAGCCGCTTCCCCGCACTTCAGGCCATCAACTGGATTTCGCCCAACTACATCATTTTGTATGTCGCCCCGATCAAGGGCAATGTGCCCGCGATCGGTGCCGATCTTAAACGTCATCCGGTTGCCGGTCCCGTGCTTGATATCGCACTTGATCAACGCCGCACCCAGATCACCCCGACACTTGAACTTCTTCAGGGCGGACGCGGTTTTGCCGCCTATAGCCCGGTCCTCGGGCGGGATGGGGAAATTATTGGCGTGATTAACGGTGCGTTTCGCATCCGGTCCATGCTGGCAGCAGTGATCAATACCGAACAGGTCGAAGATTACACCGTTCGCGTCCGTGAAGGTGACACCGTCCTGTTTGAAATCCGCGGCGAAGGCGACAATGAATTGTTGCAGCGTACCGTACCGGTCGAAATCGTCGGACGCCAATGGCTGGTTGATGTGATTGCCGATCCGAAACTGGCAACACAAAGCACCATCAATCCTGAACTGATTCTTGTGTTCGGGGGAACGGCGACCGTCATATTCACCGTTCTGATCTTCATGCTTTGTAACCGGCAAAGACCCGCGGGCCGCCGGACCATGCATCACATCAATGCCGGTGATGACATCAATGATCTGGCGCTGTCGATTACCAAGCTTGATGGTCACCTGAAATCGATGTCGCCCGAAACCGCCGAATTCTTTGACCTGCGCGAAGAAGATTACGGCTTTATCCGGTTTTACAATCTGGCCCCCGAATTCCAGTCGGACGGCACCGCATCGCGCCGGTCACAGGAAAAGATGCTGCTTGCGATCAATCGCGGTGACGAAGAATTGCGCCGTGAATGGATTGTGCGCAGCGCCGAGGGCGTTCATGTCGTTTGCAATCTGTCGATGAAGCCATCGACGACCAATGCCGATTGCGTCGATATCACCCTGCATCACAATCCGGCTGCCAATGCATCGGTCAATCGTTTGCGGTATCTGGCAACCCATGATCCGCTGACCGGATTGCCAAACCACGCACTGTTTGAAGACCGCCTTAATCAGGCGGTTGCGCATGCCAAACGCTATGAAAAGCTGTTGTCGGTTCTGGTGGTCGATATCGACAATTTCCGCGCGATCAATGATCGCTTTGGTGCGGATATCGGGGATGAAACCCTTCGGACCATTTCCGGGCGTCTGCGCGCGACCGTGCGTGAAAAGGATACCTGTGCGCGGTTTTCCGGCGACATGTTTGCGATCATCGCAACCGATCTGTCAGAAGCCGAAGGTGCCGCACTGGTCGCCGAACGTGTCGTCGAAGCCATGTCGCAACCCATTCAGACGGCAACCGGTGATGAAATTCGCCTGCATGTCAGTGTCGGCGTTGCCCTGTATCCCAATGACGCGCGTGCGCCGTCGCAATTGCTGGCCAATGCCGATGCGGCAATGTATCGCGCGCAAAAATCGGCAGAATCGTCTTATTGCTTCTTTGTTGAAACAATGAACAACGTCATGCATGCGCGCCTGTCGATGGAAACGCAGTTGCGCCGTGCGGTGGATGAAAAACGCTTTGTGCTGGAATATCAGCCGCGCTACCGGACATCGGATCGCAGCCTGACCGGGTTCGAAGCATTGCTGCGCTGGATCGATGACAGTGGCAAACGCCGCCTGCCGCCCGACTTCATCGCGGTTGCCGACCGTACCGGGTTGCTGTCCCCGCTTGGTCAATGGATCATTGAAACCGTGTGCAAGCAACTGTCCGACTGGCGGGCACAGGGATATGTCCCGGTTCCGATTGCACTGAACGTTTCAAGCCGCCAGTTCATTCAGGCCGATCTGATCAAGAACATCATGGATCTGACCACAGAACATGAAATTGATGCGGCCATGATCGAGATCGAGGTATCCGAAGACATCGCCATGCGCGAACCCGAACGGGCACTTGGCCAGTTCTATCGCTTTGCCGAGGCGGGCATTGGCCTGACACTTGATCATTTTGCGGCCGGCAACACGTCCTTGCGCTATCTGAAACGCTTCCCGGTACAGCGTATCAAACTGTCAAAATCGCTGTTTAATCTTTCACTCGATGAACAGCCCGAAAACAGCATTTTGCAGCCGGCAATCCGCCTGTGTAAAAGCCTGAACCGCAAAGTCGTTGCTGTGGGTGTTGAGACCGAGGAACAGCTGGCTGTCCTGCAAGCCGCCGATTGCGATGAAATGCAGGGCTTCCTGCTTTCGGCCCCGCTTGATGCGCAGGACACGACCGAACTCCTGACCCGTCAGAAAAGCTCGACGCGGGCTCAACCCAAATCAAAACCCAAACAGGATGAACAGTCCGGCAAGTAAAGCTGTGCTGGCTGCTGGGCCTTTTGCGGTTCCTGTCATGCGAAATGCCATAATGCCATGACGAAATGACAAAAGCCCCGCTCGGACTGAGGCGGGGCTTTTGTTTTTGGTGTACGATGTCCGGTCCTAAAGCAGGAATGCCGCAGCCAGTCCGAGAAAGGCAAAGAAGCCGACAACATCGGTAATCGTCGTCAGGAACACCGATGACGATACCGCCGGGTCAATGCCTGCGCGCTCAAGCCCGAGCGGGATCAGAGCACCGAACAATCCGGCAAACAGCAAATTGACAATCATTGCCACACCGATGACAGCGCCAAGCATGACATCACCAAACCAGAACCAGGTCACCGCCCCCGAAAGCACGGCAAAGGCAAGGCCGTTCAGCCCGCACACGGCCACTTCCTTGCGGATAACGCGCCAGGCGTTGGTGCTGGTCAGTTCACGGGTGGCAATGGCACGCACCGCAACGGTCAGGGTCTGGGTGCCGGCATTGCCGCCCATCGATGCAACAATCGGCATCAGAACGGCAAGTGCCACCAGCTGCTGAATCGTTCCTTCGAACATCCCGATCACAAGTGACGCCATGATCGCGGTGCCCAGATTGACCAGAAGCCAGGTAAAGCGCGACCGCGTGGTATCAAGGATGGCACTGGAAAGGTCATCCTCCTCGCCAACACCGGCAAGACGCATCATGTCTTCTTCATATTCCTCATCGATAACGTCAACGACGTCATCGACCGTGATCACACCGACCAGACGGCCGCTGTCATCAACCACCGGGGCGGAAATAAGGTCGCGCTGACGGAACAGATGGGCGACGTTTTCCTGTTCCTCGGTGACCAGAACCGTGCGCATTTCTTCTGATTCCATCACATCGCGCACCAGAACCGGGCGGTTGGTGCGGATCACACGCGACAGCGGCACGATCCCGACCGGGCTATAGCGCGGATCGACAACAATGATGTCATAGAAATCATCCGGAAGACTTTTGGCCGAACGCAGGAAATCGATCGTCTGGCCGACCGACCAGTAATCCGGGATCGCCACCAGCTCGCGCTGCATGATACGGCCGGCGGTATATTCCGGATAGGACAGCGCTTCTTCAACACGCGCACGTTCGATATCGGACAGCGCGCCGAGAAGTTCGCGCTGCTCGTCCTCGTCGAAATCCTCGATGACCTCGACGACGTCATCGGAATCCAGTTCGGTAATGGCCTCGGCCACCACATCGGTACCAAGCAGATTGATGACTTCTTCGCGAAGTTCGTCATCAAGCTCGGTCAGGAATTCCGGATCGAAATCGGGACGGATCAGTTCGACAAGCTGCACACGCTGGTTGGAACTTGCCCAGCCAAGCAAGTCGGCAATATCGGCAAAGTGCAGTTCCGAAAGCAGTTCGGACGCGGTGTTGCTGTCATCTTCACCAAGCGCGTCGAAAATTTCGCGCGCATATTCAGGTGTCAGATCGACATATTCATCGCCAGTCGACGTTTCCGCCGGACGGTCCAGTTCTTCAACCTGACCTGTCATCTGCCCCTCCCTGAATGATGTGCTGCTTTTTGCGTCCCGCACCAGATTTCGACTGCGCCAAGAAAACGCCGCGCCGGGAAGTTGATAATCAAAATCCCGACACGGCTGTTTCTGCGCTATCACATGGCCCCGGTCAAGGGCCCCGATAGAAGATTAAAGTCTGAACCCCGCCGAATAATTCAAGTGGGGTTCAGGCTATTTTTTATTGGCCTTCCTGGCTGCGCGTCACCGCGTCAACAACGGCAATCGCCGTCATGTTGACGATACCGCGCACCGTGATGGACGGGCTGACGACGTGTGCAGATTTTGCCGCACCCACCAGAATCGGACCAACCGGCAAACCGTCGCCCAGCATCTTGACCAGATTGTACGAGATGTTGGCCGCATCAAGGGTCGGCATCACCAGAAGGTTTGCAGAACCCTTAAGCATCGAATGCGGGAAAATACGATCACGGATCGGCTGCGAAATTGCGGCATCGGCATGCATTTCACCTTCGACCTCAAGATCGGGGGCCTGGGTGCGGATCAGCTGCAACGCATCACGCATTTTGCAGGCCGACTTGTTTTCGTGGCTGCCGAAGTTGGAATGCGAAATCAGTGCTGCTTTTGGCGTGATGCCAAACCGCTTGACCACATCGGCTGCCATGATCGTGGTTTCGGCCACATGCTCCGGGGTCGGATCCACCGACACATAGGTATCGGTCAGGAAGAATGTCCCCTGTTTCATGATCATCATGTTGACGGTCGAGAAATCGGTGACACCTTTGCGCAGGCCCACAAGGTTGCGGACATAGCGCAGATGACGCAGGAAACCGCCCTGACAGCCGCACAGCATCGCATCGACTTCGCCACGACGCAGCATCAGGGCCGCAATCACGGTCGGACGGGTACGCACGATGGAACGGGCATATTCCGGGTTGATCCCGCGACGGCCCATGATGTTGTGGAAGTCCTGCCAATCCTGTTCGAAATGCGGATTGTCATCGGGATCGTGAATTTCGATCTGTTCATCAGGAACAAGACGCAGGCCAAGCTCGGCAATCCGGTCAAGGATCACTTCACGGCGACCAATCACCACCGGATGGCACACACCGTCATCGACCAGCACCTGGCAGGCCTGAAGCACACGGCGCGATTCGCCTTCGGGATAGACAACGCGTTTCTTGTGCGCACGCGCCATGTCAAAGACCGGCTTCATCACCAGACCGGACCGGAAGACAAAGCCTTCAAGCTGCTGACGGTAATGATCGAAATCCTCGATCGGGCGTTTGGCAACACCACTATCCATCGCGGCCTTGGCAACGCGTGGCGGAATTTCAAGCATCAGGCGCGGGTCAAACGGCTTGGGAATAAGATATTCCGGACCGAATTTAAGCTCCTCCCCGCCATAGGCGGTCGCCACCACGTCCGATACTTCGGCGGTTGCCAGATCGGCAATTGCCTCTACCGCGGCGATCTTCATTTCCTCGTTGATCTCGGTCGCGCCGACATCAAGGGCACCTCGGAACAGGAACGGGAAGCAAAGAACGTTGTTCACCTGGTTCGGATAATCGGTACGCCCGGTTGCCATAACTGCATCGGGACGGATTTCCTTGACCAGTTCCGGCGATACTTCCGGGGTCGGGTTGGCCAGCGCCATGATGATCGGACGTTCGCCCATTTTGCGCAGCTCGTCCTCGCCCATGACATTCGGTGCAGACAGGCCAAGGAAGATATCGGCACCTTCGACCACATCGCTCAGGGTACGGGCGTTGGTTTCAATGGCATATTCCGCTTTCCACGGATCCATTTCTTCCTGACGGCCCTTATAGACCACACCAAACCGGTCAGTGACCGTGATGTTTTCCTTGGGCAGGCCCATCGACACCAGAAGGTTCAAACACGCCAGTGCCGCGGCACCGGCACCCGATGCCACCAGACGGACCTTGTTGATATCCTTGCCGGTTACGCGCAGACCGTTCAGGACGGCCGCGGCCACACAGATTGCCGTGCCGTGCTGGTCATCATGGAAGATCGGAATGTTGCAGCGTTCGCGCAATGCCTTTTCGATGATGAAGCATTCCGGTGCCTTAATGTCTTCGAGGTTAACACCCCCGAAAGTCGGCTCCAGCGCTGCGACAATATCGATAAATTTCTGCGGGTCGGTTTCGGCGACTTCAAGGTCGAAGACATCGATATTGGCGAACTTCTTGAACAGAACCGCCTTGCCTTCCATCACCGGCTTGGATGCCAGCGGGCCGATCGGACCAAGACCAAGCACAGCCGTACCGTTGGAAATCACACCAACCAGATTGCCGCGTGCGGTAAATTCCGCCGCAGTATCGGGGTTTTTGACGATTTCCTCACATGCGAACGCAACGCCCGGCGAATAGGCCAGCGCAAGGTCACGTTGGTTGGCAAGTGTGGTGGTTGCCGTTACGGACAATTTCCCCGGGGTGGGATACCGGTGATAGTCCAAAGCCGCTTCGCGCAGCTTGTCATTTCTATTTGCCATTATAATACCTTTTAATTTCAGGTATTTACATTAATTAACCACGAAATGGTTAAATCCTGATAATTCACTCTAGCGGGACGCCCAGACTAAAGCAGTTTTCCCTGCGATAGAAGCACTCAGTGTAACGCACGGCCAATGGGCTGCATTGCATAATTCTCAACGCGGCACTGCACAATAAATCAATCAGTTGTATCGCAACTGCGTTGATTACCGGACATTGCCCGACACCGCCTGACCGGAACATTGTAGGACATATATGGGGAAGGTCCAGAAACGAAAAAACCCGCCATTTCTGGCGGGCTCTTTTTCGTGGCTTTCCCGGTCGCCCGGGTGAGCCAGATAATGGTGCGGTCGAGAAGACTCGAACTTCCACGGTATTTCTACCACAGCGACCTCAACGCTGCGCGTCTACCAATTCCGCCACGACCGCATATTGTCTGCAGCAAGTCCCGTGAGGTTTCGAAGTGGGCTTGCCTTGGCGCGGAAAGGGAGATAGCAAATTGATTACCCCTGATCAAGGGATCTTTTCACTTATTTGACAGGAAAAATGCAAAGCATCGCCCCAACCGCGCAAATCCTAGAGTGGCGCACCACCTCCGAGTTGGTTTCCTACCCCGAAGCCCTTGCCGAAATGGAAGCCCGTGCCGAGGCCATCCATGCTGGCGAAGCCAATGAACTTGTTTGGTTTCTTGAACATCCGCCACTTTATACAGCCGGCACCAGCGCCCATCAGGAGGATTTGGTCGATCCGGATCGTTTTCCTGTCTATGACGCGGGCCGTGGCGGCCAATATACCTATCATGGGCCGGGTCAGCGTACGGTTTACCTGATGCTCGATCTCAAGAATCGCGGTCGTGACGTGCGTGCCTATGTCCATAATCTTGAAGAATGGGTGATTCGCACCCTTGCCCTGCTTGGGGTCAAGGGCGAACGCCGGGACGGCCGTGTCGGCATCTGGGTGGTGCGGGCGGATGGTCGTGAAGACAAGATTGCCGCCATTGGCGTACGTGTGCGCCGCTGGGTGACCTTCCACGGCATTGCCATCAACCTTGCCCCGGATCTTTCGCATTTCGGTGGCATTGTTCCGTGCGGAATTTCCGATCACGGGGTCACAAGCCTTGCCGACCTTGGGGTCGATATTACTATGGATGAACTTGATCGCCTGTTAAAACAGACCTTTACCGAAGTATTTCCCGGGCCAGCTGAATGAATGACACGTCGCAACCAGCATCGAATGCCACCCGATCGGCGAAAGGCAACAGCAAGGGCCACAAAATGCCCGAAAGCGTTGCCGAGGGCGGCATGGCCGATGCTGAACGCGACATCCTGGCCGAGCTCGAAAAGGCACTTGGCGAACATATCGCACTGATATTGCGCTGGAATCGGAAGCTGATGTTTCCCGATTCTCCGCATCCGTCCGAAATGGACGATGACGAACATGACTGCGATTTTGGCGCCTGGTACGAACTTAACCGCAATAACCGCCTGATTGATCAGCCCGCCATGCATGCGTTGGCAGCCACCCATCAACAATTGCACGATTCGGCCAAACGGCTTTTAAGTGCGCGCGCTGTTGATGGCGAAATCGATTCGGCCGAATTCGATATGATGGCCCTGCGCGCCGAATCGTTTTTTGCCCAGTTGCGTCGTCTTGAACGCGCATTTCGCACGGCGCGCTCCGATGTTGACCCGCTGACCGGGACCTATAACCGTCAAACCATGATGGGGGATCTGAATTCCGAACGCGAACGTGCGATTCGAACCCAGGTCCCGACCGCCATCGCCCTTGTTGACCTTGATCACTTCAAATCGGTTAATGATACTTATGGCCATCAGGCCGGCGATCTGGTGCTGCAATCGGTTGCCGGCATCCTGCAATCTCATGTCCGCCCGTTCGACAAGGTTTATCGATATGGCGGCGAGGAATTCCTGATCTGTCTGCCCAATGCAGACATGAAACAATGCGCGCGCGTGCTGGAACGTCTGCGCCGGGTGATCGAAGCATCCCCGGTAACAATATCCGATAGCACCACCCTTCCGGTCACTGCCTCCATCGGGGCGGCCCCGATGACCAAAAGCCGCACAATCGAACAAATCATCGAAAAGGCCGACAGGGCCCTTTATGCCGCCAAGGAAGGCGGTCGCAACCGGGTGCGGGTCTGGCGCAGCCCCGACACAAAACCGGCCCCAAAACCGTCTAAATAGCACGCAAGGCGCATTCCCGATCCCTAAACAGTGACCATGTGGATGCGATTTGCGCATGCAGACGTGTTTTCATGGCGTCATGGCCGGTTTTGCATCGGGTTTATATGGTGATCATCGCCTTTTGCCGGTCTGCCGATTTTCACGGAAAAACAGACACCTGGTGCTTTGGTGCGATGCATTTCACACACAGGAATAAAAAATTCTTTCGGTCTGCAATCTTGTCTTCACAAGTTGGAAACATATCTGCAAACTATAATAATAAAAGGCAGCATGGCTTCGGCCCCGACGCCGAGGTGAGAGAGAAAAGCTGCCAGCTTGGGAGGGAATTCGGTTCTATCTGAACGGAGGCCCCTGAATGTCCAGTTCTATGGATTTTGCACCTGGCGATCCCGCGCTGATGCTCACGGTGTTGCGCAGTGCCGAAGCAAATCTTGACCGCAACATGCTGTTGCGGCGCGTTTTATCCCTTTTCTGCACAGACGATGATGGCAATCAGGTTGCCATTGAAGATGGCCCGGATTTGCAACGGCGCATCGACACCGCCATTGCCAATCTGCAAATGGCCGGGCTTATTCGTGTGACCACCGGTGACGAGCTTTCGATCACTTCCCTTGGAACTGCTATGATGATGGCCTATCCGCTGGGTATTGATGATGGCGTGCTGTGTTCGCTGCCGGCATTTCGCAACCGGGTCTATGAAACCAATGCCCCTGTGGTGCATGAACGTCATCTGCCCAATTCGGCGTATGGTTCCGGCTTTTCCGCCGGGCTTGATGCGCATCGCCTAACAGAAAATCCCTACCCGTCAGATTCGCGCGATCATGAAGACTGGCTTATGGGCTGGGACGAGGCACTTGATCAAAGCAAACGCGAAGCCGAAACGCTTCTGAACTGATTTCCGGTTCATCCGGAATATCAGCCCAAAGGACCTGTGACCGGCACCGGATCAAAAATGGTTTTGGTGCTGTGATTTGAATTCCCGGCATATCGCCGGTACTGCCGTGCTCATCCGATGTAACGGCCCGAATTTGCCCGCGTGTTTTGCAGTGATGGCATCAGGCCCCTGACACTGCATTTCCGAACCGGGTGACGGTATTCTGCCCCCTGCTTCCCAGTTCAATGTCCCTATTCAATGTCCACGCCCCGTGACGAAGGCGCGCTCAGCCACTCGAGAGCGCACCAGTGATGCCTTGCACGTCCGACATCACCTCCTCCACCCAGCAGGCAGGCAAGACTGCTTAGCGGCCCCATGAAGTAGTACGGCGGGGTACCCCCGAACGCGACTATGAACCACCATCACGCTGTCACAGGCAACGACAGGATGGGAAAATTATCTATGACAGGAAGGCTGATCAGGCCGGATCATTCCCCGGTTTGCCGTGACCGAAAATCGATACGACATTATCCCGCGCGGTTTCGTCTGATCGGCTTTTTGCCATCCCGGCCTCGGACGGTTGCGGGCTTTGATCGGCACGATGGTCTTTGCCCCCCGCATCCCGGGCATCAGCCGCATCGGCATTATCCGGTTCATCGGACGCTTTGGGCCTATTGGGCGCATTGGACGGATTGGACGCATCGGGATCATCACGGCGATGACCATCTAGGTGTTTTCCCGCCGATTGTTTGCGGGCGTCATTCAGATCGCGTTCATGCCGGGTGCGCCCGTGGAGAACCCGGTTCTCGTCGGCTTTTTTGGCCTTTTCATTGCGCTGCTTACGTTTGCGCACCTGACGCAAATTGACGAGATCACCCATCACACTCTTCTTTGGAACATTATCAAACCGACAGGGGATCTGTCGGGTCACATTATCCAAAACAAACGGGTGCTTCGATTTCCCGAAGCACCCGCCATAGCCGTTCTTAAAATCCGTATGTCCAGCCGGACTTAGCGCACGAAGACATGCACCTCGTTGGCCGAAACAGATGCGCTGGTGGCATCCGATGCGCGCACGCGCGAACTCGGCATGCCCATATCGGTGAGCGAGCGAAGAACCGCCTGCGCATTACGTTTGGATTTGTTGGAATTCAACGCAACCTGCGCCGGGGTACCACGATTCGGGGTCACGGCAACCACGTCAAAGCTTGCCTGCGGGCGGCGTTCCAGAACACGGTTTACCGCGTTATAAAGCGCCTGCTCGTATTTCACGTTGGCATTGTCAAACCGAATAACCACCAGCGGACGGTCGCTGGTTGCGGCCATGCGCGGGCTGCTCGATGCCGGTGCAGCCTGTGACTGGAAGACACGCTTGGAAAGCGAATCCCCGAAGATTTCACCGTTTTTGACGGCCAGTGCCAGGGCATTCAGGTTCGCACGTTCGGTGCTGACATAGGATGTCTGACGCGACAGGCTTTCGCTGATTTCATTGAGAAGACGGTCGATCAGCACCGTGGTGCGGTTGGTTTCGTCTTCAAGCAGCGCGAGCTGACGGTGATCTTCGTCAACAGCACCCGATACCTGATAAGCCGAACGAACCGACTCAAGCAGGAAGGTCGAAAGCGTGCTGTCGGCGGCAACCTTGTTTGCCAGCGAATTCAGCGCGGCGATATCGTCATTCACACGATCCAGTTCGGACTGCGCGGTGTTCCACTGCTGCACCAGAACCGGGTTGCCCGGGGTGGTACCAACCTGCAGACGCGCGCTGATTGCCGCCACAGTGCCGTGATAGGCCTGCGAGTGCGACACAGTCTGTGCCCGAAGCTGTTGCAATTCGTTGTTGTGTTCATTCAGAGCCGCCTTCAGGCGGTTGAGTTCCTGCTGCATGTTCTCGACTTTGGAACCGACAAAGGTCCCGGTCTGAGAAACACCGGTCAGCGGCTGCGTGCTTGCAGCAACATCGTAACTGGTGGTGGCATTGGCACCAACCGGCTCGGATGCGACCACATTGTTCTGGGTCGTATCTTCTTCACCAGCAAGTGTCGGCCAAAGGGCCTCAGAAGAAAAAGAACATCCCCCCAGCATAAGGGCGGTGCCGATTACGGCAAGGTAGGTTTTACGAACGGCCATTTCGATCTATTACCTAAGTAGAAATATGCGAATCTCCCTGGGCTTGCCTTTTTATGTGGTGAAACAAGCCCCTGCTCCCCCGGGATTGAAAGCATCTTAGTCCACGACCACTTATGGAACAAGACGCATTTGCCCCTTTTTTGCCGAGTCTTGTCCATAAGTCCGACAAACCGGACAAAGCCGGGCAAAACAAGTGCGTAGCAGTCCTGTAAACGGTGGCTTGTGAAAAAATACCTTTTTTTGAAATTTACTGCTTGCAATGCCCTGCTCGTTTGCATAAGTTCCGCTCCGCCGACGGGGAGCACACCCAAGCAAACCGCCGGAAATTAAGGCAATGCGCCCGTAGCTCAGCTGGATAGAGCATCTGACTACGAATCAGAAGGCCGGAGGTTCGAATCCTTCCGGGCGCGCCAGTCAAAGGCCCGACGTTACCCGTCGGGCCTTTGTGCTTTTTTGGCCTTTGTTCTTTTTGCACTTTACCACTGCCCTTCAATCACAATCCCCAAAAGAAAACAGCCCGCCGCAATTGCGCGACGGGCTGCACTGATGCCAATTCTGGCTAATTGCCATTCTGGCCAATCATAATTCCGGCAAATTACATCGATGGCATGATCACGCTGTCGATCACGTGAATGACACCGTTATCGGCTTCGATATCGGCCGTTACGACCGACGCGTCATCGACCATGACACCACTGGTGGCGTTCACATCAATGGTGTCGCCCTGCACACTGGCAACCGCCATTTCCTTGCCGGCGATGTCACCCGACATCACCTTGCCCGGCACCACGTGATAGGTCAGGATCGGAACAAGTTTGTCCTTGTTTTCGGGTTTCAGCAGGTCTTCGACCGTGCCTGCCGGCAATTTCGCAAAGGCATCATCAGTCGGGGCAAATACAGTAAACGGTCCGTCGCCCTTAAGGGTATCGACCAGGCCTGCTGCCTGTACCGCAGCAACCAGCGTTTTGAACGAACCGGCCGAAACGGCGGTATCGACGATGTCGGCAGCCTTGGCCGATGCCGCGCCAAGCAAAAGGCCCGCAGCGGCGCTAACAGCAATAAGCGAAGTTCTGAAAGCAGTCATGTTTCAATCTCCTTGGAACGTGATTACGGAATTTTGCATTCCGCATTTCGCTGTCAGAGATCGCTTACGCTCAGGGTTTGACGGTTGGTTCAATCATATAAATGTGAACCCGGATACCTCATCGGATGCCTGATCCCGCGCGTATTGACCTTATTTTTCTTTGTTTCGGACAATCGACAAAAGACCGTGCGAAGCGCATATAGCTATTGATAGGATGGCAATTCAAAACAAAGCCTTAGGGAACTTCCACAATACGGAGCGCGACAGATGAACGCCAACGCACGCATTATGATTTCTTGCGATGACCGCGTCGGTCTTATTTCGGACATTACCGGACGCCTGTTTGACATTGGAGCGAACCTTGGCACGACATCCTTCACCATGAAGGACGCAAAAGCGATCTTTGAAACCGATTGCGAACTGCCTGAAAGCTGTTCCATTGCCGAATGCAAATCCGCTGTCAGCGAACTTCCGATGACCGATGCCGACATTCTTGTTGAACAGATCGCGGCTGCACCGGAACTGACCACCGCCCCCGGCGCAACCCATCTGATTGAATGTTCCGGCATTGATCAGCCGGGTCTGATCGCCCGCCTGTCGGAAATCTTCATCGAATATAATGCCAATATCGTTCGCATGGCGGCATCGGCAACCGATGAAAAGGATGCGCGCATCTATACCACCCGTTTTGCGGTCGAAATCCCGGCCGAACGTGCGGCAAACTGCCTGGCGACCCTTGCCAACACGGCGGGTTCCATGCGGCTTTTGTTCAAATTTGATGAGCTTTGAGCAGCAAGGCAGCCAAGCCTGACACCGGCCCGAACCGATAGTTTTGTTGTCTGATCAGGCAACCACGCGGTTACGGCCGGCCTGCTTGGCTTCATAAAGTTTCTGATCGGCGCGCTTCAAAACGCCCCAGGGATCGGTCGCATCATCGTCGCGTTCGCAAACCCCGACCGAAATCGTCACGGAAACGGTTTTGTTCTTTTCAGGGACAGCAATTTTATTTTCAGCAATCCGTTTGCGCAACGCTTCGAGCGGCTCTGTAGCCTTTTGCGCGGTCCGGCCGGCAAACAGTACGGTGAATTCTTCGCCGCCATAACGGAACGCCTTGCCGCCCCCGCCAACACGTGACAATTCACGCGCCACCTTTTTCAGAACAATGTCGCCAACATCATGCCCATAGGTGTCGTTGAATTTCTTGAAGTGATCAACGTCAAGCATCGCAACCGTGTATTGATTGCCAAGTTCGGCCATGGCATGGCCAAGGGCGCGCCGCCCGGGCAGCCCCGTCAGATCATCGACAAATGCCATTCGCCAGGCCTCCTGGGCCAGCCCCGCCAACACCACCCCGGTGGCGGCAAGATATCCATACTGGATAATGCCCGCCCCCATGACAGTTGCGACATCAATGGCAATGATCGCCGCCGCAAAACTGGTTTCAAGCGGCTTGTGACGGATCAGCAACAACACCACCGCCACAAACGAGATAATCATGGCCGGGTGAGGCATTGCGTCAAGGAAACCGGCACTGACAAAAAACCGGGTATCAAGCAGATGATACAGTGCCGAGCCGACATCGGGCTGCCCGGCAAGCATCAGCATGACAAAAATCTGCAATCCCAGAACCAGCATCCGGGCGATGCCGCGCGGGTTCAAAACACCACGTTCCGCGGTAAAGCCAAGGATCAGCAGATTGATCGGGATCAGATACAGCGTCGCAATGCGTAAAAAGGCCAACCCGTCGGGCGAAAACCCCGCCCCGTTACCGACCAGAAGCCAATAACAGATCAGCAGCAATAGCATCACAAACACCGCGCGCCCGCGGTTGAACCACCACGCGATCGCACCGCCCAGAACCGCCAGCAAAAACGGACCATACCGGACAAGCCCGGCCAGTTCGTTCGGTACAAGGTTTGGCGAAATCGCCAGAACCAGACATGCCCCCATGATCAGGACAGGTGCCATACCGGCGGAAACAATGATGGAATAAGCGCGACGCATGGGTCGATTTTTACTACCTGCTGATGTGACCATCGGGAATGGCTGCAGTACGCCGCCCCCGGATATCGGCGGTAATCTAGCGGCTGAGCTGTTAAGGGGCTATTGCTTTATCGGGCTTATCTCCACTTTTTCTTATTAAACACCCGTCTGCGTCGAAAGCACAATGGAACGCACGCTTTTTAAGCTTGCCAGCCTTCGCATATGCACCATAAATTGAGATCAGGACTACCGCGACGCACAATGATCGCGGACCACATAACTGTCACGGCGGCCACGGTACGATCCCGAAAACGGGACGCAAAACACGCCAGCGACATTCACGGGATTGCTTGCCCGTGAAGTCCACTTGAAATGACAGGTTCTGGAGAGACGTTATCATGAGCTTCACAACACCGACCCCGGCGCCAGCACGCCTGAACAGATCGGAACTTGCCGTCCCCGGCAGCCGGATCGAGCTGTTTGAAAAGGCCGCCAAATCCAAAGCCGATGCCATTTTCCTTGATCTGGAAGACGCGGTAGCGCCCAGCGACAAGGAACAGGCCCGCAAAAACATTATCGCGGCAATCAACGACATTGACTGGGGTGACAAGGTTCTGTCGGTCCGGATCAACGGTCTTGATACACATTATATGTATCGTGACGTTGTTGATGTTCTTGAACAGGCCGGCGACCGGCTTGACCTGATCATGATCCCCAAGGTCGGGACCGCGTCCGACGTCTATGCCCTTGATATGCTGACAACCCAGATCGAAACGGCCAAAGGCCGCAAAAAACGGATCGGGTTTGAACTGATCATTGAAACCGCCCTTGGCATGCAGAACATTCACGAAATTGCCGCGGCCTCCCCGCGCAATGAAAGCCTGCATTTCGGGGTTGCCGATTACGCGGCCTCGACCAAGGCGATGACCACCGGCATTGGTGGCCCGAACCCGCATTATGGCGTTCTGACCGACAAGGATGGCGACAATCCGCGCGACTATCACTGGGGCGATATGTGGCATTATGCCATTGCGCGCATGGTCGTGGCCGCACGCGCCAATGGTCTGCGCCCGATTGATGGTCCGTTTGGTGACTTTTCCGATCCCGATGGCTATCGCGCCCAAGGTGCCCGCGCCATGGTGCTGGGCTGCGAAGGCAAATGGGCCATTCATCCAAGCCAGATCGGCCTCGCCAATGATGTCTATTCACCGTCCGAGGCCGAAGTGACCAAAGCCAAACGCATCCTCGAAGCCATGGCAAAAGCCCAGACTGAAGGATCCGGTGCTGTCGCCCTTGATGGCCGTTTGATCGATATCGCATCGATCAAACAGGCCGAAGTCATGGTCAAACAGGCCGAAGCCATTGCCGCGCGTGATGTGCGCTAAGCCAAAAGCCCGGCGACGTTAAAACGGTAAAAGGGGCGCAGATCACTGCGCCCCTTTTGGCTGTAAAACGCGAATTTTCAGGCGTTCCTAATCCGGGATCGCATCAAAGGTGATCTTGCCAATCGCCTTGCCGCTTTCAAGAAGCGCATGGGCCTTTTGCAGGCTTTCCGGTGTCAGCGGGCCAAAGCTTTCATTTGCGGTATTGGCAATCACACCGTCATCGACCAGCTGTGCGACAGTTGCCAGCAACTTATGCTGTTCAATCATGTCATCGGTCTGGAACATCGAGCGAGTGAACATGAATTCATAAGAGAAGCTGGCCGATTTTGCTTTCAGAAGGTCAACATTATGATTTTGCGTCGCTTCGGTGATGGTCACGATCCGGCCCTGTGGCGCGATCATGGATGCCATCACATCGAAATACTGATCCGTTTCCGACGTGCAGAAGATGTAATCGACATTCGCGATGCCAAGGGCAGCCAATTCTTCATCAAGCGGATTGCGATGATTGATGACATTGTCCGCGCCGAGTTTCTTGACCCAGGCAACAGTCTCGGGGCGCGATGCGGTCGTGATCACTTTCAAACCGGCAAGTTTTGCCAACTGGATCGCGATCGAGCCGACACCGCCTGCACCACCAATGATCAGGATGGTTTTTGCGCCATTGGTTGCCACCGCATCGCGATCAATCAGCAAACGGTCAAACATCGCTTCCCACGCGGTGATGGTGGTCAATGGCAAGGCCGCGGCCGCTGCGAAATCAAGTGATTTCGGTTTTGGGGCGACGATGCGTTCGTCCACCAGTTGCAACTGGGCATTCGATCCGGACCGGGTGACATCGCCCGCATACCAGACTTCATCGCCCGGACGGAACAGAGTCACATCTTCGCCGACCGCTTCGACAATACCGGCCGCGTCCCAACCCAAAACCCTGAACGCGCCGTCATCCTGTTTGCCTTTGCGAACTTTGAAATCAACCGGGTTAACCGCAACCCCCTTGACCCGCACAAGAATGTCATGACCGGTCGCGACCGATGCTTCGGTCTCAATTCGGGTGAACAGCCCGTCGGTATCGACTGGGGCGGATTTATAAACGCCAATGGCTTTCATCGTATGTCGTCCTTTTCTTCAAAGGTTTGATTTGTGAATGCCAAAGAGGTAGCGCATAATGACCAAAGTGATAAGTACGCACAATTTTTGCATATAGTGACAATTTGTATACTAATGCGGATTTATGCGGTTTTCGCCAACAGTATGCGCACTATTTCGCCCATGAAGGAGTTTCACGATGACCATCTGTCCGCCCAATCGCAGTCCCGGTTGCCCGGTCGAAGGCGCACTTGATGTCATTGGGGGCAAATGGAAAGGTGTTGTGATGTTCCATCTGCTTGATGGAACAAAACGGTTCAACGAATTGCGCCGCATGATGCCCGGCGTGACCCAGCGCATGCTGACCCGCCAACTCCGCGAGTTGGAGGCCGACGGTCTTGTCCATCGCGAAGTCTATGCCGAAGTTCCCCCGCGGGTCGAATACAGCCTGACGGCCAAGGGCGAAACGCTTCGCGACATTATCCTGGCCCTCAAGGCATGGGGTGAAACCCATGTGCCCTATTATGCAGTGTCAAAACAGGGACTTCCGGAAACACAGACCGCCTAGACCGAAAGACGCCGGGCCATTTTCCAGAATGTCGGGCGATCATATCCGTCGTGAATGCCCTCGCCCGCAATGTCAAATCCGCGGGCGCGAAAGAACGCAATATTGTCGCGCAGTTCCACACGAACATGCAGGCGCATCATCTCCTTGCCGTTCTTTGCCGCGAACGCACAGGCCGCCTCGACCAGCGCACGTCCGATGCCCCCGCCCTTGATCGCGGGGTCCACCGACAATTTATATAGGTACGCATCCTTGCCGATATCTTCGATCCAGACCTGTCCGACCACGGTGCCGTTTTGATCATGGGCCAGAATCAGGGTATCGCGGGCAAATCGCCACTGAAGTTCGGACACATTCACCGACTTTGCCGAGCTTGGCGGATCGACGATGCCATCCTGAAAGGCGAATGCCGCCAGAAGAATTTCCACAAGCCGATCAAACGGAACTTTTTCAGGTACTTGCGCGACTGTGATCTGGATACTGGACGTCATGGCAACCCGCGTGCAAAATGTCACTGGATGAAGTGCGAACCTTACGCCATAAACGGAAAATATGGATAGCTTATCGGTCAACTCTTGACGTAGCGGGTTGATCAACTATGTTCCGCCCCATTGTTTCCCAGTCGGATATGATGCCCTGATGCATAACTTCCTCGATTTTGAAAAACCGATCGCCGAACTTGAAGGCAAGATCGAAGAGCTCCGTCACCTGACGGGCAATGACGAAGTCAACATCGCAGACGAGGTTGCGCGCCTGCAGGACAAGCTGACCAAGTTGCTGCAAAGCACCTATGGCAAGCTGACCCCGTGGCAGAAGACGCAGGTCGCCCGCCACCCGGATCGTCCGCACTTTACCGACTATATCGCAAACCTGTTTGACGATTTCATCCCGCTTGCCGGCGACCGCCAGTTTGGCGAAGACGCTGCAATCATCGGCGGTTTTGGTCGTCTTCAGGGCCGTACCGTAATGGTGATCGGCCATGAAAAAGGCCGTGATACGGAAACCCGTGTGAAACACAATTTCGGTTCGGCCCGTCCGGAAGGGTACCGCAAGGCCATCCGTCTGATGCGTATGGCTGAACGTTTCAACATTCCGGTTGTGACCCTGGTTGATACGGCCGGCGCCTTCCCGGGTGCCGATGCCGAAGCACGCGGCCAGTCCGAAGCCATCGCGCGTTCGATCGAAGCCTGCCTTGATATCAAGGTTCCGCTGGTATCGGTCATCATCGGCGAAGGCGGTTCTGGTGGTGCGATTGCGCTTGCGGTTGCCAACACGGTGCTGATGCTTGAAAACTCGATCTATTCGGTGATTTCGCCAGAAGGCTGTGCCTCCATTCTGTGGCGTTCGGGCGACGAAGCCAAAACCGCTGCCGAGGCCCTTCGCCTTACCGCACAGGACCTTCATCAGCTTGGCGTGATCGACGATATCGTGCCCGAGCCGCTTGGCGGCGCACAGCGCAACGCCAAGGAAGCCTGCAAACGTGTGGGTGATGCCATCATCAAGGCCCTTGAAAGCATGGATGATGTCGAAGGCGGTGTTCTCAAGGCACGCCGTCGCGACAAGTTCCTTGAAATGGGCCGCAAAGGCCTGAACTGATTTTAAATTCAGGGCGCGATACTCGTGGTTTGACGTGTCGCGCCCTGTTTTGCTGATCTCCGGCGCAATGTGTCCGTCGGTTACATCCCGGCAAGAACAGGCGCCCATTTTCTCCCCTTTTCGGTGTCATCATACTCATCGAACGGAGCCTAGACCTGAATGGACGCTCTTCGCCGGATCGTAGAATCCAGTCGCTTTAAAAATTTCATCACCATCGTCATTGCTGTGAATGCCGTGATTCTGGGGTTTGAAACCTCTGAAACGGTCATGGCAAAGGCCGGAACGGTTTTGCATGTTCTCGACCAGATTGCCGTTGCGATCTTTGTCGTCGAACTGCTGATGAAACTTGCCGTTTATCGGCTGGCCTTTTTCAAGCGCGCCTGGAACGTCTTTGACTTCACCATTGTCGCGATTACGCTGCTTCCGGCCGGACAGGGCATTTCGGTATTGCGGGCATTGCGAATCCTGCGTGCGTTCCGCCTGATTTCGACCGTGCCCTCGATGCGCAAGGTGGTCGAAGCCCTGATGCGTGCCATTCCGGGCATGGTGTCGGTGCTGACATTGCTGTCGCTTGTTTTCTATGTTTCTGCGGTCATGGCAACCAAACTGTTCGGTCAGGGCTTCCCCGACTGGTTTGGCACAATCGGCGCGTCGCTTTATTCGCTGTTCCAGATCATGACGCTCGAAAGCTGGTCGATGGGGATCGTCCGTCCGGTCATGGAGTCTTACCCGCTGGCATGGCTGTTTTTCGTTCCTTTCATCCTTGTCACCACATTTGCGGTGCTCAACCTGTTCATCGCAATTGTGGTTGACGCAATGTCGACCCATGTCGATGTCGAAGAAAACAAAACCCGCGGCGAGATCGAATTTGATCATCAGGAAATCATGCAGGAACTCCGCGCGTTACGTCAGGAAATGAGCAAACTTTCCGCCGCCCAATCAGCGGCAAACACCGGCCCGAATTCCGATCAAAACAGATCATCCAACACCTAAAAGACAGGTGGTCAGAGCACCATCGACAAGAAAAATTCAAGCTTTGCTCATAAAAGGGGGTGGTTAAACGCCCCGAACCTCGTCTAATCTTTCGACAAAATATCGGGAGAACGGGGAATGAAGCTTACGTTTGCGGGGACGGGCTCAGCCTTTTGCATGGCAGCCGACAATTTTCAGAGCAACATGGTTCTGGAAACGACCCCGTCGGGTAACGCACAACCGCATCGCCTGTTGATTGACTGTGGTTCAGATGCGCGCCATTCGCTGCGCAACCTTGGCTACATGCCCAACGACTTTGATGCGGTCTATATCAGCCATCTGCATTCGGACCATATTGGTGGTCTGGAATGGATGGCGCTTGCCAATTATTTTGTGTTTGACGGACATCGCGCCACGCTGTTTGCGGTTCAGGAACTGCTGGAACCATTGTGGGAACATTCCCTGCGGGGCGGCCTTGAAACCAGCGACCATGGCAACAGCCAGCTGTCATCCTATTTCGATGTTGCCCCGCTCAGCATCAAGGACGGCTTTGACTGGCAGGGACTGCATCTTGATGTCATCCCCGCACCGCATATCGTGACCAATGAAACCACCATGTATTCCTATGCCCTGTTCGGGCACGGAAAAAAGCAGTCCTTTTTCCTGACGACAGATGCGATTTTCAATCCCGACGACCATATGTCGCTGTATCAAAAAGCAGATATCATTTTTCAGGATTGTGAACTTGGCCCCAGACATTCCGGCGTCCATGCCCATTACAAAGAACTGGTCACGTTGCCCGACGCGGTAAAAGCCAAGATGTGGCTTTATCACTATCAGGCCTATGACAAACCCGATGCGATTGCAGACGGATTTTGCGGTTTTATCGAGCCAGGACAAAGTTTCGATCTTGGCTGATCGGTATCCTTGCGCATAATCTGCACTGCACCCAATAAAAACGAGCGACAGGAACAAAAAGTTCCAATGCAACAGACGGGACGTGCGAATGCCCAAATCGGTCTTTGCCTATATCTGGCGCCATAGTCGCCTTCAGCAGATCATCCTGACCGTGGTGACGCTGCTTTCATTTCCCTTCCTGTATTATTCGCTCGACCTGCCAAAGCAAATCGTCAACGAAGCCATCGGTGGTGCCGGCGCGCCCTATGATATTCTTGGCGTGCCGCTGAACCAGATTGAATATCTGTTTGCGCTGTCGGCAATTTTCTTGTCGCTTGTGTTTGTGAATGGCGGGTTCAAATATTTCATCAACGTCTATCAGGGCGTGATGGCAGAACGCATGCTCAGACGAATGCGCTATGAGCTGTTTGACCGTGTCCTGCGTTTTCCCCTGCCGCATTTTCGCAAAACCAGTCAGGGTGAAATCGTTTCAATGATCACCGCCGAGGCCGAACCGCTCGGCGGCTTCTTTGGCGAGGCATTCGCCCTTCCGCTTTATCAGGGCGGCATCCTGATCACGATTTCAGCCTTTATCTTTATCCAGGACCCGCTGATGGGTCTTGCGGCGGTCGCCTTTTATCCGTTGCAGGGATATCTGATCCCCAAATTGCAGCGCCGGGTGAACCTGCTTGGCAAGCAGCGCGTGCAAAACGTGCGACGCATGTCCGAGCATATCGGCGAAACCGTTGGTGGTGCGACCGATATTCGCGCCCATGAAACCCAAGGGTTTGAACTTACCCATTTCACCCAGCGTCTGGGCCGGATTTTTGAAATCCGCAAGGAAATCTATTACCGCAAATTCTTTATCAAGTTTCTCAACAACTTCATTGCCCAGATCACGCCGTTCTTTTTCTATTCGATTGGCGGTTATCTGGTTATTACCGGTGATCTCAGCTTCGGGGCGCTGGTCGCGGCCCTTGCCGCCTATAAGGACATGTCAGCACCGTGGAAAGAATTGCTGGCCTATTACCAGCGTCTGGCGGATGCGCATATCAAATATGAACAGCTGCATGAACAGTTCGAACTGCCGGATCTTGCGCCCGAACATCAGCTTAGTGCGCCTTTGTCGCCTTCGCTTTCCGGCCCGCTTGATGTCAGTGCCCTGTCATGGATCGACGAAGACGGCACCCGCGTTGTTGAAAATGTTTCCTTTAACATGGCGCTTCCGGGCAATGCCCTTCTGACCGGATCCTCCGACAGCGGCAAGTCCCAGCTTGCCCGTCTTTTGGCGCGCATTCTTGATCCGACCAGCGGACGCATCCAGTTCAATGATCTTGATGCAACCGCGTTGCCACCCGCGGTCATCGGCCAGCGTCTGGCCTATGTCGGGGCGGATGCCTATCTGTTTAATGGCAGCATCGCCGATAACCTGTTTTACGGATTGAAGCACCGCCCGGTCATCATTGATCAGGATGCGGAAAACGATAATCCGGACCCTGAAAAATCCGACGCCAAAAACGCGCTTGCCCGCACCAAACAGGACGGAAAGCATCAAACAGACGATCCTAAATATCCGCTTCCGAAATTCGTCGAGACCATCGAACTGTCAGATCCGGCCGATCTGCCCTGGAAGCTGACCCGCGAGATGTATGACGAAATCAGGATGTCGGGCAACATCCCCTATGATCCGTCTGCCGAATGGATTGATTATATCGGGCCGGGCTATCAGTCGCTTGATGAATTGCGCAGCGAACTTTTGCGCCTGCTTGAAGTTGTGGGTCTGGATCGGGACATCTACCGGATCGGCCTGTCGCGCCGGATCAATGCCGAAGAACGCCCTGACCTTGTCGAGGCCATCCTTGATGTCCGCCCGCGCCTGAAGGCGATCCTTGAAGAACGGCAATTGTCCGATCTTGTCGAACCCTATGACATCGAAAAATACAATGATAACGCCCCGGTCGGCGTGAACCTGATGTTCGGGTCGCCATCGCGTACCGATTTCAAGCGTTATGAATTCCTGTCTCATCCTTACATTCAGGAAAGCCTGCGGGAAAACGGACTCTATGACAAAATGGTCAAGATGGGTCGTGAAACACTTGATCTGATGATCGAACTGTTTACCGGCCTGCCGCCCGGGCATGAATTTTTCGATCGTTACAGCTTTGTCTCGGCCGATGAGATTGCCGATGTCAAAAACATCCTGAAACGCACAGACGGCGTTGCTGTCGATGACATGCGCGAAGAAGACCAGCTTCGTCTGCTTGACGTTGCTATGCAACTGACCCCGGCCCGCCATCGTTTGCGGGTGATTGATGATGATTTCCGTGACCTGATTCTCAAGGCGCGTCCGAAAATTCGCGCCAACCTGCCAAAAGAATTGTCACAACATATCGACTTCTTCGAAGCAGACGGTTACGCCCCGGCTGCCCCGATCATTGACAACCTTCTGTTTGGTCGCTTTGCCTATGGCCGAGCGCACTCAGAAGAACGCGTTGGCGAAGTCCTGTTCGAAATCGCCCATGAAGGCCGCCTGTATGAAGGGCTGGTTGCACTCGGTCTTGAAAGTCAGGTCGGTGTCGGCGGCAGTCGTATGTCACAGAACCTGCGTCAGAAAATCGCCCTTGTCCGCGCCCTGATCAAAAATCCCGATCTTCTGGTTGTCGACGAAGGATTGTCGGCACTTGACCGTGAAACCCGTGAAAGCGTCATCAATTATCTGACCGGGGAAAACGACAATACCAGTCTGGTCTGGGTTGATGGCGATGATCAGGACAATGACAAGTTCGATACATTGCTGCATATGTCGAACGGCAAACTGGTCAAACGCCGCAGCCATACCGACGATGACAGCAGCGACACCACCGAAACCGAAGACGATGCCGCCATTCTTGCCGATGGCAATATCGAACAGGAAGTCCGGCTGCTGCGCACCATTCCGCTGTTTGCCGGTCTTGACCCCAGTGTCGTCAAGCTGCTGGCCTTTACCAGTCCGCGCCTGACCTTCAAACATGGCGAGGTCCTTGTCAAACAGGGTGACCCGGGCGATGCGGCCTTTATCGTGATTTCCGGTCGCGGTGAAATCTGGCTGACCACCGAGGAACAACAAACCCTGAAACTGCGCGACGTCCATCCCAAGGAAGTCATCGGCGAAATCGCCCTTCTGGTCGATGCACCGCGTTCGGCAACCATCCGTGCTGTCGAGGACATGACGGTTCTCAAACTCGATAAAACGGAATTCCTTGGCCTTGTCCGACAGGACCAGGCCGTCGCGGTACAGCTGATCCGTGTCCTTGCAGACAGACTGGATCAAACCACCAAACAACTCAGCAGCCGGACAAGCGACTAAATGTGCCCTGAATTGTTGAAATAGCCGATCGTGAACAAAGTTGCTTCCATATTGCTTGCTGCGGTGATGGCCATTGTCATGCTTGGCGGGTTTATGGCCCTGCTGGGCGGCAGCATCGTCGGGGCGCTGGTTTTCGTCCTTGGCATTCCCTTTGCCTTTCCGATGTCGACCAGTGTGGTTGTTCTGTTCTTTTTGGTGATTATCATCCGTGCCGTGATCGAAAAACGCCGTCAGAAACGCGAAATGCAGAAATATCTGACATCGCCTGACGACTGAAAACCGGGCGCTTTGCGCCCGCGCAGAAAAAACATCCGGATTTGACCATGGCGGACCAAAAAAAACGCATCATTTGGGTCCGAGTTCGGAAACCTCCTCTGAGAAACTGCTGATAGCTTCCTTGCAGTTCAACAAACAGGCTCGACCGGAAGTGTCGGCTGGTTCTCAAGGAGGTCAAAATGACGGCACAGTCAAAAGAACAGCGTTGTGTGTCGTTAAGCCAGCTTGCCGATTTGCGGCTGCTGCGCGAACACGCCTATATCGATGGACGCTGGTGCTCGGCCGATAATCTTCAGGTTATCGAAGTCACCAACCCGTTCGACGGAAGTTTTATCGGCACAGTCCCGAATATGGGAATCTTTGAAACCCGCAAGGCCATTGCCGCGGCCCGCGCGGCCTTTCCGGCATGGGCCGGGTTGCTGCCCCAGGAACGTGCGTCGGCACTGCGCCGCTGGCATGATCTTCTGATCGAGAACAAGGAAGATCTGGCTTTGCTGATGACCCTTGAACAGGGCAAGCCGATCAACGAAGCGCGTGGCGAAATCGATTACGCGGCAAGCTTTGTCGAATTTTATGCCGAAGAAGCCAAACGCGTGAATGTTGAAAACATCACGTCCCACCTTCCCGGCCGCAATATGAGCGTAAAGCGCGAACCGATCGGCGTTACCGCAGCCGTCACACCATGGAACTTCCCGTGCGCAATGATCACGCGCAAGGCCGCTGCTGCCTTGGCAGCCGGTTGCACCATGATCGTCCGCCCGGCAACCGAAACGCCGTTTTCCGCCACTGCCCTTGCCGAACTGGCCGAACGGGCCGGTATCCCGGCGGGCGTGTTCAATATCGTTACCGGTGATCCCAACCCGGTGGTGGGTGAGCTGTGCGGAAATCCGCTGGTGCGGGCATTGTCCTTTACCGGTTCGACCGAAGTTGGACGTTTGTTGCTGTCACAAGGGGCTCAGACCATCAAGAAAATGTCGATGGAACTTGGCGGTCATGCTCCGTTCATCGTGTTTGATGATGTTGATGTCGACGAGGCCGTGGCACATGCAATCAATGCCAAATTCGCCACCAGCGGACAGGATTGCCTTGCAGCCAACCGCATCTTTGTCCAGCGCGGCATTTACGATGCGTTCCTTGACAAATATGCCAAGGCGATTGCCGCCCTTCGGGTTGGAAACGGCATCGAGGAACATGTCGAAATCGGACCTTTGATGCATGATCGCGCTATTGCCAAATGCGAACAACATGTGGCGGATGCTCGCGCCAAAGGTGCGCGCGTTCTGACCGGCGGCAAAAAGATGGGTGGCTTGTTCTATGCCCCGACACTTCTGGCCGATGTCACAAGCGATATGCAAATCTATCGCGAAGAAACATTTGGCCCGGTCGCACCGGTCATGGCCTTTGACCATGAAGATGATGTCGTCCAACAGGCCAATGACAGCGAATATGGTCTGGCCGCCTATCTGCTGACCAATGATCATGACCGTGCAGCACGGGTTTCCAATGCCCTGGAATACGGCATGGTCGCGCTTAACTGCGTCAAGATCACCGGCGCCCCCATTCCGTTTGGCGGGGTCAAACAGTCAGGCCTGGGTCGCGAGGGATCGCGTCACGGTCTCGAAGAATTCACCGAACTCAAATATGTCTGCGCCGCCTACAAGGCCTGATGCGCCAGAACGACCACCGCATTCACATGGGAGAAGCAAAATGAATGTCATCAAAAACACCACCGCCGACTTGCAGGAAATGGATCGGGCGCATTTCATGCATCCATCCACCCATATGCGCCAGCACGCCGCCGGGGAAACCCCGAACCGCATAATCAATGGCGGCAAGGGCATCTATATCCATGACACCGAAGGCAAAGAAACCCTTGATGCCTTTGCCGGTCTTTATTGCGTGAATATCGGTTATGGCCGCACCGAAGTCGCCGATGCGATTTACGCCCAGGCCAAGGAACTGGCCTACTACCACACCTATGTCGGACACAGTAACGAACCGATCATTCGTCTGTCGGACCGCATTGTCAAAAGCGCCCCAGAAGGCATGCAGCGCGTCTATTACGGCATGTCGGGTTCGGATGCGAACGAAACCAACATCAAGCTGATCTGGTACTACAACAATATCCGCGGCCTGCCGCAGAAGAAAAAGATCATCTCGCGCTGGCGCGGCTATCATGGTTCCGGGATCATGACCGGCAGCCTGACCGGTCTTGCGGCCTTCCACAATGCGTTTGACCTTCCGCGGGCACCAGTTTTGCACACCACCTGCCCGCACCATTACTGGAACGCCGAGGCCGGCGAAACCGAGGCCGAATTTGCCAAACGTTGTGCCGATGATCTTGAAAAAATGATCCTGCGCGAAGGTCCGGAAACGGTGGCCGCCTTTATCGGCGAACCGGTCATGGGCACGGGCGGCATCATCACCCCGCCAGAAGGTTACTGGGATGCCATTCAGGCGGTTCTGAACAAATATGACGTTCTTCTGGTTGCCGACGAGGTTGTCACCGCGTTTGGTCGTACCGGGTCCTATTTCGGGTCCCAGCATTACGGGATGAAACCCGACCTGATCACGATTGCCAAAGGTGTATCATCGGGCTATCTGCCGCTTTCGGGTGTGATTATCGGTGAACGCGTCTGGAAGGTCCTGGAACAGGGATCCGATCAGATGGGCCCGATCGGCCATGGCTGGACCTATTCCGCCCATCCGGTATGTGCGGCGGCTGCCAATGCCAACCTTGATATTGTCGATGGTGAAAACCTGACGGGCAATGCGGCCGAGACCGGTGGCTATTTCCAGCATCTGCTGCGTGAAACCTTCAAGGATCATCCGCTGGTGGGCGAAGCCCGCGGTGTTGGCCTGATGGCGGCCCTGGAATTTGTTGCCGACAAAACCAAAAAGGAACGTTTCGATCCAAACGCAAAAATCGGCCCGCGTGTGTCAGCCGCCTGTCTTGAACGCGGCATGATTGCACGCGCAATGCCGCACGGTGACATCCTTGGCTTTGCCCCGCCGCTTTGCATCACCAAGGCAGAAATCGACAAGGTCGTCGATATCGCCAAACAGGCGGTCGATGCCGTTGCTGACGAAGTCGCCGCGGGTAAATAATCCGGCGGAACATAATCCCCGCCGCGTCAAACCTTCTTCCCGACGCGGTGCACGAACAGGGGCCGGGCCCATGACCGGCCCCTGTTTTAATTTTTGTCATTGATGGTCACGGCACCGCTGATCCAGGGATTTGGATTACTGACAAACCGTTTCAAACTTGCCAGACGCCCCTTTTTTTGACGACACAGCGCAACTGCCGGTCACACTGCCGGATGCATTGATGATTTGAAGTTTGATTTCGGCATTGCCGCCATTGTCCGCCGGCCACCAGATCGAACCGGCACTGTCAGAACCCGACAGGTTCAGATAAGGCGCAGCATTGCTGTTGGTCACCCCTGAAACGACAGTGCTGTTTGCGGAATTGCTAAGCGCATCACGCACAGTCACCGCCGCAGAATCAGGCGACTTTTCCGACCATTCAGCCGGCGACACGGGCACACCATTGGGGTTGAGGACCTCTGCCTTGGGCGAGGTTACGAATGTTCCAAGCGCCATCAACGCAAACATCAGCACCGGAAAAATAGCATCACGGGCACATTGAAGCAGGTTGAATATATTCACGGCCAGTTCCTTTCACGTCAGTTTCAACACCACAGACCGGTTATCGGAATGGGCACGTATTAGACGGCTGACCCCCGTTATTGTGAGGTTTGCAACATCGTCCGCCCCGCCCGTCAGCACATCGATCAAGCACCCGCGCATCGAAAACAGACCGGGCATCCGCGATGCATACGTCATTTGCGGCACAGGTTTGAAATGCACGCCAAGATATCAACCATTAAAAAATACAACTTTTGGTATTAAATCTCAAAATACAAAAAACCCCGCAGCAAGGTGCTGCGGGGTTTTGTCAGATCACCGTTGAAGACGGCGAGACGTTATTACATCTCGGTGCCGAATTCCTTGCGAAGTGAGTCCAGAACTTCTTTGGTGTCGCCACCGACTTCCTCGACCAGGCTTGCGCCAATGCCTTTGGAAGCGTCTTTGAACGCTGCGCGCTGTGCATCGTCAAGACGGATCACCTGGATGTCCGGCTTGGCTTTCTTGATGCGATCAAGTGCTGCGTCGTTGGCTTTTTTCTGGGCTTCATAGATGAAGTCGTCGAGTTCGGATTTCACCTCTGCCAGCATTGCCTTGCGCTCGTCAGACAGACCTGCATAGAAGTCGGCATTCGAGACCACCGTGGTGGTGTATTGCTGCTGACCGGCATAAATCAGATAGTCGGTAACTTCATAGAACTTGGCACTTTCGATGAAGAAGATCGGGTTGACCTGTGCGTCGATCACGCTGGTCTGCAGGCCCGAATAAACTTCACCCCACGGCAGTGCGACCGGATCGGAACCGAACGATTTATAGGTCTCGATCAGGATCGGCGAGGTCATGACGCGGAATTTCACACCGTCGAAATCAGCCGGTTTCTTGACTTCTTTCTTGGTGGTCCAGACCATTTCGCCTTCCGGGTACATGGTATAAAGCTTAAGCCCCTTGGACTCGAAATCCTTCGAAAGACCTTCATAAATGGTCGGGCTGCTCGACAGGACCTTTTTGTTCACATCGTTGTCCTGCGACAACAGATACGGAACACCAAAGACCTGGATTTCCGGAACAAAGGTACCAAGGTGACCCGGTGACGCGTTCGAGAACTGAACAGCACCTGCCGCCGTCAATTCGGTAATGTCGTTTTCCGTGCCGAGCTGACCATAGGTGTAAATGGTAACCGTCACATCGCCATTGGTCTTTTCTTCAACAAGGCGTTTGAATTCCTTGGCATAAAGATCCTGAACATCACCCGGGCTTTCCTCGTGGGCGAATTTCCATTCTTCGGCATGGACGGCGGTCCCGGCTACTGCGAACAGGGCGGCAGCAGACAGGGTTGCCTTGAAGAGTTTGTTCAAACTCATATCGAAGTCTCCCTTATTGTTACGCGCAACGACCGAGTTTTGACCCGGATTCAGGGGCGTTTGGTTGGCACATCAATGTCATGAACGCGCAAAGTGTTGAAATGTTCCTGCATCAGGTCAATGCTAGTTTTGTTTCATGACAAAATAACATTGACGTCTACACATTAACCCGCAGCTCATGTTAGGGTTCGACAAAACAACGAGGGTGGAAATCGAACAATGTGGCTGCCAGACATCAATCTCAGCGGCGAAACAGGTCCGAAATACAAGGCACTGGTCGAAGCAATCATCACCGATATCGAGTCGGGCAGATTGCGCCACGACGTTCGCATGCCAACCCATCGCGAACTGGCCTATCGCCTGAAAGTCAGCGTGCAAACCGTCAGTGCGGCCTATAAGGAAGTCGAACGTCAGGGCTATCTCAGATCCGAACGCCGCCGCGGCACCTTTGTCCAGGCGCGCCTGACCGACCGGGCATCGACCTTCATCCTCGACAGTCGGCAACCCGACCTGATCGACCTGTCAATCGTACGCGCCGCCTATAGCGATTTTCACAATGATCTGTCGCGGCAGATCAATACCCGCCTGTCCGAAGAACCCCATCACAGCTGGATGGAAAGCTGCCGTCCGGTCGCCGGGTTTGAATATCACCGTGACATCGGCCGCACCTGGCTTGCCGGACATGGCGTTGATGTTGCCATCCCCAATCTTTTGATCACCAATGGCGCAGCACAGGGGGTTTTCACTGCCCTTGCCACGGTTGTTCAGCCCGACGACGTGGTCCTGACCGAAAGCCTGACCGACCATGGGGTCATCGGAACTGCGAGTATTCTGCGCTTTAAACTCGGCGCCCTGCCGACCGATGACGAAGGCATCCTGCCCGATGCCTTTGAACGCGAATGCCGCAACCGGCAGATCCGCGCCCTTGTCGTCACCCCGATTTTCACCAACCCGACCAACTGCCTGATGGGGCTGGAACGGCGCAAGAAGATCGCTGAAATCGCCGAACATTACGGTGTGTATGTCATTGAAGATGACGTTTATCGCCCGCTTCTTGAACAAAACCTGCCCCCGATCACAAGCTTTTTGCCCAAGCTCGGCTTTCATGTTTCAAGCCTGACCAAGATCGTCATGCCGGGCCTGCGCACCGGTTTCCTGACCGTTCCCCAGCACTTGTCGATTCGCGCCAGCAGCGTGTTGCGCGTCACCGGCTGGATGGGGACTCCGATGATGGCAGAGATCGGCGCACGCTGGATTGTCGATGGTACGGTCGAACAGGCTGTCACCGTGCAACGCGCCCTGATGCGCGAACGCCAGGCCCTTGTCGCCGATATTCTGGGCAGTGCGGTCGTGCGCCATCACCCGACATCCCTGAGCGCGTGGGTCCGTATTCCCGCCCATTGGCAGGAAGAATGGTTTGCCTCCGAACTGCGTAAAAACGGCATTGCGGTTACGATTTCCGACCCCTTCATGACCGTAAAGGTCCCCCGCCCCAATGCCATTCGCATCTGCCTTGGCGGAGCCCCCGACACCCCGACATTGCATCACGGGCTGATGCAAATCCGCCATACCATGGAACAGATGCCCGGCGTTCATGCCTTCGACGTTATGTATTGATTTTTGTGCCATGACAAAAATCTGATTGAACCGTCACAAAGCGTTTTTATTCTGACCAGACCGGCGCGAAGCGAACGGCAATACTGTGTGGGAGGGAACCATTCACCGCACATCACGTTCTGCAACAATGTCTCGCACGCGCATCAAGGAGGTCGTATGTCAGGTTCAAACGGGGAGACCCCCGCCCCGAGTGGTGGGGTGTTGGGCATTCTGAAACGTCTTGATGACGGGTTATCCGTGATCGAACGTCAGCTTCTGGGGTGGAGCATCGTGATCATGGCGGTCAATACCGTCGCCAACGTGATCATGCGCCTTGTCTTCAGTTCGAGCATCTTCTTTTCCGAAGAACTCAATCAGTTTCTGATCATTCTTGTCACATTCGTCGGCATCAGCGAGGCCGCCCGCATGGGGCGCCATATTCGCATGTCCGCCTTTACCGACATGCTCGGCCCGACGACCAGCAAGATCATGATGATCATCATCACCACCGGGACGGCCTGCCTTCTGTTTCTTCTGGCCTGGTATTCCGTCGATTATGTGATGTCCCTGATCAAGTCGAACCGCCTGACCCCGGCCTTGCGCATACCGTATTACTTCACCGTCCTCTGGGTTCCGTTCGGTCTGACCGTTACCGGCATCCAGTTCCTGTTTGCCGCTGCAACGAACATCTTCAAACCGGGGACCCATCTGTCCTATCGGGTCGAAGACACGTTCGAAGCCGAAGATCATCACCTGTAAGGAGGACGGAAAAATGGATCTTGGAACCTCAATCCTTCTGGTGATGCTGGTCCTGCTGGTACTTGGCTTCCCGATGATGGTACCGCTGGCAACCGCCAGTGTTGTGGCATTTGCCTTTTACATGCCGATCCCGGAACGCATCCTGATTCAGCAAATGGTTACCGGCATTTCGCCCGTGGCCCTGATCGCCGTGCCGATGTTTATCTTTGCCGCCGATATCGTGACAAAGGGCCATACCGCCAACCGGCTGATTGACCTTGCCATGACATTTGTCGGTCATGTGCGTGGCGGTCTTGCAGTGACCACCGCCCTTGGCTGTACGCTGTTTGGCGCGGTATCGGGCTCGACCCAGGCAACCGTTGTTGCCATGGGGGGACCGCTGCGTCCCAAGATGCTCAAGGCCGGCTACGAAGACAAATTCGCCATGGCCCTGATCATCAATGCCAGTGACATTGCCTTTTTGATCCCGCCATCAATCGGCATGATCGTGTTTGGCGTGGTTGGCAAGGTTTCGATTGGCGAGCTGTTCCTCGCGGGGATTGGTCCGGGCATTCTGATCCTGATCATGTTCTCGCTTTACTGCATGTATTACGCTAAAAAGAACAATATCCCGACCATCCCGCGCATGACCTGGGCGGAACGCGGACGGGCCGTGATCAATGCCGGTCCGGCGATCATGTTCCCGGTTCTGATTGTCGGGGGCATCTATCTGGGTTGGGTCAGCCCGACCGAGGTCGCAGCCGTTGCCGTGGTTTATGCAATCATTCTTGAAGTTCTGATCTTCAAATCGGTCAAATGGTCCGAATTGCTTGAAATTGCGCGCTCCACCGGCCTGATTACCGCAGTTGTGTTTATTCTGGTTGGCGCTGGAACGACATTCTCGTTTGTCATTTCCTTTGCCCAGATCCCGCAGCATGTCATTGGTGCGCTGGGTCTTGAAGGTGCCAACCCCTACATCATTCTGGCCGCCATCTGCATCGCGTTCTTTATCGGCTGCATGTTTGTCGACCCGATTGTCGTCATTCTGGTTCTGACACCGATCTTCATGCCGCTGGTCAATCAGGCCGGTCTTGATCCGGTTCTGGTCGGCACACTGGTCACGCTTCAGGTCGCGATCGGATCGGCAACACCACCATTCGGGTGCGATATCTTTACGGCCATCGCGATCTTCAGGCGACCCTATGCCGAGGTCATTCGCGGGACGCCACCGTTCATTTTCATGCTGCTGCTGGCAGCGGTGATTCTGATTTTCGTTCCGCAGATCGCGTTGTTCCTGCCTGAACTGGCATTCCGTTAACCGACACCAGTCTGGCAGAAACCGGGCACTGTCCCGGAAACAAATTCGACAGCATGTGAAACCCGGGGCGGTCCCGATCAAAACACAAAGACCGCCCCATCCATGGAGTTCAGGACGATGTCCGTATCCCCAGCGGTCACGCCAGAGCCGGTAGACCTGCCCTATTTTCCTGATCCGGTCGGACCGGCGGGCAAGATCGGGCTGATCACACTGGCGACTGACTTCAATAGCGAGGATGACCTGCGCGGCATCCTGCCGGCCGATATTCGTCTGTTCACCACCCGGATTGAAAATGCCAATCCGGTCACGGTCGAAAACCTGCGTGCGATGGCCGATGACCTGCCACGCGCGGCCCGCACCTTGCTGCCCGGATACGGGGTGGATGTTGCGATATTTGGCTGTACGTCGGGCACGGCTGTCACCGGTTCGGAACGGATCGCATCCCTGATCCATCAGGGGATGCCCGGTGTAAAGGTCACCAACCCGCTTCTTGCCGGTGAATTGGCCCTGCGCGCGGTAAAGGCGCAAAAAATTGCCATCCTGACCCCCTATGTTGCCGACGTTACCCGCTCGGTCGCCGACGGCTTTGCCGCACAGGGTTTCGAGGCCACCCGTCTGATGGGATTTGGGCTTGATAGCGATCAGGACATGACCGCACTGCCCCCGGGCATTCTGCTTGAAGCAGCCCTTAAGGCCGACACACCCGATGCAGATGCAGTTTTCATTTCCTGCACGGCCATTCGGTCGGCCGAAATCGCCGCCGAGGCTGAAAAGAAGCTCGGCAAGCCGGTGATCACCAGCAATCAGGCCCTGATCTGGCATGCGCTGCATCTGCTTGGTTATGACAAACCGGTCACGGGGTTCGGAACCCTGTTTGACCATGCCCCACAACCCGAAGAATAAGTCGAGGTCGCCATGAAAGACCCCATCACATTTGCTGATGTTCTTTCTGCCCGCAAAACCATTGCGGGTCATGTGATCCATACGCCATTGCGCCCCTCTACCGCCCTGTCCGAGCGTGTCGGGAGCCCCGTCTGGCTGAAATGCGAACACCAACAATATACCGGAAGCTTCAAGCTGCGCGGTGCTGCCAACGCTGTCTTGCGCCTCAGCGATGATCAGAAGGCCAAAGGCGTGGTCGGCGTTTCGACCGGCAATTACGGTCGTGCCCTTGCCTATGCCGCGCGCAATGCCGGGGTGCGGCCGGTCATCTGCATGTCCGAACTGGTGCCAAAGAACAAGGTCGACGGCATTCGCGCCCAAGGGGCCGAAGTCCGCATTACCGGACAGTCCCAGGACGAAGCCCAGCTTGAAGTCGACCGTCTGGTCAAGGAAGACGGCATGACCATGCTGCCGCCCTTTGATCATGCCGACATCATTGCCGGTCAGGGCACACTTGGACTTGAAGTCATCGAAGCCCTTCCGGATGTCGATACCCTTCTGGTGCCGTTGTCTGGCGGCGGGCTTCTGGCCGGGGTTGCGCTGGTGGCGAAATCGATCAATCCGGCCATCCGGGTGGTCGGCATTTCGATGGAACGCGGCTGCGCAATGATCACAAGCCTTCAGGAAGGCAAACCAACCGCTGTTCGGGAATTGCCGACATTGGCCGACAGTCTTGGTGGCGGCATTGGCGAAAACAACCAGTACACATTCGATATGTGCGCCGATCTGACCGATGACTTTGTTCTGGTCAACGAAGCCCAGATCGCAGACGGCATTCGTGCGGCCTATCACGATGATCAACAGGTGATCGAAGGATCAGGCGCCGTTGGCATCGCCGCCCTGCGCGCCGGTCTGGTGGATAACCCCGGACGGACGGTTGTCCTGACCACGGGCTGCAACATCGATATGGAATTGCACAAACGCATTGCCGGCGGCGAAGACGTCGACCTGATGGCGGAGTAACCGATATGCCCAAAATCAGAATTCTGACCGAAAGCGATCTTCGCAACGTCATCGATCTTGATCGTGATGCGATCAAATGCGTTGAAGATGCCTTTGACGCACTGGCGACCAAGGATGTGCGCATGCCGCCGATCCTGCGCCTTGATATCGAAGAGCATAATGGCGAGGTCGATGTCAAAACCGCCTATGTGCCGGGACTTGACAGCTTTGCCATCAAGATCAGCCCGGGCTTCTTTGACAATCCCAAACTGGGCCTGCCGTCGGTCAATGGCATGATGAACCTGTTTTCATCAAAAACCGGCATGCTTGAGGCCGTCCTGCTTGATAACGGCTATCTGACCGATGTGAGAACAGCAGCAGCGGGCGGCGTTGCCGCGAACCATCTTGCGCGCAAGGATGCCAAACATGCCGCCATCTTTGGGGCCGGTGTGCAGGCCCGCCTGCAACTCAAGGCGCTGACACTGGTGCGCGATATCACCTCTGCCACCATTTGGGCCCGTGACATCGCCAAGGCCGAAGCATGTGCCAAAAAGGCGTCGCTTGAACTGGGCATCCCGGTATCGGCCACCGATGATGGCAAGGAGGCCGCATCGAACGCCGATATCATCGTCACCACAACCCCGGCCCGTGAACCGGTCTTGATGGCCGACTGGATTGCACCGGGCACCCATGTCACGGCCATGGGATCGGATGCCGAACATAAAAACGAAGTTGATCCGGCCCTGATCGGCAGGGCGGATCTTTATGTCTGCGACAGTCAGGCACAGACCAGCATCCTTGGCGAACTTCATCACGCCTTGGCTGCCGGGATTGTTGCCCCTGATGCCGCATTCCCCGAACTCGGTCAGATCATCGCCAAATCGGCAACCGGCAGGACATCTGCCGCGCAGATTACGGTCTGTGACCTGACCGGAACCGGTGTCCAGGACACCGCAATCGCCACCCTCGCCCGTCAACGCTGCGACTTGGTCGCTGCTGGCGTCGAGATTTCGTCTTAATAACACAAGGACAATGGGTCAGGAAAAACTGAAACCCGCCTTTTTTGGAGGCCTGCGATGAGCCAGGTTGAATTGAATTTCACGCGCGAGGAATATGCCGAGCGTCTGGAGAAAACCAAAAACGCCATGGTGGAAAGGGGCATCGATCTTTTGATCGTCACCGATCCGTCAAACATGGCCTGGCTGACCGGCTATGACGGCTGGTCCTTTTATGTCCATCAATGTGTGCTTGTCCCGATCGAAGATGATCCGATCTGGTTCGGGCGATCCCAGGATGCCAACGGGGCAAAGCGCACGGTCTATATGACCCATGATCGCATCATCCCCTATGCCGATTACTATGTGCAATCGACGACCCATCACCCGATGGATTACCTGTCCGAGGTCATCGAACATCGCGGCTGGGCAAGTCGCCGTATCGGCGTGGAAATGGATAACTACTATTTCTCGGCCAAGGCGTTCCTTCAACTCCAGACCCATCTGCCCAATGCCAAGTTTTCCGATGCCACCGCACTGGTAAACTGGCAGCGCGCGGTAAAATCCGAGACCGAAATTTTTTATATGCGTCAGGCTGCCCGCATTGTTGAAAACATGCATGAACGCATTTTCGAAATTGTCGAACCGGGCATGCGCAAGAACGAACTGGTTGCCGAAATCTTTCGTACCGGGATTGCCGGGATTGACGGCATTGGCGGTGATTATCCGGCGATCGTGCCGTTGCTGCCATCCGGGCAGGATGCCAGTGCGCCGCATCTGACCTGGGATGAAAAACCCATCCCCGGCGATGCCGGAACCTTTTTCGAGATCGCGGGCTGCTACAAACGCTATCACGCGCCCTTGTCACGCACGATCTTCCTTGGCGACCCGGATCAACGGTTCCTTGATGCCGAAAGTGCCCTGATCGAAGGCCTTCAGGCCGGGCTCGAAGCCGCCAAACCAGGAAATGTTTGCGAAGACATCGCCCTTGCCTTCTTTGGGGTGCTTCAGAAATTCGGCATCGAAAAAGACAGCCGCTGTGGCTATCCGATCGGGCTGTCCTATCCGCCGGACTGGGGCGAACGCACCATGAGCCTGCGTCCCGGTGATCGCACGGTCCTTGAACCGGGCATGACATTCCACTTCATGCCGGGTCTCTGGTTTGATGACTGGGGGATCGAGATCACCGAAAGCATGATGATCACGGAAACCGGCAGCAAAACACTGACCAGCTATCCGCGTCAGCTGTTTGTAAAGAACTAAGCCAAAAGCCGCACCGGGCCGCGCCATCGACTTACGATGCGGGGCCCGGTTGCCCGATATCAAAGCCCGTACAAGACGGTCGCAAGACCAAGGACACGACCATGACAAAACCATCCCCCATCAGCCCGACGATCCCCCTTGATCAGGATGGCGTGCATCACGGTTTTTTAAAACTGCCCTATTCGCGCGACGATTCCGCCTGGGGCGCTGTGATGATCCCGATTACCGTTATCCAGAACGGCGATGGCCCGACCGCCCTTTTGACCGGCGGCAACCATGGTGACGAATATGAAGGGCTGGTTTCGCTGTTCAAACTGGCAGGATCGCTTCAACCATCCGACATTACCGGTCGCGTCATTATCCTGCCGGCCATGAATTATCCGGCCTTTCGCAATGCATCGCGCACGTCGCCCATTGATGCCGGCAACCTCAATCGCAGCTTCCCGGGCAAACCCGACGGAACCGTGACCCAGAAGATCGCCGATTACGTTTTCCGCCGTCTGGTGCCGATGGCCGATATCGTTCTCGATATCCATTCCGGCGGCAAGACACTTGATTTCATTCCGTTTGCAGCCGCCCACGTCCTGCCTGACAAGGAACAGGAAGCCCGGTGTGTTGCCGCGATGAAGGCATTTGGCGCCCCCTATGCCATGATGATGCTTGAACTTGATGCGGTTGGCATGTTTGACACTGTGGTCGAGGAAGCCGGTAAAACCTTTGTCACCACTGAACTCGGTGGGGGTGGTTCAACCACGGCTGAACGGGTGGCGATTGCCGATCGCGGGGTGCGTAATCTTCTGATCCATGCCGGGATCATGACCGGTGACATTGAACCGGCCCCGTCGGGGACCACCATGCTCGATATGCCCGATGATAGCTGCTTTGTCGCATCCGAGGCCACCGGGCTTTTCGAACCCTGTGTCGATCTGGGTGCAATGGTCAAAAAGGGCGATCTGATCGCGCGCATTTATGATGTTGAACGCACCGGCACGCCCCCGCGCGAATATCACGCGGCCCGTGACGGCATTCTGTCATGTCGCCATTTCCCGGGACTTATCAAGACTGGCGACTGCCTGGCTGTGATTGCAAAGGTACTCTGACATGATCAGGCTGGATGAGCTGGATCTGAAAATCCTTAAAACCCTGCAACGCGAAGGGCGCATCACCAAGGTCAAACTGGCCGAGGCGGTGAACCTTTCGCCCAGCCCGTGCTGGGAACGTTTGAAACGCCTTGAAGATCTTGGCGTTATTTCGGGGTATCACGCCCATCTCAACCTTGAAAAGCTGGTCAAACCGACACTGGTGATGACCGAAGTCACCCTGCGTCATCATCAGCATGCCGATTTCGAAATTTTCGAAAAGGCCGTGCAGGACATCCCCGAAATCATCGAATGCTATGCACTTGGTGGCGGGGTTGATTACATGCTCAAGGTGCTTTGTCATGATGTTGATGCCTATCAACGTCTGATCGACCGGTTGCTGGTGTCCGATATCGGGATTGACCGGTATTTCACCTATATTGTGACCAAAAAGGTCAAAACCACCGCCATCATCCCGGTCGAAAACCTGGTCGAGCCACCCGAACGGCGATAAATGCGTGAATATTCCTGGTTATGGGCGTTTGAAACGTCTTAACAGTCAGGGATTATGATATCGCGGGCAATCCCCAACCGGATTGCCCGCATACACGCATTTGGCAGGATAAACCGATGAAAGAAGTAATCGACAGCTGGCAACTCTGGGCCGGGCTTGCGGCCTGTTTTGCCGCATTAACAGCAATCTTCGCCAAGGTCGGGGTGGCCAATATCAATTCCGATTTCGCAACCTTTGTTCGTACCATCATCATATTGATCATGGTTTGGGTGATCATGCTGACCAAGGGGGCCTGGGAAAATCCGGCCACCATATCGGCAAAAACCTGGTATTTCCTGATCCTGTCTGGACTGGCTACCGGTGCATCCTGGCTGTGTTATTTCCGCGCTCTTAAAATCGGCGAAGCCGCCAAGGTGGCCCCGATTGACAAGCTCAGCGTCGTGCTGGTTGCGGTGTTTGGCGCGATCTTCCTGGGTGAAAAACTGACCATGGTCAGCTGGCTGGGTGTCGCCATGATCGGTAGTGGTGCCGCCCTGATCGCTTGGCGGGGATAGCGTCCCTGCCCCAAACCAAAAAGCTCCAACCACAAAGCCCTATCCACAAAAAGAGAGGCAGGAACATCTCCCTGCCTCGTCAGTTTGCTCACATCTATCTGTGATCTTCAGGGTATTGGTATTCCCTGAACAAATCAGTGTTTGTCTTCGGAATGGCCCATGGCGACACGCCAGATGTCCCAACCGGCAAGCCCGATACAGATCGAAACCATGATGGCAAGATCCCAGCGCGGCACATAGGCCACCAGAATGCCGACAAACCCGACCAGAATGACAAACGCCAACAGCGCCATAACACGATTTAAAAGACCGCTTTGCATTACGCGTCCTCCTGATTTTTGAGGAATTTTTTCAACCAGTTTGCCGTGCGCATCAAACGCGCATCATCGCCAACCCGGCCAACAAGCTGAATGCCCATCGGCATGCCGTTCTGTGACCATAACAGCGGAATGGTAACCACCGGGGTGCCACAAAACGTCCAGAGCCCGTTAAAGATCGGATTACCGGTTGTCTGAAGATTTTTCGGTGCCGGTCCTGTTGCCGCCGGCGTGATGATCACGTCACACCGGTTAAAGACTTCCTCAAGCCCGGCATTAAGCACCGTGCGCCAGTCAAGTGCCGCAAGATAATCGCGCGCCTTGATGTCATTGCCCTTGTCGATCGCCTCAAAGATTTCGGGCGACAATTGTGCGCGACCGCGCTTTTCATAGTCGTAGTAATCCTTGGCCATTTCGGCAAAGTTGATGCGTGCGCGCAACGCATTGGCATCATCAAACGCCTTTGGCAGCGGGGCCTCGAAACATTGATCCCCCAGCATCCCGGTGATTTCCTGAAATGCCATGACGGTTTCTTCGTCTGCAACTTCTTCAAATTGCGGCGGACGAACAAACGCAAACATCGGGGTCACCAGCGGATCGCTTTTTGCGATTTCAAGCAATCTTGGTGCCGGGCTTGGCGTCGTTGCAGGATCCTTTGGATCATAGCCAAACAGGCTTTCGGCCACCAGCGCCGCACCATTGACCGAATTGGAAAACACCCCAATCGTATCAAGGGTCGGGCTTTGGCTTAGAACGCCGGTCCGGGCAATGGCCCCGAAGGTCGGCTTGAACCCGACGACACCGCAAAACGATGCCGGACGGATCACCGATCCACCGGTTTGGGTTCCCACGGCAAGCGGCACCATGGCCGCGGCAACTGCGGCGGCCGACCCGGCAGATGACCCGCCCGGGGTATGTTCCGGGTTATGGGGGTTGCGGGTTTTTGACGGATGCATAAAGGCAAGTTCGGTCGAAACCGTTTTGCCCATAATGATCGCACCGGCTGCCTTAAGGCGCGAAACCAGCACGGCATCTTCTTCGGGCACGCGTCCCTCATCAAGAACCGTGCCGTTTGACGTCGGGATTTTAGCCGTATCAATCACATCCTTGAGACCGACCGGAAGCCCGTGCAACGGTCCGATCGGTGCACCGGATTGCCGCCGGATATCAAGCGCCCGCGCCTGGGCAAGGGCATGATCCCCATCCAGCCACGCCCAGGCCTGAACCTGGGGTTCGACCTCGGCGATGCGGGCAAGACAGGCCTCGACATATTCGACTGCACGGACCGCCCCGCTGGCAAGGCGGTCGCGCAGTTCAATAACATCTAGTGTCAGTAACGGGTTGATTTCAGTCATCTGAATGCCCCCGTTACCGTGCGCCATAGAACAGGTCAGGCAGATGGAACACGATCTGCGGGAACGCGTACATCAGAACCATGCTGACAATAACCATGAACAGGAACGGCATGATGCCCTTGAAGATATCGGTCAACAGGATGCCGCTTGGCGCAACCCCCTTCAGATAATAGGCCGACATCGCCATTGGCGGGGTCAGGAAGGATGTCTGAAGGTTCAGGGCAACAAGAATACCAAAGAACAGCGGATCGATATCAAACAGCGGCAGCAGCGGCAGGAAGATCGGTACGAAGATGATGATGATCTCCGACCATTCCAGCGGCCAGCCAAGCAGGAAGATGATCAGCTGTGCCAGCAGCAGGAACTGAAGCGGGGTCAGGTCCAGTCCACCGACAAATTCCGCAATCACATGTTCGCCGCCAAGATAGGAGAACACAGACGAGAAAGTGTAGGAGCCGACAAACAGCCAGCACACCATCGCCGATGTCCGCACCGTCAGATAAACCGACTCACGCAGGCGATCAAAGGTCAGCGCACGATAGGCCGCGGCAAGGATCATCCCGCCCAGTGCACCGATCGATGCTGCTTCGGTCGGGGTTGCCAGACCAAACAGGATCGAGCCCAGAACCGCCAGAATAAGAAACGCCAGCGGGAAGAACGAGGTCGCCAGCATCCACAGAACCTGCGGCAACGGAACTTCCGGGATTTCATCGCTGGTCGGACGCGGTGCGGCTTTGGGCTGCAACATTGCACGGCCCATCACATACAGCAGATACAAACCGACAAGGGTCAGACCCGGCAACAGCGCACCGGCATAAAGGCGCACGATCGACACACCCGATGCGGCGGCATAAACAATCAGCATGATCGAAGGCGGGATCAGAATGCCAAGCGTACCACCGGCACAAATAATGCCCGCAGCAAAGCTTTTGTCATAGCGTGCCTTGAGCATCGCGGGCAGTGCCAGCATCCCCATAAGGGTCACAACCGCACCGACAATACCGGTGGCCGTTGCAAACAATGCACAGGTGATCAGGGCTGCAACACCGAGTGACCCGGGGATATTGCGGGCCGCGATATTCAGGGTGGAGAACAACCGGTTGACGATATTGGCGCGCTCAACGATATAGCCCATGAACAGGAACAGCGGTACTGCGGTCAGCACCTCGTTGGACATCACCGTGTATGTCTGGTTGATAAACAGGTCGAATATTCGGTTATTGAACGCCCCCTCAAACCAGGTCAGCGCAGAGGTAAGGGTATCGCTGTCTTCGGCAAGCCGGTTAAAGGCCCGCCACATACGACCGGCATCAAAATAGGCGTAGTAGCCAAATCCGATCCCCAGCGCCATCAGGGTAAAGGCAACCGGGAAACCCAGAAATACCAGTATAATAAAGATGCCCAACATCATAAGGGCGACATGTGCGTCAATCACTTTGGAAGCTCCGTTCGGGGGCGTGTCTTGCGCGTGTATGACAAAGGCTGATCATCATCAGTCTTCTTTGGTCACACGCTGTTTGATCAGCAGTTCTTCGGTTTCTTCAACATCATCCTCTGCATTGCGCCAGTACCCTTCACGGATACACAGAATGCAGCGCATCACCTGTGCGATACCCTGAATGAAAAGAAGAATTCCGGCCGCGACCATCACCGCCTTGAATTGGAAAATCGGAACACCCGCCGGGCTGTTCACACTGACTTCGCCATATCCCCACGACCGGATGGCATATTTGCTGCCAACCAGAATGAGCGCCGTCACCCCGGGGAAGAAGAAGAAGATATAAAGCACCAGGTCGACCATGGCCTGTGTTTTGGGTTTCCAGAGACGATACAGGAAATCCCCACGGACATGTCCGCCGCGTGACAGGGTATAAGCCCCACCCATCATAAAGAGCGTGCCATACATGATGAATGAAACATCAAGTGACCAGGTCGTCGGCGCGTTAAAAATATATCGCGCAGCAACCTCATAGCTCATGCCCAGTGTCATCAAAATGATCAGCCAGCCAAAAGCCTTGCCAAACCAGCCCGAAAGCTTGTCCGCGAATTCAATAAATCCAATCATGAAACCCTGTCCGTTAGCATTGACCGCCCCGCCTGATGCACGGGCACCAGACGGGGCAGTCAGATTCATCGCAACACTGAACAACCGTTAATGGTTGATCAGAGTTTCAGCTTGCCCGGGAAGTAGTGATTATAAGCAAGCTGATAATCAGGCGAGTTCATCAGTTCATAATAGGTTACACGCTCGACCCAGGCGCGCTGGCTGTCGAGAACCTTTTTCATGAACGGATCTTCTTCAAGCGTCGGGATCAGTTTGTCCCACGCATCAAGCTGTGCACTCAGGATTTCCTTGGACGTACGATGTACTTCAACACCTTCGGCCTGCAGTTTCTGCAAGTCAGAGGAATAGTTGTCCATCGCAAGTGCGGTGTTCGAGGTCGAAGCTGCTTCAACCGCGTGACGCAGGATCGCCTGCAGATCCGGTTCCAGATCTTCCATCAGCGACTTGTTGAACAGGAATTCAAAGCTTTCGGAAGCCTGATGGTACGAAGACAGATAGTAGTTCTTCGCAACGTCCTGTGCGCCGAAACGCATATCCGAAGACGGGTTGTTGAATTCGAACGCGTCAATCACGCCACGTTCCATTGCCGGTACGATCTCGCCGCCCGGAAGCTGTGCAACAGACATGCCCATCGACTGCAGAAGGTCTGCTGCCAGACCGACAGTACGGTATTTGAAGCCCTGGATGTCGGCAACGGAGTTCACCTGGCCCTTGAACCAGCCGAACGGCTGTGCAGGCATCGGGAAACCAAGAAGACCGACAATATCAAGACCCATCACGTCCTGAATCAGTTCGCGATAGAATTCTTCACCGCCACCGGCATAGAACCAGCTCAGCATGGTGGTTGCAGAACCGCCAAAGACCGGACCGGTACCGAACAGCGATGCTGCCTTGTTCTTGCCGTACCAGTAAACCGGCACGGAATGGGCGATGTCGATCACGCCATCATTGACACCGTCCAGAACCTGGAAGGCTGCGACAACCGCACCAGCCGGCAGAAGGTCGATTTTAAGACGACCACCCGACATTGCTTCTACGCGGTCAACATATTGCTGGGCAAACGTCATCCAGATATCGGACGACGGCCAGGAAGTCTGCATTTTCAGCACCATCGGTGCCGGCTGCGCATGAACTGCCGGTGCGGCAAACAGCCCTGATGCTGCTGCACCGCCGGCAACCACCCCGGTCGCACCTTTGGTAAGGAACGAACGACGGGATACTTCCTTGGACTTCACGTCTTCAGACTTGGTCTTCATATCCATTATTTCCTCCCAGATTTACCGTCTTTGACCAACAACCATTGCCGGAAAAAGAACGATAACTGTCAGCCTTCAAAAGCCCCTGACTTCAGTATTGAAGATCGTAGATCATGCGCTTATCCCGTTTCGGGACCTGAAAAACGGCACGCATTTTGTTATTATTAGAATTACGAACTAACTGAATTACGACGGTTTTCCCGTCTTGTTATGCCACCCGGTCACCCGGTTCACGGCCTGCAAAATAGGCATCAAGATTATCAAGTGCGCGAAAGCCCATCGCATCGCGCGTTTCTTCGGTGGCGGAGCCTATATGTGGCAACAGAAACACGTTTTTCAACGCGCTAATTCGTTGATTTCCACCGGGTTCGTTCCGAAAAACGTCCAGACCGGCAGCAAACAACTTACCACTTTCAAGCGCATCCACCAATGCGTCCTCATCGACAAGATTACCACGTGCGGTATTGACCAGAATGGCCCGGTCCGGCAGCCAGCCGATCGTCTCGGTATTGATGATGCCGGTCGTCTCGGGCGTTGACGGACAATGCAATGACAACACATCGGAATTGGCAAACAGGCCTTCAATCGTGTCGTGATAAATTGCCCCCTTTGCCAGATGTTCGGAAACCGGCTGACGATTGTGGTAATGAACAGTCATTCCAAAACCGCGCGCACGTTCGGCGGCAACCTGACCGACACGGCCCATGCCAAGCACACCGAAACGCTTGCCGGTCACCTGACGCCCGACCATAAAGGCCGGCGACCAGAAATCCCAGTTGCCGGCACGGATCATGGCGTCACCCTCGGCCCCGCGACGCGCGGCACCAAGCATGCACAACATGGCGATTTCGGCCGTGGCATCGGACAATACGTCCGGCGTATTGGTCACAACGATGCCGGCCGTCTTGGCAGCCGCCAGATCAACATGATCAACCCCGACCGAATGGTTGGCGATGATTTTGAGACGATCGGGCAATGCCGCAATCACATCGGCAGAAAAATGTTCGGAATGACACGGCAAAACCGCGTCAACCTGCTGACATTTTTCAATAAGCTCATCCCGGGTAAATACCCGGTCTTCGGCATTGGTAAGCACCTGATAGTCGCGCGCCGCGCGTGCCTGTACGGCATCGCGAAGACGTCGGGTAATCAGAAGCTTTGGTTTCTCGGGCATGCGGACGCTCCCGGTTTTCCCTGATAGGTAGATTTATTTATTATGCTTCAAGGAAACACCTATACGAAAAAACCATCAATAGGCGATCAACCAACCGGTAACTCTTTTTCACTTCGTGGAAAACCATCAGGTTGACGCCCATCGCGCCGCATATGCGTAAATTTAACTATCACATTGATTTTAATATATTAAATACCGATTTCAGGTTCCTGTACGGCCAATGTTGCAGCCATCGAAATCCGGACCTCTTCCACCATCCAGAAGTATAAAATCAACGGATCCCTGATCGGGAATCGTTACATCAACATTGGTCATTTACCGCACTGCAAGACTCTGATTCGCGGGAAATCGTTGCCAAAATTGACCAATAAAAAAGCCGCTGCCAGATGGCAGCGGCTATATGCCGACATGGCTGTCGGTCGGGAAGAATCCGTTTCAAGGATGTCCTGACATGGTTTGGCGATCCCCAGAAACACCAAGCGATGTCAATAAATATGAGACATCCTCACATTTTGACCCAAACGGCCCCGTCCCGCCCGGACCGCACGACGGCCTCGACAAATTTCATGCCCTTAAGGCCTTCGACCACACCGGGCACCAGAAGCGCGCCGTCATCGGGCTTGGTTCCGTTGATATGGGCAGTCAGTTGATCGGCAAAATCGGTGTAAAGGTTGGCAAAGCCCTCAAGATAGCCCTCCGGATGTCCCGGCGGAACACGTACGCCACGAAGCCCCTCGGCACCGATCCCCGCACCACCGCGGGTCATCAGTTCCGGGCGACCATCAAGGGGACGGAAATGCAATTGATTGGGATGTTCCTGGGCCCATTCGATGCCGCCCTTGTCCCCGTAAACACGAAGACGCAGACCATTTTCATGTCCGACCGCAATCTGGCTTGCCCATAACATGCCGCGCGCACCATTGGCATAGCGCAACAGGATTTGCACATTGTCATCAAGTTTGCGCCCCGGAACAATCGCATCGACATCGGCACAAAGCTCGCTGATCTCAAGCCCGGTGACGAACTCGGCAAGGTTATGGGCATGGGTTCCGATATCGCCAAGCGCACCGCCCATGCCGGCCTTGGCCGGATCGGCGCGCCAATGGGCCTGTTTGTTGTCGGTATCTTCAACCCGGGTCGCCATCCAGCCTTGCGGATATTCGACCTGCACCAGACGAATATCGCCAAGCTTGCCATCCGCCACCATTTTGCGGGCCTCGCGGACCATCGGATAGGCGGTGTAATTATGGGTCAGGGCAAACAGAAGCCCGGTTTCCTTGACCTTGGCCGCGATCTTTTCGGCTTCTTCCACTGTCAGGCAAAGCGGCTTGTCACAGATCACGTGAATTCCGGCATCAAGCATCGCCATGGTGATGGGAAAATGCAGATGGTTCGGCGTGACAATCGCACAGACATCAATGCCGTCCTCGCGGGCGGCCTCGGCCTTTGCCATGGTTTCAAAACTGTCATAGCTGCGATCGGCGGCAATGAACAGTTCGGCTGCGGACGCCGCCGCCACATCGGGCTTGGATGACAATGCACCGGCAACCAGTTCATAACGATCATCAAGACGGGCGGCGATGCGATGGACCGCACCGATAAAAGCCCCCTGACCACCGCCAACCATGCCAAGGCGGATGCGACGACCGGGATTGGAAGAATTGCTCATGTCTGTCTCCAGATGTCGTTGACTGTTTTCGAACCGCGAAAGTCTTTTACGACGGCCTATCCAAGGCCAAGGATGCGGCGATTGGCCGCCTCGTCGGTGCCGCCATCGGCAAAATCGTCAAAGGCCTTTTCGGTTACACGAATGATGTGATTCTTGATGAATTCGGCCCCTTCGCGGGCACCGTCTTCGGGATGTTTAAGGGCGCATTCCCATTCCAGCACGGCCCAGCCATCAAAATCAATGGCCGCCAATTTCGAGAAGATCGCACCGAAATCGACCTGTCCGTCGCCAAGCGACCTGAACCGGCCTGCCCGCCCGACCCAGCTTTGATACCCGGAATAGACACCCTGGCGTCCGGTCGGATTAAACTCGGCATCCTTGACGTGGAACATGCGGATACGATCAGCGTAAATATCGATAAAATCAAGATAATCAAGCTGCTGCAACACAAAGTGGCTTGGATCATAAAGGATGTTGGCACGCGGATGGTTCCTGACGCGTTCAAGGAACATCTCGAATGTCACCCCATCAAACAAATCCTCGCCAGGATGAATTTCATAGCAGATATCAACCCCGGCATCCTCGGCGGCATCAAGGATCGGGCTCCAGCGTCTGGCAAGTTCATCAAATGCGGTTTCGATCAGACCGGCCGGGCGTTGCGGCCACGGATAAACATAGGGCCAGGCCAGCGCGCCCGAGAATGTCGCATGGGCCGAAATACCCATATGGTTTGATGCCTTGATCGCGGCCTTGACCTGATTGACGGCCCATTCCTGACGGGCCTTTGGATTGCCGCGGACTTCGGGTGCGGCAAACCCGTCAAACATTTCATCATAAGCCGGATGAACGGCAACAAGCTGTCCCTGCAAATGGGTGGAAAGTTCGGTCAGCGCGACACCATGCTGGCCAAGAATTCCGGTGATTTCGTCGCAGTAATCCTTGCTTGATGCGGCCTTTTCAACATCAAACAGGCGCTTGTCCCAACTGGGAATTTGCACCCCCTTATATCCAAGCGACGCAGCCCAGCGACCAATGGAATCAAGGCTATCGAACGGGGCTTCATCGCCTGCAAACTGTGCAAGAAAGATTGCCGGTCCCTTAAGTGTTTTCATTGCTGGCCTCTTTAACTGCGTCCTGACGGGATATCGGGGAAAGATGGATGTGTCGGGCGGACAGCCGCCCGACACGCAAGTGTGCTCGTCTCAACCAAACCCGATCAGAACGGGCTGTCCGGGAAATAGAAGTTCTCGGCATTGTCCTGGGTGACAACTGTGGCACCAAGGATGTAACGGCCTTCGACCGGCGCGTTCGAGGTAAACTTCATCACCGTGATATCAATCGCGGTTGCGATCATTGCCGGCGGATAAAGCACATCAATCGGGGTCAGTTTGTCACCATCCATCACGCGTTTGATGATGTCTTTCATGCCCGCACCGCCAACGATGAACATTTCATCGGTACGATCGGCCTGTTTGACTGCTTCGATCACGCCAAGCGCAATGTCGTCATCCTGAGCCCACACCGCATCGATTTTCGGAAAGCGCGACAGGAAGTCCTGCATCACTTCATAGCCGTCATCGCGGTTCCAGTTGGCATGTTTCATATCAAGGATTTCGATCTTTGACCCATCAAGCGTTTCAACAAACGCATCAACACGTTCGGTATCAACCGTGGTCGGAATGCCGCGCAAAACAACGATCTTGCCTTCGTCATTCAGACGTTCACGAATATATTCACCCGATACACGGCCCAGTTCCGGGTTATTGCCCGCAACATAGACATCCTCGATCCCCGGAAGCGAAAGACCACGGTCAACCACCGTGACAAACTTGCCTGCCTGTTTGACCTGCTGGACCGGAACGGTCAGCGGATCGGATTCAAAGGGCAGAACCACAAGCGCGTCGATATTCTGAACCGATACCAGATCTTCAAGATCGTTGGCCTGTTCGGATGCGCCATTCGCGCTGACCACGATGATGTCGATATTCGGATAGGTTGCCTCGATCCGCTTTTCAGCCTGTTCGGCATGCCAGTTCAGGCCACCGGCCCAGCCATGGGTTGCCGCAGGAATGGAAACCCCGATCTTGATTTTATCAGCCGCCAAGGCCGTCGTGGATGCAAGGCCAAGACCCAGCACACAAGCAGCCCCCAGATATTTTGTAAACGTTTTCATCAACGCTTCCTCCTGATCAAAAAATGATGCGTTTTCACATTCTTCCCGGACGTTGATCGCCGGTTATTTGCTCTTTTTGCGTCGCCAGTCCCCGCGTTGCAGGAACACAGCCACGATAATGATCAGCCCCTGAACCGCTCCGTTCAGATAGTTACTGATCGCATCCGTCAAATTCAGGATATTGCCAATGGTGGTCAGCATGATTGCACCAACAACCGTGCCCCAGATCCGGCCATAGCCACCCTTAAGCATCGTGCCGCCAATGATCACTGCGGCAATCGCTTCGAGTTCCCAAAGAACGCCCGTGGAACTGGATGCCGATCCCAAGCGCGGCACATAGATGATGGTGGCAAGCGACACGCAAAGCCCCTGGATCACATAGGTCATGGTCTTGACCCGGTCGACATGGATTGCCGAATACCGTGCAACCTGCTCGTTTGATCCGATGGCAAAGCATTTCCGACCAAACGGCGTCATGTTCAGCAACACATAGCCGGCAACCGCGACTGCAAAGAACACCAGAACTGGCACAGGAATGCCCAGAACATCGCCGTAATAAACCGGGCGATAGACACCGCGCACCTCGAAATCAAGCGACAGCGTCCCGCCATCGGCCATATAGGTCACAAGCGACCGGTAAATCCCCATGGTGCCAAGGGTGACGATGAAAGCTTCGATCTTGCCCTTGGTGCTGACCAACCCGTTGATCGCACCGGCCCCGACACCCAGAACAATGCTGAGCACAACACCGATCAGAACCGTTTCAATCCCGGCGCCGAGGGTTGCGACCAGTGTGTTCATCACAACAATCATCGCACCCGATATAAAGGCCGCCATCGACCCGACCGAAAGATCAATTCCGCCAGCGGTAATCACAAAGGTCGCCCCGACCGCGATGATCCCGATAAAGGCCGCACGGGTAAAGATATTGGCAAGGTTGCCACCACTCAGAAACGCCTCGTTGATCGCGGTTCCCAGAATGAACAGGCCAACAAGGGCTAGAAACGGACCCAATGCCTTAAAATCAATAGTGAACCCGCTTGAAGCCGATCTTTCGGTTCGCTCAAGGCTATTCATGAACAGACACTCCCTGCTTGCCTGAAATTCCTGTCGCATGCCGCATGATTTCATGTTCGTTGCGGTCGTTTCCTTCAAGAATGCCGGTAATGCATCCGGCTGCCATCACCGCAATACGGTCAGACAGGCCAAGCATCTCGGGCATTTCAGACGACAGGAGGATGACGGATTTTCCGCGATTGGTCAGATCGCCGATGAAATGATAAATCTGGCTTTTGGTGCCGATATCGATACCGCGCGTCGGCTCGTCGATAATCACAATTTCCGGGTCGGTTTCCATGACCTTGGCCAGCAACAGCTTTTGCTGATTGCCGCCGGAAAAATCACCGACCTTGGATTTGCGATCGGCGGCCCGAATGTCGAATGCTTCAATCGCGGTTTCAAGGGCGGCTTCCTCGGCCTTGCGGTCAATGATCACCCGCCCGAATTTCTCCAACGCCAAAAGGGTCAGGTTCGGGCGCATTTCCATATTCAAAAGAAGCCCGCTGCCCTTGCGATCCTTGGTCAGATAGGCAATCCCGCATTTTTTGGCGTCCTGAAGACTGTTGATCACGACCGGATTGCCATTGCGTTCGATTTGGCCTGAACTGCATTCGCGAAGCCCAATGATGGCTTCCATAAGGGCGGTACGCCCCGCCCCGACGATCCCGGCAAAACCAAGAACCTCACCGCGTCTAAGATCAAAGCTGGCGTCACGCACCTGACCGTCCACCGACAGATTGCGTACCGAAAGCGCAACATCACCGGCATGTCCGGGGGTGCGATCGGGGAACATCTGTTTGATGTCACGTCCGACCATCAGGCGCGCCATATCATCCTTTTCAAGACCCGCGACCGGTTCGGTCGTGATATGGCGGCCATCGCGCAGAACCGTTACCCGGTCGGCGATGGCTTTGATTTCATCAAGCTTGTGGGAAATATAAAGGATCGCGACACCCTGATCGCGCAGGCGCCTGATCTGGTCAAACAGAATGTCGACCTCGCGCCCGGTTAGAACCGCGGTCGGTTCATCGAGGATCAGGATATCGGCCTTTTTCGAAAGCGCCTTGGCGATTTCGACCATCTGGCGATCAGAAACCGACAGATCACGGATACGGGTTTTGGGATCAACATCACATTGTAACTGGCTCAGAAGCTTTGCCGCTTCCTGCCGCATCGTGGTTTTATCAAGGAACCAGCCACGCTTGATCTCGCGACCCAGAAAGATGTTTTCTTCAACGGTCAGTTGTTCGGCAAGATTGAGTTCCTGATGGATCAGGATCACACCGTGATTTTCACCGGCCTCGCTGTCATGAAAGGTGACTGGCACCCCATCAAGAACAAGTTCGCCGCTGCTGGGCTGATGATAACCGGACAGGATTTTCACAAGTGTCGATTTGCCAGCACCGTTTTCCCCCAACAGCGCATGAACTTCACCGGCCATCAGGTCGATGGAAACATCAAAAAGGACCTGTGCCGATCCGAATGACTTGCAAATCTGCCGACCGGACAGGCGTGTGCGCACCTGTTGATCGGGATTAACGGCGTGAACGGCCGCATCCGTCATGAATGTATCCTCCCTTGCGTCGCATTTTTTGCGATCAGCTTTTAGCACCGCGTGCCGCGATAAATGCCCCGGCCGGGCGCATTGGGCGCCAACAGACCGGCCATTCACCTGAACTGGCGGTATTTATCACTGTGTAAACGTTTTCATTTTGAATGTAAACCTTTACATTTTCATGATTGTGACCAAAATCACCACCGACAACGATGTATCGAATGCCGCTGGACAGGTTTTATCGGGCGGAGTAGGAAGAAGCATGAGTGAAAAAATCGCGACGATTGAAGATGTTGCCCGCCATGCAGGGGTATCTATTGCCACTGTCAGCCGGGCCTTGCACAAACCTGATGTGGTTTCCGAAACCACACGCGAAAAAGTGCAAACTGCGATCGCCGCGACCGGCTATACCGCCAATGTCATGGCCAGAAACCTGCGCCTGAACCGTTCGGGCATGATCCTTTTGCTGGTGCCTGACATTGGAAATCCGTTCTTTTCGGCGATTCTGTCCGGGATCGAAAAAGGTGCAAGCCAGGCGGGCTATAATGTCCTGATCGGCGATACGCAAAACGACCCTGAACGCGAAGCAACCTATGCCGCCTATCTGCGCAGCAATCAGGCCGACGCCATGATTCTGCTGAACGGGCGTCTTCCTGCATCGCTTGCCAATGCACCGGCCAATGCCACCCCGCCGGTGGTGGTTGCCTGCGAACGGATCCCGGGATGTGCCTTGCCAACGGTGATCATTGACAATGACGAGGCATCCTTTATCGCCAACCGTCACCTGACAGAGCTTGGCCATACCCGCATCGCCCATGTCAGCGGCCCATCCACCAACATCCTGACCACGGACCGCGTTGCCGGATATCGCCGCGCCCTCGAAACCGCCGGCATTGCCCATGACCCGGCCCTGATTTATCGCGGGGATTTCTCGATTGATTCAGGTATTGCAGCAGGTCGGGCGCTTCTGGCCGATCCTGAAACTCGGCCGACCGCCGTTTCCTGTGCCAGTGACGGCATGGCCATCGGCGTGATTGTTGCTGCCAAGGAATATGGCCTTCGTATCCCCGAAGATGTATCGGTGGTCGGCTTTGACGATATTCCCCATGCCGCGGCCTATGATCCGCCCATCACCACCGTTCGTCAGCCGCGCCGCCGCCTTGGCGAACAGGCAATCAGCCTGCTTCTTGACCGTCTGGGATCAAAGGGGATGTTTGAACATCGTGAACCCGGTCCGGTCATTATCCCGACCGAACTGATCATCCGCCAAAGCAGCGGCCCCTGCCCAGCATCCTGACACAAAAGGAACCATCGCAGCCCGAACCGATCAGCGATCTTTCATCGGCAGAACGCCTGATCAGTCGCCGGAAATCTTTTTCCATTCACCAATGACCGCACGGGCATTGCCTTCGTGATCATGTCCGGACTTGGCACTTTCGGATGCAAAAATCTCGAACCGGATGCCATTGGGATCGCGAATGAAAAGACGCCGCGACTGTCCGTCATCTTCATTGTGATAGACGACCTTGTGCTGAAACAGATGATTTTGCCAGGCAATCACATCGCGTGGTGCGGCACAGCGCAACCCGATATGAAAAACGTCATCTGGCATATGCGGATCATCGGGATAAGGCCCGGTATCAGCCGGCCAGTCATAAAAGGACAATCTGGTCCCGTCAGGCAGCGCATAGGTAATCAGCAGATAGTCGCTTTTCCAGGACGGGCTGTAACCGCTTTCGGCATGGACAAGCTTGGCTGCCAGCACCTTGGAATAAAAGTGGTCGGTTGCTTCAAGGTCGCGGGTTGGAAACGCAAGATGGTCTACACTGACTGCTGCAGGTTGCATGGTTTCCTCCGTCTTTGTGGGTCCCTACCGCCCCAACGCCCGTGATCGGAAAATGATCCGTCACGGGGTTTGCTTTTTGCCGGTGCATCGGGTTCCGGTCTGGCGGGGGTGCTGGCACACCCGTCCACGAACATTATTCCACCATCACCCTTACCGGCGTCACATTGCGGGGCCGCTCCGTTGGCGGGCGGGTCATGATCGATCAAACCATGCGCACCGCCCATAACTATCAGATAGGCAATGGCAAACCGAAATCAATGCGACCAAATACCAGATGCCCGCACGCACGCATGACATATCCCGATGCGCGATACCCCGCGCAAAGCCGCCCTGCATCGAGAAAGTCCGGTGGGGTTTCCAACCGAATACACATCAAAACAATAACATCGCCCCCAGGATCACCGCATCGCATCACGGCTAAGCACTTGGTTATTTTGGCGAATGCGCATCGGTCCGGGGTGTTTTGCAAATCCCGGCAGTGCCGTTACAATCATGTTAAACAGTTCGGACTTTGGAATGCGGTATTGACCACCCTGCCCCCCGCTGCTATTGGGTCGCGGCAGATACGCAGAAACACGCGCAGCCCTTATCGGCTGACTTTGGCAACAACTCAAATGACGGGGACGAAGTGATGAATGAATACAGTTTATCTGTCTCTGTCTATTGGATCACGCATCGTCTTGCTGATCACTAGTTGATCCGGTTGTTTTCCACCAGATTGGTGACTGCCCGAAACCCGGAAACTGGCGCAAACCGCCACGTATCGCGTTTCATCCGCATTTTCCCGTGACATAGTTGTAGAGAGCCGCCTATGCCCGCAACGCCCTATTATCTGATCGACAAATCCAAGCTGCTGCGCAACATGGAAAAGATCGCCTATGTGCGCGAACATTCCGGTGCAAAGGCGCTTTTGGCGCTCAAATGTTTTGCGACCTGGTCGGTTTTTGATTTCATGTCCGATTATATGGATGGCACGACGTCTTCGTCGCTTCATGAAGTCAAACTGGGTCGTCAGAAATTCGGCAAGGAAACCCATGCCTATAGCGTGGCCTATTCCGACAGCGAAATCGCCGAAGTCATCGAAAATGCCGACAAGATCATTTTCAATTCGATCAGCCAGCTGACCCGGTTCAGCGCACAGGCATCGGGCATTGTGCGCGGCCTTCGCCTTAATCCGCAGGTATCGACTTCAAGCTTTGATCTGGCCGATCCGGCGCGCCCGTTTTCGCGCCTGGGCGAATGGGATGTCACCAAGGTCGAAGCGGTGATGGATCAGATTTCCGGCTTCATGATTCACAATAACTGTGAAAATGCCGACTTTGATCTGTTTGACCGGATGCTTGGCAATATCGAGGAAAAATTCGGCTCCCTTCTGTCGCGTGTTGAATGGGTCAGTCTTGGTGGCGGCATTCATTTCACCGGTGATGACTACCCGCTCGATAAATTCTGTGCACGCCTTAAGGCATTTTCCGAAAAATTCGGCGTGCAGGTCTATCTGGAGCCGGGCGAAGCATCGATCACCAAAAGCACGACCCTTGAAGTCACCGTACTTGATACCCTGTTTAACGGCAAGAATCTGGCCATCGTCGATAGCTCGATCGAAGCACACATGCTCGATCTTCTGATCTATCGCGAAAGTGCAAAGGTCCTGCCCAACAAGGGCGACCATCATTACATGATCTGCGGCAAGTCCTGCCTTGCCGGTGATGTCTTTGGCGAATTTGATTTTGAAAACGAGATCAAGGTAGGCGACCGTATCTCCATTCAGGATGCGGCCGGTTACACCATGGTCAAAAAGAACTGGTTCAACGGGGTCGGCATGCCGTCCATCGTGATCCGGGAACTGGACGGAACTGAACGCGTTATTCGCGAGTTCACTTTTGATGACTACGTATCGAGCCTTTCGTAAACCGAAAGCGCACTTTTCATAGCGAACCGGAGCACGGGTGCTCCACCTCTCAAAACAAGGGAGTTTTTGGCCCGACATGAAAAAGAATGTTCTGATTATCGGCGCAGGTGGCGTCGCACAGGTCGTAGCACATAAATGTGCGCAGCATAATGACGTGCTTGGCGATATTCATATCGCTTCGCGTACTGCTGCGAAGTGCCAGGCAATCATCGACAGCATCCATGAAAAGAAAAACCTCAAGAACCCCGGCGTTCTTGAAGGTCATGCACTTGATGCCACGGATGTCGATGCAACCGCCGCCCTGATCGAAAAAACCGGCAGCCAGATCGTCATCAATGTCGGGTCTGCTTTCATCAATATGCCGGTCATGTCGGCCTGCATCAAAACCGGTGTTGCCTATCTCGATACCGCCATCCATGAAGAGCAGGACAAAATCTGCGAAACCCCGCCATGGTATGCCAACTATGAATGGAAGCGCCGCGAAGAATGCGAAAAGGCCGGTACCACCGCGATCCTCGGTGTCGGCTTCGATCCGGGCGTTGTGAATGCCTATGCCAAACTGGCGGTCGAAGACTATTTCGACAAAATTGACTCGATTGACATCATCGACATCAATGCCGGCAGCCACGGCAAATATTTTGCTACCAATTTCGATCCGGAAATCAATTTCCGCGAATTTACCGGCACGGTCTATTCCTGGCAGGATAACGAGTGGAAATCGAATAAGATGTTCGAGATCAAAAAGATCTGGGACATGCCGGTGGTTGGCGAAAGCCAGACCTTCATGACCGGCCATGACGAAGTCCATTCCCTGTCCCAGAATCTTGACGTTCCAAATGTCCGCTTCTGGATGGGCTTTGGCGATCACTACGTCAATGTGTTCACGGTTCTGAAAAATATCGGCCTTCTGTCCGAACAGCCGGTCAAAACCGCCGAGGGCCTTGAAGTTGTGCCGCTTAAGGTCGTTAAGGCCTGCCTGCCGGACCCGAGCTCGCTTGCACCTGATTACACCGGTAAAACCTGCATCGGTGATCTGGTCAAGGGTACCAAGGATGGCAAGGAAACCGAAGTCCTGATCTATAACGTGGCCGATCACAAGGACGCCTATAACGAAGTCGGAAGCCAGGGCATTTCCTATACCGCCGGTGTACCACCGGTTGCCGCTGCGATGCTGATTGCCACGGGTGAATGGGATGTGAAGAAAATGGCCAATGTCGAAGAACTTCCGGCCAAGCCGTTCCTCAACCTGCTTAATGGCATGGGTCTTCCGACCCGCATCAAGGATGCCAATGGCGACCGGGCACTCGACTTTTCCTAAGTTCGGGTGACGTCAGAAATACAAAGAAAATGGCGGGTTTTGACCCGCCATTTTTCATTTCAGCGATCCGAGAACCGCAAGACTTTCATATCGCTTGATATAGGGTTCATGAAACACCCGATCGACAAAGGCGCTGTATTCTTCCATGTCACCGACCTGAATGCGCAGCACAAAGTCATGGGCACCGGTGACGTGATGGCACTGCACGACTTCGGGCATTTTGGCGAATTCTTCGCGCATCAGCATATACCGGTCCGGACGATCACGTTCCATGGTCAGCAGCACGATCACGGTCATGCGCTTGCCAAATACCTTGGGCGATACCACCGCAACATCACGTTCAATCACGCCGGTTTCACGCAAACGCTGAACACGGCGCAGGCATGCCGCCGACGAAAGCCCAACTTTCCCCGCCAGTTCATTGCCTGTCATGCGGCTGTTTTCCTGCAACAGCTCCAGCAGGCGATAGTCGAATTTATCGAGTTCCGCCACGTTTCGAATTCCCGGCTCGTGATGATGCCATGTTAACCCATCAATCGGGTTCGGCCCCTAACACCCTGTAACCAAACATGGCGCAGGCCGCAAACGAAAGAAAATCGTTTTTACAGAATTTTTGCGAAAATCTCGCACGAATTTGCGAAGTTTGCGCGCCAATTCACATAAGTCAGGCGTAAATTGTTTTCGGGTTCAGAGGAAACTCTGCCCCTTATTAGCAAACAAACTAGCGAGCCAGCATCATGCCAGCACAGTTTACGAATGACTCCCTCGTCGCCACCACCAATGTAGCGCCGGTTTCGGGCGCATCCATCTGGCGCTGGCTCGTCCTTTTGCCCCGCAAATGGGCCCATGCCCACAAGGTCGCGCGTGACACCGAAATGCTTCGCCATGCCCCGCGTGAACGCCTTGAAGATATTGGCATCGCCCGCAGCGACATTGACTTTGCCTGCGAACACGGCCACGCCCCGCGGTAATTCACATCCCCCAAAAAAAGATGCCAGACACGTGCCCCACACAGTCTGACCAACTAAAAAAGCCTGTCCATGCACACTGCATCGACAGGCTTTTTTTGTTCTGGTAATGCGCGAATTGCAAAAACCGTAAAACCGCCGCTTCTCCTTGCTGTCGGCACGTGACCATCCCCCCCCCAAAAAAAAACACCTTCGCAACCAGCCTGTTTTTGGCCGTTTGGAAAAGTTGATCACCCTGTTCGGAGCCCACGGTAAATGGGCCAAATACCCGTTTACCGCTTGGTTACCTGCGCCTGCGTGATGATCGCCCATAACAAGCCAAAAGAGAGAGATGAGGCGGTCATGCAATATCAGCTTAAAATCAATGGCGAGACCCGCACCGTTGATGCCGAACCCGGCACACCGTTGCTTTGGGTTTTGCGCGATGAACTTCAACTGACCGGGACCAAGTTCGGTTGCGGTGTTGCCTATTGCGGTGCCTGCACCGTGCATGTGGACGGTTACCCTACCCGTTCCTGCCAGACCTTTGTCGAAGACGCGGTTGATAGCGAAATCACCACCATCGAAGGTGCGACCGACAAGGTTGCCCAAGCCGTTCAGGAAGCGTGGCGTGAAAAAGACGTCGTGCAGTGCGGCTGGTGCCAGTCCGGTCAGATCATGTCGGCCATCGGTCTTTTGACCGAAAACCCGAAACCGACCGATGATGACATCAAGGATTACATGAATGGCAATGCCTGCCGCTGTGTGACCTATGTCCGCATCAACGAAGCCATCAAGCTCGCATCCCAAAAGCTGGAGGCCTAAGTCATGAACATCAATGTTTCACGTCGCGGTTTCCTTAAGGCATCTGCTGCGGGCACCACTGCCCTTCTGGTCGGGATCAATGCCAAGGGTGTTCTCGCGGCCGGTTCAACGGCGACGGCGGCAACCGATCTGAACCCGTTTGTCAAAATCGATGCCGATGGCACCGTTACCGTCATCATCAAGCATTTCGAAATGGGCCAGGGCACGACAACCGGCCTGACCACACTGGTCGCCGAAGAACTCGATGCCAATTGGGATACGGTCGTTCCCGAATTCGCCCCGGCCGATGTTGAACGCTACAAGAACCTGTTCTTTGGTGCGCAAGGCACGGGTGGATCGACCTCGATCGCCAACTCCTTCATGCAGTATCGCGAAGCCGGTGCGGCTGCGCGCGACCTTCTGGTACGTGCTGCCGCCCAAAGCTGGGGTGTCGATGCATCAACCATCACGGTTGAAAACGGCATGCTGTCATCGGGCGGAAAATCCGGTCATTTCGGCGAATTCGTTGCCATCGCCGCAACGCTTTCCCCTGTCGAAAAGCCCGCGGTCAAAACCCCCGATCAGTTCAAACTGATTGGCAGTGACAAGCTGCACCGCAAGGACAATACCGGTAAAACCAATGGCACCGCGATGTTTGCCATGGATGTCAATCTGCCTGGCATGATCTATGCCGCCATCATCCGCAGCCCGAAATTCGGCGGCACGGTGGTGTCATTTGATGACAGTGCGGCCAAGGATGTCGGTGGTTTTATCGCTGCACAGGTTCTGCCCAACAAGGCCGGCGTGGTTGCCTTTGGCAAAAATACCTGGGCGGCGTTTCAGGCCCGTGACGCCCTGTCGGTTGAATGGGATTTCAGTGCGGCGGAAACACGCAGCACCGATGCCATGATTGCCGATCATGTTGCATTGCTTGATGCCCCGCAATTTGATGCCAATCACGAAGTGCCGCTGGCCTCGGTTACACCGATCCTTGAAGGGGCCGCCAAAACGATTGATGCACAATTCACCTTCCCGTTCCTGGCCCATGCACCGCTGGAGCCGGAAAACTGCACGATTGAGCCGGTTGGGGATGGTGTGCGCGTTCATGACGGCTGCCAGTTCCCGACCCTGACCCGTCCGATGGTCGCAGCAACCCTTGGCATTGATCCGTCCAAGGTCGAGATCAGAACGCTTTATGCTGGCGGATCATTTGGCCGTCGTGCCAATGCGGCATCGGATTACAATGTCGAAGCCGCCATGGCCTTTGCCGTTTCCGGACGCAAGGTTCCGGTCAAACTGGTCTGGAGCCGCGAAGACGATATCAAGGGCGGCTATTATCGCCCGATGTCGGCCCATCGTGCCAAAATCGGCATTGATGCCGATGGCAAGATTGTCGGCTGGGATCATCGTCTGGCAACCAAATCGATCGCCAAGGGTGGCCCGTTCGAAATGATGGTTCAGAACGGCGTTGACCCGACCTCGGTCGAAGGGGTCGCCGAAAGTCTTTATACCCTTCCCAATATGGGGATCGGTCTAAGTGACTTTACCACCGCGGTTCCGATCAACTGGTGGCGGTCAGTCGGTCATACCCATACCGGCTTTGTGATGGAAAGTCTGATGGATATGGTCGCGACCGAAACCGGTCAGGACCCGATTGACATGCGTCTTGCCATGCTCGACCCGTCTGGTGCCAATCAGGCCCGCATGATCAAGGCCATCAAACTGGTCCGCGAGATTTCCGGTTGGCAAAAAGGCGACAAGCGCGGCTTTGCTGCCCACTTCTCGTTCAATACCTGTGTGGCAGTGGTTGCCGATGTCACGGTCGAAGACACCACTGTTCACGTCAACAAGCTGTTCATGGCGGTCGAATGCGGGGTTGCCATCAATCCCGATGTCATCCGTGCCCAGATGGAAGGCGGGGCGGGCTATGCCCTTTCGGCCATCTTCCGCAACGAAGTCACCCTGACCGACGGCGAAGTCGATCAGTACAACTTCCCGGACTATGAATTGCTGCGCAATCCGGAAATGCCGGAAATCGAAGTCGCCATTGTTTCATCGAACAATGCACCAACCGGTGTTGGCGAACCGGGCGTTCCCCCGACCGGTCCGGCTGTTGCCAACGCCATCTTTGCCCAAACCGGCAAACGGATCCTTGATCTTCCCATGACCAAGGCCGGTTTCGATTTCGTCTAAGGTATCGTCGGCATTGCCGGCATCGCTGCCCGGGGGACCAAATTTCTTCCCCTTCCCCGGCTCTCCGGGCAGCTCCCCTTTTATTGAAAGGGCGTGTGACTGATGAATAACCAACTTTCCGCCATGCTGTCGGCCTGGCAGGAAAACCGCAACAGCACCGAATGGGTGCTGGGCACGGTTTACCGCACCGAAGGATCGGCCTATCGCAAGGCCGGGGCAATGATGCTGATTAACGGGCACGGACAGCAGTTCGGCCTGCTGAGTGGTGGTTGTCTTGAGACCGACATTATCCGCAATGCCCGCAAGGCCATGCTGACCGGTCGCCCGGTCATGCTGACCTATGACGGCAATGACGAAGACGACCTTTCCTTCAAGCTTGGTGTTGGATGTGGCGGCACGGTCCATATCATGCTGCAACCGGTCAGTGCCGAAAACGACCTTGGCCTGTCGGATTTGCACAGCGCCCTGACCAGACGCCAAGGCGGCCTTTATTTTCAGAAAATCAACGCGGTCGAAGGCTATTTTCAGACTGGTGAAATTCACGCCAACCCGCCCGCCCATATCGAAAATCGTATCGATGGCGACTGGCTGGTTACGCCGATTTCCCCCGAACCCCACATCCTTGTGGTGGGGGGTGGCATTGATGCCCGCCCGGTGATCGGGATTGCCCATACCATGGGCTGGAAAACCACACTGGTCGATCCGCGCCCCGCCAATGCGCGGCCCGAACATTTTCCGCAGGCCGATATGATCCTGCGCACTATTGACCAGGACCTTGCCGTCTATGTCCGCGATCAGCGGGTCGATGCCGTGATCCTGATGGCGCATAGTGTCGGCATTGATGCCAATGCACTTGGCGTTTTGTGCGACACCCCGATCCGGCATCTTTCGGCCCTTGGCCCGCGCCATCGTTTTGCCGATGTGCTTGAACGCGCAGGCCTGACCCGCAATGATCTGGCATTTGATATTTCAAGCCCTGCGGGTCTGGATATTGGCGGGCAATTGCCCGAAAGCATTGCGCTTTCGATGTTGTCGGGCATCCATCACGCCCTGTTCAAGCAGCGCGCCGCACCGGCCATGGCGCAGGCTGCGGAATAAGACTGATGCATTCATGACCCCGCAGACAAATCATCCCGTGCCCAAATGCGCTGGCCTTATTCTGGCTGCCGGCGAAAGTGCGCGTTTTGGCGGCCGCAAACAGTTGGCTGACATCCATGGCGTTCCGATGATCCGCCACACGATCGATGCGCTTGCCAGTTTGCCGGGGCTTGATCGCTTTGTCGTGCTGGGTGCTTTTGGCGATGAAATTCGCCCGGTCATTGGTACCGATTGCCATATCGTTGACAATCCGGACTGGGCATCGGGGATGGGAAGCTCGATCGCTGCTGGCATCGGGGCCATTGCGAAAAACGGGGATTATGACGCCGTTCTGATCGCGCTGTGTGATCAGGTCAGGTTAGGCCGTGGCGATTATCAAAAATTGATCGGATCCTTTGACGGCGAAAACATCATCGCCACGCGCTATTCCGGTGGCTTTGGTGTTCCGGCCCTGTTTCCGGCAAGCCTGTTTTCCGAACTTGCCACCCTGTCCGGGCCATCGGGGGCGCGCGCAATCCTGAACGGGGCGGATCATGACGTGATCGGTCTTGAACTTGAAGCCGCGCGTTTTGATATCGATACCCGTGACGATCTGAACGCCGTTCTGAGCATGCCCGCCGGCTCGACTGTTCCCGGCAAGCCGGGTATTTCCGGCTGACCTGCGGGTGGAAATGCGCCATGGTAACCCTGCGCGCTGTTAACGAGATGACGTGAATGAAAGCAACCGCCAACATCATGGTCCTTCTGGTCGAGGACAATATGGATATCGCCGCAACCGTCAGTGACTATCTGACGATTGAAGGGGTCGAATGCGACCATGCCTATGATGGCGAAACCGCGTTCAAAATGGCCCTGACCGGGGAATATGACGTTATTTTGCTTGATCTGATGTTGCCATTTCGCGACGGCATCAGCATTTGCAAGGCGCTGCGCGATGAAGGGATTGACACCCCGGTCTTGATGCTGACCGCGCGCGATACCCTTGATGACAAGATCGAAGGTTTCCATGCCGGTGCCGATGACTATCTGGTCAAACCGTTTGCGCTTGAAGAACTTTTGCTGCGGACCCGCGTTTTGTCACGCCGGCGCAGTGGGGAAGTAAAACGGTTCTCGCTTGGTGACCTTCGGATTGATTTTGAAAACCGGTCAGTCGTCCGGGCCGGGCAAAATATCAACGTATCGCCAACCGGTTGGACGATATTGGAAGTTCTTGCGCAAAACAGCCCGCGCGTTGTCACCCGCTCGCGTCTTTCAATGGCATTGTGGCAGGGCGATCCGCCTGATACCAATGCGCTGAAAACGCATCTTTACAAATTGCGCCATCGGATCGACAAACCGTTCGAGCAAAATCTTATTCACACCATTCCGGGCCAGGGCGTGGCCCTGCGCGAGTAACTGTTATGTCGTCACCCTGCTGTGCCCCCAAGACCCGCTCCTTTTCGCGCTTTGTGCGCAATTACGTGTTGCTGGGTCTGATCATCACGCTGGTTCTGTATACCGCCGTGCTTAATTTCTACATGCTTTATGGCAAGTGGATGGTCGCAGCCTTTCAGCTTCAGCTGATTGCCGAACAATATGACGATCAACTTCTTCGTGATCCGAATGCGCCCCTGCCCAAGGGGTTCAATATTGAATCCTTTGAAAATTTTGATCAGTTGCCCGCCGAATTGCGCGCCCATGTCACACCCGACGATCTGGAAACCGGCGAGCTTTTCTACATAAATACCGATCAATATACCGATCAGAAAACCCCGGAAAATCCGATCTTTCTGGTCTTTCCCCATCAGCTTGCCGATGGGCGCAACATCCTGATTTTGCAGACCTATCACGTGGGTGACGGCGACAGTGTGTTTTTCGAACGCCTGCATAATCTGGCATGGCTGTCTGTTCCCTTTGCCCTGATCGTGATCTGCATCTTTGCGTGGTTCCTGTGGATCATTGGCAAACGCCTGACCAAACCGTCCGAAGATTTGCAAAGCTGGGCCAACAACCTGACGGCCGACAACCTTGGTGCGCCAATCCCCGATTTCGGGTTCGAGGAACTGAATGACGTTGCCCACGAACTGCATCGGTCCGTTGACCAGATCGACAAATTCGTTGCCCGCGAACGCGAATTCCTGCGTCAGGCCAGCCACGAATTGCGCACGCCTGTCACCATCGTTTCTGGCAATGTCGAATTGCTGGAAAAAAGCCCGCTGAACGCCACCCAGTCACGGGTGATGGCACGCATCAAACGTGCAAATCGCAACATGCAGCAATTGCTTGAAACGCTTTTGTGGCTGGGTCGGGAAAACGCGCCGCTGGGCGAAACCGAGCATATCCATTTCTCAAGCTTTATTGAACAGGAAATCAGCGACCTTTCCTATTTGACCGAGGGCAAACACGTCACATGCCACTTTGTCCCCGATAGCCGGGAAACCGAAATCGCGACATCACGTGCGGCCCTGATGATTGTGGTGTCCAACCTGATCCGCAATGCGTTCCAGCACACCCCAAAAGGCCAGGTTACCATCACCCTGACTGGCACCGAACTGACCGTTGAAAACACCATTTCGACCTGTAACGGCCAATGCACCACGCCGCAGGGCGAAGGCATCGGCTTGCAGCTTGTCCGGCGCATTTGCGAACGGCTGGACTGGCATTGCACATCGACACATCTGCCCAATGGCGGCATGTCGGTAAGCTTCGATCCCGGTGCCAGAACACTGGTCAAACCGACGCCCGAACTGTTGGAAAGCTAAGTTCATCTGCATTCCTTGTCGCGGTATCGAAAAAACCGCGACAAGGTAACAAATCGATATCTGAACCCGAAAAGCTCCTAACGCGGGCACCTGTCAGGATGAGCATTGGCAAAGGTATCAATGGCGAGACAGCTTTGTTCGATCGCCCTGATTCGCGGAAAGTGAGAAAGGCTCACATTCCAGCGGCGTGCGTTGTAAAGCTGCGGGATCAGACAGATATCAGCCATGGACGGGCGATTGCCATGGCAAAATTTGCCACCGTCCGTCCTGTTGCCATCGCCGCCTTCATCCGTGCGCGTTGCCAGCGTGGCCTCGAACGCGGCCAGGCCACCGCCGATATATTTCTCCATCCAGTCATGCCGGAACGTGTCCGCATCTTCGCCACTGGCGGATGCCAAATCCATGACATGACGCACCACACCCAGATTGCAGATGGGATGAATATCCATGGCAATAACATGTGTCAGGGCGCGCACGCGTTGCCGGGCAAGGGTTTCGGATGGAAGCAATCCCTGCCCGGGCCTTGTTTCATCAAGATATTCGATGATTGATACCGATTGGGTCATCATGATCCCGTCAATCTCAAGGGCTGGCACCAGCCCCTGGGGATTGCGTTTGAGATAGTCCGGGACCTTGTGAATCCCGGCCAGAAGATCAATCGGCACCGTCCGATAGGGAATATTCATCAGCCCCAACGCAATCCGCACCCGGTAACTTGCCGATGATCGCCAGTAATCATACAGGACGACTTCGCCCATATTCGGTCCTTATGGCTTGTATTGACGAACGGCCTGATCAATCGCACCAAAGACTGACCGGCCATGATCATCAAGCATTTCAATTTTGACCCGGTCGCCAAATTGCAGGAACGGGGTTATCGCCGCGCCGGTTTCAATCGTTTCGATCATGCGGATTTCAGCAATACATGAATACCCCGCCCCGCCTTGATCAACCGGCTTGCCTGGTCCGCCATCAAGTTTGTTTGATACCGTCCCCGACCCGATAACAGTGCCTGCCGCCAGCGGGCGTGTGCGTGCAGCATGGGCAATAAGCTGGGCAAAATCAAATGTCATGTCGATCCCGGCATTGGCCCGTCCAAACGGCTTGCCATTCAGATCAACATGAAGCGGCAGATGAAGCTTCGCCCCATCCCAGGCATCACCCAGTTCATCCGGCGTTACCGCAACCGGCGAAAATGCCGAAGACGGTTTGGACTGGAAAAACCCGAACCCCTTGGCCAGTTCGCCGGGAATAAGACCGCGCAGCGATACGTCATTGACCAGCATGATCAGCCGAATGGCAGAACGGGCCTGATCAAGGCTTGCGCCCATCGGAACATCATCGGTGATGACCGCAATCTCGCCTTCCATATCGATGCCCCAGGCGGTATCGGCCATCAGGATATCGTCGCGCGGACCAAGGAAACTGTCAGACCCGCCCTGATACATCAGCGGATCGGTCCAGATGCTTTGCGGCATTTCGGCCCCGCGGGCCTTGCGCACCAGTTCCACGTGATTGACATAGGCCGATCCGTCCGCCCACTGATATGCGCGCGGCAATGGGGAATGAAGGTCAGCCATATCAAGCGTGACGCGCCTGGCAATCGTGGAACCGGCTTCGATTTCATCGGACAGTTCGCGCAAACGCGGTGCGATCACCGACCAGTTATCAAGGGCGGCCTGAAGGGTTGGCGCGATCGCGCTGGCATCGACATAGGATTCCAGATCACGGGTTACCAGAACCAGCTGACCATCACGGGTGCCGTTTTTAAGGGATGCAAGTTTCATCTTATCGTTTTGCCTTTATTTCCGGCCTTCGGGGGTGCCATCAAATTTGCGTTCAAGCCCGGACCAGCAATCAAGATAATCATCCTGAAGGGTTTCAAGTTCGGCGGCGAATTTGGTCAATTGCTGCGGAAAGCGGGTTTCGAACATAAACGCCATGGTGCCATCAAGTTTCTGCGGGCCGAGTTCGGTATTTGATGCCTTGTCAAAGCCGAATGCATCGGGACCATGGGCCAGCATCATGTTGTGCAAACTCATGCCGCCCGGAACAAATCCCTTTTCCTTGGCATCATATTGCCCGCAAATCAGGCCCATGAATTCCGACATGATGTTGCGGTGATACCATGGCGGGCGGAAAGTATGTTCGGCCACCATCCAGCGCGGCGGGAAAATCACGAAATCGACATTTGCCGTGCCTTCCTCCCCCGAAGGTGCGGTCAGAACCGTAAAGATCGACGGATCGGGATGATCAAACAGGATCGCGCCAACCGGCGAGAATGTCCGAAGATCATATTTGAACGGTGTGTAATTGCCGTGCCACGCCACCACGTCGAGTGGTGAATGACCAATCGACGTTTCGTGAAACTGCCCACACCATTTTACCCTTACCCGACACGGGGTTTCCTTATCCTCATAGGCGGCAACGGGTGTTTTGAAATCACGTGGATTGGCCAAACAGTTCGCCCCGATCGGCCCACGGTCTGGCAGCGTGAATTTCGCACCATAATTTTCACAGACATAGCCGCGCGCCCCGCCATCAATCCCGGCGTCAAGGATGCTGACCTTGAACATCATGCCGCGCGGGATCAGGGCGATTTCAAGGGGCCCCACATCCATGATGCCAAGTTCGGTAAATATCTGAAGCGTACCGGATTCCGGCACGATCAGAAGTTCACCATCGGCATCAAAGAAATAATCATCAACCATATCGGCGTTGCAGACATAGACATGGCTTGCCATGCCCGATTGCGACATCGCATCGCCCGCCGTCGTGATGGTGCGCATGCCCGAAATGAAATCGGTTGTGTCCTTTGGCATCGGCACCGGATCCCAGCGCAATTGACCAAGGGCAAGACTATGATCATTCAGGCACGGGGCGGTTTTCCAATGCGGGTGATCAAGGACGGTAAATCGCCCGTTATGTTTGACACTGGGCCGGATGCGATACAGCCATGACCGTTCATTGGTGCCGCGCGGCGCGGTAAAGGGCGAACCGGAAAGCTGTTCGGCATAAAGCCCATAGGCGCATTTTTGCGGGCTGTTTTGCCCCTGTGGCAGGGCGTCGGGCAGGCTTTCGGTTTCGAAATCATTGCCGAAACCGGGCATATATTTCAGATCGGCTTGATCCACGGCCGGATTGGCCGGATCACGGGTCGGTTTATCAAGCATGGCGGTCAATCCAACTGCGATAACAACAAACCGTCAGGGCCGCGCAACACACGGCCCTGAACTGGATATGGGGTTGGCGGACCTATTCCGCAGCATCAACTTTCAAAACGCCACGGCGGATCTGGTCTTCTTCGATGCTTTCAAACAGGGCACGGAAATTGCCCTCGCCAAAGCCTTCGTCGCCTTTGCGCTGGATAAATTCAAAGAAGATCGGTCCGATCACGGTTTTTGAGAAAATCTGAAGCAGGATCTTGGTCATGCCGCCATCAACGACCCCTTCGCCGTCGATCAGGATGCCATGCTTTTTCATCCGTTCGATCGGTTCGTCATGCCCATTCACACGGTCATGGGATTTCTCGTAATAGGTTTCCGGCGGACCGGGCATGAATTTCAGATCATTGGCCGCAAGCTTGTCGGTGGCGTCATAGATACCATCCGTACCGACCGCGATATGCTGAATGCCTTCGCCTTTGTATTTGCGAAGATATTCTTCGATCTGGCTTTTATCGTCAGTCGATTCATTCAGCGGAATGCGGATTTTGCCGCAAGGCGATGTGATCGCACGGCTGACCAGGCCGGTGATTTTACCGGCAATGTCAAAGAAGTGGATTTGCTTGAACCCGAACAGATCGCGATAGAAATCCCACCATTTATCCATATTGCCGCGATAGACGTTATGGGTCAGATGGTCGAGATAATAGAAACCGACACCTTCGGGCTTGGGATCGCGTTCGCCCAGCCAGTCAAATTCCGCGTCATAGGCCGATCCGGTATCGCCATATTTATCGACGAAATACAAAAGCGATCCGCCAATCCCGACAATCGCCGGGACATCAATGGCTTTGTCATCGCCCAGATACGGTTCCGCCCCCTTGGACACCGCGTGATCAAAGGCATGTTTGGCATCAACCACACGCCATGCCATCGACGGTGCGCAGGGGCCGTGTTTTTCAACGAACTTCATCCCATGCGAGCCTGGTTCGGCATTAAGGATGTAGTTGATATCGCCCTGACGCCAGACGGTGATGTTTTTGGTCTTGTGTTTGGCCACCGGGCAATAGCCCATGCGGGCAAACAGGGTTTCGAGTTTTTCGGCATCCTCATGGGCGAATTCGACAAATTCGAACCCGTCGGTTCCTGCAGGGTTATCATCACTGATGGTGGCACGGGGGGCATCATGCGGGAACGGACCCATCGGAAGTCTCCTTTGATTGAAACATTCGAATTTCTGGAACTGTTCGAATTCTTGTTATGTCCCAATCGTGCGCCAAACCACATGCAACGTGCATGCATTTTGAGTTGATTTCCGCCATCGAATGCACACATCATGCATGATTATGTAAATGGACGCAGATAACATGCAACTTGACCGACTTGACCTTAAACTGCTTGCGGAATTGCAGCGCGACGGGCGTCTGACCAACAACGATCTGTCAGAACGGATCGGGCTGTCGCCGTCGCAATGTTCGCGCCGTCGTGCCCGGCTTGAAGAAGACAAGGTCATTCGCGGATATCGTGCCGATATCGACCGTCAGAAGATGGGTCTGGGGTTGCTGGTGGTGATTTCGGTGACCCTTGCCACCCATAACCGCGACAATGCCAAACGGTTTGCCCGTCTTCTGGCCGATTTACCCGAAGTCCTTGAAGCCTTTTCCCTGACCGGGGAAATGGACTATCACCTGAAAGTCGCGACCAAAGACCTGGCCGCACTGTCGCATTTCGTCAACGAGGTGCTGCTGCCCCATGATTCCGTGCAACATGTCAAAACATCGATTGTTTTAAACGTGTTAAAGGATTTCGAAGGGCTGGCCGTCAGCCCCGATCTTTAGGATCAAAATGGCAAAGGCCGCACCTGCTGGCGCGGCCTTACCTGTCCCGAAGCCCCCCTTACAACAAAGCCTCGGCGACACCCCCCTATTTTTCGGAAATCAGATGGCCAGATACTGGTCACGCAATTCCGCATCATCAAGAACAGCCTGGGCTGTTCCGTCAAAGACGATTTCGCCGCTATCCATGATGATGGCGCGATCGGCAAGTTTCAGGGCCGCGATCGCATTCTGTTCAACGATGATGGTGGTGATCCCCAGTTTCTTGACGTTTTGAAGCGTCTTTTCGATTTCCTGAACAATCACCGGTGCCAGACCTTCGTACGGTTCATCAAGCAGCAATATCTTGATATCGCGTGCCAAAGCCCGCCCGATCGCCAGCATCTGCTGTTCACCACCCGAAAGCGTGATGGCTTCCTGTTCCGCCCTTTCGCCAAGGCGCGGGAACAGCTCATAGATGCGTTCGACCGACCAGCCGATCGGTTCGGCAATCTGGGCCAGCTCAAGATTTTGCTGAACCGTCATGCCCGGAATGATCCGGCGGTCTTCGGGGACAAGCTGCAATCCGAGACGGGCGGCCTGCCACGCCTTCATGGTGTGCAATGGCTGATGATCAAGCCAGATTTCCCCATGTTTGACTTCCGGGTCGGACATGCGGGCCAACGCACGCAGGGTCGATGTTTTCCCCGCCCCGTTTCGGCCAAGAAGAGCCAGGATTTCGCCTTCGCGGATGTCAAAGGACACCCCCTGGACGATATAGCTTTCACCATAATAGGCATGCAGATCATAGACCGAGAAAAAGGCCGGGTCACCGCCCTGTTTGCGGACAGGTTCCTGTTTTGGCAGCGCGTTCATACTGCTTCCCCTCCGAGATAGGCTTCTTTTACTCTGGGATCATTGCGGACTTCTTCGGGCGTGCCTTCGCAAATGATCGCCCCCTGTGCCAGCACACTGATACGATCAGCCAGACTGAAGACAACATGCATGTCATGTTCAATGATCACTTTGGTCATGCCGCGTTCCTTGATCCGTTTGAGCAGATCAATCGTGCGGTTGGTATCATGACGCGACATGCCCGCCGTCGGTTCATCAAGCAGGAACAGCTTGGGATGCTGTCCCAGACACATGGCCAGTTCGAGACGCCGTTTGTCACCGCGCGACATCGATCCCGCGACATTGTCCTTTTGCGAAATCAGCCCGACATCTTCCAGCAGATGTTCGGCATGTTCGCGGATCTCGTTTTCGGCAAACAGGCTTTTGAGGAAGCCCAGCTTGAACTCGCCATCGCGCTTGGCAAAGGCGGGAACCATCACATTTTGCAAAAGCGAGAGTTCCGGGAAAATTTCCGGGGTCTGGAACACACGCGCCACACCAAGCTGGTTGATTTCGTGGGGCTGCTTGCCGGTCAGAACCTGATCGCCAAGCAGCACCCGCCCGCGATTGGGGGCAAGACGCCCGACAATCACGTTCAGCAAGGTCGATTTCCCGGCACCGTTCGGTCCGATAATGGCGTGAACCGTGCCTTCCTTGACCCGAAGATTGATGTCGGAAAGCGCACGCAAACCGCCAAAATTCTTGTCTACATCGGTTACATCAAGAATGTATTCAGACATTGATCAGACCTCCCCCGCCGATGCTTGTTCTTTTTCTTTGTTTTCATGTGCGCCGGATTTCGGTTCGGCCTTGTTGCGGTTGGTGACCAGTCGTGCAAGACGGCTGATCCCTTCCATTATGCCACCTGGCAGGAAGATCACGATCAGCATGAAGACCAGACCAAGGGTCAGGTGCCAGCCTTCGCCAACAAACAACCCGACCACAGCCGCAACCGGATGCGCCAGCCAGTCCGGCAGGAACGAAAAGGCATTCAGAAGCACCGTCTCGTTAAAGGCCGAAAAGATGTTTTCGAAATACTTGATGATACCCGCACCAAGCAGCGGACCGATCAGGGTGCCGACACCGCCAAGAATGGTGATCAGAACCACCTCGCCCGAGGCCGTCCACTGCATGCGTTCCGCACCGGCAAGCGGATCCGTCACCGCCAGAAGCGACCCGGCAAGCCCGGCATACATCCCCGAAATGACAAAGGCCGTCATCAGATAGGGCCGGGTATTGTACCCGGTATAGCCCATGCGGTTCTGGTTGGACTTGATCGCGCGCAGTTTAAGCCCGAAGGGCGAACGGAAAATGCGCAGATAGATAAAGAACGAAATCAGCATCAGGGCCGCACAGATATAAAAGCCCGAATAGCCGATCCCTTCGATCCCGAACAGGTTCGGGGTCGGAAGCGACGCATCGGCTTCGATCCCGGCCATCCGGTCGAGAACGCGCGCATCACCCTGGGTCAATTGCAGACCGGTTTCACCATTGGTGATCGGGGTCAGCACCGAATAGGCCAGGTTATAGGACATCTGCGCAAAGGCCAGCGTCAGGATCGAGAAGTAAATCCCCGACCGGCGCAAGCTGACAAACCCGATGGCAAGGGCAAACAGACCCGACAGGATGGTGCCAAAGATCAAAGCCGGAATGACATTCATCGACAGCAGCTTGAACGACCAGACAGCGGTGTAGGAGCCCACCCCGAGAAAGGCCGCATGCCCGAATGACAGATAACCGGTCAACCCGAACAGAATGTTATAGCCGATGGCAAAAATGCCAAAGATCATGAATTTCTGCATCAGATCGGGATAGGCCGCGCCAAATGGCTGCAACCAGATCGGCATGGTCAGGACCACCACCGACAGGATCGCCATGTAAAGAAGGTCCTGCTTGGGGGAGACGATTTTTGTGTTTGTCATTTTAGCTCTCCATCACGCCCCGACGACCCATCAGACCACGCGGGCGGGTCAGCAGAATGACGACGGCAACAAGGTAAATGATGATCTGGTCAATGCCCGGGAAGATGTCTTTTACTTCGGTCATGGACGAGAAGGATTGCAGAATGCCAAGCAGGAAGCCTGCAAGCACCGCACCGGGCAAGGAGCCCATACCCCCGACAACCACCACAACAAATGACAGTACAAGGAAGTCCATGCCCAGATGATAATCCGGTGGCAGGACAGGCGTGTACATCACCCCGGCAAGACCGGCGACCACCGCCGCGATGCCAAACACAATCGTAAATCGCCGTTCGATATTGATGCCAAGAAGTTCGACCGTTTCGCGGTCTGCCATGCCCGCACGCACCACCATCCCATAGGTGGTGAAATGCAGGAACGAAAAGACAAGCCCGATGGTCAGAAGCGAGAAGGCCAGATAAATCAGACGCCACCACGGATAGACAACCGACTCACCCAATCCGAAAACCGCACCGATTGCCGCAGAACCCGCCACAATATCAGGGGCACCTTGCGGGATCGGGTTGGCCCCGAAGAAGGATTTGACCAGTTCCTGCAACACAATGGCCAGACCAAAGGTCACAAGGATCTGTTCGGCGTGCGGACGCTTGTAGAAATACCGGATCAGACTGCGTTCCATCACAATACCGATCAACAGCATCACGGGTATCGCCAGTATGATCGAAAGCGGCACGGACCAGTCAATGATTGCCTTGCCGGTTTCACCAAACCAGACTTCGAGATAAGGGGTTTCCTTATAGGCATCAAAGAAGGTCACGGACTCATCCTTGACCCGCACAGACAGGGTCAGGATTTTTTCGAGCGTAACAGCACAAAAGGCGCCCATCATGAAAATGGCGCCATGGGCAAAGTTCACCACGCCAAGCGTGCCGAACACCAAAGTCAGGCCAAGTGCAATCAGCGCATAGGCCCCGCCCTTGTCCAGACCGTTGAGAATTTGAAGAAATATAGCGTCCATCAGTTATCCGCCGCGTATTCGTAAAGGACTTAATGAAAAGACCGTTGGGACATCTTGAGGGGCAAAATGGGCCGACCACTGGGAAATGGCCGGCCCTGCTTGCATCACTTGGGCTGTATCAGACCTGATACGGGCCAAGCTCCCCACCGAACATGTCGGCCGGATACTCAACCTGCGAACGCGGTACCTGTTTGACGACTTCAAGAAGGTCAAAGTTGGACTGCGGTTCCTGTTTACCACGCACCACAAGAACATCCTTGAAGCACTGGTGATCTTCCGCACGGTACAGGGTCGGGCCATTGCCCGCGCCATCGAACTCGAACCCTTCGAGCTGCTTGATGACTTCCCAGGGTGCAAACGTGCCGGCCATTTCACAGGCGTTTGCATAAAGCAGCGTCTGAACATAGCAGGTGTGTGCAGCCTGGGACGGCGGGAAGCCGTATTCCTGACCGAAGGATTTGACAAAGGCCTGCGAACCCGGATCGGTCAGCGACCAGTGCCAGTTGGTGGTCCCCAGAATGCCCTTGGCGGCATCACCGGCACCCTGTGCCATCAGGCGCGAATACAGCGGAACAACGATTTCGAAGTTCTTGCCATTGACCTGTTTGTCACGCAGACCGAACTGAACCGCCTGGGTCAGGGAGTTGACCATGTCCTTGCCATAGTGGTTCAGGATCAGCACATCCGCACCCGAGTTCAGAACCGGCGTGATATACTGCGAGAAGTCACCCGCACCAACCGGGGTCCGGACGGTGTTGACGGTTTCCCAACCGATATTCTCGGTCGCGGCCTTGATCGATTCTTCCTGGGTCCAGCCCCAGGTATAATCTGCCGTCAGGTGATAGGCGCGGCGATCGGTGCCATATTCATCCTTGAGCACCGGCGCAATTGCCTGACCGGACATATAAGCGTTGAAGAAGTGGCGGAAGCCATAGCGCTTTCTGTCCTTGCCCGTGGTGTCGTTGGAGTGGGTAAGACCCGCCATGAAGATGACGCCCATTTCCTGGCAAAGACCCTGAACGGCAATCGCAACACCCGATGACGAACCACCGGTAACCATTGCGACATTGTCTTTTTCGATCATGCGCTTGGCAGATGCACGTGCGGCATCGGATTTGGTCTGGGTATCGCCGGTCACGAACTCGACCTTCTTGCCGAGAATACCGTTTCCTTTGAGTTCAAGCGGCTTGATGGTGTTGAGCATGCCGCCGTCACCTTCACCATTCAGGTGCTTGACCGCAAGCTGATAGGCACGCAATTCGTCAGCGCCTTCGTCGGCATACGGACCGGTCTGCGGTACGTTGAAGCCGAGTTTCACACTGCCTGAACTACCCGGATCGCCACGGAAAGTCTGGGCGTGGGCATTCTTGATGAAATGCATCGGGAACGTGCCACCGATCAGCGCCGCACCGGTCGTCGCAGCTGTCCCCTTCAGGATCGTACGACGAGTTACATTTCGGGTATTTTTAGTCTCCGACATGGTTTTCCTCCCCAATGTCTTGGGATCTGTTTCAGAGAAATCTGAGGTCTGTTTTCTGGTTGGTTTTTTTCACGACCTGTCAAAACAATGGGCACGTTCTGAAAATGAATCAACACTGAGTTGATATATAACGATTTTTTTGTAAATATATTGGCGAGAGAGATGAAAATTTGTAAATTTTGTCAAGATTGAGGTCGCCACATGTCCCGCCAGGCCCCCATCGGACACCGCATTCGCGGCCGCCGCAAAGATATCGGCATGACGCAAAATGCCCTGGCAAAAGCCGCCGGGATTTCGCCAAGCTATCTGAACCTGATTGAACATAACCGCCGGTCGATCGGCGGCGGGTTGCTGATGCGGATCGCAGCCGTTCTGGACATCCATCCCCACACCTTGTCGGGATCGGAAGAAGGTCGACTGCTTGCAGATCTGAGCGAAGCCGCATCCGATCCGGTTTTTTACAATACCCCGATCGAAAGCCGCGAATTCCCCGCGATGATTGCAGCAGCACCGGGAATGATCAGCGCGTTTCTTGCCCTGTACCGCGCCTATCGCAGCGGCCTTGACGAGGTCGACGCCCTGTCCGAACGCCTGAGCCACGATCCGTTCCTGACCGAGGCCAGCCATTCGATCCTGACGCGCATCACATCGATCCGCACAGTTGCCGAGATTTTTGATGATTATGACAACCTGTCACCGCAACAGCGCGCCCGGTTCAACGCGACACTGGTCAAGGAATCCCATCGGCTGGCGGAATCCGCGACCGAGATCTTCAACTTTCTTGAACGCGGAAATGCCGGGCGCCCGGCCAACAACCCGGCCGAAGAAGTCGATGATCTGCTTTATGACAATGCCAACTACTTTCCAGCCCTTGAAGACAGTGCCGCGAGGCTGCGCCCCGAGATCGATCCCGATGGCGGGCTTTATCTGACCGATCTGATCAATTACCTTGAAAGTGCGCATAATATCCGGGTCGAACGTCTGCCATCCGAAGACTTTGCCACCAACGGATATCACTGGGACACAGAACAAAAAACGCTGCGCATTTCGCGCGCACTTCCGATCACATCAGCCCGGTTTCAGGCCGCCCGCACCATTTGCAAACTTGAAGCTGGCGATACGGTCAATGCGGTTCTTGCCACCGCCAATATCAGCAGCGATGCCGGACGCATCCGCGCCTATGAGGCGTTGATATCCTATTGCGCAGCGGCACTTATCCTGCCCTATGATGCGTTTCTGGCCGATGCGCACGATCTGCGCCACGATATCGAATTGCTTCAGCAACGCTATGCGGCAAGCTGGGAGCAAATCTGTCACCGGCTGACCACATTGCGACGCCCCGGCGCAGAAGGTGTGCCTTTTCACCTGATCCGCACCGACATTGCCGGCAATATTTCCAAACGGTTTTCGGCATCAGGCCTGCAATTGCCGCGATATGGCGGCGCCTGCCCGCGATGGGCTGTGCATGAGGCATATCTGGCCCCGGAACGGGTGATTTCGCAATTCGTGCGCCTGCCTGACAACAGCGAATATCTGTTTGTGGCCCGGGCCTTGCGCACCGGGGCTGGTGGCTATGGCACGCCACAATCGGTTCATTCGGTCATGATCGGCTGCGACACGGCATTTGCCAATGAAGTGATCTATGCCGATGCCTTGCCGCTTGAACGTCCGGAATCCGCCGTTCCGGTCGGTATTGCCTGTCGCCAGTGCCCGCGTGAAGATTGCGCACAGCGCGCCTATGAAATGTCAGACACCGCCGATGGCAGGTCCAGTCGGGCGTAATGGCGCGCACGGTCGGTACCGCGGGTTGTTTTCACCGGCATTTTGCCGGCTGGCAACCGCACAAACCCGCCAGATTTGCCCCCACCCAAAGTAGCATTATAATTCCTTAAATTAACAGATAGGATTACCATCATAAGAATCAGAAAAATCGGGGAGAATGTCCTTGAATGAGAGACCAAAGGTCCTGATTGCTGAAGATGAGGAAACCATTGTCGAATCCCTAAGCTTTCTTATGGAAAAGGAAGGCTATGACGTGCGTGTGGCCACCGACGGCCAGACCGCGATTTCCATGATCGCCCGCGATGCGCCAGACATGGTTTTGCTTGATGTCATGATGCCCGGCTGTGACGGGTTCGAAGTCGTGCGCGCGGTGCGCAGCGATGCCAATACCAAACTGATCCCTATCATGATGCTGACGGCCAAGACCCGCGAAGTCGACCGGCGCAAGGGGCTGGAACTTGGCGTTGACGATTTTGTCACCAAGCCGTTTTCGACCCGCGATGTGGTGTCGCGGGTGCGCGCCCTTCTTGAACGGGCAGATAACTGAAAACACCGCAAAAAGACCGTTTTCCGACCGACAATCAGGAGACATTCCCATCACGCCACCCCGCAGACTGACAGAACGTGCGCTTGCCCTGATGCTGGTCGCCCTGTTTCTCTGGATACCGCCACTTGTCGGGATGTTTTCCCTTGATGGCATGGTATTCGGGTTGCCGATCCTGTTTGTCTATTTCTTTGCCGGCTGGGGAATTCTGATCATATTTTGCGCGCTGTTGACGCGCGCCCTGCGCAACGCGGCACAATCCGAGGGGCGATAAAAATGCTGTCCTCGGAACTGGTGATTTTCGTTTCGCTGTTTTATGTCGGGCTGCTTTACACCATTGCCTGGTGGGGCGACAAACGGGCCCGTGATGGTCATTCCTGGGTCCGGAACCCGACGGTCTATACCCTGTCGATTGCCGTTTACTGCACATCCTGGACATTTTATGGCGCGGTTGGAACGGCGGCGCGCAACGGGCTGGAATATCTGACGATCTATCTTGGTCCGACGGTGATTTTCCTGGGCTGGTGGTTTTTGTTGCGCAAGATGCTACGCATTTCCAAGGCCCATCGCATCACCTCCATCGCCGACTTCATTTCATCGCGTTACGGCAAAAGCACCCAGCTTTCCGTGCTTGTCACCCTGATCGCGGTTGTTGGCACCACGCCCTATATCGCACTTCAGCTCAAGGCGATTGCAACCAGCTATACGGTTTTAACCGTCTGGGACCATGGCATGGTCGAAACCGCACAGCACAGTCTTTCGATCTTTTCCGATAGCGGTTTCTGGGCGGCCCTTGGTCTCGCGCTGTTTGGCATTCTTTTTGGCACGCGTTTCATTGATGCCGATGAACATCACGAAGGCATGGTTGCCGCCATCGCCTTTGAAAGCTTGGTCAAGATGTTCGCCCTTCTGGCGGTCGGCATTTTTGTCTGCTTTGTGATGTATGGCGGGATCGGCGATCTGTTTGCACAGGCCGCGGCCAATCCCGATACGGCGCAATTGCTGCTTTTGCGCGAAGACAGCGCGCCGCGCTGGCTGACGCTTATGATGCTGTCGATGGCGGCAATCCTGTGTCTGCCCCGCCAGTTTCAGGTGATCATTGTTGAAAATGTCGATGAACGCCATCTTGCCACGGCCAGCTGGGCCTTTCCGCTTTATCTGTTGTTGATGAACCTGTTTGTGTTGCCCATCGCCCTTGCCGGGCTTGGCGCCCTGCCCGCCTGGGCGGACCCGGACTTTTTCGTCATTTCCGTGCCATTGTTTGAAAACCAGTCGATGCTGGCACTGCTGGCCTATGTCGGCGGACTTTCGGCCAGCACAAGCATGGTGATTGTTGCCACCATCGCATTGTCGACCATGGTTTGTAATGACCTGATTGTCCCGGCACTTTTGCGCATCAAGCCGCTGCGTCTGACCGAACGCGATGATCTGACCGGACTTTTGATTTTCATCCGCCGCGCATCGATTGTTGTCGTGGTATTTCTGGGCTTTGCCTATTACCGATCAGCGGGGGCCACCGATGCACTGGCTGAAATCGGACTGATTTCCTTTGCCGCCACCGCACAATTCATTCCGATCATGATTGGGGGCCTTTACTGGAAAGGCGGCACCAAAACCGGCGCGCAGGTCGGGCTTGTCGTCGGCTTTGCGCTTTGGGGATATACCCTGTTGCTGCCATCTCTTGCCGATAGCGGCTGGATGGACCCGGCCCTGATCCAGAACGGCGCATTCGGGCATCCGTGGTTGCGGCCCGAAAACCTGCTGGGCCTGACCGGATTTGCCCCGCTGACCCATGCGCTGATCTGGTCGATTTCACTTAATACCGCCTTTTACGTGCTGATCAGCCTGTTCACCCAGCCAAGCGCGCTTGAACGTATTCAGGCGACTTTGTTTGTCGATGCCTTTTCGCGCAAAGGACAGGACACGGTGATCTGGCGATCTTCCGCATCGATTGATGATCTGTATGAACTGGTTGAACGGTTTCTGGGACGCGAACGCGCCTTTCACTCGTTCCGCGAATTCGGCTGGGAAAAAGACACATCCTGGCGCGGCAAGGGCGAAGCAGATGCCGATATGATTGCCTTTACCGAACGATTGCTTGCCGGGTCCATCGGGGCGGCATCGGCACGCGTGATGGTGTCATCGGTTGCCAAGGGTGAAATGGTCAGCCTTGAAGAAGTCCTTGAGATCCTTGAAGAAACATCACATGTGATCGAATATTCCCAGCGGCTTGAACAAAAATCCCATGAACTGGAAAAAGCCGCCGCCGAATTGCGGGCCGCCAATGACCGGCTCAAGGAGCTTGACCGGCTCAAGGATGAATTCCTGACCATGGTCAGCCATGAATTCCGGACACCTTTGACATCGATCCGGTCATTTTCGGAAATCCTGGTCGATACCCCCAACCTTGAACATGACAAGGTCGAACATTTCCTGTCGATCATTGTCCGCGAAAGCGAACGCCTGACCCGCCTGATTGATGACCATCTTGATCTGGCCCGGCTTGAAGCCGGACATTCAGACTGGCGCGCAGTTGATGTCGATCCGCGTACCGTGCTTGATGAAAGTGTCGAAGCGGTCAAGGGACTGTTTGACAGTCGCGCCGTGCAGCTGACGACCGAGTTTTCACGTCAGTCGGTATTACTGCATGTTGATCGCGACCGTCTGACACAGGTGTTTATCAATCTTTTGTCCAATGCCGCCAAATTTGCCGATCCCGACCATCCCAGCGTGACCGTACGCGGCGAGGCCATGGATGGCGGATATCTGGTGTCGATTACCGATAATGGCCGCGGGGTTGCCCAGACCGAACTTGAAACCATCTTCGACAAGTTTTCGCGCAGCGGCAAATATGCCGATGATCAGCCAAAACCATCCGGGTCGGGCCTTGGATTGGCGATTGCCCGCCATGTTGTCGAACATTGCCAGGGCAAAATATGGGCTGAAAGCCCGCCAGGCCAAGGCGCAACATTCCGGGTATTCATTCCCGGCCAGATCATGGAGGCCATCGATGCGGTCCGCCCGGGCGGCTTCCGCACGGACAGTTTTGGCACCTGATCCCGCGCCCGTCGTCCGGATAGCGCCGATCAGCTGACCTTTTCCGGATCAAAAACCGTATTATCAAGAAAACTGTCCGGCCCGACAAAGGACCGGTCATCGGCATCATTTGCGCCTTCGACCCGCCAGTCATGTTTGGGCACTGCGACATCAAGATCAGCCACCGCCGCGCGATACAGATCGGGGCGATAAACCTGGCGCACCACGGAATTAAGATCGGAATCCGCAGGTACCTGTCCCCAGCGTTTCATCTGTGTCCCCACCCAGCTTCCCTGTGACAGCCACGGGAAAGTAGCGGTATAGCGATAAAACACATGGCGATCGGGGATATCGGTCGGGGCTTCGCCCGGGCGCAGAACCGGCCGCCCGCCCAGCGACGCCTTAAGAATTTCATAGGGCGCGCCGACATTGGATTCTTCGGACAACATTTGCGCCAGCTCGGAACGGTTGCCCGGCTGATCGGCCCATTCGGCGGCACGCACAAGGGCCCGGACAAGACCCGATACCGTTTCCGGGCTGGAATTCACCCAGTCTTCGCGAATACCCAGAACCTTTTCCGGACTGCGCGGCCAGATATCATCCTTAAGCGCGACAATCACGCCATCGCCATGAAATACCGCGCGCTGGTTCCAGGGCTCACCCACGCAATAGCCATCGACCCAGCCATTGCGCAGACTGTCAAACATGCGCGGCGGGGCAATCACACCGATATTCACGTCCCGGTCCGGATCGATCCCGGCCGCCGCCATCCAGTAGCGCAGCTCGTAATTATGGCTGGAGAACGGAAATACCGTCGCAAAGGACATGACCGGCCGACCCGCAGCCCGATCTTCATCGATCACCTTTTTAAGGGCGCGGCCCGAAAGTCCGCGCGGGCCATGCATTGCCGCCGGGTCAGCTTCAAGCATGCGCTGATACAATCTGGTTGAAACCGTGATCGCATTTCCCCCGCGTCCCAATGCCATCGGCACGACAATATGTTGAACCGGGACCCCGCCAAGGCCAAGACGGGCGGCAATCGGGATGCCTGCCAGAAGATGGGCTGCTTCGAACACGCCATAGGAAAGCTTGTCGCGAATGGCCGCCCATGACATTTCACGGACCAGTTCCAGATCAATATTTTCCTGCTCGGCAAAGCCCATCGCGCGCGCGACAACCGGTATGGCGCAATCAACAAGCGGGACAAAACCAAGACGAACCTTTTCAGCCATTCCTCAAAACTCCAACTGAAACGCCGTGATGACGCTTTGGGCGATCTCGTAAATCTTGCGATTCTGTTTCATGGCGTTCTTGCGCAGCAGCGCATAAGAATCTTCTTCGGACAGGCCTTTTTCCTTCATCAGGATGCCTTTGGCCCGTTCGATCAGTTTGCGTTCATTGAGTTTTGCCTGCGCCTCGTCGCGTTCGCGTCTGAGCTGATCAAAAACATTGAAGCGCGATATCGCCATTTCGACGATGGGACGAATGCGGTCCTGTCGCAGGCCGTCCACCACATAGGCACTGACCCCGGCCGATACGGCTTCCTGGATCATTGAGGCGTCGCTTTGATCAACAAACATCGCGATCGGGCGTGCAATGGCGCGCGACACCTGAAACATCTGTTCAAGCGTGTCACGGTCCGGGTTTTCCAGATCAATAATGATGATATCAGGCGCCAGCGCCTGAATGCGTTCGACCAGATTATGTGACGTCCCGATACGGGCGACGCGGGCATATCCGCTTTCGACCAGGCCACGTTCGACTATGGCTGCGCGATCGGGATTCTCGTCAATTACCAGAATGTTATATTCTTCCAGCTTTACCAAAATTAACTCTAACTCCCTGACAACCCGGGTGGTCGCGTCTCTCTTTTGTTTTTAATTTCCGTCCCGTTTTCGGATCCGGATTGATGTCCGGGATGCGATATCCACCGCATCCCGAAAAGATCTGATTGGCGGAAACCTTATTCCGCCGGTACTGCCTGCGCCGGTGATGACGCGGCAAGGCGTTCGGCCTGTGCGCTTTCAAACCGTGCTTTTTCCTCGGCCTGGGTCGCCGCAGAGAACCGCACCGCCAAGGCCGCGAACGAACAAACGATCACGGCACAGCCCAGATACAGAAGCCCTTCCTGATAGGTAAGTTCTTCGGACTTGAACAGGAAGCCCGCCGCAACCGCACCGGCATTGCCACCGGCACCAACGATACCGGCAACCGAACCCAGTGCCTTGCGATTGACAAACGGTACGATCCCGAAAGTCGCACCTTCGGACATCTGCACAAACAGCGAGAAGACGATCATCACGGCAACCGCAACAGCCAGTGCTTCCATCTGGGAGAAGGCAACAAGTGCGACACCTTCGATGAACAGCGCCATGAACAGGAATTTGACGCGGCCCGAAAGGCCACCCTTGGCGGCAAATTTATCGGAAAACACACCGCCCAGCGTGCGGGCAAAGATGTTCATCAGACCGAACAGACCGGCAATCATGCCCGCCGTTGCCAGCGACAGTTCAAACTTGTCGAAGAAATAGATCGCCGCAATGTTGTTGATGGTCAGCTCAACGCCAAAGCAGGCAGCATAGACCAGGAACAATGCCCAGACGCGGTAATCGGAAACCGCGGCCATCATGCCCTTGGCAGCACCGGCCGTATCGTCTTCGGGTTTGAGTGCGCCGCTTTTGCGCATCTCGTCATAGTTGCCTTCCGGGCAATCCGTGGTGAAGACCCAGTAAAGAACGGCAACCACCAGCATGATCGCACCCGGGAACACCATCGCCAGACGCCAGCCCATGGTTTCCGCAACACCGAAACCGAGCACCATGGCAAGGATCAGCGGCATGACCATCTGGGTGACACCACCGCCAAGGTTACCCCAGCCGGCCGTCGTGGCATTTGCCGTGCCGACGACATTGGGGGCAAACATCATGGATGTATGATACTGGGTAATCACAAAGGATGCCCCGATCGCCCCGATGGCAAGACGCGCCAAAAGGAAGGTTTCATAGCTGTCGGCAAGACCGATCAGCATGACCGGAAGCGACCCCAGAACCAGAAGCCCGGTATAGGTCTTGCGCGGGCCGATCTTGTCGCAAAGCGGTCCGATCAGAAGCCGTACCAGAACCGTGATGGCAACCGATGCAATGATGGTGCTGCCGATTTCGCTTTTGGTAAGTCCGAGATCATCGCGGACCAGCGGCATCAACGGCGCGATCCCGAACCAGCCAAAGAAGCACAGGAAGAATGAAAGCCAGGTCAGGTGAAAAGTCCGCATCTGAACAGTCTTGAGACTGAAAAGATTTATGCGTGTAGCCTTGTTCTTGATTTCCATAATGTGAAGCCCTTCGTTTAGGTCGCGCAGAGCTTGCGAGATGCTGTGTACGACCGACGGTTTTTCCCCATGGGCCTCTTGCTTCATCTGATGGATTCCGCAGGCGACCCGTCATTCGTATCGGAAAGGCTGCGCGTCCATCGCGCTGCTGTTCCAAACGTCTGATCGTCCGCCGTTGGACGAAGAACTGTGAGCCACCCGTCGTTGGGCCTGCTTTCGTCAAAGCTGCTCACACGGGATGACATGCTGCAAACAGCGCGCCAGTTTTTTCGCGATGCGGGATAAAATTTGCAAATTGCTGGAATCCAATGGTTTTGGACGAACGCGCCTGCAAACAGCAATTTTGGATTTTTGCAAATTTTACAATTTTGCACATTTTTTAATCTTGTCGATTTTGCTCTGTTTATTTTTTAATCAAAACCGATTATTCCCTGCATAACAACTCAACCATCCGGATTGCAATCCCCGTTAAATTACAGACGGTTGCAAGATAATTTTCCCCGTTTTCCATTCTGGCACGGGACTTGAATATATCGGGGCATGAGCGCGGGCAGTGTCGCCTGCGGCTCCGGCCGAAAAGCCGATTGCATATATAAAGAATCCAAAGACGGGTTCACCGGATAACGACGTCCGTTGCGAAATGCCTTTTAAAAGAGCAGGCCGCATCGGGCGTTTTTTTTGTGCCAACTTCGCATCCCGCGACGAGGAGCCAGAGACAAATGAACCACGTCCCTGCAAACATAAAAGCCGCAAAATCCCGCCTGGTTGTCATTGGCAACGGCATGGCCGGCATGAGAACGGTCGAAGAAATCCTGAACCGCGCACCGGACAAATACGACATCACGGTTTTCGGTGCCGAACCGCGCGTGAACTATAACCGCATCATGCTTTCGCCCCTGCTGTCGGGTGAAAAGAATTTTGACGAGATTGTGATCAACACCCCGGAATGGTATCGCGAAAACAACATCCATCTTTATTCCGGCGACCCGGTTGTTGAAATTGACCGTATCCGCAAGGTCGTCATTTCCAAAAGCGGCACGGAAACCGAATATGACCGCCTGTTGCTGGCCACCGGTTCGGACCCGATCATCATTCCGGTTCCCGGCCACAAGCTTTCTGGTGTTGTTACCTTCCGCGATGTCGATGATGTTGATGTCATGCTGGGTGCTGCGGCCAAGGGCGGACCGGCCGTTGTGATTGGCGGCGGGCTTTTGGGTCTTGAAGCCGCGGTCGGACTTCAGGCACGCGGCATGGATGTGACGGTTTTGCATCTGGCCGGGCATGTCATGGAACGCCAGCTTGATCCGTCTGCGGGTTACCTTTTGGCACAGGAACTTGAACGGCGCGGCATCACGGTTATTACCGAGGCCGACACCGCCGAAATCGTCGGAACAGAAACCGTAACCGGCGTGCGTCTTAAGGACGGGCGCATGATCCCGGCTGATCTGGTGGTCATGGCTGTTGGCATTCGCCCCAACGGGCGCCTTGCCGCAGACACCGGCATCGCAGTCGAACGTGGCATTGTCGTTGACGATGTCATGACCACCAGTGACCCGGCGATCTTTGCGGTTGGCGAATGCGTACAGCATCGCGGCCAGTGCTATGGCCTTGTCGCACCACTGTTTGAAATGGCGAAATCCTGTGCCGATCATTTGACCGAGATTGCGACCGATGGCTACGCCGGGTCGGTCACCTCGACCAAACTTAAGGTCACGGGGGTTGATGTTTTTTCCGCCGGCGATTTTTCAGGTGGCGGCAATACCGAGGAAATCGTGTTCCGCGATGCCGGACGGGGCGTTTACAAACGCATCGTCCTTGAAGACGGCAAGATCAAGGGCGCGGTTCTTTATGGCGATACCACCGATGGCGGCTGGTATTTCCAGCTGATGAAGGACGGACAGGATGTTACGGAACTCCGTGACACCCTCGCCTTTGGTCAGGCGTTTGCCGGGGGATCTGCCGGAAACCCTCTTGACGCCGTTGCAGCCCTGCCAGATGACGCAGAAATTTGTGGCTGTAACGGCGTTTGCAAAGGTTCCATCGTTTCTGCCATCACCGACAAGGGCCTGACGACGCTTGATGAAGTCAAAGGCCACACCAAGGCGTCGGCGTCCTGCGGATCATGTGCAGGGCTGGTTGAAAACCTGCTTGCGGCGACCCTTGGCGGTGAGTATCAGGCCGCAACGGTCAAGCCGATCTGCACCTGCACGGAACATGATCATGACAGCGTGCGCCGCCTGATCATTGCCAAGGGCCTTAAATCCATGCCCGCCATCATGCAGGAACTGGAATGGAAATCATCCGATGGGTGCCATGTTTGCCGCCCGGCATTGAACTATTACCTTCTGGCTGCATGGCCGGGGGAATATGTCGATCATGGCGCATCACGTTTCATCAATGAACGCGTACACGCCAACATCCAGAAAGACGGCACCTATTCCGTGGTGCCGCGCATGTGGGGCGGCCTGACCAATCCGCGCGAACTGCGCGCTATTGCCGATGTCGCCGATAAATTCGACATCCCGACGGTCAAGGTTACCGGCGGTCAGCGCATTGATCTTTTGGGTGTGAAAAAGGAAGACCTGCCGGCGGTTTGGACCGATCTTAATGCCGCAGGCATGGTATCGGGTCATGCCTATGGCAAATCGCTTCGGACCGTCAAAACATGCGTCGGACAGGAATGGTGTCGTTTCGGCACCCAGATGTCGATGAGCATGGGGGTCGAACTTGAAAAAATGACCTGGGGGTCCTGGATGCCCCACAAGTTCAAAATGGCCGTATCGGGCTGTCCGCGCAACTGTGCCGAAGCAACCATCAAGGATTTCGGCGTGGTGGCAACCGATGGCGGCTGGGATTTGCATGTTGGGGGCAATGGCGGCATCCATGTCCGCGCGACCGAACTTCTGTGCAAGGTCACGACCGATGAAGAGGTCAAGGAATATTGCGGTGCCTTTATCCAGCTTTACCGCGAAGAAGCCCGTTATCTGGAACGCACAGCACCATGGATTGAACGCGTTGGCCTGAAACATGTTCAGGAACGGGTTGTGGATGATGCCGAAAATCGCAAAGCCCTGTTTGATCGCTTCATGATCAGTCAGCAAACCGCCCAGAAAGACCCATGGGCCGAACGCGCATCCGAGGGCGTTGACGCCCACGAATTCAAACCCCTTTCGATGGTCGCAGCGGAGTAAGACAGATGACGAACAATCTGACCTGGGTAGAAGTCGGACCCGCTGCCAATATCCCGCAGCAAGGCGCGCGTACCCTGCAAACCCAAACCGATCGCATCGCGATTTTCAGAACCCTTGATGATCAGATCTTTGCCCTGCTTGATCGCTGCCCGCACAAGCAAGGCCCCCTGGCACAAGGCATCGTGCATGGCCATTTCGTCACCTGCCCGCTTCATAACATGGTGTTTTCGCTTGAAACCGGCGAGGCACAGGGCCCCGATGACGGCTGTGCCGCCAAGGTCGAATGCAAGGTCATTGACGGCATGGTGCGGGTTGGTCTGACCGAACTGCAAGCTGGATTGCGCCATGCGGGATGAGGTCAAAACAACCTGCCCCTATTGCGGTGTTGGCTGTGGCCTGATCATTTCGCCAACCCGTGACGGATGGGCTGTCGGCGGCGATCCCGACCACCCCGCCAACCTTGGGCGCATCTGCTCCAAGGGGGCGGCGTTGATCGATACCATCATGGCCGAGACCAAGCGCGATTTTCGCCTGCTTGAACCGGAAGTCGACGGCAAACAGGTCGGCTGGAAAGCCGCCATTGCCGAGACCGCCAATCGCCTGCGCGATACCATTGAAAAATATGGTCCGAAATCGGTGGCCTTTTACGTCTCGGGGCAGCTCCTGACCGAGGATTATTATGTCGCCAACAAACTGATCAAGGGCTTCATCGGGTCACCCCATATCGATACCAATTCACGTCTTTGCATGGCATCGACCGTGGTCGGACACAAGCGCGCCTTTGGCGCCGATGTGGTGCCCGGATGTTACGAAGATCTTGAAATCGCCGATCTGGTCATTCTGACCGGGTCAAATCTGGCATGGTGCCACCCGGTGCTTAATCAGCGCCTGCGTGCGGCCAGGGAAAAACACGGCACCAAGATTGTCGTGATTGATCCAAGACGGACGGCAAGTTGCGATATTGCCGATCTGCACCTTGCCATCAAACCGGGCAGCGACGTTGCCCTGTTTAACGGTTTGCTGGCCTGGCTTGACCAGACTGGCAATACCGATCTTCGTTACGTCGCCCGCCATGTCAGCGGCTATGAACAGGCCGTGGCAGAGGCCCGGGCCGACTGCCCGGATATCGAGACAACCGCACAAAAATGCGGGCTCGACCAACAAGACAGCGCCGATGAAACCGGCTCAGGTCTGGGAAAACTGGAAACGTTGTTTAACTGGTTCGCGGCCTTTGATCGTACCGTCACGGTCTTTTCACAAGGCGTGAACCAGTCATCTAGCGGATCGGATAAGGTCAATGCGATCCTTAATTGCCATCTGGCAACCGGTCGTGTCGGAAAACCGGGTTCAAGCCCGTTTTCCGTCACCGGCCAACCCAATGCCATGGGCGGGCGCGAAGTTGGCGGCCTTGCCAATCAGCTTGCCGCCCATATGAACCCCAATGATCCGGTCGATATTGATCGTGTCAGACGGTTCTGGAAATCCGATGCCCTTGAACCGGGCGAAGGATACAAGGCCGTCGACATGTTCCGCGCCATTGAAACCGGTGAAATCAAGGCCGTCTGGATCATGGCAACCAACCCGGCAGTCAGCCTTCCGGATGCGGATCGTGTGCGCCTTGCCCTGTCGCGTTGTCCGCTTGTGATTGCATCCGATGTCGTCAATGACACCGACACATTGCGCCATGCCCATATCAAATTGCCCGCCACCGGCTGGGCCGAAAAATCGGGCACCGTCACCAATTCCGAACGGCGCATATCGCGCCAACGCCCGTTCCGCGAGGCCCAGGGCAATGCCAAGCCCGACTGGTGGATCATGACCGAAGTCGCGCGTGCCATGGGATATGGCAAGGCTTTCAAATACAAGGATCCCGCCGATATCTTTGCCGAACATGCCGCCCTTTCGGAATTTGAAAATGACGGCATGCGGGCCTTTGATATCGGCATCTGGCACAAGGCCAGGAAATCGGCCTATGACGCGATGGAACCGTTTCAGTGGCCGGCTTCTCGCAAACATCAACCGGCCAGCGGTTCCCAACGGCTTTATGGTGACGGCATATTCACCACGTCAAGCGGTCGGGCCAAAATGCTGGCTGTTGCGCATATTCCACCGCAATCCCGAACCAGTCGCGACTTCCCGCTTATTGCCAATAGCGGCCGGTATCGGGATCAATGGCACACCATGACACGCACTGGCACAGCAGCACGTCTTTCGGCCCATCGCCCGGAACCGCTGCTTGAAATCCATCCAAAGGACGCCGCCAAATTCGGGCTTTCGGATGGTGGCATTGCCCGGATCAAAAGCAGCCATGGCGCGTCCCTGATGCGGGTTCTGGTCACAGATGCGCAAATGCCCGGACAGGTTTTCGTTCCCATGCACTGGAACGATATCTTTTCGGCAGCAGGCGGGATTGGTCGGCTTTTGCCCCCCAATGTTGATCCCCATTCCGGCCAGCCCGAAAGCAAACATATCCCCGTTGCCCTCGAACCATTTGTCCCGAAATGGCAGGGATTGCTGTTTTCAAGCACCCCGGTTGATCTTGGCAGCCTGCCCTATTGGGTGGCGGCGACCGGACCGGGCAGCATGATTTATGAAATCGCCGGATCCGAACCGATGATATTCAAGTCCCTTTTGCCAATTGCAGCAAACGAGGATGACGAACAGGTCATTGAATATAGCGACAGCAAAAAGGGCGTTCATCGTTATGCCCGATTGAACGGCGATCGTGTTACCGGCGCCCTTTTCATCGGCCCGGACCGCCCAGCCCTTGGCCGGGATTGGGTTTCAAACCTGCTGGCAACCGATCAGGTCGCCCCCCTGGAACGCAATGCCCTTCTGGCCGGGCGGATGCCCGATGCGGGCGCAATCAATGATCGCCTGATCTGTTCATGTTTCTCGGTCGGGCTGGCGGCCATCAGCCGTGCCATTTCTGATCAGAATGCCGTAACGGCCGCCGATATTGGCCGTTTGCTTCAGGCCGGGACCGGGTGCGGTTCGTGCCTGCCGGAAATAAAGGAGATTCTCGATGACGCATTACCGCGCGCCGCAGAATAATCGCGGGCTTACGCCAGATGTTGCCGCCCATGCTGAGACATCTGAAAACTTCGCCTATTTTCCGGCCTTCATACATGTGACCGGCAAAAAGGTATTGGTGCTGGGCGGCGGCGAAGTCGCACTTGGCAAGCTGCGCCTGCTTGTGCGCAGTCAGGCAAAGATCACGGTCGTCGCACCCGAAATCTGCGACGACATTGCCGTGATGGTGGACGAAGGGCGGATCGTTTGGGAAAGCGCGCCCTTCGTCGACACCATGATCAACCGGGCGGTCATGGTATTTGATGCCGCCGATGATCCGTATTTGACCGCACGGGTGCAGGCCGCGACCAGACGGCGCAACATACTTTTGAATGTGGTCGACAAGACCCCGCATTGCGATTTCATCGTGCCGGCAATCCTTGATCGCGCACCGGTGATGATCACGATATCAACGGGTGCCTGCGCCCCGGCGCTTGCACGCATCATCCGGCAGCGCCTTGAAACCGTCCTTCCGGCATCCATGGCACAACTGGCCCGTATTGCCCGCGATGCCCGACAAAAGGTCGCCGATCACCTTCATGACAATGTGTCACGCCAGCGGTTCTGGACCCATTTTTTCCAGCGCGGATTGCAAGAAACCCCGACCGGCACCGCACGCGACAGCGATATTGACCATGCCCTGCGCCAGTTCGTTCCCGATGGCAGCAGCGCGACCGTCCCCGGCGGGCAGATCATGAATGCCGAAATCCATGCCGATACTGCCTTTGATCTTCCGCACGGCATCGCGCGCGCGATTGAAACCGCCGATATCGTCTTTCACGAAGACCACATTGCCGAAGATATCCTGACGCTTGCCCGGCGCGATGCCACCCTGATCCCGATTGGCTGCATCAGCCTTGATCACGACCCCGACGCCAAACGTGACAGCATTGAACAGCAAACCAGAATTTTCGCCCGACAGGGTTTCAATATCGTCACCCTGACCCAGGTGATCACGCACTAGATCATCCTGACGTCCTTCCGGTTCACCCTGTGGATTATGGCTCCCCGTATTCCACAAAAACTAAAGGCGCGCAAAGTACCCCCTGCGCGCCTTTCTTTTCGCCAGATTAGCAAAAGTTATTTCATCGTCGGCATGACGAATTCCGCACCCTTGCGAATACCGGTCGGCCAGCGCGAAGTGATGGTTTTCAGTTTGGTGTAGAAACGCACACCTTCGGGACCATGCATGTGATGATCGCCAAACAGCGATGCTTTCCAGCCACCAAACGAATGGAACGCCATCGGAACCGGGATCGGAACGTTAATACCGACCATGCCGGTCTGGGTACGTGCGGCAAATTCACGCGCCGTATCGCCATCACGGGTAAAGATCGCAGTACCGTTGCCATATTCGTGGCTATCGACAAGGTTGGCAGCGGTTTCGTAATCATCGGCGCGAACGACCGACAGAACCGGGCCAAAGATTTCTTCCTTGTAGATGCTCATATCCGGGGTGACGTCATCAAACAGGGTGCCCCCGACAAAGTAGCCTTCTTCATAGCCCTGAAGCTTGATATCGCGGCCATCAACGACAAGCTTGGCACCTTCTTCGACACCCTTGTTGATATAGCCGACCACCTTGTCACGATGGGCTGCCGTTACCAGCGGTCCCATTTCAGCCGCCGGATCGGTCCCCGGTGCAACGCGCAGTTCATTGATGCGCGGAACCAGCTTTTCAATCAGGGTATCTGCGGTCGCCTTGCCAACCGGCACGGCCACCGAAATTGCCATGCAACGTTCGCCAGCCGACCCGTATGCAGCCCCCATCAGGGCATCAACCGCCTGATCCATGTCGGCATCCGGCATAATGATCATGTGGTTTTTCGCACCACCAAGGGCCTGACAACGTTTGCCCTGCGCGGTTGCGGTTTCATAGATGTATTTGGCAATCGGGGTCGATCCGACAAAGCTGATCGCGGTGACGTCCGGATCAAACAGAAGCGCATCAACCGCTTCCTTGTCGCCCTGAACAACGTTGAACACGCCATCAGGAAGACCGGCCTCGGTCAGCCATTCAGCCAGCAGAAGGGATGCGGACGGATCACGTTCGGACGGTTTGAGGATAAAGCAGTTACCGCATGCAAGTGCTACCGGAAACATCCACATCGGCACCATGGCCGGGAAGTTGAACGGCGTGATACCGGCAACGATCCCCAGCGGCTGACGCACAGAATGGCTGTCGACCTTGGTACCAACATTTTCGGTGAATTCACCCTTGAGCAACTGCGGCGCACCGGTTGCAAACTCGACAACCTCGATCCCGCGGGTGACTTCGCCCAGCGCATCGGACAGAACCTTGCCATGTTCGGCGGTGATTGCCGCGGCCAGTTCTTCGGAACGGTCTTCAAGAATGCCAAGAAACTTGTTGAGGATACGCGAACGGCGAAGTGGTGTGGTGTTGGCCCATTCATCGCGAACAGCCGCAGCCGATTCAACAGCGGCACGTACTTCGGATTTGGATGCAAGATCAACCGTGCCGCTTTGTGCGCCGGTTGCCGGATTAAAGACAGCAGCAGAACGACCGGATTTACCGGCGACGCGCTTGCCATTGATGTAATGGGTGATCTGGGTCGACATGGGGTTCCTCCCGACTAAACCTGATTTCGGATTGCCTGATTTCATCACCGGCAAACTAGGTCCATTATGACTATGCACTGCAATGCACATCAATTATCATTCCTGCAAATTCGATGTGCAAAAATTAAAGTCATCAGAGGTCATTCATCGTAATGGATTGGGATCGCTTCCGCATTTTCCTTGCCGTCGCCAGGCAGGGCCAAATCCTGGCCGCCGCACGCCAGCTTGGCCTGAACCATGCAACGGTCGGACGGCAACTGACCGCCCTTGAACAGGAACTTGGCACCAAACTGATTGACCGGCGCACCACCGGATCGGAATTGACCACCGCAGGGCGCGAATTGATGACTGCGGCGGAGGCCGCTGAATCTGCGTTTCTGCGGGCCGGGACCGCTGTTTCGAACCAGTCCGAAGTCATCAGCGGCACGGTCCGGGTTGGTGTACCCGATGGATTGGGGAACTATTTTCTGGCAAGTGAGTTGGCTCACTTTGCGGCAAATCACCCGGATCTGGTTATCCAGATTGTGCCGCTGCCTCGCACATTTTCCCTGTCACAACGCGAAGCCGACATCGCCATCACCCTTGATCGCCCCAAACAGGGACGGCTGGTGATCAAGAAGCTGACCGACTATACGCTCAGCGTCTATGCCAGCCGGGATTACATTGAGCGTTACGGGGATGTGCGAACAGAGGCCGACCTTTCAGACCGGCTGTTTGTCACCCATATCGAAGACCTGATTTACAGCCGCGCACTTGATTATGCTGCCCGGCTTGGCAAATTGATGAAACGTCGTTTTGAATGCGGCAGCGTGGTCGCCCAGATGGAAGCCGTACGCAACGGACATGGCATTGGTATCCTGCATGATTATGCCACAGATGGTGTGCCTGATCTTGTGCGTTTGCTGCCTGAAATCCGCTTTACCCGCAATTACTGGATGCTTCAGCATCCTGACACCAAGGATACGCGCAGCGTTGCGTCGGTCGCGGAATATATCACGCGTGTTGTCCGCGCAGCGCGCGACCGGTTCGTCATGAGCTAACCAACCAAACCCAAACCCGAACCAAAGGCGACAAACCCGTCCCCACAACGACATCAGGCACAAAGACAGGATCTGTCCTTGTGCCTGGATGGGGTCCGCTTTTGCGGGCGCATCTGACGGTCAAAGACCGGTCAGATCAAATATTAATGACCAATGGTCAATGTTTACGCCAGTCAAATTCGATCACTTGCTGATCGGACAGGCTCCGCAATTTTTCTTCGAAATAACCGCGGATCTGATCAAGGCCCTTACCGTCGGAAGCCGACATCGCGACAGTCAGGAAAGATGAGCTGGCAGAGATTTCACAAACCCCGTCCTCAAAGGCCAGAAGACCCTTGTTTGCATCGCGCAGTTCACCATGAACCGGTTCCTGCACAGAACCAAGAAAGCCTTCAAGATAGCGGGGGGCGTTGCGTAGATAGATATCCGCAAAACAATAATTGGCGTCCATATCCTGATCCAATTCCATATCCGGATGGTTTGTCATTTCCGATGATTCCGCCGGGGCATCATCATCCTTATCTTGGCCGGTACCCTGTGCCTTGATTATCCGGTCAGACATGCACAAACCCATTTCTTCCAATGGCGCATAAAATGCACCAAACGAATCCCCATTACCCCTATCACCTGCATAGCACAGAATACATGCACGCGACAATAGTGACCGGTGGTCACTAAAATGTGAGCTTTAATGTAAAGACCACATTTTCTAAAGCGGAAAATGTCTCAAAATCGTCGAAGCGCAACCCGTCATGGCGATTTTTTTCATAAAAATCTTATTTTCTGCCAATTCGATGACGATCAAAAATCGAAAATGTCATAAAAATCCCATGAAACCAGCGACCTGCACCTTGGGCCGCAGCCGTAAAAAATTCACGAAATGGCGACTCCATGCACGAAACTTACGGCTCTTGGGACCAGCTTTGACCGCATCGGAACAGGCCCAAACCAGATCTTTCCACGACGGCATGACACCCCGGCATGACAAACCAAACCGTCGGGATCACCAACCAGCCGCGCAGATACATGCGCAGTTATGTCTTGGACATACCCAAGACATGCCATTTCGCCATGAAGGGCAACCGGCCTATGCTGAACACGTAACCATGCAAGACAGCGCGCCAACTGATGTGTTTCTGGATGGTTAGCCGCGCGATATCGCGATCCTTCAGGACGCCGTCACGACAAGGCGGCCGGCAAAACCCGCTGGCAGTTTCGGTACATGTTCCACGACTGGCGACACCCTTTTTTGTGCCTGCGGGTCGATAATTCCTGTGGCCTTGAAAACCGCTTCATAGCGGCACCACGCCTGATAGAAATCACCAAGGCTGGTTGATCGCGGCAACAACAATTGTTCTGCCATGTCGGCAACCGGTCGGCGGGCGTCCTTATAGTCAATGTCGATACCGACCGAAATGCCCGGTCGTGTCGCCAGCGCGACCGCAATCACGTGCCGGGAATGGCTGATCGAGGCCGATAGACTTGCCCCATCCCGACCTGCCCCCCGCACCCAGGGCCGCCCGTCGGCATCCTTGAAAACAAGTCCCTGTCCGTCGCCGAGATCATGACCAATGTCATCATGCGGCCCCGCATCCTGTATCCCGGCACGGGGCAAATCAGCACTTTCGGAAATGACTTTTCTGGCAAGAAGCCCCAGCAATTCATGTGCGAGCGCGGACATTTCCCGGCGTGATGAGCGGGCAGTCGGCAGCTCGGCCCCATGGGTGCGGATCGCGTAAACAACCCCTTCATCCAAAGCTGAACAATGCGCCATTCCCGGCAAACGGTCGATCCCAAAAGTGGTACTTGTCGCCACCAGCACAATCCATTATTGCTGAACTCTGGTCACACGAGCACGGTCAGAAGCAATGAAAAATCATGTTTCCCGGCCAATCATGACTGCGATCAATTGAATTCGTTTTCACCAAAGAATCAAGGCAGATCAAAATGCGTAGCTTGAAACTTGCAGCAGTTGCCATCGTTTTTGCGGCACTCAGTGCCTGCACGGCAACTGTTCAGAACTTTTCGAACCAGCCCTTCCCGAGCGATGTCGAAAAGCTCAGCATGGAAGAAATTGAAGCAACCATCATCGAAGCCGCATCTGCACGCGACTGGATTGTTCAGCGCGAAGGCGAAGGACATCTCAAGGCAACCTATGCACCGCGTTCACACAGCGCAGAAGTTGCCATCTCCTTTGATAAAAAGAACTATTCGATCATTTATGTCGACAGCACCAATCTGAACTATAATGGCAGCCAGATTCACCGGAACTATAACCGTTGGGTCAACAACCTGAGACAGGATATCCTGCGTGCGGTCTCTGCCCGCGCCGCACTTGCCAACTAGGACTTCAGATGACGCTGCTTTGCGCCTGCCTGCCCTGCTGGGCTTTTTGGGAAAATACCGATGGTCAGGCCACCCTGACCACAAAGCGTGACGGGGATCCCCGGATCACAACCGAACCATCGGATCCCTCCCAACTGGCGCGCAGCATCAAACCAGCCTGGCGGCGGCGACTGGACCTGTTTGGTCGCGCCGCCGCCGAGGTGCTGTCCCACACACTCAAGACCACCGAAAATCCGCGCATCGTTTTCTGTTCACGCCACGGCAATATCGACCGCACGGTCAAACTCCTTCATCAGGTTGCCACCGATGATGCCGTTTCCCCCGCCGATTTCAGCATGTCGGTCCATAATGCCTTTATCGGGGTGGCATCCATCAACTGGTCGATCACCGAAAGCCATACGGCCATTTCCGCCGGGGATGACAGCCTGATTGCCGCACTGACCGAAACACTTGCGCAACTTGCATCAGATGCACGGCCGGTCATTCTGTGTTTTGTCGATCTTCCCCTGCCGGAAATCTATAATGATCAAACCGCACAGTCCGATCAGGGCATGGCACTTGCCATCCGTTTTGATCCGCAAAATGGCGATCGCAATAGCGATCATGATGGCGAGCTGTACCGTTTCAAAAGCCTGACTACAGACGAACGCAGCATGCTTTCGCCCGCAAGCGCCATTGACCATGCCAAGGCACTGGTTGATCTTTTATCGTCACCTCAGAACGATATTCGCATTGCCGGAAAATCAAGCGCCTGGACCATCACACGCCATGACTAAATCCGCCCTGGCCCAGCGCCCCGCCGCCCCGGATCATCCCCGCACGCAAGCGCCCGAACAAACGGTGATGGGCGCCAGACCGGCGCGCGACACACGCCCGGACAAACCCCGCAATACCAGCAAAACCCGCAAAACCCCGCCCCGGCAGGCCCGTGGCCTTAACTGGTACTGGCGGTTATTTGCCACCGGATTTGCCTTTTGCAGTTTCGGGCTTGGCGGGCTGTTGATGGCACTTACGATTTTTCCGGCCATGATGGTGGTTCTGCAAAACCGCGCCAGACGCCGCAAATACGCGCAATTTGTCATTTGCCGCGGATTTCGGCTATTTACCTGGATGCTCGATATCACCGGGGTCGCCGGTGTGGAAGCACACAATGTTGACCGTTTGCGCACTGCGCGCGGCGCACTGATCATTGCCAATCACCCGACCCTGCTTGATGTGGTGATGATCCTGTCACGGATGGACAGATGCCAGTGCGTGGTCAAGCACGAGCTGTTTCGCAACCCGTTTTTGTTCGGGGTGGTGCGCGCGGCGGGTTTCATTCGCAATGACGACAATCCGGAAAACCTGATTGTTCAGGCCCGTCATCATCTGGCCGCCGGGGCGAATATCATGATCTTTCCCGAAGGCACCCGGACCCCGCCGAAATGCAAGCTCGGCAAGCTTCAGCGCGGGGCTGCAAACATCGCGATAGAGACACAAGCCGACTTGATTCCTGTGGTTGTACACTGTAATCACGATACGTTGAAAAAAGGGGTCCCGTGGTATCGTATTCCGCCGTCCAAAATCCAATTCCGGCTGGAAGTTGATCCCCCCATCTTATTTAACGACATACATGATCCCGGGTTGCCGCGGGCGAAGCAATCGCGCGCGCTGACACGGTTCATCAAAGAATATATCTTGAGCAGATTGAAACATGACTTCGCTGGAAACAGAACTTAAAGCCTTCATCATCGAGACCCTTAATCTTGAAGATGTGCAGGTCGACGATATCGACAGCACCGAAGCCCTGTTTGTTGATGGGCTGGGCCTTGATTCCATCGATGCCCTGGAACTTGGCGTCGCGCTTCAGAAAAAATACGATGTGCGCATTGATGCCAAAGACGAAAACGTCAAAACGCATTTTGCCTCTGTACGCAATCTGGCGACCTTCATCCAGTCAGAGAAAGGGGCGTAAACATGCATAGTCGCGACGAAATCTATAACCAGTTGCACGCCTATCTGGTCGAGTTGTTCGAAGTTCCGGCCGAAGACATTTCCCCGGATGCCCATTTGATGGATGACCTTGATCTCGACAGCATTGATGCGGTTGATCTGATTGTGAAATTCCAGGAACTGACCGGCAAGAAAATCCCGGCAACTGAATTCAAATCGGTCCGAACCGTCGATGACGTGGTCGAGAAAATTCATGACCTGGTCAGTTCCTAATCGCATTGGTGCCATACTGCTTGCGATACTGGGTATTGCCTATCCGGTACTGGTCTATTTCGGATTATCGGTCTTTTCACCGCGCCTGATCCTGATTGTGCTGATTGCGGCTGTGTTGCTGCGTGCGGCGCTGTTTCTTGGCAGTGGCAAGCGCGTGCAGGCAATCACCTTTCTGTTGGTTGCAGCGATCCTTGCCTGTGCGGGGATCGCCAGCGAACTGGTGGCGATCCGGTTTTATCCGGTCATTGTTTCTGCAACGCTTGCGGCGTTGTTCGGGGTGTCTCTTTTTGTCGGGCGTCCAATGATTGAACGCTTTGCGCGGTTGCGCACCCCCGAACTTGACGATTATGCCATCGGCTATACCCGCATACTGACAGCGGTCTGGGTCGGCTTTTTTATTGCAAATGGCAGCATTGCGGCCTGGACGGCCCTTTATGCCAGTATCAAGACATGGACCCTTTATAACGGGCTGATATCCTATGTGCTGATTGCGGTCCTGTTCGTCGGCGAATGGCCGGTACGCCGCATCCTGCGTGCCCGTCATGATCGCAAAACACAAGACAGCACCGGTCAGGAGAACGCATGAGCGTTTTTTTCACGAATCTCGGCAATCCGCAAAATGCCCATACCGGACTGTGTTTTGAAAATGACACCACGCTTTCGGTTGGGGCGATCAATGCAGATATTGACCGCCTGACCACACAGCTTGATGCGGGCAAACGCATTTCAATTTATTGCCAGTCGACACGCCTGTTCATGATCGCGCTGGCCGCCGTCTGGCGGGCCGGTTCAACCGCAATTCTGCCGGCAACCGACAAAAGCGGGTATCTTGATGAAATCGGCCAACAGTTTGATACCCACCTTGATGATGCCAGAATTCAGCAATTGCTGATCGCCGCGAACGCCAAGCCCGTACCGGCAACACCCGGCATTCCGCCCGCAACATCATGCCAGGCGATCTTCTTTACATCCGGATCCAGCGGCACACCGAAACCGGTGATCAAAACCCTGGCCCAGATCGAAGATGAAATCACAATCCAGTCGCCCCTTTGGCGGCCGCTTATGGGCGATGATGCACGCATCATCGGTCTTGTGTCCCATCAACATATTTACGGTCTGATCTTTCGGGTGATCTGGCCGGTCATGACCAAACAGATTACCTGCGCCCAGCAGGCCCAGTTCTGGGACATGGTCCTTGGCGAAATGCAGACCGGGGATATGCTGGTCGCAAGCCCGGCACAGCTTAAAAACCTGCATCCTGATCTGGCCACCGCCCCGCGCCCGGCATTGGTCCTGAGTTCCGGTGGACCGCTTGATTTCGCGGCAGCACAGTCGGCCACGGCCATGCTTGGCGTCTGCCCGACCGAGATTTATGGCAGCACGGAAACCGGCGGAATTGCCTGGCGTCAACAGCATCAAGAAAACGCCCCCTGGCACCCGTTGCCACAGCTTGAAACCGGGCTGAACGATGCCGGATGTTTGCGGGTCCGCGCCCCCCATATTGCCGGGACCGACTGGTATCAGACCGAAGACCGCGCGATGCTTGACCGGGAAAAGAACTGCTTTGTCCTTAAGGGGCGTGCGGATCGTGTCGTCAAGATCGGTGGCAAACGGGTGTCGCTTGGCGCGGTCGAAGAACATCTGCGCCGTAATGAGCTGATCGAGGATGCGGTTGCCTTGCTGGCACGCGAAGATGATCCGCGGCTTGCCGTCGTTGCGGTCCTGACACCGGATGGAAAGGCTGAACTGGAAAAGCGTGGTCGTTTCCGCATGGGACGGCTGTTGCGCCGCGAACTTTCAAAATTCGAAGAAGACGCCGCCTTGCCGCAACGCTGGCGGTTTGTCGATCGCCTGCCCACAGACAGCCAGGGCAAAAAACCGCTTCATCTGTTGCGTGCCCTGTTTGATGACAATGGCAATGCCTTGCCCGAGGTCACCGAACATGTGCGCAATCACGAACGCGATGCCGTATCACTGACGCTTAAACTTGACGGCGACATGACATGTTTCAAGGGGCATTTTCCCGGGCAGCCGATCTTACCCGGCGTCATTCAGCTGCATTGGGCCGCCCTGTTTGGGGCATCGGCTTTTGGATCGTCGCGCAATGTTGCCGAAGTCAGCCAGCTGAAATTCCGCAAACCCATCACGCCATCCGACGTGATCCGGCTTGAAATTGATTTCGATGCGTCTGCCCATCGCCTTAAATTCAGCTACCGTTCCGATCAGGACGACCTGCACAGTTCGGGAACGCTGAAATTGCGGGTACCGCAAGATGACGGGGCAAAGGACGAAGGGGAAAAGATCGCGTGAAAATCTGTGCGCTGATCCCGACCTATAATCACCATACCGTTCTGGCCGACGTGGTCGCCAAGGCGCGATCCTTTGATCTGTGTGTTTTCATCATTGATGACGGATCCAACGCGCAAACCCGTCAGGTGGTCGCAAACCTTCATGATCCCGATCATGGCGTATTTTGCCATCGTCTTCCGCGCAATGGCGGCAAGGGTGTTGCTGTCATAACCGGCATGGAACTGGCCCATCAGGCCGGGTTCACCCACGCCATTCAGATCGATGCCGATGGTCAGCATGATCTTGATCGTATTCCCGAAATGCTGCGCGCTGCGCGAAATGCACCGGATGCACTTGTCACCGGGCTTCCGGTTTACGATGACAGCATCCCGACCGGCCGCAAAATCGGGCGCTGGGTCACCCATTTCTGGGTCTGGATTGAAACATTGTCCTTTGCCATCCGCGACAGCATGTGTGGCTTTCGCGTTTATCCACTTGCGCGAAGCCTTGCCGTCTGGCTCAGCGAAGGTCTTGGCAAAAAGATGGATTTCGACACCGAACTGATGGTGCGGCTTTACTGGCGGGGTGTTCCGGTTATCCACATCCCGACAAAGGTGACCTATCCCGACGGCAACATATCGAATTTCCGGATGTGGAAAGACAATGTCCTGATCAGTGCGATGCATACGCGTCTGGTCTTTGGCATGATCTGGCGACTGCCCGGTTATTTCCGGCGCGGGGCGACCTTTGCCCCGCGACAGCGCGATATTGCGTCTGACAGCCCGCCCGTCTCGTCCGAACACTGGTCGGAAATCGACGAACGCGGCATGTATTTGGGCATGCGTTTTCTGGGGGCCGTGTACCGTTATTTCGGTCGCCGGTTCTGTCTGGCTGTGATGATGCCGATCATCTTCTATTTCTATCTGACCGGAAAAAATGCGCGCCGCGCATCGCATGATTTTCTGATCCGCGCCCAAAAGGCCGGTGCCAATATCACCCCGACCAGAATGAATGTTTTCCGGCATTTCTTGCGGTTCGGGGAAAGTGCACTCGACAAGATTGCGGCATGGTGCGGCAAGCTGGGCGAAGGCAATCTTAACCTTCCTGATGATGCCGAAAGCCTGTTTGACTATCTTCCGCGCGATCAGGCGGTCGTGCTGCTGGTGTCGCATTTCGGCAATATGGAACTGGTCCGCGCGATTGCCAGCCGCGACCGCGACTTTCGCGTCAATGTTTTGCTTCATCAAAAAAACGCGGCCCGGTTTGGCCGGGTTCTTCGGAAATTTGCCCCTGAAAGCCAGGTCGACCTGATCGAGGTAACCGACATCGGCCCGGACACTGCCATCATGTTGCGCGAACGGGTTGATCGCGGCGAATGGGTGGTGATTGCGGCTGATCGCATTGCCATTGGCGCGCGCGACAAGACTGTGCTGACGCCATTTCTGGGCGAAGATGCCCAATTCCCGCAAGGCCCGTTCATTCTGGCCTATTTGCTGCAATGTCCGGTTTATGCGGCAGCGGCATGGCGATCGGGCAAGACATTCCGGATTGCCTGGCACAAACTGGCCGATCAGATGATCCTGCCACGCGCCAACCGGCAGGCCGCGATCACGAAATATGCCAGTGCCTATGCACAATGGCTTGAAAAGATTGTTGTTAACGAACCGCTGCAATGGTTCAATTTCTATGACTTCTGGGCGAAGAAAAAGGCTGATAATGACCAATAATCACATCAACATCATTTTTGGCGAAAACGATCTGACGATCGAAGATGTGATTGCCCTGTCCGAGCAACGCGCCCGCCCCGTCCTGTCCGGAAGCAGCGAATTTCGCGCCCGCATCCAGAAGGGGGCCGATTTCCTTGATCAGGAACTGCGCGAACATGGTCATATCTATGGGGTGACAACCGGATATGGCGATTCCGTTTCACGCCGTGTGCCCCCCGAACTGGTGGCCGAACTTCCCCTGCATCTTAGCCGCTTTCACGGTTGCGGACTGGGCAATATCCTGCCCGCGGATCAGGCACGCGCCGTTCTTGCCGTCCGGCTGGCATCACTTTGCAGCGGCTATTCCGCGGTAAGTGTAGATCTGCTTGATCAACTGACCGGGCTTCTGGCCCATGACATCACGCCGCTGATACCCGAAGAAGGATCGGTTGGTGCATCAGGCGATCTGACCCCGCTTTCCTATGTCGCCGCCGCCCTGATCGGGGAACGTGACGTGCTTTATCGCGGTACCAGAACCACCGCGCGCGACGCCCTTGATAAGGCGGGGCTTCCCCCGCTTGTCCTGCGCCCGAAAGAAGCCCTGGCGATCATGAACGGTACGGCGGTGATGACCGCATTGATGTGTCAGGCCTTTGTCCGGGTGCAATATCTTTGCAAACTGACTAGCCGCATTACCGCGATGGCCAGCATCGGCTTGCTTGGCAATCCGGCGCATTTTGACAAACGGCTTTTTGCCGCCAAACCCCATCCGGGACAGGCGCAAATCGCGGCATGGATCGAAGGGGACCTTGGCCATCTTGGCGATGATTTCGAACCGGCCCGCTTGCAGGACCGGTATTCATTGCGCTGTGCGCCCCACGTGATTGGTGTGCTGGCCGATATGATGCCGACATTCCGCAAAACGCTGGAAATCGAACTCAATAGCGCCAATGACAATCCGTTGCTTGATGTCGGGGAAAACACCATCCTGCATGGCGGGCATTTCTATGGCGGGCATGTTGCCTTTGTTGCCGATGGCATGAAAACGCTGGTTGCCAATCTTGCCGATCTGATGGATCGCCAGATGGCGCTTCTGGTTGATACCAAATTCAATCATGGTTTGCCGTCCAACCTGTCGGGATCGAATGCGGAACGCGCGTCAATCAATCACGGTCTTAAGGCTGTTCAGATCGGTGCATCTGCCTGGACGGCCGAAGCATTGAAACAAACCATGCCCGCCAGCGTCTTTTCGCGTTCCACCGAATGCCATAACCAGGACAAGGTCAGCATGGGCACGATTGCCGCGCGCGATTGCCTGCGCGTGCTGCAATTGACCGAACAGGTGGTCGCCGCCAACCTGATCGCCGCCCTTCAGGCCATCCGCCTGCGCGAAAAATCGGGCGAAATCACGCAAAAGCAGCTTGGCCCGGATCTGATGGCGTTCCTTGATCACCTGAAACAGGACATCGATTTCATCGACGAGGACAAGCCGCTTGAAGCAACCTTGCGTCTGGTGATTTCGCGCATCCAGAACCGCGACTGGACGCTTCATGACGGGGATATCGCATGATCAGCGCATCCGTCACCGAAACCATCCAGTTCTATCATCTTGATCCGATGAATGTGGTCTGGCACGGCAATTACGTGCAGTTTTTCGAAAATGCCCGCTGCGCGCTTCTTGACCGGATTGACTATAATTATCCGCAAATGGATGAAAGCGGCTATCTGTGGCCGATCGTCGACATGCGGGTGAAATATGTCCGTCCCTGCCGGTTCGGGCAGAAAATCAAAATCACCGCCACGCTTAAGGAATATGAAAACCGTCTCAAGATCGACTATCTGATCAGCGATGCCGATAGCGGTGAAAAACTGACCAAGGGCTTTACCATTCAGGTTGCCGTTGAAAAGGCCACGGGCGAAATGCTGTTTGCCAGCCCGCAATGTCTGATCGACAAGCTGGAAACCCGAAAATGACGAAGTCCCTGCCCGCAACAAAGCAGATCATTTTGCACATTGCCCTGATCGTGTTTTTGGCGATGACAGGCCATGTGGCATCGGCCCGTGCGGATGCGATGCCCGCCGCCAAACTGCAACAGATTGGTGATGATCAGTATCTTGCCGGTGCATTTCGCCTTGATCGGTATCTTGCCGGGTTTGAACAGCCACTGGTCTCAAAGGGGGCCTTTACCCTGTCACCAGGCGACGGGCTGGTCTGGCAAAACCGTGAACCGTTTCCCGACGTCACCGTCATGACCGATCGCGGCATCACCCGTATCGGGGATGACGGCCGCCGTGAAACCATCGCCAATGGTGCGCAATTCAATCAGTTCATTACCCTGATTTCAGCCGTTCTTTCCGGTAACTGGGATGCACTTGCCCAACATTTCACAGTTACTGAACGGTCTGCTGAGATGGATGTCGAGAAGGGCGTCGAAAATAACGCTGAAACCGATGATGGGACTGACGGCGACAGTGCCAGCACCTGGCAGATCGAACTGACCCCGATTGCCGGGCGCCCGATTGCCGATCAGATCGCGCACATTACCGCATCAGGCCGTGATTTTGTCGATCATGTCCGGATTGACAAACCCACCGGCGATCATGACGAAATCACCCTGTCAAACCAGACGGCTGTGTCCCTGCCCCTTCCTGATGACATCGCAGCCCTTTTGGCCGGGCAGGCACAATAATGAATGTGCGCGCCGTCATATGGGGTTTGTGCCTGATCGTTATGGGGGTTCTGACCTTCTGGCAGATCAATGCCCAAAACGCCAAGATTGACGGTGATATCCTGTCACTGATCGGGCGCGAACACCATGACGGGGATGCCGACCAACAGGATCGGTTAAGCGACATCACTATTGTACGGGATCTTCTGCGGCGTGATGCCAATCAGGTCATCATCATGATGTCCCATCCCGACCGCGACCAGCTTGAAAAAGCAAGCCGCACCCTTGCTCAACACTTCCGCGACATGGACGGCACCGCATCGGTCAGTCTGCCCGGGTTTGAAACCGGCGATGCAAGATCCCTTTATGGGTTTTATCTTGATCATGCCGGGGGGCTGTTATCGCAAAAAGACCATGACCTGCTGACCAATGGTGACGGGCAACGCATATACAAGCGTGCGGTCCAATCGCTCTATGCGCCGTCATCCATGATCTCTGCGCAATCGCTTGCCAGTGATCCGTTTTCATTGCTGCCAGGCTTTTTGGCTGAACTCGGTGAAAATATCGGGCAAAGCGGCCTTGTGCACAAAGATGACCGGTATGGGACGCCGATCATCATCACCCTTGCCCCGCATGTCCGGACAAGCGGGTTTGAAGCCGACTGGGTCAACCATGCCAATGACCTGATTGCCGCTGCGACGGCATCGGATGACAACCTTTTGATTGCCAAAACCGGGCAGATTTTCTTCGCCGTGTCCGAGGCAACCCACGCAAAATCAGACGTCCAGCGCATTGCCATGATTGCAACATTCGGGGTGATTGCGATGGTGGTTTGGGTGTTCATGTCGCCACTTCCGATCCTGGCAGCCTTGTTGACGGTCGGAAGCGGTCTTCTTGCCGGTATCACCGCCCTTGTACTGATCTTTGACAGCATCCATGCCATTGCGCTGGTTTTTGGCGCCAGCCTGATCGGGATTTCCATCGATTATGCACTGCATTATCTGGTTTTACCCGGATCAGACGGAACGGATGACACGCGGCTTTCACATGTTCGGCCGGGACTTCGGCTGGGTCTTTTGACCACGGTTTGCGGATTTTCCGCATTGGCCTTCACACCGACGATCCTGCTTGCGCAAATATCGGTTTATTCAATTGCCGGTCTGATTGCCGCCTATGTCACCGTGGTGACCATTTTGCCATGCCTGCCGGCCCGCAATATCCGCGACCGCGCCGCCATCAGGGTGATCTATCAGAAAATCGATACTGTTCTTTTGGCTGTTCGGCCATCGAACGGACTGCGTCATGTCATGCTGGTTCTGGCGGCTATCGCGTTAATTGGGGCGGCATTTTATCTGCCCGCCAATGATGATATCGCCGCCCTTGGCCATGGGGATGACGCCCTGATTGCAGATGCACGGATGATTGGTGAGACCCTTGGCATGGGCGGGAACCCGCAATTCATCCGGGTGGACGGCGAAGACATTCAGGGCCGCCTTGAAACCGGCGAAGCCATCCGCGATGCATTGCGTCCGCTGATCGCCGATGGACGTATCGGCAGTTTGTTTGGTCTGTCCGATGTCATACCGTCCATCAGCCGCCAGAATGCCAACCGCGCCCTGATCACATCACAATTGATTGCGCCATTTGGCCCGCAATTGCAGGCCGTCATTCCGGTGGACATTTCCAGCACACAAGACGCCAAAACCCCGCTTGAACCCGCCCCGGAAATTCTTGCAGCCATTCCCGGATTATCCGACCTGCAACGCGGTGAAACCGATATCATCCGCCTTAATGCGATAAAGGACGTCGATGCCGTGCGCGATGCGATATCGCATATCGGACAGGCCCGCCTGATCAATCCGCGCGAAACCATCACCGGTCAGTTTGCCCGATACCGTGTCTGGGCCAGCATCGCGCTTGGCGTGTCGCTGCTTGTTGCGGGACTGGTTGCGGTGTTGCGATACGGGTTTCCTGACGGGCTGCATGTCGTGGCCGCACCGCTGATTGCCATCCTTTGTGCTGTATGCGGGGCCTTTGTGCTTGGTGTGACGATCAATTTCTTTGCCATTATGGCGCTGTTTCTGGTGTTTGCCATTGGCGCGGATTACGCGATCTTTACATCCGAAAGCCGCCAGCACGGCACACAGGATGCAACCCGGTTTGCCGTGTTCCTGTCACTGATCAGCAGCGTTCTGGCATTCGGGCTTCTGGCGACAAGTTCGGTCCCGGTGGTCAATGCCATCGGCACCATCATTTCGATCGGGCTGATATCGGCGTGGGTGCTGTCATACTGGATGTGCGCCGGGCATAAAGGCAACGACCAGCGCACCACCCACCCGCAATCCAGGGGACACCAATAATGCACGATTGCGACATTGCGATCATCGGCGCCGGACCGGCCGGGGCCGTGGCGGCAAAACTGCTTCATGATGCGGGCATGCATGTCACCGTGCTTGAGGCACAGACATTTCCGCGCTTTGTCATTGGCGAAAGCCTGTTGCCCAACTGCATGAACATCCTTGAACGTGCGGGTCTTCTTGATGCGGTTCAAAAGGCCGGGTTTCAGTTCAAGAACGGTGCGGTTTTCGAACGCGGTCCGCTTTATCAGTCCATCGATTTTCGCAAGAATTTCGAACCATCAGGCTGGGGCACCACATTCCAGGTCCAGCGCGCGCGATTTGACAAAATCCTGACCGATACCGCCATTGCCGCGGGCATTGATATCCGGTTCGCGCACAAGGTTACCGAAGCCAGTCTGACCGATGGCGACTGCCAACTGACATTCCAGAATGACCGTGGCGAAACCGGCAAACTGCGCGCGACATTTGTCCTTGATGCCAGCGGATATGGACGCGTCCTGCCCCGGATGCTGGGCATTGCGCGGTCCGGCCAATCCATCGAACGGCGCGCACTGTTTACCCATGTTCAAGACAACATGTCGCCAACCGATCACGACCGGAACAAGATCCTGATTACGGTTCACCCGACCCATCAAGAAGTCTGGTACTGGCTGATTCCGTTTTCGGATGGCACATCATCCGTCGGCGTGATTTTCCCTGATCAGGATCCCCGATGGTCATCAATGGATGAACAGGCGATCTTTGATCAACTGATTGCTGATACGCGTCTTGGAACCATCCTTGCCGATGCCAGACCGATCCGTCCGCTTAATGCGATTGCCGGATACAGCGCCCAGTCCGATCAGCTGTTCGGCGACGGATATGCGTTGCTTGGCAATTCGGCGGGCTTCCTTGATCCGGTATTTTCATCGGGTGTCACCATTGCCATGCAGTCGGCCGAAATGGCGGCCAATGTTCTGATCAATCGTCACAATGCCAAGAATGTCGATTGGCAAAACGATTATGCCATTCCGCTTGAACGTGGTGTTGCGACCTTTCGTTCCTATGTCGACGCGTGGTATGACGGGCGGCTTCAGACCATCATTTTCAATCAGCCGACCGAAGACACCAAGGTCAAGCGCATGGTTGTATCGATCCTTGCCGGATATGCCTGGAATCTCGACAATCCGCTTGTAAGCAAAACCGATCATTACCTTAAGATGTTGCACGACCTATGCGATCCGTCCTGACCATCATGGTTGCCGCAATGCTCGGTGCCTGCAGCCCGCAATTTGCCGGTCGCCCGGATGGCGATCCGGTGAATGCGTCTGTCCGTGATCTGGTGGTGCCCGATGGTGAAAACGATGTTTTCCTGACCCTGCCTGCCAATCCATGGAAGGCTGCCGACCCGATCAATATCGCCCAACAGGTCAGCGCAACCTGGACCGACCCGGAAGCGGCAGAAACCAGGGAACGCACAACCTTTATCGCCCGCATTGCCATCACCACCAACCACGTGATGATTACGGTGCTTGACGGTTTGGGACGGCGTGCCCTTGATATCGACTGGACGGAAAACGCACTGACTGTCACACGCGCTGACTGGTTACCCGACCGGATCGATGCCCGCCGGTTGCTGGCTGACATGTTTGTCACCTATTGGCCGCTTGACGATGTCAAAAATGCACTTGGTCACGGCACGACGATCCAACAGACCCCGTCAGGCAGGATCATCCATTCCGATCATAGCCAAAATGCCCTGATCACGGTCACACGTCCCGCAACCGATCCCTGGCAGGGAACGGCAACATTGCATAACGCGCGCCATGGATACACACTGACCATCAATTCACAGCGGATGGCACCATGACAGCGACCGGAAAACCCGCCTTTCTGTCGGCCCTTGGTGTTGTATCGGCACTGGGATCGGGCAAGGCGCAATCATCAGAAACCCTGTTTGGCGACCGCCCCGCCGACATGATCCTGCATGACGATTATCTGGTCGATGCCAGCACCATCCTTGGCACGGTCACAAGCCCGCCCGATGCCCTGCCCGACCATCTTGGCCACTATGATACGCGCAACAATCGCCTGTTATGGACGGCGGCCAACCAGATCGCCGATGAAATTTCCGATGTCATCGCAACATTCGGCAAGGATCGGGTGGCGATCATTCTGGGCACCAGCACATCGGGGATCGAAGAAGGCACGTCGGGATATCGTGAAAAACTTGCGACCGGGAAATGGTCGGACACCTTCCGCTATGAACATCAGGAAATCGGATCACCGGCAGACTTCCTGCGCGATGCCCTTGGTCTGCAAAATCAGGCCTATGTGATTTCAACAGCCTGTTCTTCAAGTGCCAAGGCCTTTGCCGCGGCAAGACGCCTGATGAATGCCGGTTTTTGCGATGCCGTACTGGTCGGGGGTGTGGACAGCCTGTGCCGCCTGACCGTTCGGGGTTTTCATTCGCTAAGCTCGGTTGCAACGGGCATTTGCAATCCACTGAGCATCAATCGCGACGGCATCAATATCGGCGAAGGTGCGGCCCTGTTTGTCATGCGCCCGGACCGGGGGGATATTTCGGTGCTCGGTGTTGGGGAAACATCCGATGCCCATCACCCCAACGCCCCCCATCCCGATGGCATCGGTGCGACCGCGGCCATGCGGGCCGCCCTGGATCAGGCGGGCCTGTCCCCGGCGGCGGTTTCCTATGTCAATATGCATGGCACAGCGACCCCGCTTAATGACAGCATGGAAGCACGCGCCATTCATCAGGTATTTGATCATGACATTGCCGTCAGTTCGACCAAACCCATGACCGGTCATACACTTGGTGCCGCAGGCGCGATTGAGGCCGCCATTCTTTGGCTGTCCCTGACCGAAATGGAAAACGGCACCCCGCTGCCCCGTCATATCTGGGACGGCGTAGCCGACCCGGACATCCCGAAAATCAATCTTGTCAAAACTGTCGGCCAACGACTTGCACCGGCTGAACAATCTGCAATGATGAGCAACTCCTTCGCCTTTGGCGGCAGCAATGTATCCGTCATTCTGGGGCGGGGATTTAACCGTATTGGTCCGTCATCATGACTGCACATAACACCCCGTCCTTGATGCCACCGGTTGACGAACTTGTCCTGCACGCAGCCCCGATGCTGCTGATTGATGAAGTATGTTCTGCCGACCCTGACCGGCTGCATGCCCGTGTTCGCATTCATAAAAACAGCATGTTCTTCGAAGACGGCATCGGGGTTCCGGCCTATGTCGGCATTGAATATATTGCCCAGGCCGTCGCCGCCTATAGTGGCTGGCGCGGCAAACAGGCCGACCCGACCACGCCGCCGCGCATCGGCTATTTGTTGGGGACACGCAAGATGACCCTGGCCTGCGACGGCTTTACGGTGGGCAGTTGCCTTGATGTCTTTGTTAAAAACGTTTTCGAAGATGAACAGATGGGCGTCTTCGAAGGCGAGGTCAGAACCGGTGAAACCGTTCTGGTCAAAGCCCAGATCAATGTCTTCCAGCCGGCATCGGCCCCGGATCAGCCGGAAGACACCATGACGACCACCAACCAAGAAACGACACAGCCATGACACAGACCATTCTGGTAACCGGTGCCAGCAAGGGCATTGGTGCCGCCACTGCAAGACGCCTTGCCCGTGACGGATATGACATCATCGTGCATTACAATTCGGACCGCGATGGTGCGCAATCGGTTCTTGATGATGTCATGGCCGCGGGACGCAGCGGGCGTCTGATCCGTTTTGATATCGCCAATCGTGATGCAACACGCACCGCCATCGAAGACGATATTGCACAACATGGCGCACCATACGGGGTTGTTCTGAATGCGGGACTGACGCGCGATGCCGCATTTCCGGCCCTTGAAGATGATGATTGGGACAGTGTGCTGCACACCAATCTGGACGGATTTTACAATGTGATCAAACCTGTGATCATGCCCATCATCCAGCGCCGCAAAGGCGGGCGCATTGTCGCATTGACGTCAATTGCCGGCCTGGCGGGTAATCGCGGACAGGTCAATTATGCCGCCTCCAAGGCCGGGATTATCGGCGCGGTGAAATCACTGGCGCTTGAATTGGCCAAACGCAAGATCACGGTCAATGCCGTGGCACCGGGCGTCATCGAAACCCGGATGACCGAAGACCTGCCGGAAGACGAGGTCAAGGCAATGATCCCGATGCGCCGTTACGGCACGGCAGACGAAATCGCCGCCGCTGTGGCGTTCCTGTGCAGTGACGATGCATCCTATATCACCCGCCAGGTCATCAGTGTGAATGGGGGGATGCTATGACAAGACGGGTTGTTGTTACCGGCATGGCCGGGATCACCGCACTTGGTGATGACTGGCAAACCATTTCTGCACGCATGAATGCCGGGGAAACCGGCATCCGGCGCATGGATGAATGGGACGGGAAATATGATCTTCGTACCCGGCTTGCCGGCCCGGTAGAAGGCTTTAACCTTAAAGGCAAATTTACCCGCAAACAGTTGCGCAGCATGGGCCGCGTTGCCCAGATGTCGGTTGCGGCCACGGACAAGGCGCTTGAAATCGCCGGTCTTCGCGATGAAAAGTCGATTTTGCAGGGCGGACGTCTTGGGATTGCCTATGGGTCGTCATTTGGCAGCACCCCGCCGGTCCTGGGTTTCACCCGGTTGATGGAAACCGGTGACAGCAACGCCATCACCGCCACCAGCTATATCCAGATGATGAGCCACACATCAGCGGTCAATATCGGGGTTCTGTATGGCATTTGCGGGCGCATCATCCCGACATCGACCGCCTGCACATCGGGCAGTATGGGCATCGGTTACGCCTATGAAGCCATCAAATACGGCATGCAGGATGTCATGATTGCCGGTGGGGCAGAAGAACTCTGTCCGACCATGGTTGCGGTGTTCGACACCCTGTTTGCCACCAGCGACAATAATGATCAGCCCGATATTACCCCGCGCCCCTATGACCAGAACCGCGATGGTCTGGTAATTGGCGAAGGTGCCGGAACCCTGATCCTTGAAGAATACGAACATGCGGTTGCCCGTGGTGCGACCATCTTTGGCGAAATTGTCGGATTTGCCTCAAACTCCGACGGCGCACATATCACCCAGCCACAAGCCGACAAGATGGAAATTGCCCTGCGCAAATCACTTGAAGATGCGCGACTGTCGCCGGCCGATATCGATATCGTCAATGGTCACGGCACCGCGACCGATCATGGTGACCTTGCCGAAAGCAAGGCAACCCGTGCCGTATTTGACCGCGCCATTCCGATCCATACCCTTAAGGGGCATTTCGGGCATACGCTGGGGGCGTGCGGTGCGATCGAAGCATGGCTTGGTCTTGAAATGATGCGGGACGAAACCTTTGTGCCGACCGCAAATCTTGTTTCGCCCGACCCGGAATGTGCCGATCTTGATTACATCCGCTCCGAACCGCGTACCATTTCCGCCGAATATCTGATGAGCAACAATTTCGCCTTTGGCGGCATCAATACATCGCTGATTTTCGCCAGAATATAAATGCTTTGACCTTATCCCATACAGGACACCCGACCATGCGTATTGCCATTCTTGACGACTATCAAAAACTTGCCCTGCAATCGGCTGACTGGTCTGCTGTCAAGGCGCATGGCGAGATTACGATCTTTCATGACACCATCACCGACAAGAATGCGTTGCGTGACCGGTTGATGCCGTTTGACATCCTGTGTGTCATGCGCGAACGCACACCGATTTCCGGCGACCTGATCCGCAGCCTGCCCAATCTGAAACTGATCGTCACGTCGGGCAAACGCAATGCGGCAATTGATGTGGCAACCGCCCATGAATGCGGGATTACGGTCTGCGGGACGGAATCACCATCAACCGCGACACCGGAACTGGCATTTGCCCTGATGCTGGGACTTGCGCGCAATATTGTGGGTGAAAATGCCTCGATGCGCAGTGGCGGCTGGCAGATCGGGCTGGGTCAGGATCTTGCCGGATCGACATTGGGTATTATCGGCCTTGGCCGGCTTGGGGCGCAAATCGCCAAAATCGCCCAGGCCTTTGACATGCACATCACCGCATGGAGCACCAACCTGACACCGGAACGCTGTCAGGAAGTCGGTGTTGAATACAAACCCAGCAAGGAAGCCCTGTTGCGCGATGCCGATTTCGTCACCATCCATCAGCGTCTTTCAGACCGCACACGCGGCCTGATCGGCACCGAAGAATTCCGGCAGATGAAGAAAACCGCATTTCTGATCAATACATCACGCGGGCCGATTGTTGATGACGCAGCCCTGATTGATGCCGTCAACCAGGGCGAAATCGCCGGTGCAGGTATTGATGTCTATGATCAGGAACCGCTGCCGGCCGCCCATCCGCTGCGCAAATGCGACAAGCTGTTGCTGACCCCGCATCTGGGCTATGTCACCCGCCATACCTGGGATGTGTTTTATGGCCAGACGGTTGAGGCGGTGCTGGCCTGGATAAATGGTGATCCGATCCGGGTTCTTCCATCATAGCATCATCGCAAACGATATCTGCCGCCCCTTGCCCGGATGGACCGGGATCTTGATGTGACCACGGTTACTTTTTGACCGTGATAGCGCGTTTGTGACTTGTGAAAAAATCAGGATAGATGACAATCATTCGCACGCAGGGGCCAGGACGCAAAACAGCGCCCCCTGCTGCGACGTGCGTTGATCTGATTTGTCTTTGTTACCGTCACCACCAGCCCCCCAATCCCCGTGTCACTCAGGACAGGAGCGCATGATGGAACGTCTGACTGCCAAGGATTTTTCGCCGGAACTGCTTGAACTATATGATTTTTACGCGCATGGGATGATTGACCGGCGCGAATTTCTTGATCGTGCGGGCCGCTATGCGGTTGGCGGCATGACAGCATTGGCCATCCTTAATGCCATGAGCCCGAATTACGCAATGGCCCATCAGGTTGATTTCACCGATCCCGACATTGTTGCGGAATATATCACCTATCCGTCCCCCAATGGCCATGGCGAGGTCCGCGCCTATCTGGTCAAACCGGCCAATGTCACGGGCAAGGTTCCCGGTGTGGTTGTTGTTCACGAAAACCGCGGGCTTAACCCCTATATCGAAGATGTCGCACGCCGTGTCGCCAAGGCGGGCTTTATCGCCCTTGCCCCGGATGGTCTGACATCGGTTGGCGGTTATCCCGGCAATGATGACAAGGGTCGCGAATTGCAACGCACCGTCGATCCGACCAAACTGATGAATGACTTCTTTGCGGCCATTGAATTCCTGACCGCCCACGAAGCCACCACCGGGAAAACCGGCATTACCGGTTTTTGCTATGGTGGCGGGGTCGCCAATGCGGCTGCGGTTGCCTATCCCGATCTTGGTGCTGCTGTCCCGTTCTATGGCCGTCAGGCCGATGCCGCCGATGTTCCGCGCATTCAGGCACCGATCCTTTTGCAATATGGCGAACTTGATGAACGGATCAATGCCGGCTGGCCAGCCTATGAAGAAGCCCTGAAAGCCAATAACAAGGTGTATGAGGCCTATATCTATCCCGGCGCCAATCATGGTTTCCACAATGATTCCACACCGCGCTATGACAAGGAAGCCGCCGAACTGGCATGGCAACGCACCATCGACTGGTTCAACAAATACCTGAAATAGGCCGGTCCATTTGACGGACCAACCAGCCCGACACAGACAAAAAACACCGTGACCGATATCAACCGGTCACGGCGTTTCATCATGTGCGCATTGGGAAATTTCGGGCGGCTTAGTCGCCTGCCCGGTTATGCAGGGCCCAGTCGCCGTCGCTGAATCTGTCGCGGGCAAACTGACCCTGATGCCAGTAGGGATAGATCAAAGGCGGCTGGCTGACCTTGTCCAGACGGGTCAGGTCGTCTTCATCAAGTTTAAGGTCAATCGCGCGGAAATTGCTGATGAATTGCTGTTCGGAGCTGCCACCAACAACCAGCGAAGATACCGCCGGGCGCGTCAGCAACCAGGCAAGTGCGACCTGGGCAGCTTCAACGCCGTGTTTTTCACCCACCGAGACCAGGACGTCAACTATATCCCACAAACGTCCTTGATCCCGGATGGGTGGTTCGGTCCAGCCCGCCTCTTGCCTTGACCCTTTTGCAACAGGATTTTGGCGGGTGTGTTTACCGCTCAGCAAACCGGCCGCCAACGGGCTCCAGACCAGAACACCTAACCCCTGATCGACCGAAACCGGAAGCAATTCATATTCCGCTTCGCGGGCTTCAAGGGTGTAATGGATTTGCTGCGTGACGAACCGGACGCGACGGTCGCGTTCGGATGCCTGCAACGATTTCATGATGTGCCAACCCGAATAGTTCGAACAGCCGACATAGCGCACCTTGCCCTGTGTCACGAGGGTATCAAGGGCCGCCATCTTTTCTTCGACCGGTGTGACACCGTCCCATTCATGCATGTAATAGATGTCGATATGATCGGTTCTGAGATTGCGCAGCGACTTTTCGCATTCACGGATCAGGTGATAACGGCTGACACCTTCGTCATTGGGGCCGTCGCCAATGCGCATGCGCGCCTTTGACGTCACCAGAACCTGATCACGCCGCCCGTCAAGAACTTCGCCAAGAATCTGTTCGGACAGGCCTGTCGAATACATGTTGGCGGTATCAAAAACATTCACGCCGTGATCAATGCAGCAATCGACAAGACGTCGCGCTTCGGGCACGCCCTGCTTGCCGACCATGGCAAACGGCCCCTGCCCGCCAAAGGTGAATGTGCCCATTGAAATGGCTGAGACTTTCAAGCCGGATCGGCCAAGGGTTCTGTATTCCATGGTGGGTTCCTGCATTTGTCAAAGACGAAAACTTTTGATGGCACGGCATGCGACCAGATCAGAGGGAGAGGCCAATCTGAACCGCATGCCGCCGCATCAGCGGTTACAAAATTCTGCAACCGTTTCGATCAAAAGGGCCGCGACCGTGCTGCCGGCATCCTGAAGACCTTTGCTTTTTTCGGCAAAGGCGGCTGCCTTGCCATGTTGCGCAACAAGGTTCTTGGTCGCCTCAAGCGCGGCCTTGGCATCGCTGGATGCCTTGCTTGTGGATTCTGCCAGTGACAATCCCGCTGCAACCGATGCTTCGAGGCTTTCGGCAATCGGTACCAGAACATCCAGAACCGTTTTGTCCCCCAGCTTGGCCTTGCCGCGTTCGGCAATACCATCGGCATAGGCCCGCCAGAATGCGGCCATCTCGGTCGCACCGATTGCATCGGCATCGCCAAGCGCCTTGCCACCGCGCATGAAACCGGTCGCGGTCAGCGTCCCCATGGTTGACGGGGCAGCCTTTGCCATTGCTGCACCGGCCAGCATGAACTGTTTGCCCATCGGGGTATCGGTCTGGGCGGCGACCGTTGCCGCTGCTGCTTCGAAGGCAGCATTCATCGTAATGCCCAGATCGCTGTCACCGACCTTGGCATCAAGGGCGATCAGTTCATCGCGTTTGTCACGGAACGTCGCGTGCAGGGCTTCGAACAATGCGGTGATGTCACCACTGGTAATCTTGTCCATCTTGGCCTCGGCTTACTTGGCAAAATGTTTGAAGAACGGGGTGTCGGCCTTTGCCGCCATCAGACGATCAAGTTCGTCATCAAGATGCAGCACCGAAACAGATGCCCCGGCCATTTCCATTGATGTTGCGAACTCGCCGATCCAGACATGCTTGACGTTGACCTTGCGTCCGCTCATCAGCTGATGGACGCGACGGAACAGGATATAAAGTTCTTCAAGCGGGGTGCCGCCAAGGCCGTTGACCAGGATGGCAACGCCGTCACCGGCCTTGTAATCCTGTTCGGCAAAGATCTTGTCCATCATCTCGTCAACCAGCGGGTCGGCGGCGGTCAGTTTTTTGCGGCTGATGCCGTTTTCGCCGTGGATACCCATGCCGATTTCCATTTCATCGGCACCGATTTCAAAGGACGGCTTGCCGATTTCCGGGATCACGCAACTGCTTAGCGCGACACCGATGGTGCGCGTACGGTCCTTTGCCTTTTCGGCAACGCGGGCGACTTCTTCAAGCGACATGCCTTCTTCGGATGCGGCACCGGCGGCCTTATACAGGAAGAAAATCCCGGCAACGCCACGGCGCTTGTGTTCTTCGCCAACCACGGACGATGCAACATCGTCATTGCCGACCACCGAAAGAACCTTGATGTCTTCCATGTCGGCCAGTTCGGTCGCCATATCGAAATTGATGATGTCGCCGGTATAGTTGCCATAGATATAAAGAACGCCCGCACCCTGATCGATATATTTGGTGACTTCGAGCATCTGCTCGGCACTGGGTGACTGGAACACACCGCCTACGGCCGCACCATCAAGCATGCCTTCACCAACATAGCCCAGAAACAGCGGAAGGTGACCCGAACCGCCACCGGTCGCAATGCCGACCTTGCCCGGTTTCGGGGATGCTTTCACATAGCAGCGTTTGTCATCATTGACATAGGTGACATCGCTGTTGGCGAGATAGATACCCTCAAGCATCTCATCGACGAAATTCTTGGGATCATTCAGAAACTTTTTCATGATTTTCTCTTTTATTTCGCAGGTTTGAATTTGCGCTGTCGGGTGACAAAGAAGGCCGCGGCAAGCAGGATGAACGCGCCGACAAACACACGCTGCCAGGTGCTGGGAATGCCGACCATCACCAGAACGTTGTCGACAACAACCACCAGCAAAACACCCAGCATGGTGCCGATAACCGACCCGGTTCCCCCGGTGATCCGCGCCCCGCCAAGTACCACGGCTGCGATCACGGAAATCTCGGTTCCGACAAGATCAAACGGGTTGGCCAGCCGGTTCGCGGTGATATGGACAATCCCCGCCAGACCGGCCAATGCACCGGCATATCCAAAAACAAACAGGTGAACGATTTTGACGTTGTAACCCAGACGTGCGGTGACTTCCGGATTGCCGCCCAGCGAAAAGATCGCCCGCCCCATCAGGGTACGTCGCATGATCCACCAGGTCAGAACCGCAACCACCGGCAGGATCAGGAAATAGACCGGAAGACTGACAATCGCGCCATTCGCGGTTTCAAATTCCAGAAGCGACAAACGACCGAATGTCGCCATCTCGCCGGGCAGTTCCATGATCCAGGTTGTCCCGATAAAGGCCAGCAACCCGCCCCGGAAGAAATACTGCGTCCCGATGGTCACAATCAGCGATGGCACGCGCAGCGTATAAACCAGAAAACCGTTCACAACGCCCAGAAACACACCGCCGGCAATCGCGATGGCAAACACCACAACAATCGACAGATCCGGCGCATATTTCTGAACCAGAAGCGTGATCGAATACATCGTCAATGCAGCAATGGCGGTAAAGGAAACATCAATCCCGCCCGCCGCAAGAATGACAAACACGCCCAGCGCAAACAGCCCGGTCACGACACTTGCCCGCCCGATATCAATCAGGGTGGAGGGCTGCAAAAATGCCGGATTGGCAATCGTCACGGCGATACAGATCGCCATCAGCAAAACAAGGGTGACAAATTCCGGTCGTTTGGCGATCAGACCGCTCAATCCGCCGCCCGGCCCGGCATTTGCCGCGGCCTGATTATGCGAGGTTCCAGCCGCACTCATGCTGCACCTTCCTGTACTGAACCAAGCATCGCCTGGTAGATCTCGTCTTCATTTGCGCCCGCGCCGTTCAGATCGGCGACGATTTCACCGGCACTCATCACAAGAATGCGGTCGCAATTCTGCAAAAGTTCGGGAAGGTCATCACTGACGATGACAAGTCCGATACCCTGTTCGGCCATTTTCTGGATGGTCTGGTAAATCGCATCCTTTGATCCGACATCAACACCGACCGTCGGCCCGTGCAGCACCAGAATTTCCGGGTCGATGCTCAGCCAGCGGCCAATCAGAACGCGCTGCTGGTTACCACCCGAAAGCGCCGATACCGGCAATTCGATATCTGCGGTATTCAGGCGCATCTTTTCGGAAATGTCGCGGGCAATTTCCTTGCCCTTTTTCATGTCGAGAATGCCGAACTTGCTGGCAAGTTTGCGCAGGATCAGCGCTATTTCATTCTGATAGATCGACTTGTCCAGAAACAGGCCTTCCGACAGGCGGTCTTCGGGGACATAGCCGATCCCCGCATCAATTGATTCCGACGCGCTATGGATGCGCACCGGCTTGCCATTGACCGAAATCGAACCACCGGCCGCCGGTTTGATCCCGGCAATCGCCAGTGCCAGTTCGTTCCTGCCGGAATCCGAAAGCCCGGTAATGCCAAGAACCTCGCCCTTATGCAGTTTGAAGCTGACATCGCGAAAACGCCCGGGCACTTCAAGACGATCCAGCACCATCAGAGTTTCGGCCGATGGCGCCCCGGTGCGATAACGCTTTTCGCTGATCTTGCGTCCGGTCATCAGTTCGGCAAGATCCGTGCGGCTGTAATTGTTGATCGGCCCCTGGGCAACACATTGGCCGTCACGGAAGACGACGGCATGGCCACCAATCCGGTAACATTCTTCGAGTTTGTGGGTAACGAAAAGCACGGCCACATTTCGCGACCGCAGTTTTGACACCACATCAATCAGGTTTTCGACCTCGCGCCGGGTCAGCGACGTGGTCGGTTCATCCATGATCACAAGACGCGCTTCGCACGCGATGGCGCGCGCAATCGCCACAAGCTGACGAATGGCAAGCGGAAGGTCAGACACAATGGTCGACAACAATTCCGCCGTAACATTCAGCCCGACCTGCGACAGGGCCTTGGTTGCGGTTTCTTTCAAACGTGCGCGGTCAAGCGTGCGCAAAAGGCGACCATGGCCTTCGACAAGCTGCTCGCCAAGCGCAACATTTTCCATCACGGTCAGATTGGGGATCAGCGACAGGTCCTGATAAACCGTCTCGATCCCGAAATCGAGTGACTGGATCGGCGTCAGTTCATCATGAACCTCGCCATCAAGAATGATCTGTCCTTCGCTGGGCGGATGCGCACCAGCCATGATCTTGATTACGGTACTTTTGCCACATCCGTTTTCACCAAGCAGGTGATAGACCTCACCAGCCTGAAGCGACATGTCCACCCCTCTGAGGGCATGCACACCGCCAAACCGTTTGTGGATGTTTCGCAGCTCAAGGAAGCAGCGATTTTGCGGATCTTGCTTGGTCACCAGTTATTCCCTTTCTGCTGACGTTTCTGTCAGGCATAGCCATGCAGTCCGGCGCATTGTGCGTTGCGCCGGACCACTGGCATCAGGTGATCTTAGAAAAGGTAGTCCTTGTAGGTGTCCTTGTCGGCCAGCACCATGCCGTTACCAACAATCAGAAGACCCTTGCCGGCACCCGGTTTGACGGTGACGCTTTCATAGCCTTCAACACCAAGATCCATACCGTCGGTGATTTCCTTGCCTTCGAGCATGAATTTCGCGACCGCATTCATCGCCATGCCGGCTTTCTGCGGATCCCAGAAACCGATCGCGGTGATGGCACCGGAATCCAGATACGCTGCCGACGGGTTCGGAAGACCGGTACCGACCAGGCAAACCTTGCCAGCCAGACCTGCTTCTTCGATCGCACGGCCTACACCCAGAACATCGTTACCAGCCGAGGTCTGGAACCCTTTGATATCGGGATGTTTGCGCAGGATTTCCTTGGCCTTTTCATAGGTGCCGTTGGCGTCATCGAACGATTCATTGTTCGGATCGACCAGTTCCATGCCCGGATATTTCTTGGCATTTTCTTCACCGGCACCAACCCACTGCATGTGGGTACGGCTGCCCAGCGAACCGACAAAGGTGGTCCATTTGCCTTCGCCGCCCATGCACTGGGCCAGACGTTCGTTCAGTGCCGCACCGTAATCGGCATTGTCAAAGGCCTCGATATCGGCATGGGTGTTGGCCTGGTTGTCGGCTTCGTGGGTAACGATGATCGTGCCACGATCCATCGCACGGCCTAGAATACCTTCAAGAATATCCGGATCCATCGGCACAACCGCCAGCGCATCCACACCGGTTGCCACCAGATCCTGAACGATCTGAAGCTGCTGTGCGGAATCCGCAGTTGCCGGACCGACCTGGCGAATGTCCATTTCCGGGTTCTGTTCGGCGAATTTGTTCACGCCGGTTTCCATACGGTCAAACCACGGAATACCGCTGATTTTAACAACCGTGGTGATGGCCTTGCCATCCTGTGCCGATGCCGGTGCGGCAACACCGACCATGGACAGGGCAGCAACCGCAAAGGCAGAGCTTTTCAAAAGTGTCGAAATTTTCATTGTTTTCCTCCCGAATTGGAAAATTCTGTTAGGCAGACAGTGCCCTCGTTCCTTGTTTTTATTTCCGTGCTTGAGGGCGTTGCACAGATGCCGTGACCGCACGAAATTGCGGACTGAAAAAGTCCGTCAGACGGAACCGTCCGATGGCCAGGAAGCCAAGAAGCAAGGCACCCCAGGCAAAATCGCGGACAAAGTTGGAAAGCCCCATGAAGTTGAGCATGCTCGACATCATCTGAAGGGCGATGGCAGACAGGACCACACAGACAACACGTCCATATCCGCCTTCCGGACGCACCCCGGCCATGACGGCAATCAGGATGGCCACCAGAAGATAGGATGTGCCGTAGTCCCATTTCACATTGATGGTTCGTGCCGCGATGATGATACCGGCCAGCGATGACAGAACGCCGCTGACGGTATAGGTCGCGATAATCACCTTGTTCTGCGGGAAACCTGCATATTCGGACGCCTTGGGGTTCGATCCGTTAAGCATCAGCCACAGACCAAACGGCGTATAGCGCAAAACAAAACCGATCAGACCGGCAACCGCGATGAACAGAAGAAAGCTGATCGGGATTTCAAACAGGAACCCGTTGCCGATTTCATAAAGCGGGCCCGGCGCACCAACACGCACCGACCGCCCGTCGGACAGAACCACCGCCAGTCCGATAAAGAACATCTGCGTACCAAGGGTGCAAAGGATCGCCGTGATTTTCAGATAGGCGATCAGCAATCCATTCAGCAATCCGCCCAGCAGCCCGACCGCCAGCGCAACCAGAATGAAGAACAGCGAAAACATGCCCGGGTCGCTTGATGCCGAAAAGTGACCGGCAACAAGCGTTGCCGCAGCAACGCCGGACAGATTGGCAAGCGCAATACCCGAAAGTTCGATACCGCCATTGCCCACCGACATCGCCAGCATGACACCGATCGCCAGCAACCCGATTTCCGGCACCTGACCGGCCATCGACTGCAAGTTAAACAATGAGAGATAGTTCCCACCAGATACAATGGCGCCAGCTGTCATGAGCACCACAATAAGTGCCACCAGGACAGTGAAATGCCCGTCTTTGGTACGCATAAATCCTCCCTTATGCGTTTAGTAAATTTTTTGTTTTGTTGACTAAAACTACCAACTCATTTTTATGTTGGCAAGCAGGCACTTTCACTAAAATACTCAGTGCAAGGTTGCATTGCGCCGTGCAGAATGTTTATTAAACAAACTAAACAAGAAAAATTCAGGGACGGGACCCCGGGGACAACCATATGAAAAAAAACAATAAAACCACGATCAAAGAGATTGCCGAACGTGCAGGCGTTTCGCCGTCTACCGTGTCGCTCGTGCTGAATGGAAAAGGCGAAATTTCCGGAACCACCCGTTCGCGGGTTCTCGAGGTCGTGTCATCCCTGAACTACACACCGCGCACGCCGAAAAAACGCGCAACAACCCAGAAAACCATCAAGTTTCTCAAGATTGCCAAGCACGGTCATACGGTTAACCGCGACCACAGCCACTTCATTTCCGATTACATTGATGGCATGTCGCAAGAAGCGACGAGTCGGGGCTACAAATTACAGGTCCTGAGCTACGAGAATGTCACCGCAGACGACATTACCGACATTCTCGCGACCTCGGATGCGACCGCTGTCATCGTCCTTGGCACGGAATTAAGCCGCGAAGACATTCAGAAAATCCAGGATCTGCACTTACCGATTGTTTTTATTGATACTTTCTATGATCTGGTCGAAGCCAATTTTGTCGATATGAACAATGGCGACGCGGTTTATACCGTTCTTGAGCACCTAAAAAGTCTTGGTTTTACTAAAATTGGCTATGTCGGCAGTGAAACCCAGACCCGGAACTTTGCCCTGCGCAAGGACGCCTTTATCAGCAACATGGCGACCCTTGGCCTGCCGGTGGCCCCTGAACATGTGCTGTCGATCGGATCGACCCTGTCATCGGCCTATGAAGACAGCGTTGATGCCCTGGGCAATGACATCGCCGAGGCCTATTTTTGTGCCAATGACATCATGGCCTATGGCTTTACCAAGGCGCTGAAGGAAAAAGGCTACAAGGTGCCCGAAGATGTCTCGGTGATCGGTTTTGACAACCTTCCCATGAGCATCACACTCGACCCGCCATTGACCACCATTGATGTGTCCAAACGCAAAATCGGCAGCATGGCGATCACGGTACTTGATGAGCTGATTAATGCCGACACCATGCCCCCTGCGGTCAAGGTGCTGGTTGGTGCGCAACTGATCAAACGCGCCAGCACCCGCCCCAACAACGGATAGCAGCACCCCCAAACCTGTTTAAGCCATCGGCTCGGATGCAGCAGCCTGCGTGACCGGATGATCGGCGTACTGGCCTCTTACGGCGCGGGCTTCTCTGGCGCAGAACCCTCTGCCCTCCCTGCACCCGCCATCCAAGCCCGTTTGGCCCCAGTTAGCCACTAACCGACAAGGCGGTCAGGAACTTTCACGCATCCGGGTTCTGAACTGGCGCGGTGTTTCCCCGGCCTGGGCGGAAAAGAACCGGGTGAAATAGGACGGGCTTGAAAATTCAAGCATATAGGCGATCTCGGAAATCGGCAGATCGGAAAAAACCAGCTTGCGCTTGGCAGCCAGCAACAGGCGGTCACTGATCATTTCCCCGGCTGTTTTGCCGGTAACCGTCTTGACCGTGCGGCTCAGATGGGTGGTGGTGACCGACAACATGCCGGCATAATCGGCCACCGAAAACTTGTCGGTTTCGTGCTGTTCAAGCAGGGTCTGGAACCGGTTTACCAGTTGCTGCTGGCGACCCGATGACTGATCATTGAAATCGGGGTTGGCCGACAATCCGCGATTAAGCGAAATCAGCAACAACATGAACAGGGATTCGAGTGCGACATTGCGCTCCTCGCCCAGTTTTTTATGTTCCTTTTCAACCTGCTGAACCAGTCCGAGTGTCTCGGTCAAAAGATCACGATGCAACGCCCCGACAACCAGTTGCGGCCGCCCGATCCAGTTCTGGCACCAGCTATTATGTTTGCCAATCCGCATCACATCAATGGTCGGAACCGTGATCACCCAGCCATTCATGCCAACTTGATAGTCAAAGGCATGACTGCAAAGTGCGGGCAACCACACAATGGCCGGCCCGACGATATCGCGTGACAGATAATCGATTTGCCCCTTCACCCGTCCGTCGCCAAACACAAACATCTGGGCCAGACCTTCGTGATAATGCGGCTCGACCGACCAGCCGTGAATATGGCTGCGCTCGACAATACGTTCGCAATTCAAAAAGCCGACATGATCGGACGGATCCCCCAAAACATAGCGTTCCCGATCAAGATGCGTCTGGGTCATCGGCCATCCAAATGTTGAAATATTGAAATTTTAAATCCGTTGCGTGGCTTGTTCAAAACCCCGTGTCGCGGAACAATCACCGCAACATGGCGCACGGAAGACTTTGCACTCTTTCGTCAGAAAAACAAGGAATACCAAGCTAAATCGGGAGAACATCCATGACAACCATTGCAATTGCGGGCGCTGGCATTGGCGGCCTGACGGCGGCACTTTATCTACATCGCAAGGGCTTCGATGTGAAAGTTTTCGAAGCGGTAAAGGAAATCAAACCGCTGGGGGTCGGCATCAATGTCATGCCCCATTCGTCGAAATTGCTGCATGATCTTGGCTTGGGTGACAAACTTGACTTCACCGGCATTCGCACCCGCTGCATCGAATATCGCACCAAATACGGTCATGTGATCCAGTCCGACCCGCGTTGCGTCGAAGCAGGATTCCCGGCCCCGCAATATTCAATCCATCGCGGTGCCTTGCAGTTTCTGTTGCTGTCCGAAGTCCATAACCGCGTCGGCCCCGGATCGGTTCAGACCGGCATCCCGGTGACCGGTTATCGTCAAAATGATGACGGGGTGACCGTCCTGTTTCAGGATGGATCGGAATTCGCCGCCGATTTCCTGATCGGCGCAGAAGGACTGCGCTCCCAAATTCGCCGGCAAATGCATCCCGACGAAGGCCCGCTGAAATATGAAGGCACCATGATGTTCCGGGGTGCTGTTGAAATGGACATGATCGGCGATGGCAAAACCATGGTGATTGCCGGGGATCACGATGTGAAATTCGTCACCTACCCGATCAGTGAAAAACTGCGCAAACAGGGCAAGGCACTGACAAACTGGGTGGCAGAACTGCGCCACAGCAGCCCGCGCCACATTGACGATGCAGACTGGACCCGCGGGGCAACGATTGATTACATCACGCCGTTTCGCGAATTCCAGATGGGGGACATGAATTGCGCCGCCATCATGGAAGCAACCGACATCGTCACCGAATTCCCGATGGTTGATCGCGACCCGCTGGATTTCTGGACCGATGGGCGGGTGACCCTTTTGGGGGATGCGGCCCATCCGATGTATCCGATCGGCGCCAACGGGGCCAGCCAGGCCATTCTTGATGCCCATATGCTAGCCGAATGTTTGGGGCAACAAAACAGTCCCGACGGGCTTCTCGCCTATGAAAACAACCGTCGTCCCGCCACGGCCAATGTCGTTCTCAGCAACCGTCAGGGCGGCCCCGAACGGGTTCTTGATATCGCGGCATCGCGTGTCACCGGCCCCGATGACCGGATCGAAGACCTGATCACGCCCGAAGAACTCGAACAGGTCGCAGCCGGGTATCGCAATGTCGCCGGTTTCCAGAAAAAGGCGGTGTGATCCATGTCGATTTTCAATGTCGGCTTTGACCGCCAAGGCACCGCCGTCCAGGTCCGTTTCCAAAAGGGCGGGCGTTCCGACCTTGGCCCCGAACTTGATGCGATCAAGGCAAAACGGCCACTGGTTCTGACCACCCCGGAACAGGTTGATCAGGGCGAAGCCCTTATTGACACGCTTGCCGGTCGTGCAGCCGGTCTTTATACCCGCGCCACCATGCACACGCCGGTTGATATCACCCGGGATGCGCTGGAAACGGTCAAGAAATCCAATGCAGATTGCGTGATTGCCATTGGTGGCGGATCGACGATCGGACTGGGCAAGGCGATTGCCTATCACACCGATCTGCCGCAAATCGTGTTGCCCACCACCTATGCCGGGTCCGAAGCAACCCCGGTTCTGGGGCAGACCGAAAACGGGGTCAAATCGACGCTGAAATCCGAACGCGTCCAGCCCGAAGCCATCCTTTATGATGCGGAACTTGTGCGCAGCCTGCCGGTTCCGATGTCGGTCACAAGCGGTCTGAACGCCATGGCGCATGCGGTCGAAGCCCTTTACGCCCGCGATGCCAATCGCCTTTCAAGTGAACTTGCACTTTCGGGTTTGCGGGCCTTTGTCAGCGGCCTTCCGGTGGTGGTGTCATCGCCTGATGATCTGGATGCCCGTGAAGACACCCTGTTCGGCGCCTGGACATGCGGGGCGGTGCTGGCCCAGGTTGGCATGGCCTTGCATCACAAACTTTGTCACACTCTTGGCGGTGCCCTGAACTTACCGCACGCGGCGACCCATGCGATCATACTTCCGCATGCCACCGCCTATAACGAAGCCGCTGCACCTGAAAAACTCGCCCCGCTTGCTGCCATTCTTGGCAGCGATACGGCTGGCGGCGGGCTTTTTGATTTTGCCGGAAAACTTGGCGCACCGACGGATTTGAAGTCCCTTGGCGTTGCCGAGCGTGATCTGGACCGGGTTACTGATCTGGCTGTGCAAAATCCCTACTGGAATCCTGTCGCAATCGAACGCCGGGCCATTCGGGCCCTGCTGCAAAATGCCTATGACGGGGTTCGTCCAGAAACGGGAGTCACATCATGACCGGTTTTTTCACTGAAGAAAACTCAGCCCAGACCGTCAATGCCCGGATGGGTGATGACATTGACCCGCGTCTGAAAACCATCATGACCGCACTGGTCAAACATTTGCACGCCTTCGTCAAGGAAGTCGAACTGACCGAAGACGAATGGAACAGCGCCATCGCGTTTCTGACCAAAACCGGTCAGATCTGTAGCACCGAACGACAGGAATACATTCTACTAAGCGACGTTCTCGGTGTCTCGATGCTGGTCGATGCGATCAATAACCGGCGCCCGGACGGTGCCACCGAAAACACTGTTTTCGGTCCCTTCCATGTCAAGGACGCGCCGGTCCGCCAGATGGGCGACAGCATCTCGCTTGATGGCAAAGGCGAGCCCTGCCTGTTTACCGGCCGGGTTCTTGATCTGGATGGCAATCCGGTCAAAGGGGCTAAAATTGATGTCTGGTCGGACAATGCCGATGGCTTTTACGACGTCCAGCAACCTGACAGTCAGCCCAAATGGAACAATCGCGGCATCTTCGTCACCGGTTCGGACGGCGCATACAGTTTCGTCGGTATCAAACCGGTCAGCTACCCTATCCCCGATGACGGCCCGGTCGGCAAGATGCTGACTGCCCTTGGACGCCATCCGTTTCGCCCGGCCCATACCCATTTTCTGGTTACCGCACCGGGATATCAGAAACTGGTGACCCACACCTTTGTCGGGGACGACCCGTATCTGGCATCCGACACGGTATTTGGCGTCAAGGAAACCCTTGTTGCCCCGTTTGAACCCAACCCGGATGGCACCCCGAAATGGGTATCGAAATTTGACTTCATTCTGGTGCCCGAAACCTGATCCGGATGGCGCACCTCATGAAACACCCGGCACAACAACCATCATAAAACGCTGCAACACCGAATTTGCGCAGCACAGGGAAGGAAATCGCAATGAATATCGACATGCTTATCGGGGGCACCCCGACCCAATCGATCAACAATGAAATGTTTGATCGCAAGAACCCCGTCACCGGCGAGGTCGTGACAACCGCACCCGCAGCCAAAAGTGGCGATGTCGACCTTGCAGTCGAGGCCGCGGCCGATGCGTTCAAGACCTGGTCGAAAACCGGCCCGTCGGAACGGCGCGCCATCCTGCTTAAGGTTGCCGAAGAATTTCAGGCCGCCGTTGCCGACTTCATGCAAATCGCCGCACAGGAAACCGGTGCGACCAAGGTCTGGCTTGGCTTCAATGTCAAAGTTGCATCGGGCATGATCCGCGAAGCTGCCGCCATGACCACCCAGCTCAAGGGTGAAGTCATTCCGACCGACAAGCCGGGATCGCTTGCCATGTCGGTGCGCCGCCCGGTTGGCGTACTGGTGGGCATGGCGCCCTGGAACGCGCCGATTATTCTGGCAGTGCGTGCGGTTGTCATGGCGATTGCCTGTGGCAATACCGTGGTGCTCAAGGCATCCGAACGCTGCCCGCATACCCACCGCCTGATTGCCGAAGTTTTCCAGCGCGGCGGCCTGCCCAAGGGGGTGCTTAATGTCATTACCCATTCCGCCGATGACGCGCCCGAGGTTGTCTCGGCCCTGATTGCCCATCCCGATGTCAAACGGATCAATTTCACCGGATCGACCCGGGTCGGGCGCATTATTGCCGAACAGGCCGGCAAGCATCTTAAACCCGTGTTGCTTGAACTGGGTGGCAAGGCGCCGCTGATTGTTCTTGAAGATGCCGATCTTGATGCCGCGGTTAATGCCGCCGCATTCGGGGCCTTCCTTAATCAGGGGCAAATCTGCATGTCGACCGAACGCATCATTGTCGATGACAGTATTGCGGATGAATTTGTCCGCCGCTTCGCCCAAAAGGCCAAAACCCTGACCTGCGGGGATGCCACCAAGCAGGATGTCATTCTGGGATCAGTCGTTGATCGCGACATCATCGATCGGGTGCGTCAACTGGTTGATGATGCGACGGGCAAGGGGGCTGTCATTGCATCGGGCGGCGTTCCTGATGACAGCACCATCATGCCGGCAACCATTGTCGACAAGGTCACACCGGATATGGACATCTACCGGGATGAAAGTTTTGGCCCGGTTGTCGCGGTGCTGCGTGCCCGCGATGCCGATCACGCCATCGAACTGGCCAATGACAATGCCTATGGTCTGTCGGCATCGGTGTTCGGATCGGATATCACCCGGGCGATGCGTGTTGCCGATGCCATTGAATCGGGTATCTGCCATATCAATGGCCCGACGGTTGCGGACGAAGCCCAGATGCCATTTGGCGGGGTCAAGGCATCGGGCTATGGCAAGTTCGGCAGTTTGCAGGGCATGGAACAGTTCACCGAACTGCGCTGGATCACCATCGAAGATCCCCATCAGCATTATCCGTTCTGACCTGACAGGGCCTTATCGCCATGCTTCTGATCGGGTCAGGCACGTCTTGATCTGACCTGATCGATCCAGTTTGCCGGTTGCCGATCGGATTGGGCAGCCGGCCCCTTTTCGCCACCTCATCGCAGCCAAGGATGCCAACGCATGCCATCTTCACTTAACGCCCGAAAATCCGGTGACTGGACAACCGTTCGCGAAGCAACCTTCGATTTCTTCCGCTCTGTCGGGGTCGATACGTTTTTTGGCAATCCGGGATCAACCGAACTGGCCATGCTCGATCGCTGGCCGGAGGATATTCGCTATGTGCTGGGCCTGCATGAAGCATCGGTTGTTGGCATGGCTGACGGCTATGCGCGTGCCACCGGCAAGGCGGCCTTTGTCAATGTCCATTCGGCCGCCGGTCTCGGGCATGCACTTGGCAATGTCTATACGGCCTATCGCAACCGGGCGCCGATGGTGATCATTGCCGGTCAGCAATCGCGTGAACTGCTTCCCAATCAGCCGTTTCTTGGTGCCAGCAATGCCGCCGATTTTCCAAAACCCTATGTGAAATACAGCATCGAACCCGCCCGGGCCGAAGATGTGCCCGCCGCCATTGCCCATGCCTACCGGATTGCGATGCAGCGCCCCTATGGTCCGACCTTTGTTTCGGTTCCTGCCGATGACTGGAACGTGCGGTGCAAACCGCTTGTCCCGCGCCAGATATCGTCGGTGACCGCCCCTGATCCGCGCATGATTTCCGATGCGGCCGATGCCATTTCATCTGCAAAATCGATTGCCTTTGTGGTTGGTGCTGAAGTTGACGAAGAAGGTGCGGGTGATGCGCTGGTCCGTCTGGTCGAACGTCTTCAGGCCCCGGTCTATGCCGCCCCCTTTGCCGCACGGGTTACATTCCCCGAACATCACGATCTGTTTGCCGGGTTCCTGCCCGCCGCCCCGGCCAAGGTTTCGGACACCCTGACCAAATATGATCTTGTGATTGCTGTCGGGGCACCGGTCTTTACCTATCATGTGCCCGGCCCGTCCGATCTGCTCGACAGTGACACCACGATCATTCATCTGACCACCGATCCCGATGCCGCATCTTCGGCCCCGCTTGGTACCAGCATCGTCGGAAGTCTTGCATTCGGGTTACCGATGCTGGCTGATCTGATTGATGCCCGCCCGGCACGCAGCGAACCTTTTGCCCGCCCGAAACCGGTTGTTCCGGATCGCGGCACGCATATTTCACCTGATTATTTCCTGCATCGCCTTGGTCAGGAAATGACCGACGATACGGTTCTGTTTGAAGAAACCCCATCCGTGCGCCCTGCCTTGCAGGATCATGTCCGTATTGCGACCTGGAACCGCTTCTTTACCATGGCCAGCGGCGGGCTTGGTTATGGCCTGCCCGGTGCGGTCGGCTTCGGGCTTGCCCAACCCGATCAAAAGGTCATTTGCCTGATCGGTGACGGATCATTCATGTATTCCCCACAGGCCCTTTGGACTGCGGTTCAGCATGATCAGGATCTTGCGGTGATTATCCTTAATAACGGGGGCTATGGCGCGATGCGATCCTTTAGCAAGGTTTTGCAGGTGCGCGACGTGCCGGGGATCGAACTTCGGGGACTTGATTTTGTCGAACTTGCACGCGGCATGGGGTGCCCCGCCGACCGCGTAACGTCATCTGATGAGTTTGATGCCCGGTTTGCGTCCTTCATGGCGCAAAGCGGTCCGCGGCTTCTTGAAGTTGTCATCGATCCGGAAATCCAGATTTTGTATTAGCCCCGCGTCGCAAAACCGCGCAAACCGTTCAACCATTGCCCATGTTCAAACCGCCGGTAATCCCATGCCCAATGCCAAACTTTATGTCGATCACAGCGTCTGGGCCGAAAATCAGGCCGAACTGCACGGATCATTGCCCGAATTTCGCGATATCCTGTGCCAGCGGCTGAATGTTGCCCCGAACGCCTGTCAATTGGCGCTGATCCCGGTTTACGGCCTTGCCGATCAGCCCGCCATCAATATCGAACTGCATATCATGCCCCATCCCGAGCGCACCCGGGATCTGCTTGAAACCCTTGGCGGGGATCTTCATGCCATGATCGGGGATCGGGCCGGTTGCCCGTGTGCTGTGCGCATCGCGACCCTTGATCGACAAACCTATGTTGCGTTGAAATAGCACCAACCCCGCCGCACCACACATCTGATAACCGCCTGCTGTCCCGGTGATGGCAGGCGGTAATTTCAGGAATCCCGGCCATTGCACGATCATCAAGGTTTCGCACAGTTTAACTATGAAAATGCGAAGCATTCCTATATGAAGAAGGGGCCACTTTTTCCTTGGAATCCCCTTGATGATCAAAGAATTCTTTTCCTATTACCTGCCCCATAAACGCCTGTTCATGCTTGATTTCGGCTGTGCTGTTCTGTCGGGCGTCCTTGCACTTGGATTTCCGGTCGCGGTTGCCGGGTTCGTCGATGTGTTGCTGCCCAAACAGGACTGGTTTCTGATTGTTCTTGCCGCAATCGGCTTGCTGATTGTCTATGTCATCAATACCGGTCTGATGGCGGTTGTGACCTATTGGGGGCATGTGCTGGGCATTACCATTGAAACGGAAATGCGCCGGCGTGCCTTTGATCATCTGCAAAAGCTGTCTTTCCGGTTCTATGACAACCAGAAAACCGGCCATCTGGTTGCCCGCGTGACCAAGGATCTCGAAGAAATCGGCGAAGTCGCCCATCACGGCCCCGAGGACCTGTTTGTCGCGGTAATGACCTTTGTCGGTGCGCTGATCCTGATGTTCATGGTGCATGTGCCACTTGCACTGATTGCCATGACCATTGCCCCGTTGATCATGTGGCTGGTGGTTCGGTTTGGCGGCGATATGACCCGCAACTGGCAAAGCCAGTTTGGCCGGGTCCGCGCCTTCAACGCCCGGATCGAGGAAAATGTCGGCGGTGTTCGCGTTGTGCGTGCCTTTGCCAACGAAGAACATGAACGCGCCCTGTTCCACAAGGACAACGAACAATACCGCACCGTCAAACTTCAGGCATATGCCATCATGGCGATCAGCCTTGCCATCAATTATCTAGGCATGCGCATTGTCCAGGTGGTGATCCTGTTGGCCGGGACCTATTACGTCGTGACCGGCGGGCTGAGCATCGGCGGTTTTGTCGGGTTCCTGCTGCTGGTTAATGTGTTTTATCAGCCGCTTGAAAAGATCGCAGCCGTTGTTGAAACCTATCCCAAGGGCATTGCCGGTTTCCGCAATTATCAGGAATTGATGGCGACCGAGCCCGACATTATCGACCGGCCAACCGCACGTGATGACATTGTTTTGCGGGGCAATCTGGTGTTTGAAAATGTCGATTTCGGCTATAGCCCCGATCGCACCATCCTCAACAATATCAATATCGCGATCGAAGCCGGCGAAACCGTGGCCTTTGTCGGCCCGTCCGGGGCGGGGAAAACCACCCTGTGTTCGCTGGTGCCGCGCTTTTACGATGTCACTGGTGGCCGCATCATGATCGATGGCTGCGATATCCGTGACATCACCATGAAATCCCTGCGTCAACAGATCGGCATCGTGCAACAGGATGTCTTCCTGTTTGCCGGAACCCTGCGCGAAAATATCGCCTATGGCCGTCTGACAGCCAGCGATGATGAAATCGTCGATGCGGCACGCCGGGCGCGACTGGATGATCTGATTGCGACCCTGCCCGACGGGATTGATACCGTTATTGGTGAACGCGGGGTCAAGCTTTCCGGCGGTCAGAAACAGCGCGTTGCGATTGCGCGAATTTTCCTTAAAAACCCGCCGATCCTGATCCTGGACGAAGCAACTTCGGCCCTTGATACCGAAACAGAACGCGCCATCCAGCAATCGCTTGATGAACTGGCACAGGGGCGCACGACCCTGGTCATTGCCCATCGCCTTGCCACCATCCGCAATGCCAATCGCATCGTTGTCATCACCCAAGACGGCATCGCCGAACAGGGTAGCCACGATGTCCTTCTGGCCAAAGACGGGGCCTATCGCCGCCTGCATGATGCACAGTCCCTGACGACCGGCGGCGACAACACCCTTAAACGGGCATAAAACCCGAAAAGACCGATCCGATCAGGCCGCTTCATCATCCCGAAGCGGCCTGATGACCTGCACCAGCGGTCGTCCGTCGCAATCAAGGGTCACACGTGTTTCCACCCGGTAAACCCGTGCCAGGTTCGCAGGCGTCAGGACATGTTGCGGACCGCCAGATGCAATGATCTTTCCGCCATGCAACAGCACGATCTGGTCGCAATAGCGCGCCGCAAGATCAAGATCATGCAACGCCGCAACAACCACGCCGCCCCGATCCGAAAGCCGTTCACGCACCAGATCAAGCACCACCATCCGCCAGTGCAGATCAAGTGCCGATGTCGGTTCATCAAGCAACAAGACATCCGGATCGCGCATCAGCGCAAGCGCCAATCCAACCAGCTGCCGCTTGCCGCCGGACAAGGTATGCAAAGGCGACAACGCAAATTCCGAAAGTCCGAGCCGGGCAAAAATGCCTTCGATCTGATCGGCCAGTTCGCGGTCCGAAACATCAAGATCAAGCGCGCGTGCCGTGCTCCACATCAGTTCGGTTGGCAAAAGCGCCGACGGGTTCGGCGGCGATTGCGGCATGCTTGCCAACCGGTGATGCCATCCGTCATGGCCCATCTCGGCACGGGTTCGCCCATCAATCGTAATGTGCCCGGTCGTGCTTTTTTCCCCGGAAAGACAGCGCATCAGGGTCGATTTGCCCGACGCGTTCGGCCCCAAAAGACCAAGAACCTCGTTATCATTCAGGGTCGGAAGATCAACCCGGTCAAGAACCGTGACCTGACCATATTTTGCCGTGATACCGGTTGCGCCAAATACCGTCATGCCCGATGCCTCCGCCCGGATAAAAGACCAAGAAACACCGGAACTCCGACAACTGCTGTCAGAATACCGACCGGAATGATCACACCGGGGATCAGCGCCTTTGACAGGAATGACGCACATGACAGGATCAAGGCCCCGCACAATGCCGAACCGGGTACCAGCATTCGGTGATCTTCGCCCAGCAACAGCCGCGCAATATGGGGCCCGACCAAGCCGATAAAACCGATTGCGCCGACAAAACAAACCGCGAATGCCGCAAGTACCGACACCCGCAAAATCACCCACATGCGCAATCGACCGACATTGATCCCCATGCTGCGTGCGTGGGCCTCACCACCGCGCAACAATGTCATCACCCAGACATGGCGCAATGAAAATGGCAGGACACACACAAAACACGCACTGACAAGCCCGACCTCAATCCAGCCCGCCCGCGTAAGGTTGCCGATGGTCCAGAAAACGATCTGTGCAATCGCTTCTGCACTGGCCAGATATTGCAAACCCGCGGTCAGCGCATTGCACAGAAACACCAGCGCAATCCCGAACAGAACCACCGTTTCGCGTGCCCCGTTCGCCCATCGCACAATCATCAGGATCAAGGCCCCCGATCCAAGCGCAAAGACCATCGCCATCACCGGAAGAACCGCCGTCTCGCCAACCAATGGCACGACCGGAACCACAACAATCGCAAGACTTGCGCCCAATACCGCAGCAGATGACACGCCAAGCGTGAACGGACTGGCCAGCGGGTTATCGAGAATGGTCTGGGTTTCAATCCCCGCCAGTCCAAGGGCCGCCCCGACCGCAAGCGCAATCAACGCATCGGGCAGGCGCACATCCCACAAAATGATGCGCGGCCTCAGATCAAGCTGATCGGGCCAGAAAAGCCCGGTCACGATATCGCCAAAGCCAAGCCCCGCCGGGCCCGCCCAAAGATCAAGCGCAAGCATGGCAACAAGCCCGATTGCAAGCCCCGTTACCGTCAGAACCCGCCGTTGCTGGATGGTTCCGAAACGCTGATAAAGCGACGTTTCCCCGACACTCATTTCTGATGATCAACCGTTGCGCTGTAAACGCCGTTCAATTCGAATGGTAGCCACTTCTCATAGATTTCGGTCAAGGTATCGACCGGATCGATATCGGCAAAAAGATCGGGATGGATCCATTTGGCAAAGGCTTCGAGTGCGACGATATTGAACGGAGAATTATAGAAATTGTGCCATATGCTGTGTGCCCGGCCGTTTCGAACCGCATCAAGGGCGGCAAATTCCGGTGCGGACAAATAGCGCGTCAAACTTTCAGACGCCGTTTCGCGCGTCATGCCCGGGCCAAGTGCGACCGGTTCTGCGCCGGCAATGAATTCCTCATAGATGCCCGACGCCGTCCCGATCCACACATCGGGGTTTTCAACCAGAAGAAACTCGGCTGTATGTTGTGCTGTGGGTCCGGGGGCAACCGCATCGGCAATATTAAGCCCGCCTGCAATCCCGACAAACGGACCAAGCATCCCGTCAGCCATCCCCCAGCAGCATTCATACCGCCCCGGATGGGCTTGCAAAAATACGGTCGGCCGGGTTTTGGCCGTCGCAACACGCTGTTTGATCAGGTCAAAGCGTTGCTGATAGAATGCGCTATATTCCGCGGCCCGCTTTTCCGCGCCCAAAAGCTGCCCCAGCAATTTGACCGACGGCAACGTGTTATGCAGCGGGTCGGCCCGAAAATCGATGAAAACGATCTTCGTTCCCGCTGCGGTCAGCTGGTCAATCAGTTCGGCATTCTTTGCACCGGGCCCATGATCATTCAGGCCGAAAATCGCAAGTTCCGGGGCAAGATCAATGATCTTTTCCACCGAAATGCTGTCTTCGTTGCGCCCCCCGAACAGCGGAATGTCAGCAGCCCGCGGAAAGCGTTCATAAAGCTGGGTTTCAAGTCCGGGATGGGTCCAGCTCAGCGGTGTCATCATGCCGACAATCCCGGCAACCGGATCATCGGGGCGCAACAATGCCAGCAACGGAATATAGCGTCCCTCGCTGATTACCAGGCGCGTGACCGGCAATTCGATACTGACCTCGCGCCCGGCAAGATCGGTGACCTCGATCGTTTCGGCGCGCGCAGTCGTCATCGCCACGATCAAGAAGAACAGAACAGATAAGGATTTCAGAACAACTGTCATGATCCACCCTTGAAATAGCAAAATCCGGGGCAGCAAACGCTGCCCCGGCAAGACCGGTTATCTTTTGGCAAGATCAGAACTGTGCTTTTGCCATCAGCAGGAACGAACGACCCGGCTCATAAAGCGGGACCACATTGGTGAAGTCCTGCCCATAGCTTCCGCGATCGGCATATTCTTCATCAAAAATGTTGTTGGCTTCGATCCGGAATGTCAGGTAATCGGCCGCTTCGGGCTTGTATTCGGCATAAAGCCCGACAACCTCATAGGCTTCCTGGGCTGTGCCACCGGCATCGGCGGTATCGGTGTTTTTCAACGCCGCATCAATCGTGCCCCCGATGGTCAGGTTAATGCCTTCGATCACATGGGCTGCTTCAAGGGCAATGACCCGACCCAGCGGCGCACCAAGATACTGTGTGCCATCTGAATCCGCCGGGCTGCCATTCAGGGTGATTTCACTGTCGGTATAGGTTACCCGCGCAAAGCCCGGACCCCAGTTATATCCGGCACCAAGGTTATAGCCCCGGGTTTCGAAATCAACGACGACCGACGGTCCGGTGCTCCAGCCCGGATCACGCGCATTGTCAAATGTGCTACGGAAAATGCCGGCATTGAACGAAAACCCTTCGTGCTGAACTTCAAATCCGGTGGTGTAGTTTTCCGCACGTACCGGTTTGACGCCCTTGCTGTAATCCCAGGCCGGGTTCATCACATAGTTTTCCGCCAGTGCAATACCGCCCCAGACATTGGAATAACCGGCATTGATGGTCAGGAACTCGGTGACATCAACCGCGGCGGCGACATTGCCGCTCAGCCCTTCATTTTCAATTTCGGTGCCGTCAAGACCGACAAATTTCTGGCTGTCGCCGCGCAAGCCAAAGGACAGACGCAACGGATCAAGCGGCTGAAGACGTGCCTGGGCATATCCGCCGAAATTGGTTGCCTCTTCCTCGCGGTCTGACGTCGGGCCGTCATATTCGGCCGTGTCGTGATAGAAATCGACACCGGCCGTAATCGTATCGCGTTCCGACAGGTTGAAATCATTTTCAAACTTGCCGGAAAAACTGCCGGTGGTTCCACGACCCTGTTCGGTCAGCGGCGCGTAAAGATAGGTCTCGCTATAGGCAAGAACCGCCTTGGGATCCCAAAGACCATCTGCACCGTTTTGCCCGTAATTGAAGGTAAAGTTGCGCCGGCGCATATCATAGCCAAGCTCGTCTGGCTGATTGCGGTTGGTCAGATCCGTCATGTTCGCACGGTACGGACGACGTGCACGGTCACGTACCTGTTCGCCGGAAAATTCAAACCGGTGACCGCTTTGTGCTTCATAGGCCGACTTGATCAGCCCGGACCGCATATCGGCTTCTGTACCGGGAACCTGATCGCCGTTACCTGCTTCGTAATCATCGCCCTTGGCCCATTTGAAATAGCCAAGAAGCTCAAAACCACCGGCACGGCCATAGGACGCCAGATCGTTGGTAAAGGTTTCACCATTGGTGTCGTAGCTGGCCTTTGCAAACCCGCCAAGCGAACGGCCCGGTTCCAGTACATCGGCAACATCGACGGTCTCATAGACAATCGCACCGCCAAGTGCCGCCGGTCCGGCATCTGCCGGGGCAACGCCGGGATCAACACGTGCGGCCTTAAGAAGACTTGGGTCAATCAGGTTGGTACCGCTGTGGTGGAAAACCTTGTTGTTCTGACGCGCACCGTCAATGCTGATGGCAAGATTGGTTTCCTCGATCGCGTTGACATAAAGTTTCTGGTTCAACGGCACCGATCCACCAACCGACACGGCGGACTGCCCGGCAAACACGTCCTTGACGTCTTGGGGATTGCGGCGTTCAAAATCCTCGGGCGTGACATAGATCGATTGCGCCCGGTCTGCCGCACCAATGTGATCATCGGTATGGGTATTTGCCTCAACCAGGATCGGGCTGAGCGACGTCGCACCATCCGCATCACCTTGTGCGGTACTGACGATGGTGATCGCCCCGTTCGACCCGATCCGATAGGAAAGCCCGGTTCCGGCCAGAAGACGCTGCAACGCATCTTCGGTACGCAGATCCCCCGAAACACCCGGCGTTTGCACACCACGTACCAGATCACCATTTGCAGAAACCTGAACACCGGCCTGCTGGCCGAACAGTGCCAGCGCATCGGCAAGCAATTGACGTTCGATGTCAAAGCTGCGAACGGCGTCGGCCTGTGCAATTTCCTGGTTTGAAATTTCCTGATTTTTCTCCGTCGCTGGCAGGCCGGATGCTTTTGCCTCTGTGGCCATCCCCTGAAGTGCCAGCATTGACAGCGCGGTCGTCACCGCAAGGCGATTTCGCCAGTTCCCCTTAACGACCGACAACTGAACCCCCATCATCAATATTCTCCGCTTGGTATGTTTTACATTCCGGTGAAATGCAAATGCGACTTAAATTCACCATCTAACCAAGCAACGATGCGGGCGTTCTCGATTTTCAAATTTATTTTCGTCTTTTTACGAAAAAAACGCGCAAGCCCCTGTTTTATCGGCGGGAAATCACCATCAGCCACGGCGAAATTTCGCGAATTTCAGCCCCCTGGGCATCGGCCATGACCTGCAGGGCGGCCTTCGGATTTTGCAGATCATAAATTCCGGTCAGCGGCTTTTGCGCCAAATCGGCATCCGAAATCACCACCCACCCATCATAGTAGCGGTCAACCGTTTCAACCATTTCGGCAAAGGCGCGATCCTTGGCGATCAACTGACCGTTTCGCCATGCCCCGACCAGTGCCGGCGACAGCGATTGCCGCGTGACATCTCCATCGGGACCAATATGGGCAACATCCCCGGCCAGCAATTCAGCCCCGTCCCCCAGCGCGTCGCCATCAACGCGCACACGCCCATGTTCGACGGCAACATCAACACCATAATCGCTGCTGCGCACATTGAACGCGGTTCCCAGAACCGTGGTCCTAATACCTTGTGCCTGCACCGTAAACGGGCGTTCCGTCATCGGGACAACCTCAAAGAACGCCTCCCCGTCAAGCAAGGTCACCTGACGATCAGTTGAAAAATCAAATGCCACCGCACTTTCCGGCCCAAGATGCAGTCTTGATCCATCGGGCAGGGTATAAATCCCGGTTTCGTGGGTTGCGGTCGCATAATCCGCTTCAAACTGTGTCAGCCAGCCGGGCATCAGCACCACCAGCAAACAGGCCGCCAATGCCGCAACCGACATGCCGATGAAAGTGCGCGACCGCGCAAATGACCGCCGTGTGCGCTCCGGTGATGCCGGGCTGATCCGGGCCACCCTATCCCCGGTGCCGACACCGGCGTGATCTGCCGGGCGCAACTGACGCGCGGGTGAAATTCTGTCTTGTTGCGGGGTTTTGTCCTGCTGATGCAGTTCCCATTCCGCGCTATGGACCGGTACTGTCATTTCAAGCATCTGCCAGACGCGCAGGGTCTCATCCCAGTCGGCACGGTTTTGCGCACTGGCTTTTAGCCATTCATCATGTTCACGGCGCAAGGTCGCGTTGTCCGGATCCTCGGACAGGCGGGCTATCCATTCACTTGCAGAACCGGGATGGGTCAATTCCGTCATGGCGTTGTGTCTCTCCATGTGTCAACAGGACACAAGGCACCTTTTTGGTGCTGTTTGCGGGTATCTTTCATGTCCTGGCACATTTTTATTTCTCTCCTGTCCAATAAACGAATGGCACCTGTCGGATTTTCAAATTTTCCGACAGATTTTCCTCGTCTATCTCCCTTTTGCCAGAAACAGTTTGCAGTGTTCGATCGCATCAACAACAAGCGAATGCGCAGTTCCGATAGAAACATCAAGGCGTTGGGCGATTTCCGCATATTTGCATCCGCCAAACCGATGCATCTCAAGTGCAATGCGCGATTTTTCCGGCAACTCGGCCAATGCCTTTTCCAGAAGACGCAATTCACCGCGTGCAATTGCCTTTTCTTCGGGATCGGGGGTGTCTTCGGCGACCATTTCCGCTGATGCTGTGCCATCCCCGTGGATCAGGGCATTTTCCCGACCAATCCGGCGACGGCCATCAATGGCAAGATTGCGGACAATGCGGAAAATATAACCAACCGGTTCGTCCAGCTTGGCGTCGAGTTTGACCTGCTGGGCGCGTTCGAGCCGAAAATAGGCATCCTGCACGATGTCTTCGGCCAAGGCCTGATCACCGACAATTGCGCGCGCATACTTCACCAGTTCATGCCGACGGGCAATGAACACGGTCAGAAGTTCGTTATCGCACAGGGTCGCAACCATTCCACAAACCAGTCAAACATCGCGATCAAAAGCGATTGCGAATTGTTTGCATTTACGCGGAATATGCAGGGCTGTCAAATCGCCAATATCGGGCAATGCTGATTAATCGATCCGGATTTTCAGATTTTCTGTCTGCTGAACGGGTCCTGCATCACCCGCCAACCGGGCGCGCAAAGCCACCATCCAAGCCTCGGAAACCGCCAATGATCCGGCATCTTGGCATTATCTCAATGCCCCGGCATTTTACGGACCGATGGCATCACAATCAGCACACCTGACACATGACGATTGTCACGCACCCGACCTGCAACGCTTTGCCATCGTCGCAAATCAATCGGGCCGTTGTGCCAATGGCAACGACCAAGGAAACTGATACCGGCATTTGCAGCAAATCAGATGGCCGAATGCATGCGGTAGCCCGGCGCAAAAAGCAATCTGGCCGACGTGATCCCGGCGTCATTTTCCCAAGTGGTCCGTTCCATCAGAAACAGGGGTGCGCCGGCATGGGTGCGTAAAATCTTTGCTTCCAGTTCGGATGCCAGCACGGCGGAAAATGATATATCCCCCTTGGTGTACGGGGCATGCAGAACCAACCATTCATTGGCACTGATCTTTGACAGATCGGCATCGACGATTTCCGGAACGGTGTCGATCGATACCCAGCGTTCTTCGAACATATAGGGTTTGCCATCGGCCAGATGCAGCGACGAAATATGGAGCATGTCGCTTTTGGCACTGACGCCAAGATTGGCGCAGATTTCCGGTGTCGGCGTACGGCGTTCAGTCAGTAACAGCCCATAGCCGTATTTCTGTCCACGGCCTTCGATCTCAAGACGAATGACCGGAATATCAAGCTTTGCACGGCGGACCGGATGGGTGGCAACCCGTGTGCCTGCCTTGCGCCTGCGATCAAGGAATCCTTCGGCGGCCAGTTCGCGCAATGCACGGTTCACCGTGGCACGCGCGCAACCCAGCTGTTCGGCAAGTTCGACTTCCTTGGGGATCTGATCGCCGGGCTTCCATTCGCGTGTATGGATGCGGCGCAAAACCTCATCATGGACCGATTGCCAGTTTGTCTGTTCCGAAGCGCTCACACCACTTCCTTGAGTTGTTCCATCACCTTGCGATACCGGTTGGTGATCGTGTCATGGGCGATGTGGCGGCCTTCGGTCACGACATGGCGACCGGCCGACCAGACATCACGCACCATGCGATCATCTCCGGCAAAGATATATGTATCGAGGATCGTATCGCCTTTCCGGCCGATCAGGTCAACAGCCGAGCCATCCAGCGCCATCAGATCGGCCAGTGCTCCAATCTCGATCCGTCCGCAATCGCGCCCGGCGGCACGTGCGCCGCCCTGTGCCACCGCATCATACAAACGCCGACCGGTGGATTTTTCCGGTGTTGCCAGGGCCGCACGGGATTTGTCGCGCAGGCGCTGACTGTAATCGAGTGTCCGCAATTCTTCCGAAAGCGAAATCCGGATATTGGAATCCGATCCGACCCCAATCGCCCCGCCGGCACCCAGATAACGCACACCGTCAAAGATACCGTCGCCAAGGCTGCTTTCAGTGATCGGGCAAAGCCCCGCCACAGCACCGGTCTTTGCCAGGCCAAGGGTTTCATGTTCCTGCATCTGGGTGCAATGGATCAGGCACCAGTTTTCATTCACATCGGCATTTTCCAGAAGCCACTCGACCGGGCGCTTGCCCCAGGATGCTTCGACTTCTTCGATCTCGGCCACCTGTTCGGCCAGATGCATATGGATCGGGCCATCCTTGGACAGCTTGGTGGTCGCAATCAGGTCTTCACGACCGACCGCGCGCAAGGAATGGGGGGCCACACCGATACGGGTATCGGCGGGCAGACCTTTAACCGCGCGAACCGATTCCTCATACAATTTGGCGAACTGTTCGGGATCGTTGCCAAACCGGATCTGCCCCGGTCCCAGCGGGCGCTTGTCACAGCCCCCGAATTGATAGTGAACCGGCAAAAGCGTCAGACCGATACCGGTAATATTTGCAGCAGCGGCAACGCGTTCGGCCATCTCGCCGATATTGTCATACAAATACCCGCCCGGACGGTGATGCAGATAATGGAATTCAGTATTATTGGCGTAACCGGCCTCCAGCATCTCCATCTGCACGAAAGCCGCAATCGCTTCGACATGATCAGGCGTCAGCTGATCAAGGAAGCGGAACATCAATTGTCGCCACGTCCAGAAGGTATCGCGCGGGTCGGGCCCGCGTTTTTCGGTCAGACCCGCCATCGAGCGTTGAAAGGCATGGCTATGAAGGTTGGCGACAGCGGGCAACAAAACCCCGATGCGATGATCGGCGGTCGATGCCAGTTCGGGTGAATCGGCTTTAATATTGCTGATTTTGCCCGATTGATCGACCTCTACCGCGACGTCCTGCGCCCAGCCATTACTGGTAAGTGCCTGATTTGCCCAAAGAATCGTCATAATCCATACCCGTCTTGACAGAAATATTATGTGCAGACATATTATCGTTAATAACGGACTTATCAAGGGGTGATCCTTCGCATGCTGCTCAGAAATGCAAAAGTCGTCACAATCACGGATGATAATCGCTACGGACTGATTGAATGTGGTGCGATTGCCATTCAGGACGGCTTGATCGACTGGGTCGGCAGCAATGATGAAGTTCCCGCCAAATATCTTGAGCAAGCATCCCGCGACCTTGAAGGCCGCCTGATTACCCCGGCCCTGATTGATTGCCATACCCATGTGGTTTATGGCGGCAACCGCGCGGTTGAATTTGAAATGCGCCTTGAAGGGGCAAGCTACGAAGAAATCGCGCGCGCTGGCGGCGGCATTGTTTCAACCGTGACCGCCACCCGCCAGGCCAATGTGGACCAGCTCGTAAAAACCGCCCTGCCACGCGTTGATGCACTGCTGGCCGAGGGGGTATCGGTTATCGAAGTCAAATCGGGCTATGGCCTTGATCGTGACACCGAACTCAACATGCTGCGTGCGGCCCGCAAAATCGCGACATTGCGTCCGATCCGGATCAAAACCACCTTCCTTGGCGCCCATGCGACCCCGGCCGAATTCAAGGGCGAACCTGATCGTTACATCGACGAGGTTTGCATCCCCGCCCTGCGCGCAGCCCACGCAGAAGGACTGGTTGATGCGGTTGACGGGTTCTGCGAAGGCATCGCCTTTAACACCGATCAGATCAAACGCGTATTTGACGTTGCGCGCGAACTTGGCATTCCGGTCAAGCTCCATGCCGAACAGCTTTCCAATATCGGCGGCACCAGACTGGCCGCCGAATATGGTGCGATTTCAATCGACCATGTTGAATATGCCAACGAAGACGACGCCAGGGCGATGGCAAAATCGGGATCGGTTGCCGTCCTGTTGCCCGGTGCATTTTACACCCTGCATGAAACCCGATTGCCGCCGATTGCCGATTTTCGCAAACACGGCGTGCCGATGGCAGTTGCCACCGACTGCAATCCGGGCACATCGCCGTTGATGTCGATCCTTCTGACCATGAACATGACCTGCACCCTGTTCCGCCTGACCCCGGAAGAGGCACTTTGCGGTGCGACCAAACATGCCGCAACCGCACTTGGCCTTTCCGATACCGGACAGATCAAGGCGGGTCTTCGTGCCGATCTTGCGATCTGGGATATCGAACACCCGGCCGAGCTTTCCTATCGCATCGGGTTCAACCCGCTGTTTGAACGAATTTTCGGCGGCGAAACCGTCGCCCGCAAAGCAGAATAAGACAACGAAACGCCCCACAACCTGTATTCGACAAGGATGCAAAATGACCGTAACCCTGACACCCGCCGCAGCAACGCTTGCCGATCTTGAAAATATCTGGCGCAACCAGATTGCCGTCAAACTTGATCCGTCGGCAAAGGCCGGTGTTGAGGCCGCCAGCGACATGGTCCGTGCCGCTGCCGAAGGCGAGGATGCGGTTTACGGGGTCAATACCGGGTTTGGCAAACTGGCATCGGTCAAGATTGCCGCCAAGGATACAGAAACCCTTCAGCGCAACCTGATCCTGAGCCATTGCTGCGGCGTGGGTGAACCACTTGATATCGCCACGACACGCTTGATGATGGCGTTGAAATTGCTGTCACTTGGGCGTGGTGCATCGGGTGTGCGCTGGGACCTGATCGAACTGATCGAAGGCATGCTGGCAAGCGGCGTGACCCCGGTTGTCCCGTCGCAAGGATCGGTCGGCGCATCGGGGGATCTGGCCCCGCTGGCCCATATGGCAGCTGTCATGATCGGTGCGGGCGAAGCGGTCTATTATGGCCTAACCATGCCCGGTGCCGAAGCCCTTGCCAAGGCCGGTCTGAACCCGGTTGTTCTGGGTGCGAAAGAAGGCCTTGCCCTGATCAACGGGACACAGTTTTCAACCGCCTGTGCATTGGTCGGGCTGTTTTCGGCATGGCGCAATGCCGCGAGTTCCATCGTCACCGCGTCACTTTCGACCGATGCGATCATGGGTTCGACCGCCCCGCTGGTTGATGAAATCCATACCCTTCGCGGTCATCCAGGTCAGATCAATGTGGCGCGTGCGATGCGCGATCTGATGGAGGGTTCGGAAATCCGCGAAAGCCACCGCGAAGGCGATACCCGCGTCCAGGACCCCTATTGCATCCGTTGCCAGCCACAAGTCACCGGAGCCGCGATGGATTTGCTGCGCTTTGCCGGTCAGACGCTTGAAATCGAAGCCAATGCGGTTACCGATAATCCGCTGGTTCTGAAAGAAGACGGTCGCATTGTTTCGGGTGGCAACTTCCACGCCGAACCGGTGGCCTTTGCCGCCGATCAGATCGCCCTTGCCGTTGCCGAGATCGGCGCAATTGCCCAGCGTCGCGTGGCCTTGATGGTTGATCCGACGCTTTCGCACGATCTGCCGCCGTTCCTGACCCCGGAGCCGGGCCTGAATTCCGGCCTGATGATTGCCGAGGTCACAACGGCCGCCCTGATGAGTGAAAACAAGCATCTTGCCAATCCCTGTTCGACCGACAGCACACCGACCAGTGCCAATCAGGAAGACCATGTATCGATGGCCGCCCACGGCGCACGCCGTCTGGCAAAGATGAATGCCAATCTTTCCTATATCCTTGGCGTCGAACTGATCTGTGCCGCACAGGGTGTTGAATTCCGAGCCCCGCTTAAAACCAGTCCCGGTCTTCAGAACGTCCTTAAAACCGTGCGCAAGGATATCCCGACCGTCAAGGAAGACCGCTATATGGCGCCCGACCTTGCCAAGGCGGCCGACCTTGTGACCGGGGGCGCGCTGGTTGCGGCTGCCAAACTGTCCGGTTTCGTAGTCGGGGAAGGTGCTTAACATGACCAATCCCGTTGAAATCAAACGCGGCGATGGCCCCATTGTTCTGGGACTGCCCCATACCGGCACCCATGTTCCCGATGATATTGCCGCCAAACTGAATGATCGCGGGCGCGCGCTTGCCGATACCGACTGGCATATCCACACGCTGTATGACGGGCTGATCGATAATGTCACGACGGTTCGTGCAACCTTTCATCGTTATGTGATTGATGCCAACCGCGATCCCGAAGGCGTCAGTCTTTATCCCGGTCAGAACACCACGACCCTGGTGCCGCTGACCGATTTTGATGGGGAAAACATCTGGGATATTGCCCCGACCGAGGCCGATACTGCCGCCCGTGCGGCCAATTTCCACGCCCCCTATCACGCCGCACTGGCAGCCGAACTTGAACGGGTGCGCGCCAAACATGGTGTGGCGATACTGTATGATTGCCATTCGATCCGATCAAACATCCCGTTCCTGTTTGACGGCACCCTGCCCGATTTCAATATCGGCACCAATCTGGGCACAACATGTGATCCGATGATTGAGACCCTGACCTCCGAAATCTGTTCGCAAGCCGAGGGATATAGCACCGTTTTGAACGGGCGTTTCAAAGGCGGCTGGACCACCCGCCATTACGGCCGCCCCGACATCAATCAGCACGCCATCCAGATGGAACTGGCACAGTCGACATACCTTTCGGCCGAGGAAGCACCCTGGGCCTATGACCAAGGCCGTGCGGCGAAACTGCGCACGCATCTTACCGACATTCTAAAGACACTGGCCGATTTGGCCCCATCACTAAGAGGCAAGTCATGACCAACAATCCGCGTCACAACCAGCGTGATATCTATCCGGCAACCGGAACCGACATCACCGCCAAAAGCTGGCTGACCGAAGCGCCGATGCGCATGCTGATGAACAATCTGCATCCCGACGTTGCCGAAAATCCGCACGAACTGGTGGTGTATGGCGGTATTGGCCGTGCGGCGCGCACCTGGAAGGATTTCGACCAGATTGTTGCCAGCCTCAAGGAACTTGAAGACGACCAGACCCTTCTGGTGCAGTCGGGCAAACCGGTTGGCGTTTTCCGCACCCACAAGGATGCGCCGCGCGTTCTGATTGCCAACTCCAACCTTGTACCGCATTGGGCAAACTGGGATCACTTCAACGAACTCGATAAAAAAGGTCTGGCGATGTATGGCCAGATGACGGCCGGTTCGTGGATCTATATCGGATCGCAGGGCATTGTTCAGGGCACCTATGAAACCTTTGTCGAGGCCGGTCGTCAGCATTATGACGGCAACCTTAAGGGCAAATGGATCCTGACCGGTGGTCTTGGCGGCATGGGTGGCGCACAGCCGCTGGCAGCCGTGATGGCCGGTGCGTGCTGTCTTGCGGTTGAATGCGATGAAACACGTGCCGATTTCCGTCTGCGTACCCGCTATGTCGATGAAAAAACCCATTCCCTTGACGAAGCGCTTGAAATGATCGACCGCTGGACCAAGGCGGGCGAGGCAAAATCGGTTGCCCTGATCGGCAATGCCGCCGACGTCTTCCCGGAACTGGTCAAACGCGGCGTTCGCCCCGATATCGTCACCGATCAGACATCGGCCCATGACCCGGTTCATGGGTATCTGCCGCAAGGCTGGACCGTTGCCGAATGGCGCGAAAAACAGGAATCCGATCCCAAGGCGGTTGCCAAGGCCGCCCGCGCATCGATGCGCGTTCAGGTCGAAGCCATGGTTGCCTTCCACGAAGCCGGTATTCCGACCGTGGATTACGGCAACAATATCCGCCAGATGGCGCTTGAAGAAGGCTTGGAAAACGCATTTGCCTTCCCGGGCTTTGTTCCGGCCTATATCCGCCCGCTCTTCTGCAAGGGCATCGGCCCGTTCCGCTGGGCGGCCCTTTCGGGCGATCCGGAAGACATTTACAAGACCGACCAGAAGGTCAAGGAACTGATCCCCGACGACAAACACCTTCATAACTGGCTGGATATGGCGCGTGATCGCATTTCCTTCCAGGGCCTTCCGGCACGGATCTGCTGGGTCGGGCTGGGTCAGCGCCATCGTCTGGGTCTGGCATTTAACGAGATGGTCAAGAATGGTGAACTGAAAGCCCCGGTGGTGATCGGTCGCGACCATCTTGACAGCGGATCGGTCGCAAGTCCGAACCGCGAAACCGAAGCCATGAAAGATGGCTCGGATGCGGTCAGTGACTGGCCGTTGCTTAATGCGCTGCTTAATACCGCATCGGGGGCCACCTGGGTCTCGTTGCATCATGGCGGCGGTGTCGGAATGGGCTTTTCGCAGCATTCCGGCATGGTGATTTGCTGTGACGGCACGGAAGATGCCGCACGCAGGGTTGAACGCGTCCTTTGGAACGATCCGGCAACCGGTGTGATGCGTCACGCCGATGCGGGATATGACATTGCACTGGATTGCGCACGGGAACACGGGCTGAACCTGCCCGGTATTCTCGGCAAGTAATCAGAAACCTTAATGCGGGGGCAATGACGATTGCCCCTTCAAAACCTTTCAGGGTTCAATCAAGGAGGCTCCTTAACATGAAAAGACGTGAATTTCTGACGGCCGGTGTTGCCGGCGTTGGTGCAGCGGCGGCGGCAACCTTTGCCACCCCGGCAATCGCACAGGAAAAGCGCCAGTGGAACATGGTTACCGCATGGCCGAAAAACCTGCCCGGGCCGGGGGTCGCGGCCCAGAAACTGGCCGATCGTATCACCACCCTTTCGGGCGGCCGGATCGAGGTCAAACTGCATGCTGCCGGTGAACTTGTACCGGGCAATGGCGTATTTGATGCGGTTGCCGAAGGCACGGCTGATATCTATCACGCGGTTCCGGCCTATTGGGGTTCGAAATCCAAAGGCATCCTTCTGTTCGGTTCGCAGCCATTTGGTCTGCGTGCAGATGAGCAGGTTGGCTGGCTGACCCATGGTGGCGGTCAGGAACTCTATGATGAAATCTATGGCCAGTTCGGTCTGAAGCCGTTCCTGTGCGGCAACTCCGGTCCGCAATGGGCTGGCTGGTTCCGTAATGAAATCAAATCGGTTGACGACCTTAAGGGTCTCAAATTCCGGACCACCGGTCTGGCGTCTGAAATGTGCTCGAAACTGGGCATGGCCGTTCAGGCCATGGGGGGTCGCGACATGTTCCAGGCGCTGCAAAGCGGTGCGCTTGATGCCGGTGAATTCATCGGCCCGTGGAGCGACAGCGCCCTTGGCTTCTATCAGGTTGCCAAGAACTACTACTGGCCGGGTGTCGGCGAGCCGTCCTCGGCCGAGGAATGCGCGGTCAATGCCAAGGCATATGCCGACCTTCCGGACGATTTGAAGGCCGTGGTCAAGTTTGCCTGTGACAGTCTTTATAACGAAGTCTGGACCGAGTACGAGACCAAGCACGCCATGGCGTTGCAGAAACTGGTGGCAGAACAGGACGTCAAGGTCCGCATGCTCCCAGATGATGTGGTTGAAGCCATGGGCAAGGCCGGTGCGGAAGTCATTGCCGAACTGCGCGAAAGCGACGATGCCCTGACCCGCAAGGTCACCGAAAGCTTTGTCGCATATCGTGATCTGATCGGTGGTTATATGACCTATGCCGATAACGGTCAGATGAATGCACGCGCCAAGGTGCTCGGCTTCTGATAAACATGATACCCGGCGCAAGGATACCGATCCTTGCGCCGGTTCTTTTCGTATCCGGGGGGATGTGATGCAACGCCTTGCTGATCGGCTTGATCTGATCAATCACTGGACCGGGATGACAGTGCGCTGGTTTGCGCTGATCATGGTTCTTTTGCAATTTGCCGTGGTTTTGCTGCGCTATGTTTTCGGCTTCAGTTCAATTGCACTGAATGAAAGTGTTCTGTACCTGCATGCCGGGCTTTTCATGCTTGGCGCGGGATACACGCTTTTGGTCGACGGGCATGTGCGGGTCGATATTTTCTATGCCGGGGCCGAAAACCGCACCAAGGCCCGCATTGACGCATTCGGCTATACCATTCTTGCCATTCCGTCGATGATGGCACTGCTATACTGGACATGGCCATCCGTGATCAATTCGATCTCGATGATGGAAGGGGCAATTTCGGTGGGCGGCATTCCGGCCGTGTGGCTTTTGAAATCCCTGATCCCCGCATTTTGTATTCTTTTGATTATTCAGTCGGTTGCCTGTTTGCTCAGGCAGATCATTGCCTTGCGCGATGGTGTTGACGATCAGGGTGCACAAAGCTGATGGAATATCTTGATCTTTTGATGTTCGCCGCCCTGATGGGCTGCATCCTTCTGGGTTTCCCCGTTTCGTTTTCGATCGCAGGTGTGGCGATCATTTTCGGTTATATCGGCTGGGCCACCGATGCGATGAATATCGGGCTGATGGGCGCATTCGGGCAGCGGGTATTCGGGACGCTGACCAATGATGTTCTGATCGCCATTCCGCTTTTTGTCGTGATGGGTGTGATCCTTGAACGGTCACGCATTGCCGAAGATCTGCTTCATACCATGGGCCGTCTGTTCGGCCAGCTGCGCGGCGGGCTTGGCATTTCGGTCGTTCTGGTTGGCGCGTTGCTTGCGGCATCGACCGGGATTGTCGGCGCGACAGTGATTGCCATGGGCATGATCGCGCTTCCGACCATGTTGCGCACGGGATACAACCCGAAACTGGCATCGGGGCTTGTCTGTACAGCCGGGACGCTGGGCCAGATTATCCCGCCTTCGACGCTTTTGATCATTCTGTCTGACGTCATGTCATCGGCCTATCAGCAGGCCCAGTATGAACAGGGCAAATTCACCATCGAAACCATTTCGGTTGGTCAGATTTTTGCCGGTGCGCTGGTGCCGGGCCTGACGCTAGTCGCGATTTACATCCTTTATATCCTGCTGCGCGGGGTGTTTCGCCCCGATGACATGCCACCGGTGCAAAGCGATGATGGCCGCCCCGATATCGGCGAGGTTTTCCGCGCTGTTTTGCCGCCGATCCTTTTGATCATTGCGGTTCTGGGCGCGATCCTTGGCGGGGTTGCCACCCCGACCGAGGCCGCATCGGTGGGCGCAATTGGCGCGATCCTGATGGCCGGTGCCCGTCAGGGGGCCAATCGCACACTGGTGCTTGCCGGGACGATATCGCTTCTGGTTCTTGCCGTGATGGCGGGGATTGCCCCGGTGCGTTTCCAGCGCAGTGACCTTACCGGTGTCGATTATATGCTGGGCGGGGTTTATGTTGTGCTGGCAATCATTGGCATTGCTGCGATCTTTGCCTGTCTGCGTCAGGCGTGGAAGGCAGATATCCTGAAATCGGCCCTGACATCGACCATGACGGTAACATCGATGATCTTTGCCACCATTCTGACCGCCAGCATGTTCTCGCTGGTGTTTATCGGACTGGGGGGCGAGGACCATGTGGCCGAAATCCTTGAAGCCATGCCAGGTGGACCGACAGGAGCGCTCCTGTTTTGCATGGCACTGATCTTTATCCTTGGCTTCTTCCTTGATTTCGTTGAAATCACGGTCATCCTGTTGCCGCTGATTGCGCCGGGCTTGATCATGATGGGCCACGATCCGGTGTGGCTGGCGATCCTGATTGCCATCAACCTGCAGACATCATTCCTGACCCCGCCGTTTGGCTTCTCGCTGTTTTACCTGCGCAGTGCCGCCCCGCCGGAAATCACTACCGGTCAGATTTACAAGGGTGTCGTGCCATTTATCGCACTTCAGGTCTTTGGCATCTTCGTCATCTGGCTGTGGCCATCACTGGCGCGCTGGCTGCCAAGCGTCGTGTTCTGATCACGCACAAATCCAAACAAAAACGCCCCGGCACGCCGCGGGCGTTTTTCGTATGCTGGCCGGCTTTAGAGTCAAACACAACTAGCTTTGACTTGCTGCCATGCACCATTTACGTCAGAACTGTCATCATAAAATATAAACGTTGAGTATTCAGCGTAAGGGAGCTCGTTTGTGTCCGGTTTTCATTGGTCACGAAATCAACGTCTGAGCCTTGTGGGCCGATATACATTGCTATCGGTCGGCGTTGTTGTATGCGCACTACTTGCCCTTAGCCTGTTCTACCAACGTTTTTCCAACGAACTGATTGACCGGCTTACTGGGGAGAGACTTAGCGCGCAGGTCGCGGCTACGTCAAACAAGCTCTCCGCTTTTCTCGATACGCGCATCTATCAGCTGGTAACATTGTCAAACCATCCAGCCATGCCCGCATTCATTGAGGCCCCAAACTCTCCACAGGCCGAAGAAGCTCTGACCCTGCTTCGGGTCGAGGCGGATTCTCCCGACCTTTATGGTGTCCTGTTTTTTGACTGGTACGATAATCTTGATCGACTGGTCGCCGGGCAAGCAGCATCGGGTCCACCATACTGGTCCAAAAACGGCTGGGATATTTCCGGCCTTCCGCGGGTCGAACATGAAGGCATTGAATTCATCGGTCCCAAATTGCCTGAGAATGGAAATTCCGGCTGGATTTTGATGCGGGCCCACATCCGTGATACCGGTTTGGGGCAGAACACCTCTGTCGGCCTGCATGTCCGTCTGGCATCACTGACCGAGCTGCTGGCAAGTGCCGGGGTATCAGGCGTGATTGATCCGCTTTTGCGCACGCCGGGTGGCATTGTTCTTGATGCAACCGGACGCCCCACCGAAGTCAATGGCGAGCTGATCGAAGGTCCAAGCATCCTTCCGGGCTGGAACCTTGTGATGAGTGTTAGACCGGGCACTATCCTGCAACCTATTGACGAAACGCGTTTCTGGCTCGCGGTGACTGCCGCCGTAATCATTGTGGTTATACTGGCAATCTTTTTTGCCTTGTCACGCAGCCTGCGTCGACGGGTCGATACGCTTGTTCAGGGGGCACATAGTATTGCGTCGGGTGATCTCTATTATCGTCTGCCCGAAGGTCGCCGGCGCGATGAAATCAGCACAGTCGCCAAGGCCTTCAACACCATGGCCTGGCAACTTAAGGACCTGATTGATCGTACGGTGCGGGCTGAAAAGCTTGCCGTTCTGGGCCAGTTTGCCACCGGCGTTGCCCATGAAGTCCGCAATCCTCTGGCCACCATGAAAACCACTGTTCAGGCCCTTGTTCGCAAGGAACCCGATGGAGAGCGCAAGACGCTTCTGGATGATATGGGTCATCAGATTGATCGCCTGTCACGCGTGGTGAATGACCTTCTGGCCTATGGCCGACCGGGGGAAGCATGCCCCCAGGTAACAGAAATACGTGATTTGTTCCGCCAATCATCGCGGGTACTGATCCCGGTCGCCGAAGAGGCCCATGTCCGATTTTATACCAGTGGCGATTCCCGTCTGACGATCTTTGTCGACCCGGATCAGATGTTACAGATCCTGCTTAATATCGGGATCAACGCCATTCAGGCATGCCAGCCCGGCGGCACGGTTAGCCTGCGAGCAGAACGCCACAAGGACCAGGTAGAAATACGCATCACCGACGATGGTGCCGGCATCCCCAAAGAGCATTTACTTGACGTCGTGCAGCCATTTTTTACCATGAAAAGCAAAGGAACCGGACTTGGCCTGACAATCAGTCAACAACTGGTCGAATCAAATAACGGTACCATCAATATTGAAAGTGCCCCGCAAGAGGGCACGACAATCACATTGAAGTTCCCGGCAACGAAACCGGAAACTTCAAAGGAGGAAACATCGAAAAATGCCTCGCAAGATCAGGATTCTGATCGTTGATGATGAAGAATCATTCGTCCGATCACTAAGCTTTGCGCTTCGCACCGAAGGCATGGATGTCACCGGCGTCCATTCCGGAGAAGATGCGTTTCTGCAAGTCCGTGAAAACAAATTCGATATCATCCTGCTTGATCTGCGCCTGCCCGGTGCGGATGGAATGGAGGTGCTTGATAGCATCCGCAAACTTGATATCGACGTGCCCGTCATCATGATTTCGGCTCATGGCGATACCCGTGCGGCGGTGAAAGCCGTCAAACTCGGTGCAGCTGACTACCTAAGCAAGCCGTTTGAACTCGATGAGTTGATCCATACGATCAACACTACCCTTGATCAAAACCGCACTGCACTTGAGCTTGATTACCACCGCAAGCGCAATGTCCCGACCAACGGACTGATCGGTGAATGTGCGCCGATGCGCGAATTGCGCACGACAATCGGCCGCGTTGCACAAAGCAGTGCCAGCCGTATCCTGCTGCAAGGGGAGTCCGGGACTGGCAAGGCGCTGGTTGCGCGCGCCATTCACGGCGAAAGCCCGCGCGCTTCAAACGCCTTTATCGAAGTCAACTGTGCCGCGCTGCCAGAACAGCTGATTGAAAGCGAATTGTTTGGTGCGGAAAAGGGCTCCTACACCGGAGCGCATCAGAAACGTACCGGCCTTGTCCGGCTTGCTGATGGCGGCAGTCTGTTTCTCGATGAAATCGGCGAATTGCCCCTGGCCCTACAGGCGAAGTTTCTGCACTTCCTTGAAAACGGAGACTATCGCCCGGTAGGAAGCGAGCATTCCGCATCGGCTGATGTGCGTGTGATTGCCGCGACCAACCGCGACCTTGCGGAAGAAGTCCGTCAGGGAAATTTCCGTGAAGACCTGTTTTACCGACTGAACGTCATCACCATTGATATTCCCGCACTGCGCCACCGCGGCGAGGACATTATCAGTTTGGTCGATCATTTCGCAGATCATCAGGCCAAAGCCGAAGGGTGCCATCCGATCCACTTTGACCATGCGACCCTTGAACTGTTACGCCATCATCGCTGGCGTGGCAATGTTCGAGAGCTCAAAAACCTGATTGAGCGATTGACCATTCTTTATCCGTCCAAACAGATTTCGCCGGACCTGTTGCCGGCCGAATTCCACGCTACGGATGATAACCCGGATGATCTGCATGCCGGAGTTTCGGATGGTAATGCGCGATTGCAGGACCGCATGGACAACACCGAGCGTCATCTGGTCCAAGATGCGCTTGATCAGGCCGACGGTCACAAAGGCCGTGCGGCAGAAATACTTGGTATTTCACGTCATGCCCTGAAACGCCGACTACAAAGGCTGGGCCTGCAATAACTTATCCCCAACCCGAAGCATTTTCGACGCACCCTTGAGCGGTTTCCGCTCAAGGGTGTTTTACTGTTTGAGCGCCTAACGCTCAAATTCGCGCTCAAGACCGCTCCATGATTTTGGCCCAAAACGGTCAATCGCGCGGCTTTCCTGACTTTGCGCCGAAATTTCGCAACTGGCACAGCCTTTGCGGAATAGCGAGACAAAGGTACAAACGCGAATGGAACAACCATTCGCAGGGAGGAAAGTCATGGAGATGCTCAAACACCCGGTTTCCGGGTGCATCACCATTATTGTTGCCACGTTAGTACTGTTTGCGGCCAACACCGCGCAGGCAGAACGTTTTGAGCTGGGCGCATCTGCACAGAACGCAGATGCTGTAATCGGCTGTTTGTACCCAATGACCGGACGGTCGGCCACATATGGCCGCGACAGTATTTCCGGAATCAAAATCGCACTTCAGGACCTTGAAGCCGAAGCCAAATCCGGCCTTGATGTACCCAATCTTCGCGTCATCGCAGATGATCCGCGATCAAAGGCATCCTACGCGGTTCGTCTGGCGCAGGATTTTATCACCAATGACAATGCCAAATTCTTCTGCGGCATAGTGTCATCTGGTGTTGCCCACGCCGTAAGCGACCTGGCCCGGACTGAAAAAATCATCATGGTCGGGACCGATCATGCATCATCACGGCTAAGCATCGAGGCAGGCCACGATTATTACTTCCGCGTCACCAATGACAGCTGGACATCGATGGCAGCCGGTGCCCGTTATTTACGTGATCTGCAAAAGGAAACCGGGTGGAAACGTCTTGCCTTTGTCGGACCGGATTATGATTACGGCCATGTTTCCTGGACGGACCTGCAACTTGCCCTTGATGAATTGGGTGTCGAATATGAAACCGTCGGCGACCTGTGGCCAAAGCTCTATGAGCCGGACTATTCGATCTACATCAATGCCCTGCAATCAGCAAAAGCCGACGTGGTCGTAACCGCCCTTTGGGGCGGGGATTTCATCGCCTTTATCAAACAGGCAGCCTCAACCCGGTTCTTTGAAACCACCCGTCTGGCCAATTTCGACACAGGCGCCAATTACGATGTGATGATGGCCCTTGGTGATCAGCCCTATCCGGGATTGATCCTTTCGGCTCGCCATCACAATAACTGGCCCGAAACGGGCCGGAACAAGCGGTTCGTAAAACAGTTTCACGACATGACCGGGCGTTATCCGACTTATGCGGCCGAAGGCGCCTATACCGGGATCATTGCCATTGCACGTGCCATCGAAAAGGCTGGTGGTGTTGACGATGACCGCGCGCTGATTACCGCCCTTGAAGGATTGCAGTTGGCCCTGCCCGAAGATCCGCCGGGATTTGCATCCTACATCGACCCCGAAACTCACCAGATTGTCCAGGCGCAAGCCGTGGGCACGGTCGTCCACAACGAAGACTTTCCGCCATCGAAACTGATGGTCGGGAATTGGGCGATCTACGATGCCGAAGACCTCAAGCCATCCAAAGAGATGGTCAAACGTCGCCGCGATGCCGTGGCAGGCGGGTCGGAGGCAGTTCCACCGCCAACTCCATGACCTTTCCCAAGGGAGGAAATAGTGAAGAACAATAAATCAAAATTCAGCAAACATCTTGTATCGGGCGTCGCAGCGCTTGCCCTTGCAGCAGGCGCAGCCGGTTCTGCATCGGCCGCTGAAAACGGCAAATTCCGCGTCGGGATCGTGACCTTCCTGTCCGGTCCGGCAGCTGGCCCGTTCGGCGTTCCGTCGGCTAATGCCGCCAAGGTTCTTGTTGAAGAACTGAACAAGGGCAACCTGCCTGCACCTTACGACAAGATCGGTATCAATGGCGCCGAAATCGAAGCCGTCATCATCGACGAGGCTGGCGGTGCGACCAAGCAGGTTGAAGAATACCGCAACCTTGTTCAGCGGCAAAAAGTCGATGCTGTCATTGGCTATGTTTCGTCGGGCGACTGCCTGGCAATCGCACCAGTTGCCGAAGAACTGAAAACCTTCACCATCGCATATGATTGCGGTACTCCCCGTCTGTTTGCCGATAACCCGGATGCACAATACATGTTCCGGACCGGTCTTGACGCATCGGTCGATAATATCGGCGCAGTTCGTTATCTGGCCGCGACCCGCCCGGACGTTACCCGTCTTGCCGGCATCCAGCAGAACTATTCGTGGGGTCAGGACAGCTGGGCTGACTTCACCGCGGCCGCATCTGCGCTCCTGCCCGAAGCCGAAATCGTCGAAGAACAGTTCCCGAAAATCTATCAGGGCCAGTACGGCGCTGAAATCTCTGCCCTGTCCGTGAAGCGCCCGGAAATCGTTCACAGCTCCTTCTGGGGTGGCGACATGGAAGCACTGGTTCTTCAGGCAAATGCCCGTGGCCTGCTTGAAGATGCAACCGGTCTTCTGACTTGCGGAGAAGCATCGTTTGCCACCTACAAAGATCAGGCCCCGAACGGCATGATCATCGGTGCTCGTGGCCCGTTCGGCCAGTTTGCCCCGGATAACGAACTGAACACCTGGTTCAAGGGTGTCTATCAAAACGCCTATGACATTGAGCCTGTCTATCCGGCAACCAAGATGGCACAGGCGATCCTTGGTCTGAAATATGCCGCCGAGAACGCCGGTGTCGCCGACAAAGAAATCCCGTCAGCAGAGCAACTTTCTGCTGCGATGAAAGGTGCAACCTTTGAATCGGTTTCAGGTACGGTTGAGATGGCGCGCGGCAATGGCCATCAGGCCATGCAGGGTATTACCTATGGTGAATATCACTACGAAGACGGCGTTGCATCAATCAAGAACGCTGTTTCGTTTGATGGCGAATGCGTAACTCCGCCCGAAGGTGTTGCGGCTGCGGACTGGATCGCAGACGGCTTCCCGGGCGCGAAGTGTAACTAAGCTGCACGCTCTGTTTCACTGAGCTTCCTGATCCAGCGGGCATCCCTTTTCCCTTGGGATGTCCGCCCCTTTCCCTGCACACTGGATATTTGTGATGACAAGTCTTCTTGCCGTCCTGATTGATGGCTCGATCTATGCATCGTGGCTGTTTCTTGTGGCTGCCGGCCTGACCGTGATTTACGGGGTGATGCGCATCCTGAACATGGCGCATGGCAGCTTTTATGCCATCGGCGCCTATTCAGCAGCGTCACTGGTTGGCTGGTATTTCAACAACGGCATCGGCCCGGCATGGGTCAGTTATTTGATGCTTGTTGGTGCCGCGCTGGTTGCCGGCCTGATTGTCGGTGTGATTATCGAACGCGGATTGCTGCGCCTCATGTATGGCCGCGACGAAATCCTGATGGTGATCATTACCTATGCCCTTCTTCTGATCCTTGAAGACGGTATGAAAATCGTCTGGGGTGTCAGCCCGTATTTCGCATACCAGCCTTATTCCGAACTTGGGCGCACTTCGCTCGGTTTGCTTAAGGTTTCAAATTACGACGTCGCCCTGGTCGGAGTATCCGCACTTCTTGGGCTTGGCCTGTGGGCATGGCTTGAACGCACCAACCAGGGCAAAGTCCTGCGTGCGGTGATCCATGACCGCGAAATCGCGGTTGCCATGGGCGTAAACGTGAAGCTGATGTTCACCATCACCTTTGTTCTGGGCACCACGCTGGGCGCACTTGCCGGTGCATTGACCGCACCTGCGATCTCGGTAGTACCGGGCATAGGTATTGAAGTGATTGTTCTGGCCTTTGCTGTGGTGGTGATTGGCGGCCTTGGCAGCATTGGTGGTGCTGCAGTCGGCGCCCTTCTGGTCGGACTGAGTCGTGCGGCCGCTGTTCACTACGCTCCTGAATTCGAACTGTTCGTCATTTATGGCGTGATGTCGCTGGTTCTGGCGTTCCGTCCCGAAGGCCTGTTTGGCCGTACTTTGGCGAGGAAAATCTGACATGCGTCTTGATAAAACTGAAATCTCGCTCGGGCTGATCGCACTTGGCTGCGTTCTGTTCGGCTTCGTTTCGCCGGGTTGGCTGATCTTCCTTTTGACCATCGCACTGGCCAAGGCACTTGTCGTGCAGGGTGTCGTCATGCAGATGCGTTCCGGCCTTGTATCCTTCGGCCAGGGGCTTTTCTATTGCATCGGCGGCTATACTGTCGGCATGGGCGGCCAGTTCTTTGGCATTCATGATGCGATTGCCGCCCTGTCACTTGGCATGTTTGTCGCGATTATCATCGCAATGCTGTTGGGTCTGTTACTAACGCGCTATCGCGAAATCTTTTTTGCCATGCTGTCGCTGGCATTTTCGATGATCCTGTTTGGCATCCTTGTCAAAAGCCAGGAACTGGGAAGTACGGACGGCTTTAACGTTCATGACTGGACCCTGTTCGGCTGGGCTCCCGAAGCCGGTGCTGGCAGCCAGCACACCGTCTTTACCATGACTGTCATTGCCGGTCTGATCGTTGCAGTTCTGATCCATCGTTACACCAAGGCAGGCATTGGCGTCATTTGCGAAGCTGTTCGCGAAAATGAAGTCCGTGTTGAATATCTCGGTCTGTCACCGCGCTGGTTGCTTTATGGCAACTATGTTGCTGCGGCGGCGGTATCGGCCCTTGGTGGCGGTCTGACGGCCCTGGCGACCGGCCACGTTGATCCGGAGATGGCCTATTGGACCACGTCGGGCGAATTTGTCTTCATCGCGCTTTTGGGTGGTTTGGGCCACGTGGCTGCACCATTTATTGCCGCCATCGTCTTCTCGTTCGTGCGGACATACGCCATCGAATTCGTACCTCATACCTGGCAGATGATCCTCGGTTTCACGCTGCTTGCGGTCATTATCTTCCTGCCCAAAGGGCTGTGGAGCCTGGTCAGCCGTGAAAAAACAGGAGAACGGGCATGACCTGCATTCTTGAAACACGTTCGCTGAACAAGGAATTCGGCGCGGTCATCGCCGCAAAGGATTTGAACGTTCAGATCAACAAGGGTGAAGTCGTTGGTGTGATCGGCTCCAACGGAGCCGGCAAGACGACCTTCATCAACATGGTGACGGGTTATCTCAAGCCGACCCGGGGCGAGATCCTGTTTAATGGCAAGTCGATCATGGGGCATTCTCCGCGTGCCATCACACGTGCTGGAATGGCACGTTCTTTCCAGGTCGCTCAGCTGTTCCCCGAAATGACCGTGCTCGACAATCTGATTGTTGCGCTGGCTGCGGCCGAAAGCGCCCGACCGAGTTTCCTGAGCCCCCTTCGCAGCGATGCACGCATCGCAAGGGCTGAGGAAATCCTCAAGGAATTCGGTGTCGCAAACTATCGCGATTCAATGGTGACCGCCGTCCCGCAGGGGGCGCGTAAACTGGTTGATATCGCTATGGCATTGATCGGCAATCCACAGATGCTGTTGCTTGATGAGCCAACCAGCGGCGTCAGCATGGATGAAAAAACCGGCCTGATGGATACGGTCATGAACGCCGTGCGTCAGCATGGCGTTACCGTTCTGTTTGTCGAACATGACATGGATGTGGTCGAACGCTATGTCTCGCGCGTTCTGGCGTTCTATAGCGGCGAAATCATTGCCGATGGCGAACCTGCGGCAGTTCTCGCCGATCAGCAGGTCCGCGATCTTGTGACCGGCCATCGTCCCACCATCAAACAAGGGAATGGCGCATCATGACCCTGGAAATTCGCAATCTCGATGTTTCGATCGGCAATATTCCGATCCTGCGTGATGTCTCGCTTTCAGTACCGTCCGGCAAGATGTTTGGCCTGATCGGCCATAACGGGGCGGGCAAGACCACCCTGATGCGCGCCATCATGGGCCTTCTGGATGCAGATCAGGGCACCATCACCTTTGATGGTCAGGACCTGCGCAAGCAGCCTGATTTCGCCCGTGCCAAAACCGGCATCAGCTATATGCCCGAAGATCGCCGTCTGATCCCGTCACTGACGGTCGAGGAAAACATTCTTCTTCCGGCCTGGACCAACGGTATTGCAGACGCTGCGGAACGGTTGAAATGGGTCTATGACCTGCTGCCCGAAATCGCCCAGTTCCGGGATCGCCGTGCGCTTCAACTTTCCGGTGGTCAGCAGAAACTGGTCTCGCTCGGGCGTGCATTGATGCCCGGTCGTAATCTTCTGTTGCTTGATGAACCGTTCGAAGGGGTCGCACCGGTGCTGTCACGCCGTTTGTCGGAAGTCATTTCTGATCTCGGCAGCAGTGGCCTTTGTGTCCTGATTTCTGAGTCCGATGACACCCACTCTGCCGATTTGGTGGCGGGCAGTTATCGCATCGAACGTGGCACCGTTTCCAAGGCTGAACAGGAAACCGCCTGATCCCAATGACAGCCACCACAACAAACAAGTCAAAAGACGAGGTTCCCCATGTCAGACTTTGTGTTTGAAACAACCCCTCGCGTCATTTGCGAGTTCGACGGTGCCTTGCAACTCGGCACCCTGTGCAAGGAGTTCGGCGCGAAACGCGCCGTTCTCCTGTCCGATCCGGGCTTGCAGAAGGTTGGTCTGATCGACGCCCCTTACGCAGCACTTAAAGAAGCCGGGATTGAAACCCTGCTCTGGACTGATGTTCAGGCAGACCCGCCCGAGGAAAGCATTCTTGCCGCGGTCAAAGGTGCCCGTGACTTCAAGGCCGATATCGTCATCGGCCTGGGTGGCGGTTCATCGCTTGATACCGCAAAACTGGTCGCCCTTCTGTGTGGCAAGGATCAGAAACTTGACGAGATCTATGGCATCGGTCTGGCGACGGGTCCGCGCCTGCCGCTTATTCAGGTGCCGACCACGGCTGGCACCGGTTCGGAAGTCACCCCGATTTCGATTGTCACCACACCGACGCACGAGAAAAAGGGTGTCGTGTCCAGCCTGCTTTATCCCGATGTTGCACTGCTTGATGCCAAACTGACCATGGGCCTTCCGGCCTCGATCACGGGCATGACCGGCATCGACGCAATGGTGCACGCCATCGAGGCCTACACCACCAAGCACAAGAAAAACGCCCTGTCGGACGGACTTGCCATCCGCGCGATGCAGCTGATGACCGCCCATATCGATGATGCGGTTTCTGCCACCCCGTCACGCGAAGCGCGTGAAGCCATGCTTCAGGGGTCCATGCTGGCCGGAATGGCCTTTGCCAATGCCCCGGTGGCGGCTGTTCATGCCCTTGCCTATCCTCTAGGCGGGCATTTCCATGTTCCGCATGGACACAGTAATGCGCTGGTCCTGATCGAAGTTTTGAAATTCAACCGGGATGCGGCCGTATCTCAATACGCCGAACTCGCCCGCGCCATTCTGCCGGATGAAAAGTTCGCAAATGACGATGCTGCCTGTGATCGCTTCATTACTTTCATGACCGACATGGTCGAACGCATGCCGTTCAGCCGCACCTTGCGCGAAGTCGGCGTGGCGGAAAGCGATCTCGACATGCTGGCAACCGATGCGATGAAGGTGGAACGCCTTTTGATCAACAATCCGCGTGAAATGACGTTCGACGCCGCACGCGCGATCTATGCCGCCGTGCTGTAACGAAAAGGAATAGCCACCATGACCATCCAGCTAAATGATACTGGCCTTTGGCAAACCCAGGGGCATATCGACGGCCAATGGGTCGCATCCGACAGCGGCAAGACCTTTGCGGTTGTTGACCCGGCCACCGGCGAACATCTTGCCGATGTGCCCGATATGGGTGCCGCCGAAACCCGCCGTGCGATTGATGCCGCCAATGCCGCCCTTCCGGCGTGGCGGGCCAAAACCGCCAAGGAACGCACAAATGTGCTGCGCAAATGGTTTGATCTCTGCATGGCGGCCCAGGCCGACCTTGCATTGCTGATGACCCGCGAACAGGGCAAACCCCTGGCAGAGGCATCCGGCGAAGTCGCCTATGGTGCGTCCTTCCTTGAATGGTTTGCCGAAGAAGGCAAGCGCATCTATGGCGATGTTATCCCGTCACATGGGGCGGACAAACGCATCATCACCGTCAAACAGCCAATCGGTGTTGTTGCCGCGATCACGCCATGGAACTTTCCGATGGCCATGATCACGCGCAAATGCGCCCCGGCCCTTGCCGCGGGTTGCACGGTCGTCATCAAACCGGCAGAAGATACCCCGCTGACCGCGCTTGCACTGGTCGAACTGGCCAAACGCGCCGGGTTCCCCGATGGCGTAGTCAATATCGTCACCGCATCACATGGTGCTGAAATCGGTGGTGAACTGACTGCCAACCCGATCGTGCGCAAACTGTCCTTCACCGGCTCCACGCAGGTCGGCAAACTTTTGATGCGTCAATGTTCTGATACCGTCAAAAAAGTCAGCCTGGAGCTTGGCGGTAACGCGCCGTTTATTGTCTTTGACGATGCAGATCTGGATGCGGCGGTTGCAGGCGCAATTGCCTCGAAATACCGCAATGCCGGGCAGACCTGCGTCTGTGCCAACCGCATTCTGGTTCAGGAAGGTGTCTATGACGTCTTTGCCGCCAAACTGGCCGAGGCCGTTGGTAAACTGCGTGTCGGTTTGGGCACCGAAGAAGGAGTTACCCAAGGTCCGCTGATCAATGCCAAGGCAATCGAAAAGGTCGAAGCACTGGTCGAAGACGCGGTTTCTCGTGGGGCAAGGGCTGTTCTGGGTGGTGATCGGGCCAAGCCCGACAGCAACTTCTTTACCCCGACCATTCTGACCGGGGTTACGTCGGATATGCGGATTTTCTCCGAGGAAATCTTTGGTCCGGTTGCACCGCTGTTCAAATTCAGCAGTGAAGAAGACGCCATTCGGATGGCCAATGACACGCCATTTGGTCTGGCGGCCTATTTCTATGCCCGTGATATCGGCCGCATCTGGCGGGTTGGCGAGGAGCTTGAATACGGCATCGTCGGCATCAACGAAGGCATCATTTCGACCGAATCAGCACCGTTTGGCGGGGTCAAGGAATCCGGCATCGGCCGCGAAGGGTCAAAATACGGCGTCGATGATTTCGTCGAGATTAAATATATGTGCCTCGGCGGTCTCGCCGGGAATGCCAACTGATCCCGGATAAGGAGACACATCATGAGTTTCATGTTCCGAAGTGCGCCGCGCATCGTCTGCGAAGCCGGTGGCATTGCCAAGACCGGCAGCCTGATGAAGGAACTCGGCGCCAGCCGTGTCACCATTGTCTGCGATCCCGGCATCGTCAAACTGGGCTTTGCGCAAAAGGCGCAAGATGCGCTTGAGGCCGTCGGTATCGCGGTTCAGGTCTTTTCTGACGTCGAAGCCGACCCGCCCCAGAAAATTGTCGAAGCCGCCATTGCGAGGGCACGTGACTGGAAGGCGGATGGCGTAATCGGTCTTGGCGGCGGCAGCTCGCTTGATAGTGCGAAGCTGGTTGCATTGCTCGCCAACAGCGATCAGACCATCGAAGAGATCTATGGGGTGGACAAGGCAACCGGTGATCGCCTGCCGTTGATCCAGATCCCGACCACCGCCGGGACCGGATCGGAAGTTACATGGGTGTCGGTGATTACCGATAACGACCACCTCAAACAGGTTGTCTACACCCCGCAACTGATGCCCGATATCGCCCTTCTTGATGCGGAACTGACCTATGGCCTGCCGCAAAAGGTCACAGCGGCCACCGGCCTTGATGCCATGGTCCATGCGATCGAAGGCTATACCAGCCGCACACGTAAAAACCCGATTGCCGATGGCATGGCGGTCACCGCCCTTTCGCTGCTTGGCAAGAACCTGATGAAGGTGATTGAAAATCCGGGTGACAAGGAAGCACGCTCTGCCATGTTGCAGGGATCGCTGATTGCCGGGATGGCGTTTGCCAATGCATCGGTTGCCGCCATTCATGGCTTGGCCTATCCTCTGGGCGCACGCTTCCACATCCCGCATGGTCATGCCAATGCGCTAGTCATGGCGCAGGTGATCCGCTTTAACCTGCCAGCCGCGAAAAAGCTGTATGCCGAACTCGCCCCGTGCCTGATCGAAGGGGTCGATTTCGACAGCGAAGACGCCGCCGCAGAGGCGTTCGTGAAACGTATCGAAGAAATGGTTCCAGCCAGCGGCCTTGAAATCCGCCTGCGCGATCTTGGCGTCACCGAAGAGTCCCTGCCGGAAATGGCCGAGGAGGTCTTTACAAAAATCCATCGCCTGATCGACAGCAATCCGCGCGACATGACCGCCAAGGAGATCGAGGCGATTTATCGCAGCGTTTATTAATTTGCCCGTCTGCAAACTTCGGTTTGTATCGTGGCACAAGAACCGGCGGCCTGTTTGGTCGCTTGGCCGCCGGTTCTAAAGTTATCAAAATGATCAGACCGGCTTAGCGAATGGCAACCGGGTTGATGATCATCTGTACAGCGCCCTTAAGCTTGGCCTGCCCGAGAACGAACAGGAACTCGTGTGCCCGGTCTGCGGCCAGGTCCCTCGTGACGATATTTTCAAGAATATAGACACCGTTTTCTGCCAGAAGCTTCACATGGACCGGGAAGAAAGCACTGGGATCTTCATGGGGAACAGCTTCAAGCCCCCATGTATCGGCACCAACGGCGACAACACCCTGATTTGCCAACCATTCCGCTGCTTCCAGACCAAGGCCCGGTTCGGTCGTTCCGTAAAGCTCATTGTCCTTCCCGACCAAATCAAGCCATCCGGTATGGATCAGAACCACATCTCCCTTGCGAATTTCGGTACCGGCCGCTTTTTGAGCCGCGATGATGTCCTCAAGGGTGATGACATAGCCGCCTTCAAGACGATCAGTCCCCTTGATCGCAGCAACGTCCAGCAAGACTCCACGCGTTGCCATTGGCGGCACGTTTTCAATGCCAAGCTTGGTCAGGCCGGTGGCTGCGACCATGTCTTCGGCGTGGTTATTGTTATAATAGGTATGATGATCACCCAGATGACCCAGACCATCAATCTGTGTCCCGACACCGAGCCAGCCGGTGAACATGTCATCGTTATAGGTTCCCGCATTGCTGCCGATTGTTTTGTTACCGCTTTGTCCGGGCGAAAAAACCGTCACAGCGACACCACGTGGCGCAAAGGCCGGCGTATCACGTGAAACTTCCATCCCCAGTGAATAGACCTTGCCTTCGGAAATCAGCTTGCTGGCTGCAAGTGTTATTTCCGAAGTCAGATAGTTCGCAGCCCCGATTTGATCATCAGGTCCAAACGGTGATGTGAACCGGTCATCAGCCGAAGCGGTACCGATTGCGCCGATAAGACCAAGCATCATGGATGCAGAGACAAGCATTTTTACTTTTTGCATTTTTTCCTCCCTAAGCTGATAAGGACTCAGGGAACAGCAATTAAGATGCCAATCAAAAGTGGTGAAAAACCTAGACAAACTGAGGAGACTGGAGCGGAATCCGATCAACCCAGGGTATAAAATGATCGGTTGCCGCTCAGGCAAAACACGCAGCCGATCGGCCTGTCTCACCAAACTGGCAATCTTTGTCATTCTAAATTTTGAGATAAAGCGATGGTGCCCCCGGGGAGAATCGAACTCCCACTCACTAGGTGAAACAGATTTTGAGTCTGCCGCGTCTACCAATTCCGCCACAGGGGCAGGCAATACAGGTGCTGTTGCGCACCGTCCATCGACGGGCGGGATAATAGCTGTAAATTTCGCGGGGTCAATGGGGCTTTGTGCAAAAATGTTACTGATTTTGCGATCCCGAACTGCGTCATTGCGATCATCAGGAAAATGCGCTTTGATCGCGCCAAGTTTCAAGGCCAAGCGCCACCCGTCAAACGATCGTCAAACAAGATAAGGCGCATTTGCCGTGATCCGCAGTCTTTATGATTGGACCATGAATCTGGCCAGCCATCGCCATGCCGGATGGGCATTGTTTTTTATTGCCGTCATTGAAAGTTCGGTTTTTCCGATCCCGCCTGACATCCTTTTGATCCCCATGATCATTGCCGCACCGACCCGGGCGTGGCGCTATGCGCTGATTTGCCTTGTCGGGTCCGTCCTTGGTGGCGTGATCGGTTATGGCATCGGGTATTTTCTGTTTGAAACGGTCGGGCGTCCGGTGCTTGAGCTGTATGGCTATGGTGCCAAGTTCGACCAGTTCCGGGACTATTATAATGACTGGGGGGCCTGGGCTGTATTTATCGCCGGGGTCACACCATTCCCCTATAAGGTGATTACGATCCTGTCTGGCGTAACCGCCCTTGATCCGCTGATCTTTACCGTGGCATCGATTGCCGCGCGCGGTTTGCGGTTCTTTGTCATTGCGGCATTGATCTGGAAATTCGGCCCGGCGATCCGCGATTTCATCGAAAAGCGTCTGGGCCTCGTTTTCACCATATTTATCGTGGTTCTTGTTGGTGGATTTGCCGCAATCAAACTGATTCCGCACGGCTAGTTCGATGAAGACATTTCAAGGAAGACGGGATTCGGATCTACTGATGTTAAAATTGCTTCGCCCGCACTACATGCCGGCCTTTGCGCCGATTGTGCTGTTTCTGGTGTCAGTCGGAAGCATCGGCTTTGCCCTATATGCCCAATATGTGCAGAAATTGCTGCCCTGCATCCTGTGCCTTTATCAGCGCAAACCGTTCTATATCGTGATCGGGCTGTCTGTTCTGGCGCTCCTTCTGATCCGCTTTCCCAAGGCTGCACGTGCCATCGTCTATCTTTGCGGGCTGACTTTCGCGGTTGGTACCGGCATTGCGATTTACCATGTCGGGGTACAGGAACTGTGGTGGCAGGGCCCGGCCATGTGCGGTGGCGTGCAAAGTGGTGCAAGCTCCCTTGCCGAGCTCAAGGCGCAGCTTCTCGCCCAGCCGATCATTCGCTGTGACAAGATCGACTGGACCCTGTTTGGCATCACCATGCCGACGGTCAATGTGTTCTTTTCAGCAGCCCTGACGGTATTTTGCCTGATTGCACCGTCGCGCTGGATGAAAAAGTAACCACATAACTTAGGCCGAAGTCACATCAGACCGCCGGTATTGAAACTGGCGGTATTGAAATCGCCCCTCGGAAACACCGCTTGAACCCGCCCACATCCTGGGCGGGTTTGTTTTTGATTGCAAACCCGCATAACGCGATCATTTGACCACAAAATGAACGATTCTTTATTTGATAATGAGAATTGTTATTGTTTGCACAAAATTCCCGGTTATATTTGCGCAGCGATTCCCTGTGTGGAATTGCCGTCAGACATCATGGACCACTCGCAGATCAAAGGACCGACCCAGGATTGCCCGACATGACGTTCCATCCGCAAATGACCAGCAGGATCGAAGGTATTTCACTTCTTGATGATTTGCGTTTCCGTCGCTGGAACGCTGCCATCACGGATTTGTGGCATGTCGAATGCGAACAGGAAGCCGGTGGCACCTATGTTTCGCGTGCGCCAAGGCTTGTTGCCATTCTCGACTGCATTGGCGACGGAAATGTCGAAGTTCGGGCATCGAGCGATACAATACAGCGTGGTCACCGTGGACAAGGATGCCTGTCCTATGTCCCGGCCGGGATGGAAGTATCTTCTGAAGTGCTTGGAAAGTGCCGGCTACGCCATCTTGATATTCATCTTGATGTCAATGCGCTTGAACAAAGTATCGGCAATGCATTTGACCGGATCGCGCTTGAAACACCGCGCATCGGTTTTTGCGATCCCCGGATCAATGCACTGGTTCGACTTCTGGCCGATGAACTCGAGAACGGTCAGCCAAGTCGGCAAATCTATGGCGAGGGTCTGATAACAGCATTGGTATCAGCTCTTCTAACACCAACTCAGACTGAAGAGCCCCAACGCAAGCGCGGCAAGCTTGCCCCTTATCAGTTGCGCAAGACTGTTGATTATATTGAACAGAATTGCGGTCGCACGATCCGCCTTGATGAATTGGCGCAACTGACCGGGTTGTCACAATCCTATTTCTGCTCGGCCTTCCGGGAAACCACCGGCATGCCGCCCCAGCAATGGCAGATGAAAGCCCGGGTCGAGCGGGCAAAAAACCTTTTGAAAAAGGGTGACACACCGTTGGCATCCGTCGCCGTCGGCCTCGGTTTCGCCGATCAGGCACACCTGACCCGGGTATTTCGCAAAATCGTTGGCACAACCCCTGGCGCCTGGCGCAAGGAACAACTTGCCTAATTTTTGCCAAATTCCGTTCAATCCACCGAAATCCGGTTCAATATTCCACACCCGCGCGCGTGGTATCGAATTCTCATCATGAAAGATGACCCGCCGGTTCCCGCCCTGCTGGTCGTCGCAAAGACAACCTATACAGGGAATCCACAATGCGTTTTACAGGACAGAAACTGTCTTCGACCCTTTTGCTCGGCACGGCGCTTGCGCTGGTTTTTGCCGCCCCTCATTTTGCACTGGCGCAGTCCGCAAATGATGCGACAGCAAGCGAAGGCGAAACCACTAAAGCAGTGATCATCGAAGGCGAAGCCACAGTCGAGGCCGGTGACCCAACCCCGCCGGTTTATGCCGGTGGACAGGTTGCCACCGGGACGCGCCTTGGTGCCTTTGGCAACAAAGACACCATGGACACACCGATTGCTGCGACCGGCTACACCAGCGAACTGATCAAAAACCAGCAGGCACGCGACATTTCCGACGTGATGGATAACGATCCGTCGGTAATTAACACCAACGGGTTTGGCACCTTTGCCAACCGTTTCACCATTCGCGGCTTTGACCTGACGGCCGATGACGTCTCGATTGACGGGCTTTACGGCACAGCACCGCGTCAGTCGGTTGCCCTTGAAATGTTCGACCGCGTCGAGGTGATCAAAGGCGCCTCGGGCTTCTTGAATGGCATGGCACCTTCTTCCGGTGGCTTGGGTGGCAACATCAACCTTGTCCCGAAACGTGCCGGTGATAATCCGGTGACCAGCTTCACCGGCAGCTATGGCGCCACCAGCGAAGTCGGCGGACATTTTGATTTTGGCCGTCGCTTTGGTTCCGAAGATCAGTTCGGGGTGCGCACAAACGTCATGCACCGGGTCGGAGAAGCGTCCATCGAGGATGAAGATCGCGAAACGTCACTAGGTTCCATCGCCCTTGATTATCGCGGCAATGACACACGAATCACCTTTGATGCCGCGATCAACAAGCTCCGTGTTGAAGAAGGGCGCCCGACAGTTGCAGCAGGATCGCTGACGTCTCTTCCAAGCGCACCGTCCGGCTCGCACAACTTTGCCGCAGACGGTACCTATAGCGATCTCGAAGACAAATTTACACAGCTTCGTTTTGAATATGACGCCACCGACAGCACCATGCTTTACACCGCGATTGGCGCACATAATTCAGATGAGATCGGCGATTATTCGTCTGTCACCCTGACCGGTACGGATGGCTCCGGCAACTTTGGCAGCCTTGCTACTGTTTATGAACGTGACGATGTCAGCGGTGTTGCCGGTATCCGTCAGGAATTCGAAACAGGCCCGGTCAAGCACGAGATCAATGCCGGAACCACAGCGATGTGGCAGGAAGCGCGTCAGAACTACAACTCGGGTTCCAACGTGGCTGGCAATATCTATAACAGCGGCCCATCAACAGTGGCCTTTGGTGACGCCGGGGACGCCAAGCTGAATGCCCACACAATCCTGACCAGCTACTTCATCGCCGATACCCTGAGCTTCATGGATGATAAAATCCACCTCACCGGCGGTGTACGTCGCCAAAATGTCAAATCGCGTGGTTATGACATTTCAACCGGTGCAAAAAATTCCAATTACGATTCTTCGGCCAACTCGCCAATGGCAGGCATCGTTGGCAACGTCACCGATCAAATTTCAGTCTATGCCAACTATATCGAAGGTCTGGCGAAGGGTGAAACCGTCACCAATGCGTCGGCGACCAACCGTGGCGAAACACTTGCTCCGTTCAAGACCGAACAGATGGAAGTCGGTGCAAAGTTTGACTTTGGCACCTTTGGCGGTAGCATTGCGCTGTTCCAGGCTGAAAAGCCTTCTGCCTTTCTTAATTCCAGCAACGTTTACACAACCGATGGCGAACAGCGTAACCGTGGCCTTGAACTGACGGCATTCGGTGAACCTGTTATTGGCACACGCATTCTGGGTGGCATCACCTTTGTTGATGCCGAACTGACCAAAACCCAGAACGGCACCAACGATGGCAACACCGCACCGGGTGTACCGGAATATCAGGCAACGCTGGGTGCAGAATATGACCTGCCATTCCTTAACGGTGCAACAGTCGGTGGACGTCTGATCCATACTGCCTCGCAATACGTCAATACTGGCAACACGGTCGAAATTCCGTCCTGGACGCGATTTGACATGAGCGCGCGTTACGTAACCGAGCTTTATGATTATCCGGTCACCTTCCGCGCCAATATCGAAAACCTGACCGATAATGACTATTGGGAAACGGCCAGCACCCAGTGGAGCTATATGACCGTGGGCAAGCCGCTAACTGCAACCTTCTCTCTGACGGCCGACTTCTGATCGTCTGAGCTCTCTCATCACGGAGTAGCTCTGTAACAGCAAAGCCGACGGTGATATCGCCGTCGGCTTTTTTTGTGGCGCTTTTACAGGCTGAAACGGGCTGCCTAGAAGTCGTATTCCAGTTCCGTATCCCAGTACAAAAAATCCCGCCAGCTTTCGTGAAGATAGTTTGGCGGGAAGCGGCGTCCTGTTGACTGGAGTTCGTGCATGGTGGGCTGTCCCGGCGTCCTGCGCAGTCGCAGGCCCGCCTCGCGGACCGATCGGCTGCCTTTGAACAGGTTGCAGTCAGAACAGGCCGTGACGATGTTTTCCCAGTTTGTACGTCCGCCCCGCGCCCGCGGGATCACGTGATCAAAGGTCAGCTCGTTTGTCGGCAGACGATCACCGCAATACTGGCACGAAAATTCATCGCGCAGGAACACGTTGAACCGGGTGAAAGCCGGGCTGCTTTTAAGCGGGACATATTCCTTGAGCGATATGACGCTGGGCAGCTTCATTTTAAAGGATGGGGAACGTACTTCGCGGTCATATTCGGAAAGAACATCGACGCGTTCAAGAAAGACCGCCTTGAGCGTATCCTGCCAGGACCAAAGAGACAGCGGGAAGTAGCTCAACGGCCGGAAGTCGGCGTTAAGAACAAGTGCCGGACACGCATTGGGCGATAAATGCATATCATCCGCTCCACCGTGTTTACCGAGTCGCTTGCCTTATTTAGCAGGTTCGGGAATCGCTGGTGATGAACATATCATGACGTTTCACCAAACCGGGCGACGCGGCGACGTAAACCACTGATAGAGCAAAGTATAGACCAATTTAGCAAAAGCGCAAAGCTCGTGTTCCGCCGAGTCGCGTTTTATCGATGTCATGCCGCACCGTCGCCCCAGAACAGCGCGGGAACCATGCTTGTGCGCAGCACAAAAAAAAGCTGCACCACCGGTGATGGTACAGCTTGTTCCGTGGCCATTTGACAGGCCAGCGATCAGAAAAACGAAAGGCCCGCCAGAAGCGAGCCCTCGTAAAATCTGTCTGTAAAGCAGAAGCCTGAATTAGGCAGCTTTTGCTTCAACAGCTTTGGCGACCTGGCGTTTGATTTTCACCAAATCTGCCGGCAGCTTTGCATTTGCAGTGCTGAGCAGATATGCATCCAGACCACCACGTTTTTCGATGGTGCGGACAGCATTGGTGGTCAGACGCAGACGCACCGAACGACCGAGCGACTCACTAAGCAGCGAGGTCGGCTGCAGGTTCGGGAGGAAACGACGTTTGGTACGATTGTGGGCGTGGCTCACATTCATGCCGACCAAAACGCCTTTGCCGGATACCGGGCAGCGACGTGCCATGACCTGATCTCCTGGTCTATAAATTCGCAAAAGGACGCTTGGCCTGAACATGCAGGCCCGCGCTTGGAAGCGGGTTAATACTGCCTATGACCAATGTCGTCAAGCCTTCATCAACCGAAAACCGCGACAAAAACGCTTATCCGAGCGGATTTGACGATAATCCGTGGTTTGGGTCGGTTTTTACCCAACTCAACCGCACGGAATCTGTGTCTTTTCAAACCGGCGCGACAATATCAAAGGCCACAAAACGCAGCAATCACCCCATATTCCAGGCACAAATCAATCGATTCCCCGACGGCCCGCAACCGATACCCGCCAGAATCGTGTTTTCAACGCCCGTACACAGTTTCGATTCCACATTCCGTCCTCAGACGTTACCAAACGGCACCAAATGGCACCACTGGCGGACCAAAGAGCGATATGGACAGCTGATTGACACGGATCAAAACGCAAAGCTGCAAAGAATGGTAGCTTCAGCACCATGAGTTAAGAAATCCGTTTGGGGAGCATGACGGAACATGAAAACAGATAGCAAAGTATCACTGCCCCTGCTGGGCATTCTGCTGGTCGCGGTCGCAGGCTTGGTTCTTTATCTTGCCGGGTACGTTCTGGCCCATTTCGGCGTGCCTGTCGCTTCCTTCTGGATTTATGTCGCCTTGGCACTTGTTCCGGTTTGCTTCCTTGTACTGATTGATTTCAGTCGCTGATCTGCCCCAAGACAGAACAGCACAAAAACGGCCGATCACATGATGTGACAGGCCGTTTTTTTATGCGCACAGAGACTTTATGCCCGCACTCAGGGCACCTGTGATATCAGCCGCCCCCTAACGGTCGGAAAGGGATTTCAGCGGCGGGGTATCTTCGACCTGCCAATGGCAATCCAGACAGGGAAGCGCGCCCGGACGGGCAAAGAAATACCCCTGATAGGCATCAACCCCCAATGATTGCAGAAGGTTTCGCTGCTGGTCGGTTTCCACACCTTCGGCAATCACCTGCAAACCGAAGCGATGCGCAATCAGGATCGCGCCTTCGATCACCACACGGGCATTCTCGTCCATTTCAAGGATAAAGGATTTGTCGATCTTGACCGCGTCGATCTGAATTTGATGCAGACGCGACAGGGATGAATATCCGGTCCCGAAATCGTCGATGTGAATGCCGATCCCCATATCAAACAAATCATCAATCACCCGGGAAATCATTGATCGCTGGCGTTCTTCAAAGATTGATTCGGTAACTTCGAGAATAAGCCGCGTTGGTACCAATCCGGTTTCGCTCAGGATTTGCGCCACCATTTCGGTAAAGCCGGGTGCCACAAGCTGACGGATCGAGACATTAACGGCGATCTTTGTTTCGTCATCCCCGTCCGTTGCAGCACATATTTCCCGACAGGCTGTCCGCAAGCACCATTCGCCAATTTCAACGATCAAGGCACTTTCTTCGGCAATCGGAATGAATTCGTCGGGCGGCACAAGGCCAAGCTCATTGCTGTTCCAGCGCAGCAGGGCCTCGTAAGAGACGATCTGGCCATCATCGGCATCAATGACCGGCTGATATTCAAGATAGAACTCACCAATGCCAAGGGCACGACGAAGGGCCTGGTTGATGGCAAGGCGGCGTTCCTGTTCGGTCAGAAGCGTTTTGTCATAGTTGCGCACACTGCCACGCCCGGATCGCTTGACCTCGGCCGCGGCAAGGTCGGCCCAATGGATCAGTTCGGAAATTCCCGGGTTTTTGGCCGCAGCAAACGCCACACCGGTGCTGAACCCGACATGAAGCGAATGCCCGCAAATCATGATGGGCTGACTGATTGAAGCACGCGCCTTTTCAATCGTATTTTCAACCAGCCCATGCAACTCGTCATGCGGGGCTGCAAGCACCATCAGGAATTCATCCCCGCCCCAGCGTCCCACCGCGTGCTGATCATCGACATAAGCCTTCAGACGGTCACTGACAATGCGCAGGACCTCGTCACCGATGGCATGACTAAGCCCGTCATTGATCTGTTTGAAGCGATCAAGATCGATGAACAGCACCGCGTAATCAAGGTCATCAGATGATTGGCGTTTCTGATTGAACCAGGCCGCAATACCATCGCGGTTCAAAATGCCGGTCAGGGCATCATGTTCGACCAGATTTCTGAGTTCCTCGGTCCGTTCTTCGACCCGCGCTTCAAGCGTCGTATTCCAGTTTTCCATGATGCGGTTTTTCTGGCGCAAATCTTCGACCAGACCGTCATTTCGGTGTTTCAACACCAGTGACCGGAACAGGACAACGTGATTGTTCCGATGCGTAATCAGCATCACCATCAAAAAGATGATAGTCATGATGGCAAGAACATAGTTGGCGTCAGCCATAACCGTAAAAATGATCACCGGCGGAAACAGGAGCGCCGTCAGATAGAGCCGCCCGACCAGGAATATAGGCGCAAGAATCCCCGTGGCACCGCCCGCCAGACCGGCAAACATGATCAATGTCATGAACTGGCTTTCGCCGCGGACGATCGGAATTTCAATAATACCGATCACTGCCCACAAGATGGCAGCAGACAGGACACCAAGCGCATATCGCCGCTGCCAGATATGAAAGGCATCGGCATCGAGTTCCGCGACCTTTGCGCGTTCACGATGATAAAGATACCCGCCCCACAAACGAACAGCACATAAAACAGCAAGGATTACAGACCACCAAACGGTGATCGCAACCAGATCCCCCAGCAACCCCAGAATGATCACAAGGCCGCCTGCCGCGGCAAGATTGACAATGATATTTGCCCAGTTGTTGCGATAGGCCAGATCCAGCAGGTCACGGCGGACTTTGCCGGTGATCTCGTCACCGGCTTGTAGTGCAATTTGGGGATCAACAAATCGGCTTGCGATCTTTTTGACCAAACCGGCACATTTTTCCATCTGGTCTGGTTGCCTCTGACATCGTCGCTTGAACTTACAATCCTATAGATAGGTACTATTCAACGACAACGAGAATATCGACAACAACAAAGATCGGATAAATCCGGCCTCCTGATTTGGCCATCAAAAGAACAGGGTCAGGGGTTTCAGCCCCCGATCCTGTTCGTTCACATCAGAAAATCAAAATATTTCAAAGACCTGGCCGGTCTGAAGACCTTCGACCGATTTGGCATAGCCAAGAGCCGCACGGGCAGCTGGCACCGGATCATGGCCGCGGAAATAGGGGGCGTAGCCTTCCATCGCCTCGGTAATGACGCCGGGGCTGACCGCGTTGATTCGATGTCCCGGCTTCATTTCGATGGCCGCCGACTTCACAAACCCTTCGATTGCACCATTCACCATGGAGGCCGAACTGCCAAACTCGATCGGATCCTTGGCCAGAATGCCGGTGGTCAGAGTAAAGGATGCCCGGTCCGCAACATAGCCCCGCCCGATCAGGACCAGATTGACCTGCCCGAACAGTTTGTCATCAATCCCGATGCGGTATTTGTCTTCGTCCATGTCGGCGAAATCGCCAAAATGGACCTTGCCGGTGGTTGAAACCACCGCATCCACCGCCCCGACCTTTTCAAACATCGCACGAATGGAAGCCTTGTCTTTCAGGTCGACATTCACATCACCGCTGTTGCGTGACGCGCGGATGATTTCGTGACGCGGCGACAATTCGGCATCAACACCTTTGCCGATAATGCCCGATGCGCCGATCAAAAGAACCTTCATGTCATCCTCCTTAAATGAAAACTGCAATGACTGGATGATTTCACAGAACAGTTGGCGCGATAATCTGGATAATCCCGAACCATTCGTTTAGTATTTTAAACAATGAAAGATTATCTCAGTGAAATGCGCAGCTTTGCTGCGGTTATCAAACAGGGCAGTTTCACCGATGCCGCCCGCGCCACCGGCGTGTCAAAGGGCCTGATCAGCCAACATGTCAAACGGCTTGAAGATGTTCTTGGCGCGCAATTGCTGTTTCGGTCGACCCGGAAACTCGAACTGACCGAAATCGGTGCGACCTTTCTGGAATATTGCGAAACGATCACCCAAAGCGCCGATGCCGCGTTCGAGGCGGTCGAAGCCCTGCGCGGGGAGCCGGTCGGCACCGTGCGCATCACGGTTCCCGTGTCGTTTGGCGAAATGTTTTTGCAAGACATCATCGTGGCCTTTCAACAGACCCACCCACGCATTCAGATCGAAATGGAACTGGAAAACACGTTCCGCGACCTGCAATCAGCCCATATCGATATCGCCATCCGCGCCGGTCTGACCGATGACCCCGATCAGGTCGCCATTCCGCTGGGTCAACTTTCCGAATTGATCTGTGCCAGCCCCGAATACTGGCAAGCCAATAGCAAACCGCAAACGCCAGCCGATCTTGCCCATCACAACTGTCTGGTCAATTTCCAGTATTACAAGGACCGCAAATGGGTGTTCTTTTCCGATGACGGACCAACATCCATCACAGCCGAAGGCAATTTGCGCCTGAACCACTATCCGCTGATCCGCAATGCCACGGTTCAGGGGCTGGGCGTTGCGCGCTTGCCGCGATATGTCGCCATGCCTGAAATTCGCGCCGGTCGGATCGCAACAGCCCTTGAAAATTATCGGTCACCTTTGCGACCGATCTATCTTGTTTATCCCTATCAGGGGAACCTGCCGATCAAGAACCGGCTGATGATCGATTTCATCCGCAACTGGTTTGCTGATCGCCCGGACTTGCTTGAAACCACATCGACATCGCAAAGCGATCAGAACTGATCCGCCAACAGCCGGACATCATCGGGTTTCATGCCATCTTCGCGCATTGATCGCAGGGTCTTTGACTTGTCGCGTTTGGCAAACCGTTTGCCATCAGGACCGGTCAGAAGCCCGTGGTGCTGATATTCCGGAACGTCATAGCCCAGAAGTTCCTGTAACAAGCGGTGCAGATGGCTGGCAAAGAACAAATCCTGCCCGCGGGTGACAAGACTGATCCCCTGAAGATGATCATCATGGGTCACCGAAACATGATAGCTGGTTGGTGTATCCTTGCGCGCCAGAACCACATCACCAAAGATTTCCGGGGTCGCGATCTGTCGCCCGGCGGCGCGGTCAAACCACACCAGTTCGCGCCCGACACGTTTGATCGCGCCATCCATATCCAGTCGCAGGGCAAAGCTTTCCCCGGCCGCAATCCGGTCTGAACGTTCCTGTGCGGAACAATGGCGACATGTCCCGGGATAAAGCGCCCCATCGGGTCCGTGCGGTGCATTGCCGATCCGTTCGATTTCGGCCTGAATGTCCTTGCGGGTACAGAAACAAGGATACAGCAACCCCATTTCCGTCAGGCGATCAAGCACCGCCTGGTAATCGGCGAAATGTTCGGACTGAACACGCACCGGTTCTTCCCATCGAAGACCAAGCCAGGCCAGGTCTTCAAAAATCGCATGCAGATATTCCGGGCGGCAGCGGGTTTGATCGATATCTTCGATCCGCAAAAGAAAACGGCCATGCGGCCCGGCCTGTTTCATTGAAAACAGCGCGGAAGCCGCATGGCCAAGATGCAGATATCCGGTCGGGCTTGGTGCAAATCGGGTGATCGCCGTCATCCTTTGCGCACCCTGCCCTTACCAGCGGTCGCGGTCACCCGCAGCGCGGTCGCGTGCCTGGCCGCCATCGGCGGGCACATGGCGCATCGGGCGTTTGGGTTGACGCGCACCCTGTTCATCAAACAGGTCCGAAAGCTCGGCAAGCATTGTACCGCCAAGTTCTTCGGGATCATTGATCGTCACGGCACGCCGGTAATAGCGTGTCACGTCATGGCCGATACCAATCGCCAGAAGTTCGACCGGTGATCTGGTTTCGATCCATTCGATCACTTCGCGCAAATGCCGTTCCAGATAATTTCCGGAATTGACCGAAAGCGTCGAATCATCGACCGGCGCACCGTCGGAAATTACCATCAAAATCCGGCGTTGTTCAGAACGACCAAGCAAACGTTCATGGGCCCAAAGCAGTGCTTCGCCGTCGATATTTTCCTTAAGCAGCCCTTCGCGCAGCATCAGACCAAGGTTTTTGCGGGCCCGACGCCACGGCGTATCTGCCGCCTTGTAGATGATGTGGCGCAGGTCGTTCAGACGTCCCGGTTTGGGAGGCTTGCCACTATCGACCCAGCGTTCGCGTGACTGACCACCTTTCCACTGACGGGTGGTGAAACCGAGAATTTCGACTTTTACCCCGCACCGCTCAAGCGTGCGTGCCAGAATATCGGCCGACAGGGCGGCAATCGTGATCGGACGCCCCCGCATGGAGCCGGAATTGTCGATCAAAAGGGTCACGACCGTGTCGCGGAAATCGGTATCCTGTTCCTGCTTGAACGACAGAGACGTCGACGGTGTTGCCACGATACGGGCAAGCTTGGCCGCATCAAGAATGCCTTCTTCCAAATCGAAGTCCCAGCCACGGTTCTGCTGTGCCATCAGGCGGCGCTGCAACCGGTTGGCAAGACGCGACACCACGTTCTGAAGATTGGCAAGCTGCTTATCAAGCATTGCGCGCAACCGCGACAATTCAAGGTTTTCGCACAGGTCATCGGCGGTTACGACTTCGTCATATTCGCGCGTGAAGGGTTCATAGCCACGTTCCACCGGTTCGTTTCGACCATCAAATTCCGGCTGCTCACCCGGTCCGGCAGGCTTTTCTTCCTGCGACATGGCTTCAAGCTGCTGGTCGTCGATATCGCCTTCGCCGGCTTCGGCATCTTCGGACCCGGCTTCCTGTTGCTGGTCACTGCCATCGGGTTCGGAATCGTCATTCTGGCCCTGCTGGCCGCCCTGACTTTCCATTTCTTCCTGTTCGGGGTCGTTTTCGCCTTCCTTGTTTTCGTCGTCCTCGCCTTCCTGTTCGGGCGGGGCGTCATCAAGGTCGTCTTCCAGCGACAAGTGATCAAGCAAACGGCGCATGCCGCGTGCAAAAGCTTCCTGATCATCAAGAACATCACGCAGGTCCGAAAGATCAGCCCCGGCGTTTTCTTCGATATGGGTCCGCCACAGATCAATCAGCGGACGCGCGCTTTCCGGTGCACGTTCGCCAGTAAAAATCTCGCGGGCCAGCATGCCGATCGCATCGGCAAACGGTGCATCGTCCCGCGATGTCAGGCGATGAAAGTTCTTGGCGTGGCAATCCTGTTCGGCATGGTCACGCAGGTTTTTGCGCACCCCGGGGAAATAGCGTGATCCCACGGCCTCGACCCGTGCTGTTTCAAGCGCATCGTAAACAGCCTGAGCCTCGGCTGTTTCGGGCATGCGTTTGGCATGCAGGGCAACGTCATGGTGGCGCATTTTAAGCGCCCAACCATCGGCAATGCCGCGCAGGTCTGCGACTTCGTCCTTGGGCAATGCCTGTTTGGGCATGGGCAAACGGACATGTTCGCCATATCCGCCCGGACGCCCGCCTTTGACAAAGCCGACTTCCAGATCATTGCGCCCGGCAAGCGCGCGAAATGTCGCCGCCGTGCCGCGCAAGAACCCGGAAAGAGCCTCATCATTCTTCATCTTACTACTCGCTTGTGGGACCAGCTCGCCAATCTGCTTTAAGGACACGCCTTAGCGCACCATCACATTGATGGCTTCTTCAGGCAGCTCTTCGCCAAAGCAACGCTGATAATATTCCGCCAGGATCGGGCGTTCGACCTCGTCGCAACGATTAAGGAACGTCACCCGGAACGCATAGGAAATATCACCGAAAATCTTGGCGTTTTCGGCCAGCGTAATCACCGTACGCGGGCTCATGACGGTCGAAATATCGCCAGACACAAATCCCTGACGGGTCAGGTTGGCAAGAGCCACCATTGCTTCGATCTTCTGGCGGCCTTCGGCAGTGTCAAACGCCGGAACCTTGGCGGCAACGATGTTGGTTTCATCGGCAACCGACAGATAGTTCAGTGTGGCGACAATCGACCAACGGTCCATCTGGGCCTGGTTGATTTGCTGGGTGCCGTGATACAGGCCGGTGGTATCGCCAAGACCAACCGTGTTTGACGTTGCAAACAGGCGGAAATGCGAATGCGGATGGATGACCTTGTTCTGATCAAGAAGGGTCAGCTTGCCATCGACTTCCAGAACACGCTGGATCACGAACATGACGTCCGGGCGACCGGCATCATATTCATCAAACACCATCGCGACCGGGCGTTTGAGCGCCCAGGGCAGAATGCCTTCGCGGAATTCGGTGATCTGTTTACCATCCCGAAGAACGATTGCGTCCTTGCCGATCAGGTCGATACGGCTGATGTGACTGTCAAGGTTGACGCGCACACACGGCCAGTTCAGACGCGATGCCACCTGTTCGATATGGGTCGATTTGCCCGTACCGTGATACCCCTGGATCATCACACGGCGGTTGTGGGCAAAGCCCGCAAGAATGGCCAGCGTGGTGTCGCGGTCAAAACGATAGGTCGGATCAGCGACCGGCACATGTTCGCTGCCCTGGCTGAATGCCGGGACTTCCATATCAACATCAATCCCGAACGTTTCGCGCACGGAAATGGTGGTATCTGGGGCATCAAGCGGATGTTCTGCCGCCGCACCCGTCGCTTCGTAACCTTGGCTCATAAGTACTCGCGCATTTCTCGGACCGACGCTGGTGACGCGGTCGTTTCGTTAAACTTGCTCATTAATAGCGGTTTAGGCGCATCACTCAAAGGGAAGATGCGCAAAAAATCTCTATTACCGCAAAAGGTTTGCTCGATAAGACATCCCCGATACGCAAACCGCAACCAGATTGACCAGATTTTTTGGAAATATTGCAGCGGAACCGGCCCGCTTACAGGGTCACGCGGGCCTCAAGATCGCGGATATAGCTCATAAGCGAACTATAGGCCGCGCTGATCTTTTTAAAGCGTTCCTCGGCAACCTTGTCACCGCCATTGGCGTCGGGATGGTATTTTTTGGATAGTGCCTTGTATTTGGCCTTGAGCTCGTCCCGGGTGAACGGCCAGCCAAGATCAAGGGTCGCCATCGCCTGTTGCTGTTCGCTGGGCATGCCAAGGGCACCGGCACGGCGCTGGGCATCTTCGCTTTTGCGGCGCTGTTCGGCGCGGGCATCGCCGCCCGGACCATGATGGGTCTGCTCACCGTCTTCGTTAAAGAAGCCGAACCCGTCCTTGAATTTGAAATTGAACGGCTTTTTGGAACCGCGAATATGTCCGAACTTCCAGGTCGGGCGCTGCCAGTGGGTATCGCGACGCACGTCGTTTTCGATATCCTCGGCTTTCATGCCTTCATAATAGTTCCAGGATTTGTTGTATTCGCGCACGTGATCAAGGCAGAACTTGTAATAGTCACGCAGCTTGCGATCCTTGGGCGCGCGGAATTCACCATGGCCGTCACAGCCCGGCCAATCACAATCGGGCAGGATCGGTTCATTGTGATACAGCGTCTTGCGCTTGTTGCGGTGTCCTCGGTTCATCTGGGTCTATATGTTCTGAAAATCGATGCACGCAATATCATACGGATCGATTAAATGCGATAAAAGGCTTGAAAAACTGCCATTGCGTGCCAGAACCTGTCACACAGTTCAAATTTTGCACCCGATTGCAAACATCCGCAGAAAACAGAGGCCCTTATCATGCAGGTAGCCAATCAGATCCGTGACATTCTGACCGAACATTTCAGCCCGGTCGAGTTACAGATCATCGACGACTCCTCCAAACATGCCGGTCATTCCGGTGCCGATCCGCGCGGCGAGTCCCATTTTTCGGTCCTGGTGGTATCTGAAAAATTCGAAGGCCAGAACCGTGTCAATCGTCAACGCCTGGTTTATGGCGCGCTTGACACCCTGCTTAAGGAACGCGTGCATGCGCTGGCCCTGAAAACCATGACGCCCGATGAATACAAGGCGGCGCCTGCCAATAGAACCAATTAAATACAATTCCGTATCGTGAAATCAACCTAGACGTTCACCCCGATTAGGCGCAATGCTTGTGACACAAGCCGGTCCGCAAGCATTGCCGGACCGGCACGGATGCCCGCCAATGGCATCTGTTTCAATCGGGAGGACTACGTAATGACTAAACGCCTGCTGATGGCGAGTATTGCGCTTGCCATTTCCGGATCTGCATATGCCCAGGCACCTGCACCGGACAATCTCGAAAAACTTTCAAACTTCCAATCCACCGGTACCACCGAATTCACCGTCATCGAACAGGGCGGCGATTACGCAGAAGGCATCAAAAGGACGCTTGAACGCATCAAGTTGCCAGCCGGTTTCAAAATCGGCCTTTATGCCATCGTACCAGATGCGCGCCATATTGCCGTTGGCCCGCAAGGTGTCGTGACATTCGTCGGCACACGCAAGGACAAGGTCTGGTCCGTCACTGACCGCAACAAGGACAGGGTCGCCGACGAGGTCAAGGACTTTGCCCCGTCGCTTCGTTTCAGCATTCCAAACGGTCCGTGCTTCTCGCCCGACGGGATGCTTTATATCGCCGAACAGAACCGCGTGCTGACCTTCCCGGCGGCCGAGTTCTTTTATGAAAGCCCGGATGTCGCGGCCTTTAATGTTGTCAAACAGGGCGACCTGATCCCGCCATCCGAGGAAAGCTATAACCACACGGCACGCGTCTGCAAGATCGGCCCGGATGGCAAACTTTATATCTCGTTGGGGCAGCCCTTCAACGTGGCGCCCGCCGACAAGCTTGATCTGTATCGCGAAGTCGGGATTGGCGGCATCATCCGCATCAATACCGATGGATCAGGGCGCGAAGTTTATACCTATGGGGTGCGGAACTCTGTCGGTCATGACTTCCACCCGGAAACCGGTGAACTGTGGTGGACCGATAACCAGGTTGACGGCATGGGTGATGATATCCCGCCCGGTGAAATCAACCGTCAGACGGCCGCTGGCCAGCATTTCGGTCATCCGTGGTATGGCGGTGGCGATGTTCGCACCAATGAATATGCCGGTCAGGAAGTCCCCTATGACGTGGTGATGCCCGCGGTTGAAACCGTGGCCCATGCCGCCGATCTTGGCATGACGTTCTATACGGGCAAGATGTTCCCGGCCAAATACAAGAATGCGATTTTCTCGGCCCAGCACGGGTCCTGGAACCGCACAACACCGGTCGGTGCACGCGTGATGGTGACCTTCATTGATGCCGAAGGAAACGCCAGCACCGAACCATTCGCCGAAGGCTGGATCGACGAGAATGAAGAATATCTTGGTCGTCCGGTTGATGTTGCCCAGTTGCGTGACGGATCGATCATTGTTTCCGATGATCTGGCCGGTGCGCTGTATCGCATCTGGTATGAGGGCAATTGATGCGTATTGTGATGATCGCAATTCTCGGCGGGCTTTTGCCCGCCGGGACCTTGATGGCCCAGGACGCATCCACAGACCTTCAGGACGGGCGCAAGGTTGCGGGCATGTGCCGCACCTGTCACGGACTGGATGGCAAGGCCCGTATTCCGATTGCCCCGCATATTGGCGGCGAACCGGTCGATTATCTGATCAGTCAGCTTCAGGCATTCAAAACCGGCAGCCGCGAACATGAAATGATGACGGTGGTCGCACGCGGATTATCCGATGATCAGATCGGCAAGGTCGCCCTGTGGTTCAATCATTTCACGATCAATGCCACCCTGCCCGCTGGCACGTCCGAAGACGACGCGCCGGAACTGTGTGTCGGGTGTCATGGTGTAAACGGTATTTCCGAGCTTGATGATGCGCCCAATCTGGCCGGGGAAACCAACATCTATATCGAAACGCAGCTTAAGGCATTCCGGACCGGCAAACGGACGCATGATGTTATGACCCCGATTGCCCGGGATCTTGCCGAAACCGAAATGCAGGAAGCCGCCGACTGGTATAGCAAGATCACCATCGACATCACCGACCCGGTGCCAAAGTAAGGCCCCAATACCCCGGTAAATGGGATCAGCTTTCGGGACGCAAGGCCGCCGAAACATCCAATCCAACGGTCAGCACCGCCAGTGTCTGACCGTTTTCCGGATCCAGAACAGGCACGGTGATCTGTGACAGGAAAGTACGGGTCGATGCATCAAAGCGGATATCATCAATCAGGGCATGTTCGCGATTGATGCTTTGCGCCATTTGATATTGCGGTTCATCGGACTGATCGTAGTCCGACGTCAACCGGTTCATGCCAATCGTCTGGCCATAGATATCAAAAACAAAGGCCTCGGCGACCTGTTCCCCGCTTGCCAGCTGAAAGGCGCGCAGGAATTCCGACAAACTGTTGCCCAATATTTCGCGCGCCCTGTTACTCGGCTGACCAAGCCTTCCCATGGTTGACCATTCTTCGTCAATCAGACGGCGCTGATCAGCGGGCAAACGCCCGGGACCAAGCGCCCCGCGCACATTGCGGATCAGATCCGGGGATTTTGCCAATTGTCGAACCATCGGCAACTGAACCCGTTCAATCGCATCGCGTTCCCAGGGTTCAAGATGCATCGGACTGGTTTCGCAAAATTCCAGCACCGTATTCAGACGGTTCACAAGGTCGGGGAATTCCGCCACATACCGTTTCGAGAAATAGACAACCAGCGGCGCATAACGTTCAAACTGAACCTGAAACTGTTCTGCACCGATGCCAAGTTCATTGCGCGCAATTTCAAAACTGTGTTTATCGACAAGCGCGTAATCAACCCGTCCGGCCGCGACCTGTCCGACCAGGGATGCAATCGATGGCACACGGACAAGGTCGCCATATCCCTGCTCGGCCAGCCATTCGGCTTCGTTTGATCCAAGAATGGCACCAATTGTTTCAAACCCGCCGGGTTTGGGCACATTGGCACTGACCGGTTCGGCCGTGCGGCGCGATGGCGATACCCACACCCACTTTTCCAATGCCAGCGGGTTTGACGCCACCGCATATTCATCCATGAATTCACTGATACGCGCCAAAAAGAAGCCATCGGCCTGCCCGTTGCGTACCATTTCCCGATTGCGCTGGCGCGGCGCGACGGCCAGACCATAACCGACACCGATATGGTCAAAGGCGCAATCAAGCACCGAAACGGAATAACCGCCAAGCGTGCCGTTACGAAGTTCCTGATACGGGGGATGAAGGTTGGTTTGCAGGATCAGGAAATTGTCCTGACTGTCATTGTCAGGTTGGGCGACCTCGACCGGGGGTGACACGATATCGTTGGCCAAAACCGCCGGGGCAGCAACACCAAGAGCCGCCATCGCGACCAGACCAGCGCGCAGCGTGTGGCGGGCCGCATCGCGCAGCAGACCGTTTCTTCCCTTATTATTGTTTTTGGTTATTCCAGCACGCCGTAGGATTGTCATGAGTAACCCGCAAAAACACGTGACGGATCGATTTTGTTGATATTGGGCCCATCGACGGAACTTGCAAGATCGGGCCATTTTCCGGGACGAGGTCGATGCTTGTTGCCACCAGTTCCCGGTTGTTATTTATCGCCCGTATAGAATTCCGGGGCGATGCGTTTGACCGCAGCACCGTCACTTCGCCATCCATGACAGGTATTGATCAACGGCATCCGGCGGGCCGGTTTTGATGCGACGTCATCTGACGGGTCGTCTTGTTTTTTGGCTTCAAGTGACTCCCGGGCCAGGATCGGAAACACGGTCTGAAAGGCGGTGGTTGCCACCGGCCCCATCAATTCATTGAGATGGGTACAGCCATGCACGCCGCCGACCCGGTCGCGGATCTGTTTGCGCAACCCCGGACCAAGTTTCAAGCCAACCAGATTTTCGTAATTCGGGGTGATTGCGTCGCAGCCATGGAACGGCGCGTAATCGGTGACGGCTTCGACAGCACGGATCACCAGATCATCACCAATTGTCACGCGGATCCACATGCCATGTACCGGTTCGCCGGGCGGAATTTCGCCGCGATCATCATTGGTAAAGGCATAGGTTTTGATATCGGTAATGTGACCTTCGATATCCCACAGGCCGTCCTTGCGGCGAAACCCCTGACAGGTGACGGTGCGGGTATGAATATGGTCTCGATCTGCGGGGCGGGACAATGGCATGGGAACTCTCTCCTTTACGTAAACGTAAAGACATTCCCCTATGCGCTGTCAAGCAACAAAGCGTGTCGCAGTGCGACATCCGCGCGGTTTCGGGGCAATGCGCACCCCGAAATCCGCCATGCCGGATCGGCGAATTACGGTGCGATCCGATGCAACTGTGATGGGAAACAATTGTCAGGCGACGCCGTAATCGGACCCGAAAATGAACTTTTCGCGTTCACGAACATCTTCTTCGAGCTGGGCCTTCACCACGTTAAACAGATCGCGGATCGACACCATGCCAATGACCTTGTCCCCGTCAACAACGGGCAAGTGACGATATCGCCGCGCACTCATCAGATCGAGTGCGTTCATCGCCGTATCGTTGGGACCAAGGGTATCGGGATCGGCTGTCATGACCTTGGAAAGTGGCACATTGGCCGCATCAAGCCCCTTGCCTACCACACGGTTCACCAGATCGCGTTCTGTGAAAATTCCGGCAAGTTTGGCCTGATTATCAACAATGATCACGGCCCCGATCTTGCGTTCGGTCATAAGGTTCACGGCATCCATCACGGAATCGGCGGGATTGAGTGTCGCGAGCGATTGCTCCTTGACCACACCTGGAACGATTTTCGTATCCATTCATCTCTCTCTGCAGATTGCTGTTGCCACATGCCCAAACCCGATCGGATCATCTGGTTCTGCATCGCAAGTCATTGCAATGCAACGGGGCCCTCATTTGCAAGTGGCCCTGCAATCCTTTGGGTCAAGACCTTGAACCAAGATTTTAACCCATAAGTGGAGAAACTTAAAACATTTTGCGCGACAAAGGATCAAACGGCATCACCGGTTGGCGATGCCGTTTTGGCGGTTTTATTCCTGATCCTCGGCGGCCAGATCGGTGACTTCGTTCATGCGAACGCGGGTGATCTGGTTGCGGATACGGCGCAGAACTTCGAATTCGAACCCGTGGAACCGGAACTGCTGACCGACATCGGGAATGCGCCGGGTTTCATACAGCAAAAGACCGGCAACCGTTGCGGCTTCTTCGTCTGGCAAACGCCAGCCAAACCGTCGGTTCAGGTCGCGGATCGTCACATCACCACGCACAATCACCGACCCGTCTGCCTGCGGCAGGACACCGACAACCTCGACATCGGTTTCATCGGCAATGTCGCCGACGATTTCTTCAAGAATATCTTCAAGCGACACAACCCCTTCGAACGCACCGTATTCGTCTACGACGATGGCAAAATGTTCGTGCCGTTCCTTGAAGGCCTTGAGCTGGTCGGCAAGGGTTGTTGAATCCGGAATGAACCATGGTTCGGCACTTAATGCGCGCACATCTGATGCATTGGCGGGCTTTGCACCGCGAACAATCGCCTTAAGAACCTCGCGGGCATGAAGAACACCGACGATATTGTCCGGGTCTTCTTCATAGATCGGAATACGGGTGTGCGGACTTGCCAGAACCGTATCCAGAATTTCTTCCATCGGGCGGGTGATATCGATCATCTGCACCTTGCGACGATGAACCATGATTTCCCAGACACCGACATCTTCCAGATCAAGCACGCCATGCAACATGGTGCGTTCGGCATGGTGGTTTCCGACCACGACGTCATCGGCATGCAGTTCGATCGCGCCACGCAATTCGCGTTCGCTGTCCAGCCCCGGACCTTCGCCACTACCAAACAGGCGCAAGGTTGCCTGTACGATCACCTGAATGCTTTGGGTGACCGGGGCAAAGATCACGACAAGGATGCTCATCGGGCGCGCAACCCGCAAGGCCATGGTATCGGCATGTTGCAGGGCATAGGTCTTTGGCAGGATTTCCGAAAAGATCAGAACAAGGGCGGTCATCACGGCGGTCGCATAAACAACGCCGTTTTCCCCGAACAGTTCGATCATCACCGACGTCGCCAGCGCCGAGGCCAGAATATTGACCATATTGTTGCCCAGCAGGATCGCCCCGATCAGACGTTCCTGATACTGGCGCAGTCTGTTAACGATCCCTGCACGCTGATCACCATCCTGTTCCTTGTGATGCATCACAGGACGTGACGCAGCCGTCAGCGCGGTTTCCGAGCCAGAAAAGAATGCCGATAACATCAGCAGGAAAAAAATCACGATAATCGTGATTGTCATTCAGGGTCGTCTCCAAAGGGTGATCTCAGCCGGACTACTTTGTCCTGTGTTCACCTATAAGGTCAATTGTCGTTAAACAAGTTAACGACATCACAAATTGCAAAAAAGCAATCCCGACGTCCTTTCGCCCGAAAAAGGCGACAAGCCGTCGGGATCGTTATTGTTAGCGGCGGCAGGAACGGGTAATCGCGGCACGCATTTTCTCGACATCCATTGCCTTGGATGTGAATGCCTTGCCGATACCGCGGGTCATGACAAAGGTGATTTCACCATCGCGGACCTTTTTGTCGCGCGACATGTGACTGATCACCTTGTCGATATCCCAATGCATGCCGGTAACTTCGGACGCCGCAACCGGAAGCCCGACCGATTTCAAATGGGAAACGATCCGGTCCTTTTCACCGGCCGGGGCCAAGCCCATTGCACCGCACACGTCATGGGCGATCACCATGCCCATGGCAACGGCTTCGCCATGCAGAAGCTTTTCGCCATAGCCGGTTTCGGCTTCGAAGGCATGACCGAATGTGTGGCCAAGGTTCAAAAGCGCGCGCTTGCCGCCTTCGCGTTCGTCTTCGGAAACGATCCGTGCTTTTGCCGCGCAGCTTTTAATTACGGCCTGACGGCGTTCAGGGCCGTCCGTCGACAAAACCGCCTGACCGTTTTCTTCAAGCCAGGTGAAAAATTCCGGATCATCAATCAGGCCGTATTTGACCACCTCGGCATAGCCCGAACGAAGTTCGCGTGCCGGAAGGCTGTCAAGCACCGCTGTATCAGCCAGAACCAGACGCGGCTGATGAAACGCCCCAACAAGGTTCTTGCCCGATTTGGAATTGATCCCGGTTTTGCCGCCAACCGAACTGTCGACCTGGGACAGAAGGGTCGTCGGGATCTGGACGAAATCAAGCCCGCGCAACAGTGATGCGGCAACATAACCGGCAAGATCACCGACAACACCGCCACCAAGGGCGATAATCAGGGTCGATCGTTCAATCCCCATTGCCAGGATCTGTTCGACGACATCTTCGAACACAGCAAAGCTTTTGGATTTTTCACCCGACGGCACGATGACTTCGCGATGCGCAATCCCTGCCCCGTCAAGCGATGTCAGAACCGTTGCCAGATGATGTTTGGCCACCACAGCATCACTGATCACGACGACACCGGCCTTTTTGACGAACGGTGCGATATATTTGGCGGTATCGGCCAAAAGGTTGCTGCCAACAAGGATGTCATAGCTGCGCGCGCCAAGTTCGACGCGAAGGGTGTCGTGATTGCTCACTCTCAGGTTCCTGTCTTGATAAGTTGACCGTCATCGTCAAAGGATTTCGCCAACAGTTCGAGAACGGCGTCCCGGGTGGCTTCCTTTGAAGATTCATCACAGTCAAAAACAATGTCTGCCCCGGCATAGACCGGATAACGCGTTTCGATCAGGTTCGCCAGAATCTCGCGCGGGTCGCCGCTATTGAGCAACGGACGGTGGGTCCGGCCACTTGTTCGATGCAGCAGCAATTCAAGATCGGCACGCAGCCAGACAGATATGGATTTTTCAAGAATAAGGTCGCGGGTGCGTTCGCGAATAAACGCGCCGCCACCGGTTGCCAACACAATCGGTTCGCCATCAAGCAAACGGGCTATTACACGTTCCTCACCATCGCGAAATGCCTCTTCGCCATACAGCTTGAAGATATCGGCAATCGAGCAGCCGGCGGCTTCTTCGATTTCGCGGTCGGCATCGACAAAATCCAGTTTCAGTTCCTTGGCAACCATCCGGCCGATGCAGCTTTTTCCAGCCCCCATAAGCCCGATGAAAACCAGTGTCCGGCCCTTAAGGCCGTTACGGATTTTGGCGATCACGTCTTCGTGCAAACCCGACTCGGCAATGTTGCTGTCCATGTTCGGTTTGCAGTCCTGTAGTTCAATCGGTTGATATACAAATTACCCAATTCTTTAGGGCAGCTGAACCCCGAACGCAAGCAAACCGCACATGATCGACGACAAAAAACATCCGTCGATTTTGCGTTCTTCGTCATATCGAAGATGTTGACTGCGCATTTTGGCTAATGATGTTGCGGGGCGTTTATTAACCCTCTGTGAGGAACAGCGCCCTATACTGCCTTGAAGTTGCCGGATTGAAATGCCATCCACGCGGTTTGATAACGCCACGGCGCGAAGAAAACCGGTGGGAAAATATCTTTGATGCAGGCTGGTCAGGCGGTCATGAGAACAAATGATCGGCCCTTACTTTCCGTTTCTTGCATCTTTGATTTTCGTGGCCATACTGGTAGCTGCGTCATTTGCTTAAACGCTTCGAAGTCTGGATTAAAATGAGAATCTTATCGCGCATCATCCTGTTGCTGGTCATCGCTGTGATTGTTGGCGGTGCGACGTTCCTTGTTACCTGGGACATTCCGGCACCGACCACCCAAATCGAAGAAACCATCCCGAATTCGAGGTTCAATTAAGATGACGTTGCGTTCCCGCCTGCTGATACAGACCTGTTTACTGGCCATGATGACGGGAACGGGTGTTATCGCCTCTTCTGCGCATGCCCAGACATCGGCCCCTGTGCCGCTGTTTCTCAAACAGGAAGCAGAACGGGACGCAGAACAACGATCTTCTGATCCGGTATCCTCCCCGGACAGTGGCACGGTATCCCAGGGCGGTTTTGGTGCCCCGGCAACCGGGACGCAACCATCGCCCTTCCCGTCCGATCCGAACGCGGTTCAGTCACTGTCACTTGGTGCTGTTGATGCCGAGGCGGTCGGGACCCTTGACCGTTCGCGCGGCGGACTGGGCATTGACATGTGGAACGGGGCGACCCGCAAATCCGCGGCCAAGCTGATTTCCGACTTGCCTGCCACACCGGCAACCCATGCTGCACGCGACCTTCAGGTCCGCCTATTGCTGTCTGCGGCGGCCCTGCCACAAGATTCCAGGGATATCAGCCTGCTTGATGCCCGCGTCGCCAAGCTGATCAATATGGGCGCACTTGACGAGGCGATTGAACTTGTTCGCGCCACTCCACAAGGGGCGCGCGGTGAATTGCTTGCCGAGGCCGAGGTCAATGCCCTGATGATCGGGGCACGTCTTGATGAAGCCTGCGCTGCGATTGAAAGTTATAGCGCAAGCTATGACCAGATGTTCTGGCTCAAGGCGGCGGCGATGTGCGCATTTTATGCCAATGATCCGACCGCTGCTGCGTTTTCGGTCGATCTTGTTCGTGAAATGGACGGGGAAAAGGATGCCACCTTCTTTGGGCTGGTTGCGGCCATTCGAAGCGGCACGGCGGTCAAACCCGACCTTCTTGAAGAATTGCGCCCGATCGATCTGGCCCTTCTGGCAATTGCCAAACAGGCCATCCCGGCCAGCCAGCTTGAATCAGGTAATCCGACGGCCATCATCGGCATTGCCAATGCCGATGCCACCCCGACCGATGTTCGCCTTGAAGCCGCGCGCAAGGCCGAAAGCCTCGGTTTGATTGATGCAGCCAAACTTGGCGAAATCTATGGTTCGGTCAGTTTCGACGCCGGTGCACTTGAAAATGCCCTTGATGATGCTGCCGAAGGCATCCAGGCGCGCCAATATGCCAAACTTTATCAGGCAGCGGCCCAAAGTGACGTGCCTGCGGCACGCGCCGAAATTCTTGCCGCCCTGTATGACACCGCCCAGATCGAAGGCGATTTCATGCAGGCCGCCCGACTGAGCGCACCATTGCTGGCAGACATTCCGGTCAATGGTGATTTTTCATGGTTTGCGGTCGCCGCACTTAAGGCATCCTTGGCGGCAAACAGCCTGGAACGCGCAGCCAACTGGCTTTCGGTGGCAAAAAATGGTGCCAATCCGGGCAATGACATCGCATCGCGGCTCAGCATGCTTTATCCGGTTCTGGCCATTTCCGGACTTGAAGAAACCGGGGCCATCCCCGCATCGGAACAGGTTTCCCAAACGGAACCCAACGCGCCATTCGGCCTTGACGCCACCGGGTCCAACCCGCAGATGACCACCCAAAGCTTTGGTCTGGGCGGGGCGGTTGCACCTGCAAGCTCGATGGCATCGGCAACCGTGATGCCCAATTCGACGTCCCCCGAAGACATTCAGAAGGCAACCGATCGGGCTGCTGCCCTTGCCCGTCATCGGGCGCGAATGGTCGAATGGCAGGAAATGCAGGCCGCGCGCGGTGATCAGGCCGCGGCAAAACGCTATGCCGAACTGGTTTACACCCTGTTTGAAGGCTTCGGGATCGAAGTTCCCGCCGGGCTTTGGGACAGTCTTCTGAGTGCGCCCTATGCCGAGGACCGCCTGACGATCAGCAGTGCGGTTGCCCATAATCTGGCGGCGTCGGCAAGTGCGCAGCACAAGGCCAAAACCGTCGCCATGGCCATTCAGGCACAGCAAATTGCCAATGCCCCGAATGCCGATCCCAAGGTTTTGGCAGATACGGTTGCCGCCCTTGAAATGGTCGGACTGCATAGTGATGCCCAGCATCTTGCGACTGAACTGTTGCTGTCATTTGATCAGTAATGGAACCCGGCCATGGCCAAGGCACCGACAAGTTCGCTGATATCGGCCTTTCTTGAAATGATGGCAGCAGAGCGTGGCGCCAGTGCGCACACGCTTGATGCCTATCGCCGTGATCTTGAAGATTACGCAGCATCACTGTCGGCGGGAAAATCCGATCCGGTGCGCGCGGGTGATGCGGATGTGCGGCGTTATATGTCGCAACTGGGCGCGGCCGGGCTTGCCCCGCGGACACAGGCACGGCGTCTGTCGGCCGTCCGCCAGTTTCACAAATTCCTGTATTCGGACGGGTATCGCAATGACGACCCGTCATCAAATATCGAAAGCCCGCAACAGGGCCAGACATTGCCCAAATTCCTGTCGATTGACGAAATCGACCGCCTGATTGCCACCGCATCTGATCATCCGGGCATCAAGGGCAAGCGTCTTCTGGCGATGGTGGAACTGATGTATGCGACAGGCATGCGTGTTTCCGAACTGGTCGAACTGCCCTATGCCGCTGCGGCCCGCGATCCACGGATGCTGATTGTCCGGGGCAAGGGCAGCAAGGAACGGCTGGTACCGCTGTCTGATCCGGCACGTGATGCGCTGCGCGATTATCTTGATGTCCGCGATGCCTTCATTCCATCAGACAAATCAACCGGCCATGCCGACCGGCCGGGGCAATCCTCATACTTATTTCCGTCGCGCGGTAAAACCGGGCATCTCACCCGTCAGATGTTTCTGAAAATGATCAAGGATCTGTCGATTGAAGCCGGAATTGCGCCGTCACGTGTATCGCCGCACGTACTGCGCCATTCCTTTGCCAGTCATCTTCTGGCCAACGGGGCGGATTTGCGGTCCCTGCAAAAGATGCTGGGCCATTCCGATATTTCGACAACACAGATTTACACCCATGTTCTCGAGTCCCGACTTCGCGGGCTGGTGCAGGAACATCATCCGCTAGCGCGCATCAATGCGACCTGATCCGGGTCCGGGATCACCTGATTTGTCTAATACCTTTGCATAGGCAAAAGTCGATTATTTGACAAAAAAACGGACGTTTTCTGCGGATGTCACATATTCGTAATCTAACTGTCATCAAGTTGTTGTCGAACCTGAGCTACGAGCATGATCAAATATTAATGTGACTCCTTCAATCCGGGAATTCAGGCCATTTTTGAAGATCGGGGAACTGCATTGGCGTTTGATGCAGAAGATGAATTGATATCGGATCGACCCAAGACCAAACCGGTCATGCTGCGCAACTGGCAGCAGGTCGTTGAAAAAGTCGACTTTGCGTTCCAGCCCATTGTCAGCCCGCATACGGGTCATATTTTCGGATATGAGGCATTGTTGCGCCGCTGGGAGGATGCCGGCTTTCCATCCATTCAGGCCCTGTTTGATACCGCGTGGGATACCGGAAACCTGCACAGTGTCGATATGTTGCTGCGCGCCAAGGCCATTCAGAAATTCGCGCGCATGCCTGACGCAAAACGTCTGAAGCTGTTTTACAATTTCGACAATCGCGTCGTAAAAACCGAAGATTACCAACCCGGTCAGACGGCTGCACTTCTGGCCGATGCCGGTCTTGAACGCGATACGATCTTTCTTGAGATTTCCGAACGCCACGAAATCAGCAATGCCGCCTATCTCAAGGATATTCTGGTGCGCTATCGCAGTCAGGGCTTCAAGATCGCCATTGACGATTACGGCAGCGGCTTTGCCCAGTTGCGCGCGCTCTATGAATGCGAACCGGATATCATCAAGATCGACCGATTCTTTATTGACGGCATTGATCGCGACCGGCGCAAGGAACTGTTTGTCACCCAGATCACGGCCTTTGCCCATATGATTGCAGCCCAGGTCGTTGCCGAAGGCGTTGAAACCCGTGAAGAATTCCTGTGCTGCCGGCGGCTTGGCTGTGATCTGGTGCAGGGCTTCTTTATCGCCCGCCCGTCGACCGATCTTCCCGAACGCACCGATCTGGTTCAGGTCGCAGCCGACATCGCGGCCGATACCCGCCGCCAATCCGATCGCGACGATGATGTTGTGCGATCTTATCTTCTTGATACGCCAGCCATCCCCAGTGACATCAATCCGGTCGATATCCTGACCTATTTTCAGCAGAACCCCGACATCACCCTGGTTCCGGTGGTCAATCAGGATGGCGAACCGATGGGGGTTGTGCGCGATTCCGAATTCAAGGCTTTCATCTATACGCCGTTCGGGCGCGAGTTGCTGCAAAACCCGGCCAATCGCGCCAATATCAAACGGTTTCTGCGCCGCTGTCCGGTTGCTGATATTCGCACCAGCCTGTCAGAACTTCTGGAAACCTTTGTTGCGACCAATGCGCTTGATGGTGTGATCCTGACGGAAAATGGCCGCTATCTCGGTGTGCTGGATCAAAGTGCGCTGTTGCGCGCAGTCAATGAACGCAACACCCTGAATGCGCGCGATGAAAACCCGCTTACCCGTTTGCCCGGCAACAGCGCGATTTACCGCTATGCCGCCCATGCCCTGTCACAACCGCGCAAACGGCGATTTGCCGTCTATTTCGATTTTGACAATTTCAAACCGTTCAATGACCGCTATGGATTCCGCCAAGGGGACCGCGCGATCCTTTTGTTCAAGGATATCCTGGGCAAGGTGCTTAGTCAGAATGACTGGTTTGTCGGCCATATTGGCGGCGATGATTTCTTTGCCTATGTCCAGTCGATCGATTTCGAAGTCGCGGTCGAAGCCGTCCAGCGCGCCCAGGCCATGTTCGATGCCCAGATCAAAAGTTTCTATGACCAGGAAACCCGGGATCGCGGATATCTGATCGGCAAGGGGCGCGACAATAATGTCACCCGGTTCGATCTTATGAGTGTCAGTGCCGCCCTTGTGCGCATTCCCCCGGAACGCACCGACATTACCCTTGATCACATTTCGGTCGAGGCCGCCAAGCTTAAGGCGATTGCAAAAAACAGCGAAAACCGCTTTGCCAGCGGCATTTATGACGCCCCCTGCGCCCCCATTCCGGTCAGCGGGAAATAAGCCGCAATCCCCAACCAGCCACGTTCCCGGTTGGCATTACAATCCAACTACAAATTAACGCTTCAATTTATCGGATTGATGGGTAATATTCCGATCAAAGAAGACAACATCAACGATACTGAACGAGCATTCCGCATCAATGGTCAGCGTTTCCTCATCCTCTGATCTGCAAACGGCAATTCCGGTCCGTCCGACCAGTCCGATTGCACAACGCCAGCAGTCCGAACAGGAACTTCAGCAACAGAATCAGGCTGTTGAACGCACAAGCCGTGCGGCTTTGACATCGGATCAGGAAATTGACCGTGCCGTTCAGGCCTATGAACGCGACCGCAACGAACAGCAACGGTTCGTCAAGGAAGGCGCACAGGACACCGTCCTTGAAAACTATATCGACCAGTTCGATCCGTCGGGTTATGGCAAAAGCGGTTCGGCAAATTCCGCCAGCGCCAACAACGCGGCCGGACGTGGTCAATATATCAATATTCTTGCCTGACCGGCTTGGCCCATCGGACCCTATTCGATCAGTCCGACGGCCCGTTTCCAGCCATCCCAATCCCAGATCATTTCAGCAAGCCGGTCATAACCGGCCTTGTCCGGGTGATAGCCATCCCCGCGACGCAGGGCACGCTGCCAGGTTTCGTCTTCAAGTGTTCGTTGGAACAGATCAAGATAGGGCACATCAAACCCGCGTGCGGTTTCCAGATAAATCTGGTTCAGACCTTCAAGCCGTTCATTGATTTCCTGGCTTGATTTGCTGCCATTGATCACGGCCTGCGGACCGATCCACAAAGTCGGGGCAAGCTCGGCTGCGGCACCGATGATTTCGGCAGCATTCCCCGCAGATTTCGCCGGTGAAACCCGCATCGTGGTTTCTTCGCCGCGATCTTCGGCATGATTGGCATCATTGACGCCAAAGCTGAACATCAGAACTGTTGGGAATTCGGGCACCATGCGAAGCTCGGCCTCGAACTTCCAGCGTGCCTTCAGGCCATCGGTGGTTTCCGCACGAATGCCAAGATTATAGATCGTGACTTCGCGTTTGGCTTCGTCAAGCAACCGACGGCCAAGACGCATCGGCCAGCCGCCCTTTTCCCCGTCGCGCACACCATTGACCAGACTGTCTCCAAAACAGCAAATGCGATGTCCGATTGCGCCTGTGCTCATTGCGTCTCCTGTTCGCCAGCTTTGGAAAGACTGGCAAGATATGCCATCAAATCGTCCGGGCCGGGTGCAAAACCATGATCAAGCCAGTAATTTTCGGCCTGTTTCAAAAGTTCGCCGATCCGGGGTCCCGCCGGGGCAAGCCCGGCGGCAAGAATGTCGCGCCCTTGTATCGGCAATTTGACCGGCTGCCAATTTGTTGCCGCATCAATCAGGCTTTTCCATTCTTCGTTTTCCTGGCGCGAACAGCGTGGCGGCACGGATGCGCGCGTACTCCAAGCCAGCAACACCGCATCCCGAAATGCATCCGCCCCAATGCGATAAAGATCGCGGCGAATGTCATCAACCGACATGTTCGGATCAATCAGCGGCGCATGGGAAACCATCGCGGCAAACCGTTCCGTTTGTTCGTTGGACAGACGCAATGCGCGGGCAAGCTGTTCGGCGGCTTCAAGATTGTCATCCGCACCATTGTCGCCGGTGACAAACAGGGACGCCAAGCGGCGCAACGGATCAGGACGAATGGCCGGTACAGCAAGTGCCGTACTATCAAGCCATTGCATGATCCGCAAACAGTCGGTGCGGGCAAGTTGCGGCAAGATCGTCGGCAAGATGCCAAAACCGATCATGTCGCCGACCGTTCCAGCCGGGCTTTTGGCGCGCAGCAGTTTGAACAATTCGTCGCGGATGCGTTCCGCCGAAATATCAAGCAGCCCCTGCGCGCCCTTGCGACAGGCTTCTGCCCCGACCGGATCGATCGGGGGCCGCCCGAACCATGCCTGAAACCGGAAGAACCGCAAAATACGCAGATAATCCTCGGCGATGCGGTTTTCGGCAACGCCGATAAAGCGTACCCGCCCTTCGCGCAGATCGGTTTCCCCGTCAAACGGGTCGTAAACCGTGCCGTCCGGGTCACAGTAGATGGCGTTAAAGGTAAAATCGCGCCGCTTGGCATCGGCAAACCAACTGTCGGTAAAGGCGACCTCGGCGTGGCGGCCATTGGTTTCGACATCGACCCGCAAAGTGGTGATTTCATAGGAACCGGCATCGGTGATCGCGGTGATTGTCCCATGTTTGAGTCCGGTCGGAACAACCCGGATGCCAACCTTTTCAAGGGCGATCACGGTTTCTTCGGGTTTAAGGTCACAGGCAATATCAACGTCATGCAAATCACGTTTGAGCAACGCATCACGGACAATTCCACCGACATAGCGCGCCTGACCGCCATGCTGGGCGATGGCGTCAAAAACGCGGGCAGTATCATCGGCAACCATGATCCCGTATGGCTGCAATCTTCCGGTTGGTTCAAGTGCCGTCATCGCACGTTTGGGCTTTCACCGTTTACGGAGTGTAATCTGAAACAGGGGCAGACGGTTGTCTGTCAGACAGGTGTTATTTTTTCGGCTCGAAATAGCCGGGTTCGACAACACCGTCGCGCAATACCGGGGCATGATAAATGGAATCGGGTGGCGCACCAGTCCCCAATGCGGTGAAAATCAAAATCGCCGCCGTCAAGGCGACCCCCGCCCCGAACAGCAAAAGCCACGGGCCCTTGTTCCAGGGCGGAATGATATCGTGGCCTTCACGGATGGCCTTTGCGCGCGCCCATTTCAGCCACAGCCCGTAAATCACAAAGGGCAGGATCAATGGCAGGCCGATCTGGATGATTTGTCGCAACATGTTATTTCGTCCCGAACACTTGGCGTTGGTCGCTTGGCTTATAATTGCACGCTTGGTGCGTTGGCACGGATCACTTCACTGAAATTCACCAGCATCCCGGCGGTCGCCCCCCAGATGTAATATTCCCGATACGGGATTGCAAAATACCGTCGGCGCGTACCTTCAAAAGTGACGGTCTGCAATTTCTGATTTCTGGGATTGAGGATGAATTCAAGGGGTACTTCGAACACTTCGGCCACTTCGTGATCATCCGGTGTCAGATCAAAAGGAGGCGTCACCAGCCCGATCACCGGGGTCACCTGATAGCCGGTCACCGTATAATAGTCGTCAATACGACCGATCAGATCGATATGGCGGCGTGCCAGACCAATTTCTTCTTCGGTTTCGCGAAGGGCGGTTTCTTCAAGAGTTGCGTCTTCCTGTTCCTGACGACCGCCGGGAAAACTGATCTGCCCTGCATGATCACTAAGATGGTCGGTGCGTCTGGTCAGGATTACCTGCAAACCGGCATCGCGTTTGACCAGCGGCACCAAAACAGCGGCCGGGCGCGACACCAGTTCACCTTCGGCAAAGGCACGCGCACGTGATTTCGATCCGGGATAATCCACGGCATGATCACCGCGCCGTTGCAGAATGTCGGTCTGTGGGGCCCTGAGGGCAGCTATGATATCATCCGGGTTCATTCAACCGTCTCCATCCGGCCAATTTCGAAGAACTGACCATGACTGTAAACACCGATACGTACCATATTACTGTCGGGATCTTTAATTTCATCAGCCAGTTCAACCAGTTGATAAAATACCGCGCGGTTCAGGCGCGCTTCAAGTCCGCGTTCCAGTCCGATATAGGGCGACGGTTCCCCGGTTTCAGGATCATGTTCAACGCGTAACGGATGATCCGCATCCAGATCGACCCATTGGTCGATATTGGTGCGAAAACGGATGACCTGATCGGTGCCGTTGCCGTCATTTTGCAACTCGACCGCGATAAAGGCGACATCTTCGACGTCGATCCGGGCCATTTCGGCCGGGGTGACCAGCCAATGGCCGCCTTCATCATCACGTTGCAACACAGATGAAAAAAGTTTCACCAGTTCAATTCGACCAATCGGACCACCTTGATAGAACCAGGTTCCATCCCGACCTATAGACATAGGAATATCGCCGCAGATTTGCGGATGTCGGCCGTTACCGGGTTTACCCCCGCGCAGGCGCGACCACAATTTTTCGGCGAGATCGATGGTTTGTTGGTTATCAGTCATGCTGTACAGTTGATCCCGAGCCAGACGTGTTCCCGTAAGGTTTATGTGATCCCATCTGCGTTCTTCGATCTGCTGACATCCACGCTGCAACAAAGGAAGCAAAGTTTCGCATCATGACAAACGCGCCACGTTTCCCCGAAGAAATGGGTTTTTCCCAAGATAGCAGTCTGGAACGCGACGCCGCTCGCCTGGACGAATGCGTCGCGCGGCTGGCCGAAGCCCGCAAAATGGTTTCATCCATTATATTTGGGCAGAATGACGCCGTAGAGCAAACACTTATCGGCATTTTATCAGGTGGCCATGTCCTGATGGTCGGTGCGCCGGGGCTTGGCAAATCATTGCTGGCCCACACATTGGGCAAAGTTCTGGGGCTACTGGACAAACGTGTTCAGTTCACCCCGGATTTGATGCCGGCCGATATTCTGGGTTCCGAAGTCCTTGAAGAAGGGGCCGACGGCAAACGCGCGTTCCGCTTTATCAAGGGACCGGTATTTTGCCAGTTACTTCTGGCCGATGAAATCAACCGTGCCAGCCCACGCACCCAGTCCGCCCTGTTGCAGGCGATGCAGGAACGCGAAGTATCGGTTGCCGGATACAGTCACAAGCTTCCCGAACCGTTCCACGTGGTCGCAACCCAGAACCCGCTTGAACAGGAAGGCACATATCCGCTGCCCGAAGCACAACTTGACCGTTTCCTGCTTGAAGTGCGGCTGGGATATCCGAATGCGGATGAAGAACGCAAAATCGTGACCGAAACCACCGGACGCTATCCCACCCGCCCGCGGCAGGTTCTTCAGGCCGACGATCTGGTCGAGGCACAGGATTTTGTCCGCCGCCTGCCGATGCCGGACCGGGTACTGGATACCATCATCGCGCTGTGTCGCGAATGCCGCCCCGAAAGCACATCAATTGCCGATATTCGCGACAATGTCGCCTGGGGTCCGGGCACACGCGCGGCACAGGCGCTTTCGCTGGCATGTCGGGCACGTGCGATGCTGTTTGGCCGGTTTGCACCGTCACTCGAAGATATCGAAGAACTGGCCGTCCCGGTCCTGCGTCATCGATTTGGCCTGACCTATGGGGCCCGTGCCGAAGGCTTCACCGCCAAGGGCCTGATTACCGATGCGCTTGCCCACTTGCAGGAGAAACCATAATTGGCCGTCACTGCCGTGCATGATCATGTTGCTGCCGCACGTGCACTTGCCGCCCGGCTGCCCCAGCTGATTGATGAGTCGCGTCGCACTGCCATCAGTTTGCGCAGCGGCCTGCACGGCAATCGCAAAGTCGGCCCGGGCAGTGATTTCTGGCAATTCCGGCCCTATGTCCCCGGTGACCCGACCAACCAGATCGACTGGCGGCGATCCGCACGCAGCGATCATACCTTTATCCGCCAGACCGAATGGCAAGCCAGCCACAATTACTGGATCTGGCCGGTTTTATCGCCATCCATGTACTGGTCATCAAGTGACAAGATCCCCAGCAAAGCCGAACGTACCCTGATCATTTCAATCGCCCTGGCAGATCTTCTGATTCGCAATGGCGAAACCGTTGGCACATTTGATGGTGAACGCACTCGCATCACATCGGCCGAACATCTTGAAAAACTTGCCCATGCGATGCTGGCAACCCCGCACAGTATTGCCGAACAGGGCGGAAGCATTCATGCCGGGCGCAAACATTCGATCCTGTTGCTTGGTGATTTTCTGGAATTTTCCGATCAGGGGGAAAAAACCGGCAATGTGATCCGCCGTCTGGGCCAATACCAGAATGACGGTGCCTTGGTCCAAATTCTTGATCCGGCCGAAATATCCCCGCCATTTCGCGGGCGGATCAATCTGTTTGATACCGAAGATCAGATGATCTATCGCAGCGAACGTTTTGAAGACATCGCCGATGGATTCAGACAGCGGGCGCAAAAATGGCGGGCGTCGGTGCGCGATGCGGCACGCCACAATGACTGGCTTTATGACCGGCATGTCACATCGGAAAGTGCAAGCCCGACATTGCTTGCGCTGTATCAGCATCTTAGCGAACGGCAAAACCAAAGCGGGTCAAACGGCCGGGGACGCCCGACCTTGCATCGCCATAACCAGCAGGAGACGTCATGAGCCTTGCGGCCATCACATTCCTGTATCCGGCGATGCTGGCGGGCCTTATGGTTTTGCCGATTGTCTGGCTTTTGATCCGGTCGGCCCCGCGCGCGCCCAAAAATGTGATCTTCCCGGCCGCACGTCTGTTGCGCGGCCTTAAAAGCCAGCGCCGTGACATTCAGCGCGCACCGATCTGGCAGACCATTTTACGCTGTATCATTCTGACCTTGCTGATTGTTGCAGCCGCCCGCCCGGTCATGAACCGCAATGACTTTGCCGCCAATGACGGGGCCATTCTGATCATTGCCGACAACGGCTGGGAAAGTGCCGCAAACTGGACGCAATACCGCACCGCCCTGCAACAGATTGCCAATCAGGCCCGGTTTGATTTGCAGACCGTCTATCTGGCGCAAACCGCCCCCGAGGCCGCCGGGGCATCCACCTGGAAATTACCAGAAATTGTCGGTCCGATATCGTCGCAGGGAACGGAAAACCTGATTGACCGGCTGCATCCACGCCCTTGGAATTCCGACTATGCCGCCCTGTCGGACCTGATTTCCGAAAATCCTGAAATGACCAATGCCATCGGCAGTATTTTGTGGCTGACCGATAATATGAACAGCCCCGGCAAAGCCGACATTGCCAGGGAACTTCTTGATGTTGCGCCGATTACCGTCATTTCACCGCCGCGCACTGACCGGATCGCCATTCGGGCTTTGACCCGGTCGCGCACCGGAATGGTTGCAACCATCGCCCATGATCGCAGCGATACCCCGCGTGTTGTCAATCTTCTGGCGCGCGGGGATCGGGGAACGGTTCTTTTGCGCCACAGTGCGGAACTTGCCGCGAATACCGATCAAAGCGACATTGCGATCTTTTTGCCAAGCGACATCGCCAATGCCATTCAGGCGGTCGGCATCGAAGGCATTGAAAGTGCCGCGACCATGTATCAGACCGGGGCACGATGGCAACAACGGCGGGTTGGTGTGATTGTCAGTTCGGGCGACAGTCCCGGCGTATTGTCCGATCAGTATTTCTTCCTTGATCGAGCCTTGTCGCCCTATGCCGATGTTACATATGCCCCGCTTGGCCAGTTGCTTGAACAGAAGGTCGATATTCTGGTGGCAACCGGGCCGATTTCGGGTCTTGGCAGCCAGTTTGAAACCCTTGAACGCTGGGTCAATGACGGGGGGATGCTGGTGCGCTTTGCCGGTGACAGTTCCACTGAAATCGGCAATGAATTCCTTCCGGTGACCTTGCGGCTGGGCAACCGTGATTTTGGCGGGTCGATGTCATGGGAAAAACCCAAACGGCTGCTTGATTTCCCCGATAACAGCCCGTTTTACGGCATCACCATTCCAAGCGACATCACGGTCAACCGTCAGCTTCTTGCCGAACCGGACCCCGATATCCTTGGCAAAACATGGGCCCGCCTGACAGACGGAACCCCGTTGATCACCAGTGCGACACGCAATTCGGGCCGGGTGGTTCTGTTTCATGTAACGCCATGGGCGGATTGGTCGAACCTTCCTATGTCGGGGCTGTTTGTGGAACTTTGGCAAAAGATCCTGCCCCTTGCCAGTCCAAGCAACCGGAACGATGCGGAACTGAGCACGAGCCTTCCGCCCCAATCGGTTCTGGACGGGTTCGGGCAAACCCATCAGCCTGATGCGCTGGTTTTACCGGTGCGTTCGCCACTGCCAGTACCCAATCCCCGTCATCCGCCGGGTATCTATGGGGAAAACGGACAGGCCGTTGCGCTTAACCTTGGCCCGTCATTGACCGATATCGCCGATACCGTGGTTTGGCCATCCGGGGTCACCACGCGCAAGATCACAAGTCAGGATCAGGTCGACCTTGCGGCATTGTGCCTGTTGGGGGCACTTTTGTTGTTGCTGGTTGATGCGTTGATCCTGCTTGCCCTTCATCATCTGAGCTTGCGCCGGAACAGCAAACGCAATGCATTTACCACCATCTTGCTGGTCGTCGGGATTTCCGGTGTTGCAACCGCCATGCTTCTGGCAACAAACGGGACCGGGCATGCGGCATCGGTTCAGGAAGCCGCCTTGCAACCGCGGCTTGCCTATCTCAAGACCGGTGTTGCCCCGGTTGATCGGCTTAGCCATGCCGGGATGACCGGCCTTACGGAATATTTGCGCCGGCGCAGTGCCGCGGACCTTAACACGGTGGACGGGGTTGATCCGGAAACCGACGAGCTCAGTTTCTATCCGCTGATCTATTGGCCGCTTGTTGATGGACAGGCCGCGTTTTCCGAACGCGCACGCGAACGGTTGAACCGCTATCTGAATAATGGTGGCATGATCCTGATCGACAGCCGCGACCGCGAAGTTCAGCCGGCCCGTCTGCGACGCTTGCTGGCCGGGTTGGAAGTTCCGCTTCTTGATCGGGCGCCGGGCGACCATATCCTGTTTCGCAGTTTCTATTTGCTTGATCATGCCTATGGCCGGTTTTCGGCCCCGTTATGGCTTGATGCGCGGCCCAATCAACGCCTGGACGGGGTGGCGTCGGTATTGTTTGGCGGCAATGACTGGGCATCGGCCTGGATGATCCCGGAAGGGCGCGATGAAATCCGCACCGAAGACATCGCCCCGCGCCAGCGCGAACTGGCCGTACGTTTTGGCATCAATCTTGTGATGTACGCGCTGACGGGCAGTTACAAGGGCGATCAGGTCCACCTGCCCGCCATCCTTGAAAGGCTTGGCCGATGAAACAGGGATGGCAGAATTTCCAGATTGCACCTTTGCTTGACGTCACCCTGCTGCAAGGTCTGGCATTGCTGTGTCTGGCGGCAATCATTCTGTTTACCCTGTTGCGGTTGCGCGGCACGGTTTGGCGGGCGGTTGTGATGGTTCTGGTGTTGCTGGCATTGCTTGCACCGCAATTTACCGACCGCGAAAGCGAAAAGCTTAGCGACATTATCCTGGTTCTGGTCGACAGAACCGCCAGTCAGCGCATCGCAAACCGGACCGCACAAAGCGATGCCGCCATCGCCGAAATCCGGAACCGCTTTGCCGATGACCCGTCGGTCGAACTGCGCATCGAAGAAATCAGCGGTGAAACCGACACCCGGATGTTTGCCGTTCTCGACCGGCTTTTGGGCGGAATTCCGCGTGAACGTCTTGGCGGAGTGATGATGATCACCGACGGCCAGGTCCATGATGTCCCGACCCGTCTTGACCTTGGCGCGCCGTTACATGTTCTGATCAGCGGGGCGCGCGATGAACGCGACCGGCGTCTGGTCATTCGCCAAAGTGCCGATTACGGCATTGTCGGCAAACAGGCCGAATTCATGATTGAGGCCATTGATCATGACCTTCCGCCTGGAACGGCAATTCCGGTTCGGATGCTTCTGGAAGACGGCACCGAAGACGAAATCCTTCTTCCGGCCAATGAACAAAGCCGGGTCAGTATCCCGGTACCGCATGCCGGTTCGGTTCTGGCGGAATTGCGCATGGAAGATGCCCCCGAAGAAACCGACAAAAGCAACAATCGCCTGATCCTTGAAACCACCGGCGTGCGTGACCGGTTGCGGGTGTTGTTGCTCTCAGGCGAACCCCATCCGGGGGAACGCGCATGGCGCAATCTATTGCGCGCGGACCCAGGTGTTGATCTTGTGCATTTCACCATATTGCGCCCCCCTGAAAAGGGCGATGACACCCCGATCAATGAACTTGCCCTGATCCCGTTCCCGATCCGCGATTTGTTTGAGGTCCGTCTGCGGCAATTTGATCTGATCATTTTTGACCGCTATCAGATGCGTGGTGTTTTACCGCCCCACTATCTTGAAAAGGTGGTGGATTATGTCCGTTGGGGCGGGGCGGCACTGGTTGTTGCCGGCCCCGAATATATCGGCCCGGATGGCCTTTCAAGCACAGCGCTTGACAAGCTGATGCCTGCCGAGGCGACCGGCCGGATCGTTGAACAACCCTTTGTCCCGCGCGTCAATGCGGCCGGTCGGCTGCATCCGGTAACTGCCGCGATTGCCGGGTCGCCAACCACGCCCCCCAAATGGGGCCGCTGGTATCGTCAGATCGAAACCCGGGTGTCGGACCCCGATGCCATGACCCTTTTGACCGGGGCCGATGAAATGCCGCTTTTGACCTTGCAACGGGTCGAAGAAGGCCGGGTCGCGATGCTGAGTACCGATCAGATGTGGTTATGGCAGCGCGGGCATGACGGGGGCGGACCGGTGGCCGAACTTTTGCGCCGCCTGTCCCACTGGCTGATGAAGGAACCGGCCCTTGATGAAAACACCGTCACCACAACGCGTAGCCCGGATGGCGAAAGCCTTATTCTGAACTGGCGTAAAATCGGTGCGGCACCAGAAATGGCCAATGTCATCAATCCGGAAACCGGCGAACAGATCAATGCCCGGTTCGAACAGCTTCCCGATCAGTCATGGCAGGCAACGGTTCCGATTACCGAACGCGGTCTGATCCGGGTGGGGGTACGCGACCGCAATGACCGGCGGCAAACCGCCTTGCATGTTGACCGCGATGTTCTGACACCTGAAACCCAGAACACCAATTCAACACCGGAACTTCTGGCCGAACTTGTCGCGACGAATGACGGCTTTATCGGTCGGATCGAAGACGGCCTTCCGGATTTCCGCCAGGTGCCCGATGACCGTGTCTGGCATGGCAGCAACTGGGCCGGATTTGTTGAAACCGACAGCTACAAAACCGTCATTGGCGGCATCACCAATCTGTTGCCGGTGCCTGTAATTGCGCTTCTGATCGGGGGGATTTGTCTGTTGGGATGGCGGGCCGAAAGCAACTAGGCCGCCGGTCGCCATATCTGATCGCACGATCACGTATCGCAATGTGACCAGTCAATCTGTGCCTTCCGGCCCCGGATCAAAGACCGTACTGATTGCAACGCCCTGCCCCCGACGCACAGATGATTGCCATGTTTCCCGGTTTCTGATCCGTTCCTTGCCCGCGTTAACAGGCCTGCTTCCGTTACGGTGCGGGACGTTGACGACCGCGGCCCTGTTTATATTCGTGACAGGCGGCCTGATGGAAATTGCACAAGCCGCCACGGAATTTCTCGACCAGAAAATCGATAAAGACGCGGACCTTGCTGGGCAGATGGCGACGTTCCGGATAAACGGCATAGATCCCGCCATTGTTAAGCGGGTCGTAATCCTTGAGAATTCGGACAAGGCGGCCTTCGCTTAGTGCCTCGGCGACAATGAATTCCGGTTCACGCGCAATGCCAAGCCCGCGAATGGCCGCGATCGAGGTGAATTCACCATTGTTGCACGACATGACCGGATTGACCCGCACCGTAACCGGGCCGTCCGGCCCTTCGAAATCCCAGATATTCGGGCTGGCCACGTTGGTATAGGCCAGGGTCTTGTGATCAGCCAGTTCCTGGGGCGTTTTGGGTTCACCAAACTGCTCAAGATAGGCCGGTGCAGCAACCACATGCCCGGTATAATCGGCAAGCTTGCGCGCGATCATGCTCGAATCCTTAAGCCGGGTGATACGGATCGCCATATCGAACCCTTCGGCCACCAGATCGACCATATGGTCCGCCAGATGAATATCCACATGCAGCCCCGGATACATTTCCATGAATTCGGTCACCAGTTGCGGCAAATACATCTGGCCAAATGTCAGCGGCGCAGAAATGCGAAGGGTGCCGCGCGGCGTACCGCGCAAATCAGTCAGCGCATGTTCGGCCGTTTCGATTTCTTCGACGACGCGTGCACAATGCTGATAGAAAGTTGATCCGGCATCGGTCAGGCTAAGACGACGGGTGGTACGATTGAGCAACCGGATACCAAGACTGTCTTCAAGCTTGGTAACATGCTTGCTGACAGCAGATTTCGACATGCCAAGCTTGCGCGCCGCACCGGAAAAACTGCTTTCTTCGACGACACGGGCGAAAACGGTCATTCCGTCCAGATTACCGATCAACATGATGATACTCCTGATCGTATCGCAACCCGACTGTTGCGCATTGGGAAACAAATAAATCTCACAACAGCGGATTGTCTTCAACGCGGAAATGGCAACAATAGCTGAAACAGCAAAATTTCCGGTCTGCCTGATATGACCCGATCGGTCACCGGCAGACCAAAAAATCGGAGAGAGAAATGGGCCAACTGGTAGACGGCGTCTGGCAAACGGAGTCCCTGCTTGCCAAGAACCGCAACGGTAAATTCAACCGGCAGGATTCAGCATTTCGCAGTTGGCTGTCGGCCGATCCCGATGCGGAATTCCCGGCCGAGCCCGGGCGCTATCATCTCTATGTTTCCTATGCCTGCCCGTGGGCACACCGCACCCTGATCTTTCGTGCGATCAAGGGCCTTGAAGACATGATTTCGGTTTCGGTCGTGCATTGGCATATGGGCGATGACGGCTGGCAGTTTTCACCAGAAGACGGTTTCATCGATGATCTGGGCAACCATGCGCTGCTTCATCAGGTCTATACCGCAGCCAAGCCCGACTACACCGGCAAGGTCACCGTGCCCGTCCTGTGGGATAAGAAATCGGGCCGTATTGTCAGTAACGAGTCATCGGAAATCATCCGCATGCTCAATACCGCGTTTGATGGCCATGGCGCCAAGGAAGGCGATTATTATCCCGAAAATCTGCGCAGTGAAATTGACGCGGTCAATGACCGGGTTTATCACGATGTAAATAACGGGGTTTACAAATCGGGCTTCGCCACCAGTCAGTCGGCCTATGAAGAGGCCGTAACCACCCTTTTTGACACGCTGGACTGGCTTGAAGACCGGTTGGGCAAACAGCCCTACCTTGCAGGCGAGAAGCTAACAGAAGCCGATTGGCGGCTATTCCCGACCCTGTTGCGGTTTGATGCGGTCTATCACGGGCATTTCAAATGCAATCGCAAGATGCTGCACGAATATCCCAATCTCTGGAATTACACCAAGGCGCTTTATCAGCATCCGGGTGTCCGCCAGACGGTGCATTTCGACCATATCAAGAACCACTATTACCAAAGCCACCCGTCCGTTAACCCATCCGGGGTGGTGCCGGTCGGTCCTGAACTTGATTTTGATGGTCCCCATGATCGCGACCGCTTTTAAGGTCCCGGTCACCTGAACGGGCAACCCCGCCCCCTGCCGGCCCGACCACAACGATACCGTGCCGCGATCTGATCAGCCACCGGCATCCGGACAAACAAAAACCCCGCAAGCAATGCTTGCGGGGTTTTCAATTTCCGAAAACGGAAACTCTTAGTTCAGGCGACCTTTGATTTCCGCAATCGCGTTGTTCACCAGCTCGTCTGCCTTGGCACCGGAAACCTTGTCAGTAACAAGGGCGGTGGTTGCCTTTGCTGCGATTTCGGCGACATGCGCACGAACTTCGGCAATGGCCTGGCTTTCAAGGTTGGAGATACGTTCCAGAGCCTGCTGTTCACGGCGTTTGAGTGCCGCTTTGAGCTCAGCCTGGGCGCTTTCAAGCATACGGTCGGCTTCTGCCTTGGCATGCGCGCGGATCTCGTCAGCTTCCTTCAGGGCTTCGCGCTGTTTGGCCTGATAATTGGCCAGAAGCTCCTGGGCTTCTTCGCGAAGACGCTGAGCTTCGTCCAGCTCGTCAGAGATCTTCTGGGCACGTTTATCAAGTGCGCTCGAGATGCCCTTAACAGCCTTGAAACCGCCAAAACCGGCGACCAGGACGAAAGAAAGCGTAGTCCAGGTGTATGGATCGGTAAGGAAAGTAACCTCTTGGGTTGCCATTGTCTTACTCTCCTACAATCGCCGAAACAGCCTTGTCGGCAGTTTTGGCCTGAACCTTGACACCGATAAGTTTTTCGGTTGCTTCGCGGGCGATTTCCGAAGCTGCTTCTGCAACACCGGTCAGCGCGTCCGTTTTGGCATCCGCAATTGCCTTTTCGGCATCAGATGTCTTTTTAGACAGCTTCTTGACCAGTGCTTCGGTTTTTTTGGCTTGCTCTGCAGCAGCCTTTTCCGACGCTTCGCGAATGTCTGCCTGGGCGGCATCACGAGCTTCTGCCAAAGCAGCCTCGTATTTCGCGATGGCGGCATCGGTTTCGTCTTTCAACGCCCGTGCCTTGCCAAGGTTGTCTTCGATGGTTTTCTGACGGCGCTCAAGCACTTCACCAACTTTCGGCAGCGCGATTTTCGACATCAGGAAATACAAGACGGCGAAAATGACGAACAGCCAGAAGATCTGTGCAGAGAACGTCGCAATATCAAACTGCGGCATAGCCTACTCCCGAATTCAACGACACCGGCGAGGGGGTCCCTCGCCGGGCCGTGTATTCGCTCAAAAGGCGCCGATTAGACGAACAGAACGATCAGCGCAACGACGAGTGCGAACAGTGCAATAGCTTCGGTAACAGCAAAGCCGATCCAGCCATACAGTTCAACGTCGCCTTTTGCAGCCGGGTTACGGCCAACAGTCGCAATCAGGCTCGACCAGATGTTACCAACACCAATACCGGCACCAATCATGCCAATAGCAGCCAGGCCAGCACCGATCATCTTAGCAGCATCGAGTTCCATAACTTCACCCTTTCGAATTTCTTAAAGGCAATCAGAAGAGATCACACCAAACCACACACATTAGTGCATGTGGATTGCATCATGGAGATAGATGCAGGTGAGAATTGTGAACACATAAGCCTGAAGCGCAGCAATGCCGAACTCCAGAACAGTAATCCCCGTCAGCAGAGCAAACGGAAGCACGCCGAGAATGCCAATCAGGCCGACGAACCCACCGATAACTTTCAGCATGATGTGGCCGACGGTCATGTTTGCAAACAGTCGGATAGCCAGGCTGAACGGACGAGAGAAATAGGAGATGATTTCAATCGGGACCAGAATGATCGCGGTCGCAATCGGCGCACCTTCAGGGAAGAACATCCGAAGGTAATGCGTGCCATGACGCATGAAGCCGATGACCGTCACACCGATGAAGATCACCAGAGCCAGCGCGAAGTTAACCGCGATGTGGCTCGTGAAAGTAAAGCTGTGCGGGATCATGCCAAGCAGGTTCCCGAACATGACAAACATGAACAACGTGAAAATGAACGGGAAGTACTTGCGACCCGCGCTTCCGACGTTATCTTTGAGCATATTGGCGACGAATTCGTACATCACCTCGGCAGCACCCTGCCAGCGACCCGGGACCAATGCACCGCGACGCATGGACAGCGTCATAAAGCACGTTACGAGAACGGCTGCGAATACCATCCAAAGTGCGGAGTTGGTGAAGGAAATATCAATGCCGCCAAGCGAAAGCTCGGCCAAGGGCTTGATTTCAAACTGCTCTAGCGGTCCAGCCACCGTAATCCTCGCTCAATATTATAAGGCTTCGGGATTATTTCCCGTCCCCCTGCTTGTGCTCCCTCATCGCACGACCAAGTCCGACAGCACTGTCATAGCCCTTGGCAACACGATAAGCGTTCAAGCCTCCGGCACCTGCCCCGAGAAAGACAAACAGAACAAGCAGCCAAGGCGTCGTATCAAGCACCCGATCCAGCGCCCAGCCAATCAACAAGCCAACAAGAACAGCAGCGATCATTTCCGCCGAAATTCTCATGCCAAGTGCCATCCCTTGGGATGGTTTGCCAGTCGCCCGGTTCGGGCCGTGCTTCTCTTCGCGTTTGCCTGCTACAGCTGCCAGCTTGCTTTCAAGCTCTTCTAATGAAGCGCGATCTTTGTCATCGCTCATTGTCGTGAACCCCGCTTTGGCAACCTTGCAAACGTCGCAAGGAAATGCGCGGGCAACATACTTAGCACCCCATGGGCTGTCAAGCTGTAAAACCCCGCCTGTGAAGGAGGGTCAAAACGCCAATAATTCTTTTTATTACAATAAGTTATATTGAATTATGTGAAGGAAAACACTTTTACACTTAGGCAATAGTCGCAGACGAATTTGCCCGGGCTTTGGCAATCACGCCAGCTACAACCGGCAGTTTCCCTTGGTTATCATGTGTTTGGCCTGAAACTGCACAACCGGTTGCAATGTGATCTAATTTCACACAGGCCGGTGATTTTCACCTTTTTTGGTCGATATTTTACGACCTTGGCGTCTGTTTTGACGACCAATTGCACCGCAGGTTGTTCGATTCACGCCGCCAGCATATCGCAATCGGGAATCAGTACTGACGTGCCTATTGCTTGCGAACCGTCAGCTGACGTTCACTTTCGGCTTTTTGCCAACCATCCGGCCTGCTGGCCAGCATCCAGTCGAACTTGTGAAACAGTGCCCACACAGCGCCAAGCGTGTTGATGGCAATCGAATTCATATCGATCGGCTGTTTATCAAGGATGTCATCGCGCAAGATCCGGACAAGATCGGCGACCGTGTTCTTGCCATCAAAGACCGCCAAAAGCCGCGCCAGATCAGGCCCCCCCGTCAGGTCGACGGCATTGCCGCTGCCATCTTCGATCAGAACGGGCTGCCCGGCCAGGGCAACAAGATCATCAAAGAAGGACGGGGTCGGTTTGACAAAGAAATAGGGTGCAAGATCCCCATCGGGCAGCATTTCAGCCGCCTGGGCGCGATCATCCCGGGTCAGGTAAAAAGCATGGAGCGGCATCGCACCGCTATATCGTTCGCAAAATGCCTGCTGATCACGAAGCGGCATCGCCGACAATTCGCGCAACAAAGCCGGATCACGCACCAGATTGCCGATCGCATAATGTGCCTTTCCCGTGCCACCAAAACCGAAAAATCCGGTAAAGGCCGCAACATGCAAATCAGCCGATGCGGCAAAGTCATAGACGCCGTGCACGTCATAGGCACATTCAACGGGATGCAACAGCAAATCGACAATTTCGGGATCGTTTTCAAGCAGGCCTTTGATAAAGCCCGGACCGCCCCCCATCTTGAGCAACATGTTGTCTTCGGGCAAATTGCCAAGCAGCTTGCGCGTCATGGCAAGCTGTTCGGACAGGTCCTTGTTGCTCAGAAGCGGTTCGATCATTTTGCGCCATTCGGTGACGGCAAGACGCCCATGTTCGCCATAGACCATCACCCCCATCGCACCATCGGGCTTAAGAACCGATGCCAGATCACGAAGTCCTTCCTGCGGGTCTTCAAGATGATGGAGAACCCCGGCGCAATTGATGTAGTCAAACCGGTCGGGTTTTGAGGCGGCGAATTCGGAAATGGTCGCGTTGATATAGGTGACATTTTCAAGACCGCGGGCCTCGGCACGGGCGCGTGCGACCCGGGTGCTTGCCTCGGACGGTTCAAGATAGGTCACCGATCCACCAATGTCGCGCAGCTGTTCGGCAAGCCAGATCATCGCATCACCCGTTCCGCCCCCGGCAACAAGGGCGCGGAACGATGCATCAATCACCTTTGTCCCGCCAAAGCAGTAATGATTGACGCGCGACAGGGTATCAAGCGGCGGCATCAACAAACGGTCTTTTTCCTCCTGCGGGTCGCGCAGCGGATAGGGAAACTGTTCGTAAAGTTCGCGCACTTTCTGGGACATCAATCTATTCACCGTCATTGAATTTCAATGCCGGTGTAACATCGACGGTCCTATCAGTTCATTAATTTCCGATAATCTAATCACCGCATCGGGTTCACGGGCACGAACATCAGCTCGTGAAATCAAGCTCGGTCTGTTCTTTTTTCGAATAGACTTCGGCCTGGTGCAGATCGACCGATACCAGTGATGAAACCCCGCGTTCGGCCATCGTCACCCCAAACAGACGGTTCATTCGGGCCATGGTCATACGGTGGTGCGTGATGACCAGGAAGCGGGTATTGGCGTGACGGCCAATTGCTTCGAGCAGTTTGCAGAAACGGTCAACGTTGGCGTCATCAAGCGGTGCGTCAACTTCGTCAAGCACGCAGATCGGCGCCGGGTTGGTCAGGAACACTGCAAACAGCAAGGCAACCGCGGTCAGGGCCTGTTCACCACCAGACAACAGCGACAGATGCTGAAGCTTCTTGCCCGGCGGGGATGCCATGATTTCAAGCCCGGCTTCAAGCGGATCGTCGGCCTCGGTCAGCATCAGATGCGCACCACCGCCGCCAAACAGGCGGACAAACAATTGCTGGAAATGTTTGTCGACTTCGTCAAACGCCGTCTTGAGACGTGCACGTGCTTCGCGATTGAGCTGGTTGATGCCATTGCGCAACTTTTCAATGGCAGCAATCAAATCATCGCGTTCCGACACCATGGTGTCTTTCTGTTCCTGCAATTCTGCCAGTTCGACTTCGGCACGCAGGTTCACCGCCCCAAGATTTTCGCGTTCGCGCGACTGGCGTTGCAGGCGGGCTTCGATATCGGCCTCGGCCGGGAGTTCCTTGGTCAGATCAATCTGGCCAAGTTCAACCAGCTGGTCGGGCGTTGCATTGACGCGTTCGCGTATACGCTCGATCAAATCGCGGCGATGTTGTTCGGCCTGTTCAAGCAATGCCTCGCAGCGCACGCGGCCCTCGCGGGCTTCGGCCAGTTTCTGTTCAGCTTCCTTAAGATTATGGTCGGCTTCACGCTGGGCATTTTCGGCCTTTTGCAATTCGTCGGCCGCGTCCTTGCGGGTCTGATCGGCCAGTTCGATCCGGTCCGAGAGGATCGCACGGCGCTCTTCGATCTCTTCGGGCTTGAGTTCAAGCTCCTCGATCTCCATGCGGGCTTCTTCCTGACGGTCGCGCAATTCGGCAACACGTTCCCCCGCCCCTGACGCACGTTCGTTCCAGGTCGCAATTTCGTTTTCAACAAATTCAAGACGCTTGCGCCGGCCCGACATTGCACTTTGCATGCGTTCCAGCATGCTTCTTGCTTCCATCTGATCGGCACGGGCATCGGAAAGATTGGCACGCTGTTCGATCAGCTCGGCCTTGATTTCCATCAGACCTTCGCTGCTTTCTTCAGGCAGTGCTGACAGTTCTTCCTGTTCGGCGATGACTTCATCAAGGTCTTGCTTGGCGCGTTTTTCGGCTTCTTCGGCGTTTTGCAGGCGGCTTTCAATGGCGCTGGCGTCGCGTTTGATATTGGCGATTTCTTCACGGGCGCGCGACAGCGTTCCCTCGGCCTCGCGCACTGCACGGTGGGCTTCCTGTTCGGCGGTGCGGGCAGCTTCGATTTCTTCATCAAGCCGTTCGACATTTTCAGTCGCAATTTCCGAACGCTCAAGTGCGGCTTCGACCACGGCATCGGCTTCTTCAAGTTCGCCGCGCAATTCTTCAAGCCGGTTGCGTTGACGCAAACGCACCGCTGCGGGCAATTCGGCCCCGGCCAGAATGCGATACCCGTCCCAACGCCAAAGCGCCCCTTCGCGCGACACCAGCCGCTGCCCGACTTTCAAATTCTTGGACAGGAAGTTGCCCGTGGCATCATCGTCAACAATCCCGATCTGCCAAAGACGGCGGTTCAAAAGTGCCGGGGCTTCGACAAATTTGGCAAGTGCGGTCACACCTTCGGGCAAGGCCGGATCATCGGTTGCCGGATCAATCGCCGACCAATGCATCGGCGCATCGGCGGCATCGGGCGCATCAAGATCTTCGCCAAGGGCCGCTGCCATCGCCAGTTCAAGACCGCTTTGCACGGTGATGTCTTCGATCACGCCAGAATATTTGTCGTCATCGCCGCCCTTAAGCAGACTTTCCAGCGCCTCGATTTCCGCCATCAGGCGGGCCTTGCGGCTTTCGGCATCGCGCAGGGCATCACGTGCATCGCTTTCGGCCGTTTTAAGACTGTCTTCGCGGTCGCGCATTTCAGCCAGCCGCATTTCGGCTTCTTCGACCGCCATCTTGCGCTGTTCGCAAAGCTCTTCGCATTCTTCAAGATGCATGTTTGCTTCTTCAAGGGCCTCGGTAAAGTCGGCCTCGATGCGGATATCATCAAGCTTTGCCACTGCCTCGTCATGGCGTTCGGTCAAACGGTTGCGGCGCGCATTAAGTTCGCTCAGGCGTTGCTGAACGGATTTAAGACGGGCTTCTTCCTCGGCGACCTTGCTGGTCAATGCTTCGACCGCACCTTCGAGTTCTTCGACACGGATGGCCTTTTCAGCGGCAATTTCACGGGCTTCGTCAAGCTCGTCATCCTCCCCGCCCTGGGCTTCGCTCAGTTCTTCGCGTTCACGTTTAAGCTTTTCAAGCGCGCCCTGGGCATCACTTGCCAGTTCGGCTTCGCGGGCCAGGTCGGCGTCAATTTGCTGAATGCGCGCACGAAGCTGGCTCATCTGGGTTTCGATCTGTGCCTTGTCTTTATCAAGGCCTTCGCGTTCGATCAAAAGTCGTTGCAGGGCGGCGGCCGCATCGGCTTCCTTTTTGCGCAAATCGGGAAGACTTGCGGCAATATGGGCCTGCACCGTTGTCGCCTCGGTCACTGACGAGGTCAGATCACGAACCGCACTTTCGCCAGCGACCAGCAATTCACGTGCATCATTCTGGCGTTTCTGTGCATCGGTCCAGCGGATATGGAACAGCAATGCCTCTGTCTGGCGGATGCTTTCGGACAGTTTGCGATATCGTTCGGCCTGACGGGCCTGCTTTTGCAAACTGGCAATCTGGCCATCAAGCTGCACCAGAACGTCTTCAAGACGTTCCATATTCTGTTCGGCGTTCTTAAGGCGCAATTCGGCTTCGTGGCGGCGTGAATGAAGACCGGTGATGCCGGCTGCTTCTTCAAGGATCAGGCGCCGCTGGATCGGTTTGGCTCCGATAAGCGCGCCGATCTTGCCCTGGGACACCATGGCATTTGATCGCGCGCCGGTCGCGGCATCGGCAAACAGCAACTGCACGTCGCGTGCACGAACATCCTTGCCATTGACCTTGTAATTCGATCCACCGCCGCGTTCGATGCGCCGGGTCACTTCAAGAAGATCGAAATCATTGAACATCGCCGGGGCTTTGCGTTCGCTGTTATCGAGCGTCACGGAAACTTCGGCCACATTGCGCGCAGGACGGGACGATGTCCCGCCAAAGATAACGTCGGACATGTCGGAGCCGCGCATCTGCTTGGCCGATGTTTCACCCATCACCCAGCGCAGCGCTTCAACAAGATTGGATTTGCCACAGCCATTCGGGCCGACAACACCTGTCAGCCCGTCTTCAACCAGCAAGTCTGTTGAATCGACGAAGGATTTGAACCCCGTCAGCCGTAGCGATTTAAACTGGACCAATCATGTCCCCCGGTCCGACCTCTGCCCCTGTTGCCGGACACCGCAATACGGTATCCGGCGAAATTGTTTTGCTTAGTCGATAAGATCTTCGACTTTTTCGATGAAGAATTCTGCTTCACGGGCACCGGCAATGGTTTCACCATCAAGGATGAAGCTCGGTGTCGAGGAAACGTTGAATTCCTGTTCGCCTTTCATGCGCGATGCAACGATGGCATCGATCATCGCCTGATCGGCAAGGCAAGCATCAACCGCGTCGCTGTTCATGCCCCCGAAACGCACGACCTGTTTGATGCCTTCGATCGGGTCTTCCGAACGCGCCCAGCTCAGCTGTGATTTGAACAGCATGCTCAGAACACCGAAATAGCGGTCATCGCCCGCGCACTGGGCAACGGCGGCTGCGCGCAATGCAACGGCATCAAGCGGATAATCGCGGAAAACCAGCTTCAGCTTGCCGGTATCAATCAGCTTTTCCTTGATCTCGGGCAGAACCTCATTGTGGAAGGCTGCACAATGCGGGCAGGTCAAAGACGCATATTCAATCATGGTTACCGGGGCATTTTCATCACCCAGTACATGTTCTTTCCATTCTGTTGCATGTGCCTGCTGGGTCCCAACGACACCAAGTGCAATCAGAAATGCACCTGCAAGAAACTTAACCGCCTTTAGCAAGGAAACCTCCGTTAAAACAAAGTTTTGTGATTACAAGCCTGTTGCAGCGCGGGAGTCAACACACGCCACAAAACGGCTATTGCACCAACGAGTCGCCAAGGTCGCGTGAAAATGCGGCAAGACCGTGTTCGTTCATTTCAGGAAACTGATTCGATATTTGCAACACGCCGGCCCCGCCATCCAGCACACCGCCCAACCATGTCGGCATGCACGCAAAGCATCCCGCGCCCATCATGGAAATATACAATCCGGGTTGATTACTTCTTGCCGGCTTTGGGTTTGAGCCCGCCCGTCGCACCGGCGATGTGACGCCCAAGCCGGGTCAGAACTTCGCGCAGATGCGGGTCTTCGATCTTGTCGATGTTGGCCTGGTTGTTTTTTGCGATATTGCCTTCGGGAACACTGGTTGGCACATGAACCGTACGTTCGGGGCGGGAAATGTCGCCCTGCATCATCTTGATGCGGTCCACCGCCCGATACCCGAAATAGGTATTCACCCGGTCAATGATCTGGGGCATGCGATGTTGCAGTTCGATCGCGACCGGTCCGGTGACACGGATCACCAGCGTTCCGCCACCGGCATTTTCGCCGCGCGGCGGGGAATATTTTACCGGCATGGTGAATTGTTCAAGGTCCCGCCCGACGATTTCGGCCCAATGCAGGATGATTTCCGTCTGGAAAAAACCGCGTTTCCGAACCAGCGGCCGGGTCAGGTTCCCGACCAGCGGCGCGACATTGCGCAAGCCCATCCGGCGTTCGGAACTGCCCATCGGGGTGATGTTCTGACGTTTCTTGACCGCGTTTTTTGCAGCAACCGACGCGGATGTCTGATCCGCACCGGCAGATGTTTTCGTATCAGCCATATCTTTTTGCTTGCTCAAGCCCGGTTCTTTCGTAGGGTCACTCGCAGATTCCAATCACAACATAACACGGGACCGCCGTGCATTTCACCGCTGACGATATATCCCGCCTCGGTCAGACCATGCTGGAATGGTATGATCGCCATCACCGCACCTTGCCCTGGCGCGCAGAGCCGGGCGAAACACCCAACCCGTACCACGTCTGGCTTAGCGAAATCATGTTGCAGCAAACCACGGTCCAGACCGTCGGACCATATTTTGCTGCGTTTCTGAAACGCTGGCCGACCGTGACCGATCTGGCCAATGCCGAACTTGATGATGTTCTTCATGCCTGGCAAGGGCTTGGATATTATGCACGGGCGCGCAATCTGCACAAATGCGCCAAGGTGGTCGCGACCGAGTATGACGGTATTTTCCCCGATACCGAAGAAGGCTTGCTGAAACTGCCCGGTATTGGTCCCTATACCGCCTGTGCGGTTGCTGCCATTGCCTTTGACCGCCATGCAAGTCCCGTGGATGGCAATATCGAACGGGTGATTTCGCGGCTGTTTGCCCTTGAAACACCGCTTCCGGACGTCAAACCGGAAATCAAGGAAAAGTCCGCGGCCCTGACCCCGTCAAACCGCCCCGGCGATTATGCCCAGGCGCTGATGGATTTGGGGGCAACCGTTTGCACCCCGCGCAATCCGGCCTGCGGCATATGCCCGTGGCAGGCCGATTGCGAAGGCCGCAAGGCAGGTATTGCAGCCGATCTTCCCCAAAAGCGCAAAAAGGAGCCGAAGCCAACCCGGGTCGGCTATGCATTCTGGATCCGGCGCGAAGATGATGGTCGCATCCTGATCCGCCGCCGCCCGGAAAAGGGATTGCTTGGCGGGCTTTACGAAGTCCCGGGCAGTGACTGGCGCGCGATTGACGCCCCCGATGATGTCATGCTGTCAGAGGCACCGGTTAAAGCCGCCTGGTCGGAACTTGATGGCACAGTCGGGCATACATTTACCCATTTCCATCTCAATGTCAGTGTTCTGGCCACCACCATTCCCGCCGGTCAGGCCGATGAGATGGAGGGCAGCTGGACAACAATTGACGGCCTGTCCGACTTTGCCCTGCCGACAATCATGAAAAAGATTGTCCGCCATGCCCTGAAATACCGATAGAGGTTCTGGCATTCACAAGAACGGACAGACCACGATCACAATTGAAAAGGCCCGTGATTTTCATCACGGGCCTTTTTCTTTTTATAACCTTGCACGGCGCGATCAGGCGTAAATATCGATCACCTGTCCACGTCCCCCGGTCGGGGCCGGTGCGGCCTGCTGCGAGGTCTGCGTTTCTGCTGTTTGCTCGATCCGCTGTGTCTGCGGCGAATTCAGGTCATTGCTACCCGTTTCAGAAATCGGGGCGGCTGCCTGCTGAATCTGGATCGGGTTGGGTGCATATCCTGCACCACCTACGGCACCTGCCTGCATTACGGTCTCCATCTATCCTTACGGATAATATTTGATCGTCATTTCATAGCAAGTTTTCGCGTAAAAAGCAAAAACCGGTGCAATTTTTCAATTGCACCGGCTTTGGGCATCAAAGATTTAATCGGAAAATCCGATCAGGATCAGGCGGGGACCTGTCCCATTTCCTTGCGCAACTGACTGCGCAGATTGTCGATCGACACCAGACGTCCGTCACACTTGTAATGCCAATAAGTCCAGCCATTACAAGCCTGTGCGCCCTGAACATGTGCGCCGATCTGATGGATCGAGCCGGCATTGTCCTTATGGCTGATCGAGCCATCCGCACGTACCAGTGCCGCAACATTTCCACGGTTGTCATAGATTTTGTCGCCCGGCGACAACAGACCGCGTTCGATGACCGCACCGAACGGAATCCGCGGCAAGGCGCGTTTCGATTCGGTCAGTTCCAGGCTGTCACCATCAAGCATCTGGACCTTGGCGATGCGATCACGTGCGGCTTCCGCATAGGTTTCTTCGCGCTCAAGCCCGATGAAGTGACGGCCCAGACGGCGCGCAGCAGCACCGGTCGTGCCCGTGCCAAAGAACGGGTCAAGAACCACATCCCCCTGGCGGGTGGTTGCCATCAGAACACGCTGAAGCAGGGCTTCGGGTTTCTGGGTCGGATGGACCTTTTTGCCCTTTTCATCCTTGAGACGTTCCGAGCCGGAGCAAATCGGCATCAACCAGTCAGAGCGCATCTGCAAGCCTTCATTAAGCTGCTTCATCGCTTCGTAGTTAAAGGTGATGGCTTTTTGTTCTTCGCTTTTGGAACACCACAGAAGCGTTTCATGCGCATTGCAGAAACGTTTGCCGCGGAAATTCGGCATCGGGTTGGTCTTGCGCCAGACAATGTCATTGAGGATCCAGTACCCGATATCCTGAAGCATGTTACCGACGCGGTAAATGTTGTGATACGAGCCGATCACCCAGATCGCACCGGTATCTTTCAACACCCGGCGTGCGGCGGTCAGCCAGTCACGGGTGAATTCGTCATAATGACGGAAACTGTCGAACTGATCCCAATGGTCGTCAACTGCATCGACCTTGGAATTGTTCGGGCGCAGCAGATCCCCCCCAAGCTGCAAGTTATAGGGCGGATCGGCAAAAATCAGATCAACGGATTTTTCCGGCAGGCTGTTCATCAGTTCGATGCAATCGCCGACCAGAACCTGATCAAGTGGTAAAGTTGTTTTTTTAGTCATGATGCCTTCTAGGTTCCCCTCGAAATCTTGAGGAAAGCATCAACCGAAATAGTTAATGAAAGAGTTAACCGACTCCGAAATTTTTCAAGGATTCGCATTGTGTTAGAAAGTGCGTCACCTGTTTAGACAATCTTAACCGGTCTGCTCCAAAAACCGGAAGATTTCAGTCCGGCAATCCCCGTCACCGCGCCAGGGTCAAATCCCCGGTCAGACCGGGCGGACTCCGCAGATCCAAAACAGTCTGCTTATCCTGAAATGCCGGCCCGGAAAGTTCCCCATCGCCTTTCAGGTGAAGAAACAATCACTTATACACGCGTCAAGCCGTATTTCCCCGCCCGGACGCGCTAAATGGCCGGTTCAAATCACAAAAACTGACCGTTCGGACAGAACACGCTTTGCCTCATTTCTGATCGTGTATACAATCTGCCCACAATCTATGCATAAAAGTTGAACTTCGCATAACGGCAATAACCTTCAGGGGGACAAAATGAAGTCTGGCACTTTCAGCCTTTCCCGTCGTGCACTGCTTTCGGCCGTGGCCGCAGCAGCAGCGGTGGTTTCCTTTGGCTTTGGCACACCGGCACAGGCCGACCCGCTTAAAGTTTCGGCAATCTATACGGTTCCGGTCGAACAGCAGTGGGTTTCGCGCATTCACAAGGCGCTGAACGCCGCCAAGGAACGTGGCGATATTTCCTATGAATTTTCCGAAAACGTCGCCAATACCGACTATGAGCGCGTCATGCGCGAATATGCCGAAAATGGTTCTGACCTGATCGTTGGCGAAGTCTTTGGCGTTGAACGCGCAGCACGCAAGGTTGCCGCACAATATCCCGACACCGCCTTCCTGATGGGGTCAAGCTTTGCCCCGGATGGTGACAATTTCTCGGTGTTTGACAACTTCATCCACGAGCCGAGCTATCTGGTCGGTATGGCTGCCGGTGCGGCAACCAAATCGAACAAAATCGGCATGGTTGGCGGTTTCGCCATCCCGGAAGTCAACCGTCTGATGCATGCCTTCATGGAAGGTGCAAAATCGGTCAATCCGGATGTCGAATTCATGGTGACCTTCATCAACAGCTGGTATGACCCGCCCAAGGCAAAAGAAGCATCCTTTGCCATGATCGATAAGGGTGCCGATGTCATGTACGCGGAACGTTTCGGCGTTTCGGATGCGGCCAAGGAACGCGGCATTCTTGCCGTTGGCAACGTGATCGACACTGCGGCTGATTATCCGGGCACGATCCTTGGTTCGGCACTGTGGCACATGGAAGCAACCATTGACCACGCCATCGAAGCCGTCAAAGCCGGTGAATTCAAAGCCGAAGATTACGGCAAGTTCAGCTACATGGAATATGGTGGCGGCAGTGTCGTTCTTGACGCAAGCCTCCTTCCAGAAGGCACGGTCGCCAAGGTCGAAGCCAAACAGGCTGAAATCCTTGACGGATCATTCACCGTTAACGTGAATGACGAAGAACCGAAATCTTCGATGTAAGATTTCCTTAAATTTCAGGGGCAGTTCGGTGTAGAAGCCGGACTGCCCCTTATCTGTTTGATCCCGATTTCGGGATTGCGACAATTTGGGAACGTCACCGCATCTTTTCAGGCGCTTGATGCATACCGGGCACAGTCGGCAGGTTTGATCAACTTGCGCTTTGTGTTGCGGTCACGCACCATCGTCCTTTCGCCCCACAGCGTGACGCAAAAACAAAACGGAATGCCCGGATGTCATCTGCTGCGCAAACATCACAACAAACGTCCCAAGACCTGCTGCTTGCGCTGGCAGGCATCACCAAACGATTTGGCCCGCTGATTGCCAATGACGCCATCGACCTGACGGCCCACAAAGGCGAAATTGTTGCCCTGCTTGGCGAGAATGGCGCGGGCAAAACCACATTGATGAATATTCTGTTCGGTCACTATGTCGCGGATGAAGGCACGGTTACGGTTGCCGCGCGCGACGGCAACCTTGAACAGCTTGAACCGGGCGCCCCGCAGGCTGCCCTGGATGCCGGGATCGGCATGGTTCATCAGCATTTCACACTGGCCGAAAACCTTACCGGCCTTGATAACATCGTGCTGGGGACCGAACCGATTTTCCGCCTGCGCCGCGACCGTACCAAGGCACGCGCCAAACTGGCGGAATTGATGGCCGGATCGGGATTGAATGTCGATCTGGATCAACCGGTTCACAAACTGACTGTTGGCGAAAAGCAACGCGTTGAAATCCTGAAAGCCCTTTATCGCGATGCCCGGCTTCTGGTTCTGGATGAACCGACAGCGGTTCTGACCCCGCAGGAAGCCGACAGCCTGTTTGCCGTTCTTCGCAAACTGGCGCAGAACGGTCTGGCAGTCATCATCATCGCCCACAAACTGGCCGAAGTTCTGGCTGTATCGCACCGGATTGCGGTTTTGCGTGGCGGCAAGAAAGTCGGTGAAATGATGACAAGCGACGCCGATCATCGTTCCATCGCCGAATTGATGGTCGGGCGCGAAGTTCCGGTCAGTCGCCGTATCGCCCGCGAACCGGGCCAACCGGTCCTTACCCTTTCCGACGTCACCATTGATCGCGGTGATTCAAGACGGTCCCTTCATGGCGTTTCCATCACAGCCCATGAAGGCGAAATTCTGGGTATCGCCGGGGTATCGGGCAATGGTCAGGCCGCCCTTGCGCAATTGATCGCGGGCCTTGATAAACCCGATCACGGTTCGGTCGAGATTTTTGGCCAAAAGGTCGAAAAATTCGACGCCCATCAATTTGCGCAAAACGGCATCGCCCGTATCCCCGAAGACCGCCATCATGATGGCATGGTCGGATCGATGACGGTGGCGGAAAATATCGCCATCGAAGATGTCCGCAATGCCGGTTATCAGAAATTCGGCTTCCTTGATTTTGATGCGATCCGCAAACGCGCCGAACATGCCATCACCGATTATGATGTGCGCTGCCCCGGCCCGGATGCCCCGGCGCGCCTGTTGTCGGGCGGTAATATCCAGAAACTTATTCTGGCACGCGTTCTGGAAAAATCACCGAAACTGATCCTTGCCAATCAGCCGTCCCGTGGACTTGATGTCGGTGCACAATCCGAGGTCCACCGACGTTTGCTTGAAGCCCGTCAAAATGGGGCGGCGGTGATCCTGATTTCGGAAGACCTTGATGAACTTTTGACCATTTCCGATCAGATCGCCGTCATCCATGCCGGTCACATCACACCGGCAATGGCGACCGATACCATTGATCGATCCGAACTTGGATTGATGATGGCCGGCCAGAAGAAAGCCCATCATGCCCCGACCAACCAAAAGACCACCACGCATTCGGGAGAAACGGCATGATCCGCTTTGAACCCCGCGCCAATCCCGGCCCTGTTCTGACATATGGCGTTCCGGTCATTGCCGCTGCCATTGCCATTTTGCTGGCCGCCATTCCCCTTGCACTGGCCGACGCCCCGATCATCAAGGCATACGGCCTTATGATCAGTGGTGCATTCGGGTCGGTCTTTTCGATTTCCGAAATGCTGACCCGCGCGACACCCCTGATCCTGACCGGTCTGGCAGCAGCCATCGCATTCCGCGCAAAACTTTGGAATATCGGTGCCGAAGGCCAGCTTTACATGGGGGCCATGGCCGCTGTGGCCATCGGATCGGGTGTGATTGATGGTCCAAGCTGGATCATGATCCCGGTCGTGATGATTGCCGGTATGGTTGCCGGTGCGCTGATGCTGATCGGCCCGACTTTGATGAAAACCCGGTTGGGTGTTGATGAAGTCGTTACCACGCTTCTTTTGAACTTCATCGTACTTCTGTTTGTTCAGATGATGCTTGAAGGGGTGCTTAAAGACCCGATGTCGATGGGTTGGCCGCAATCCGAACCGATTATCGACAGTGCGGTTTTCCCGCCACTGATCGAACGGATGCGTGTTCATTTCGGCCTGATCATCGCACTGGTGTCGGCCATTGCCCTGGCCGTCTTTGTCAAACGGACTGTTTGGGGCTTTGAAATCCGTGCAGTCGGTGAAAATGCCGCAGCCGCCAAATTCGCCGGTATTTCGGTCACCAAAACCATGATCCTTGTTGCCGCGCTTTCGGGTGGTCTGGCCGGTTTGGCCGGGGTTGCCGAAGTTGCCGGAACGCGCGGATATCTCGCAACCGACCTGTCACCGGGATATGGTTATGCCGGAATTGTTGTTGCCATGCTGGCGCGTTTGTCGCCGGTCGGGGTGATCGCATCGGCCCTGTTTGTGGCATCGGTATTTGTCGGTGCAGATTCCATGAGCCGCGCGATTGGCGTTTCCAGCTATCTGGCCGATCTGATTGTGGCGATGGCGTTGCTTTGTGTTTTGATTGGCGGCTTCTTGACCCGATTTACGGTTCATTTTGATCGCAAGACAGCCGGGTAAGGAGAACAGACATGGAAATCATCGACATTCTTCTTGCCGCCAGCTTCTGGGAAGCCGCCATTCGTATCGCAACCCCGCTGATTTTCGGAGTTCTGGGCGCACTTGTTTGCGAACGTGCCGGGGTGCTTAACCTTGGTATCGAGGGCATATTTACCGCCGGTGCCATGGCCGGATGGATGGCCGTGTGGCTTGGTGCCGGGCTTTGGGGTGGTGTGCTTGTTGCCGCACTGGCCGGTGCGTTCTTTGGCCTGATCCATGCGGTCCTGACCGTACCGCTTGGCCTTAGTCAGCATGTATCTGGTATTGGGGTGACCCTTCTTGCCACCAGCCTTTCCTATTTCACCTATCGCACGGCCCTTCCCGATGTGTCGTCACCGCCGCGCATCGAACCGTTCCGTCCGCTTGATATTCCGTTCCTGTCAGACTTGCCATTCATCGGTCAGGCGCTGTTTTCACAAACCGCGATGACGATGCTGGCGCTTGTTCTGGTGTTTGTTACCGGCTGGGTTCTGTATCGCACGCCACTTGGTCTTGCGATCCGCGCGGTTGGTGATAACCCGTCCTCGGTCGAGGCACAGGGACTTTCGGTTTATGGCCTGCGCATCGGTGCGGTTGTTGTCGGCTCGTCCCTGATGGCACTGGGCGGCGCGTTTCTGACCATGTCAGCCTTTGATGCGTTCTTCTTTGGCATGATCAATGGCCGTGGCTGGGTTTGCATTGCGCTGACCGTGTTTGCAAGCTGGCGACCGGGCAAGGCATTGATCGGTGCCCTGTTATTCGGGGCCTTTGATGCGTTTCAGGTGCGCCTGCAAACGGAAGTGGGCGCATTCCTGCCATCGCAGGTCTTCCTGATGATGCCCTATATCCTGTCGATCATTGCCCTGATTGTTGTTGCCCGTAAGGCCGATTATCCCAAGGCGCTTCTGGTCCCCTGGTTCAAGGGCCAGCGTTAATCACAACAATCCGTTTATGACCGCCACCACAAGACCAAGGATGACGCCATGCAAGCCGATCTGATTTTGAAAAATGCCAATATCGCCAATGGACAGGCGGGCGTTGATATCGCTTGTAGCAATGGAAAGATTGTCGAGATTGGCCAGAACCTGAACATCCCCGCGACCGAGGAAATCGATTGCGGCGGCATGCTGGTCAGTCCGCCCTTTGTCGACAGTCATTTCCATATGGATGCCACCCTGTCGCTTGGTCTGCCACGCATGAATGAGTCTGGCACCCTGCTGGAAGGCATCGCACTTTGGGGGGAACTTAAACCGCTTTTGACACCCGAAGCCGTAATTGAACGTGCCCTTAAATATTGCGACCTTGCGGTATCCAAGGGCCTGCTTGCCATTCGCAGTCACGTTGATGTTTGTGATGACCGGTTGCTTGCGGTTGATGCGTTGCTTGAAGTCAAAAAACAGGTCGCACCCTATATCGACCTGCAACTGGTAGCCTTCCCGCAGGATGGCTATCTGCGCAGCAAAACCGCCAAGGAAAACACCATCCGCGCCCTGGACAAGGGCGTTGATGTTGTCGGTGGCATTCCGCATTTCGAACGGACGATGGCCGACGGTGCGCAAAGCATTGCGGAGCTTTGCGAAATGGCGGCCGACCGTGGCCTGATGGTTGATATGCATTGCGATGAATCTGATGATCCCTTGTCACGTCATATCGAAATGTTGGCTTACGAAACCCAGCGCCTTGGGCTTCAGGGGCGCGTTGCCGGATCGCACCTGACATCGATGCATTCGATGGATAATTACTATGTGTCCAAACTGATTGCCCTGATGGCCGAGGCCGAAGTTTCCGCCATTGCCAATCCGCTGATCAACATCACCCTTCAGGGCCGTCATGATACCTATCCCAAACGCCGTGGCATGACCCGCGTGCCGGAACTGCGCAAGGCGGGCCTGACCGTGGCGTTCGGCCATGATTGTGTGATGGATCCCTGGTATTCGATGGGGTCGGGTGACATGCTTGAAGTCGCATCAATGGGGCTTCATGTTGCCCAGATGACATCACGTGATGATATCCGGGCCTGCTTTGATGCCGTGACCAAGGAACCGGCCAGGATTTTGGGCCTTGATGGATATGGCATCGAGGTTGGCAACAATGCCGATTTCGTTATCCTGCAAGCCCGCGACACGATTGAAGCCATCCGCATGCGGGCCAATCGTCTATTTGTCATTCGGCGCGGCAAAATCATTGCCGAAACGCCGATGGCCCAGACCCGCCTGCATCTGGCCGACCGTCCGGATCATGTGCGTGAACATGAATATGCGCCGGGCCAATAACTGGTCCAGTTCGGATTTGAAGATAACCTGCTGCTGAACGGATGCCGCCATGTTCTATGAACCGGGAAAAACGCCACATAACCTGCCCCATGATCCGTTCAAGGCCTGTGTGGCGCCGCGTCCGATCGGCTGGGTTTCGACCCTTGATAAAAACGGTCGTCCCAACCTGGCGCCCTATTCGTTTTTCAATGCGGTGCTTGGCACCCCGCCGATGGTGATGTTTTCGTCAGGTGGTTCGATTGACAGTCTGCAAAACGCCCGTGATACCGGCGAATTTGTTGTCGGTGTTGCCCCGCGTGCGATGCTTAAGGAACTGAATTTTTCCTCGTCCCCACTGCCGCCGGGTGAAGACGAATTTGAATATGCCGGGCTTGAAAAGCTTCCGGCCAAATGCGTCAAACCGCATCTGATCAAGGGTGTTCCGATCCATATGGAATGCACGGTCTATCAGATTGTCGATCTGCCCAGTGCCTTTCCCGATAAACGGCCCTGTGCGATGGTGATCGGCACTGTGGTCGGGTTGCACATTGATGATGACATCATTCGCGATGGCATGGTCGATATCACGCTGTTTGAACCGCTGGCCCGGCTTGGCTATCAGGAATATGCCAGCGTATCGGAAACCTTTACGGTCCGCCGAGAGGATTTCTGGAAATAGAAAATCCGTTAACCGTTTGATTGGTTTCATCAAAACGACGCGCAAGCGCAAACAAACTGTCACAGAGAATCTCTAATGTGAACAAGAACACAGTTCGCTCGAACATTTACGGGCTTGAGCTGTGGGTTCTTGCACTTTTTTCAGATTTTTCTGTGGGGGATTTATTCCATGAAACGGACGTTTGCAGCGGGCGTTGCCGGCTTTGCAGCCTTGCTTCTTGCCAGCTCGGCCATGGCAGGGGACGCCAGGGTTTTTGAAACCAAAAGCGCGATCAACAATCTTTCAACCGTGATGGTTGATGGCGGCAAGGCCCGGGACCTGACCATTGGTCTGGGCTCCGGTGCATATCGTCGTCCGGGTGATCCGGCCAACATGTTCTATGCCGTTTCCGACCGTGGTCCGAACTTTGTTTGCGGTGACGTTCAGGACGTTCTTGGCGTTGCCGAAGACGTCGTATGCAAAGGCAAGAAAGTCCGTATCTATCCGACCCCGGATTATTCCCCGTCAATCTACACCATTTTCCTCAATGACGATGGAAGCTTTGACATCAAGGATGTCATCACCATCAAGGATCAGAATGGTGTTCCGCTGACCGGCCTCACCAACAAGCTGACCGTTGCCAAAACCGAAAAGCCGGTTGATGCCAACGGCAACCCGCTTGAACAGTCCGTATCGTCAATCGATGCCGAAGGCATCATTCGCCTGTCTGATGGCACCTACTGGATTGGGGAAGAAAACGGCCCGTCCGTTTTGCATGTTGCAGCTGACGGTACCGTGATCGAACGCATCGTTCCGGCCGGATCGGAAAAAGATTTCGACGGTGCGGCCTATAAGGTATCGGGCGGACTTCCGGCCATTCTGGTGACGCGCCAGACCAACCGCGGCATTGAATCCATGGCCGTATCGCCAGACGAAACCAAGCTGTATTTCATGGTTCAGAACCCGCTGGCCAATCCGAATGCAGATGCCTACAAGGCGGCCAAGAACACCCGTCTGTTCGTTTATGACCGTGTGGCACAGAAGCTGACTGGCGAATATATCTATCAGCTTGATGATCCGCAGACCTTCCGCAACGATCCGTCCAAGAAACAGAATGCCCCGCGCATTTCCGAAGTCCTTGCCCTTGGCAATGACCGTCTTCTGGTTCTCGAACGGACCGACAAGACCACCAAGCTTCATGAAATCAAGCTTGATGGTGCGACCAACATCCTTGCAACCCGCTGGGATGACATGTCCACCAGCCCGTCACTTGAACAGCAAAATGACCTGTCGACCATTGATCTGGTTGCGGTGAACAAGACCCTTCGCTTTGACAGTGCCGATTACCCGGAAGCACCGAACAAGCTTGAAGGCCTTGCCATCATGGGCGACGGCGCGCTTGCCATGATCAATGACAATGATTTCGGCATCAAGGGCGACCCGACCAAGGTTATCCTGATTGACGGTCTGGTTCAGGCCGACAAATTCTGATTTGATCTGTTGCCACCTTGGCAACCGTCACATCGCGGCAGGAAAGCTGTTATGCAGCTTTCCTGCTTTTTTATTGGCTGAAATGGGCGTAAAAGCAGGCCCATGATGACAAACACACAGACATTCGACACCCCGGACGGCATCGATGCCGTTATTGAACCCATGGATGCAACCGGCTACCTCGCCCCTGTCGGGTTTGAGGATCAGCTGTTCAATGAACTGGGCGATGTCATTGAACGCCATGACCGGTTGATGTTCGCACCCGGCCCGGAACGCCGCGTTTTCTGGGCGCAGAATGTCTGGCGCAATCCGGTCCGGATTGCCATCCCGTCGATCAAGGGTGCGGCCAAAATCCTGAAATTCAATCAGCGCAACTGGGCCCTGTTCAAGTTTGATCATTTTTCCCGCGCCAAGCTGATCGAAGGGCACCTGCCCCATGTATCGGCAAAGCGTCAGGTATTTGGCGAACCGGCCCCGACAGCGCCGCTTGGTTCATGGACGCTGATTGATCCCGATACGATCATCGCATCGGCGGATTGTTCCAGCCCCTGGAAAAACGGCGATGTCGAATTTGAAGAAGACAAGGTCACACCGCCAAACCGCGCGTACCTGAAACTGTGGGAAGCCTTCACACGGCTTGGTGCCTATCCGCAGCCCGGACAACGCACCATGGATCTGGGCGGAAGCCCGGGTGGATGGACCTGGGTTCTGCATGAATTTGGCACCGATGTCATTTCCATCGACAAGGCGCGGCTGGACAGCAAAATTGCCAACTTGCCGCGCGTTGATTTCCGTCAGGAAAGTGCCTTTGGCCTCAATCCACAGGAAATCGGCCATATCGACTGGCTGTGCTCGGACGTGATTTGTTATCCGGATCGCCTGTTCACACTGGTCAATCAGTGGATGGAAACCGGCATGGCGACCAACTTTATCTGCACCATCAAATTGCAGGGCGATACGGATTACTCCGCCATCACCCAGTTTGCCGATATTCCCGGATCAAAGGTCGTGCATTTGTATAACAACAAGCACGAACTGACCTGGATGAAGGTGCCCGGCGTTACCGATCAGGATTGATCAAGCTGTTTGATCGCCGGATCAAGCGGGTAATAGTCACCCTTGTCCGCACAGAAAATCTGACCGGCTGTCGTCATGTTAGCGCTATCATCAAGGGTCCCTGGCATCACCGCCATATGATCGGCGCGCACCGGTCGCCAGAACAAACCGGTGCCGCATTCCTTGCAAAAACCGCGATCGGTTTTTTCCGACAAACGATACCAGCGCAACCCGTCATCGCGGATCAGATCAAGATGATGGCGATCAAACCGGGCATAGGAACTGACATGGCCGTGCAGTTTGCGACACAGATTGCAATGGCACATGACCGTATCATCGACCGGTCCATTGATTTGATAGCGCACGGCGCCGCAATGGCATCCGCCGTGATAGCCGGTTTTTTCGGCTGAGTGTTTGTTCACCGCGACCTCCCCCGATCGGTGATGAATGGTTCCTTTTTTTATCTGTCATGGTGTGCCGATAATGCAAGCACTGTGACACAGACTTTCCGTTCACCCCGTATTCATCACACCATTTCAGACAAATATGTTTGAGATTGATGAAAAGCAGTCCTATTCTGCGGCTTCTGTTCGGAGCCAGATGATGACGCCACCGCGCCATTCCCTGCCATCTGACCCCGCCCGAAAGTGATGGGATAAAATGTCCGAAAATTCTTTCCATTATGATGTGCTTGTCATCGGTAGTGGTGCTGCCGGTCTGTCCACTGCACTTAAACTCGCCCCGCATGTAAAGGTCGCTGTCCTGTCCAAGGGCAAGATCGATGACGGATCGACAAACTGGGCCCAGGGCGGGATCGCAGCGGTTCTTGATGCGACTGACAGCATCGAAAACCATGTTCGCGATACCCTGATTGCCGGTGCCGATCTGTGCAAACGTGAAACCGTTGAATTCGTTGCCGCCAATGCGCCGCGTGCGATTGCCTGGCTTGACGAACTTGGCATCCAGCTGACCCGTGATCCTGATGGCGACAACAGTCAGCCATTCCATCTGACCCGCGAAGGCGGGCACAGCCACCGGCGCATCGTCCATGCCGCCGACGCCACCGGCCGTGCGGTTCAGACCACCCTGCAAAGCCAGGCGGTCAATCATCCGAACATCAAGATTTTTGAAAATTATCTGGCGATTGATCTGGTCACTGATCGCAAATTCGGCGGCGAAGGACGGCGTTGCATCGGTGCCTATGCGCTTGATCTTGAAACCGGCAAGGTAAAATCATTCAATGCCCGCACGGTTGTTCTGGCGACCGGTGGTGCCAGCAAGGTTTACCGTTTCACATCCAACCCGGACGGATCGACCGGAGATGGTATCGCCATGGCATGGCGTGCGGGTTGCCGTGTGATGAACATGGAATTCAGCCAGTTCCACCCGACCTGTCTTTATCACCCGCAGGCCAAATCATTCCTGATTACCGAGGCCGTGCGCGGCGAAGGCGGCAAGTTGCTGTTGCCAGACGGCACACGGTTTATGGACCGGTTTGACGAACGTGGTGAACTGGCCCCGCGTGATATTGTCGCACGCGCCATTGACCATGAAATGAAGCGTCTGGGTGCTGATTGCGTCTATCTCGACATCACGCACAAGGGCAAGGATTTCATCAAAGAACACTTCCCGACGATTTATGAAACCTGCCTTGGTTATGGCATCGACATGACCAAACAGCCGATCCCGGTTGTTCCGGCCGCCCATTACACCTGTGGCGGGGTTCTGACCGATCTGCGCGGGCGCACCGACTTGACCGGGCTTTATGCGATTGGTGAATGTGCAGGCACCGGCCTTCATGGTGCGAACCGTCTGGCATCCAACTCGCTTCTGGAATGTCTGGTCTTTGGCGAGGCTGCGGCCAATGACATTATCGAAGCGCTTCCGGTCGAAGATCATTTCAAACCGATCCCCGATTGGGATGAAACCGGCATCACCGATTCCGACGAGGAAGTCATTGTTGCCCATAACTGGGAACAGTTGCGCAACGTGATGTGGGATTTTGTCGGCATCGTGCGCACCACCAAACGTGTGCAGCGCGCCCAGCACCGTGTTGATTTGCTGTTGTCGGAAATTGACGAATATTACGGCAATTTCCGTGTCACCAATGACCTTCTGGAACTGCGTAACCTGTCAGTGGTGGCCAAGCTGATCATTCAATCGGCCCTGTGGCGTCGCGAAAGCCGCGGGCTTCATTACACCACCGATTATCCCGACCTTGATCAAAGCGGATCACCGCGCCAGACCATTCTGGTGCCTGAAAACTTTGCCGGGCGCTGGGTAATTGCCGGTCAGTGGAAAACCTGACCGGTCACCTGGCGACACAAATCCATCCATACCAAAACATGCCCTGATGCCCGCAACGGAACCCCGCCATGACCGCGCACGCCACACTGATCGGAATTGCCCGCAAATCAAAGTCCCATGCGCCAATGGAGACACTGGATCAGGTTCAGGTCAGCACCGAACTTGGCGTTGATGGCGATTATCGCGGCAAGTTGCGCCGCCGGCAGGTCACGATCCTGGCCGAGGAAGGCTGGAACGCCGCCATCAACGAAATCGGCAAACCTGATCTGCCCTGGACGACAAGGCGGGCAAACCTGTTTGTGCGCGGGATCGATCTGCCCCGTGAAAAGGGCCGCAAACTTGTCATCGGCAGCGTAACATTTGAAATTACCGGGGAAACCGATCCCTGCCACCGCATGGATGATGCCGCACCGGGGTTAAAGGACGCCATGACGCCCGACTGGCGCGGCGGGGTAACGTGCCGGGTAATTGAAAGCGGCGAACTGGCGATCGGGGATCAGGTCACGATACCGGTGGCCTGATCGTCGCAACCGCACAGGAATTGAATTCGGGCATCGGGTATCGGGCAAACAGAATTTACATCAAAGGTTATTGATCAACCGGGGGGGGAAGATCAGATGAAAAAAGCTGAATTACCAGACAATGAAGCTGCCCGTCAGAAGTCGCTTGAAAGCATGGGCATTCTGACCAGTGATGCCGACCCCGAACTTGATCGTATTACCCGTGTTGCCCAACGCATTTTCGGATCGGAAATCGTGGCGATATCGCTTCTTGATAATGATCGCCAGTTTTTCAAATCCAACATCAATCAGCCGACATCGGAAACCCCGCGCGATATTTCGTTCTGTGGTCATGCCATTCTGGGTGACAAGACATTTGTCGTCGAGGATGCCGAACATGACGAACGGTTCCATGACAGCCCGCTTGTCACCGGCATTCCCAATGTGCGTGCCTATGCCGGTGTGCCGCTGACCAATCCGGATGGCTTCAAGATCGGCGCATTGTGCGTGGTCGATACCCAAACCCGCCATTTCAGCGAGGAAGACCTTCAGATTCTTGAAGATCTGGGTCATTGGGCGGAAACCGCGATTGCCCTGCGCTATGGCGCAAGAACCCCGCAACAGGTTCTTGATGATCTTGATCCGGCCAAACATGAATTGCTGATCGATCCGATGACGCGGACTTGGAATGACGTCGGGATGAAGGAATTCTTGCACCGCGAATTGATCAATGCCCGTCTCAAGCATGACAGTCTTGCGATCTATCGGTTTGAAATCGATGACCACGAAAGATTGCTGCAAACCTATGGCAAGGACACCGTCAACCGGATCGTTCAGGCGATTGCGTCGGTTATCACATCATCATTGCGTGACCGCGACGTTGTCGGGCGGGTTGATGAATGCGGCTTTGCCTGTCTGATGCCCGGTGTGCGTCAGGAACAGACAAGTTTCCTTGGCTTCAAGCTGTGCGATACGGTGCGCGAACAATGCCGCTTTACCGACATGGAAGGCGATCCTGTCCGCATCACCATCAGTGTCGGCGCCACCTGGGCTGACCCCGACACCAAACTGCATTTCAAAGCCAACCGGATCCTTGAGCATGCGGCAAATGCCATGGATCAGGCCAAGGCCGACGGGTTTGAAAACGTTGTTTATCGCGCCCTTCCTGCACCAGACCAACCGGTTTGACGCGGTTGGTCCCGGGCATCATTTTCTGATCGTTGATATCAACCGGTCGTGCATTTCGCCCGGTGTCATATCCACCATTTCCGCCAGAAAGATATAGGGATCGCCGTCCAGTCCCAACAGTTGGGCAAAGGCAGGTTCGGTTTTGACCCCCGCCATCTTCAGGGCCAGTACGCCTTTTGCGAAATCCGACCCCATCAAATGCAATATACGGGCTTCGACCAGCATATGGACAAATCCGAATTGCGACATGACCGGACAGTTTGTTGCAAATATCTCGACAGGAAAGCCGCCACAGACAAACCGGACAACCACCGCCGCCCCGACATTTGCCGTTGCCGCGCGATCATGACTGGAAAACTGCGCGAACGTATTCAATCGCGACATGGCAAATTTCCCGAACCGGCCAAGATCGGATGCATGACACAGAATATCGACATCGGAACTGGCAGTATCGATCCCGATCGGCAAAGTCCCGGCAACAACCGGATCAAAATCCGAAAGTATGTCCATGACCCCGAATTTTTGCAGAATTTCTGCGGCCTGACGCCCGCGCGAAGATGCCGACGTCAACCGATCCAGCCCGCGAAAGTCATCACGACGACACCCGCAAGGCCAATCCATTACTGTTTGGTTCATTGACAAAACCATTCCGTTTCTTGACCCGATCGACCAATGCGGAGATACCTGATAATCGCAGCCATTCCAATCAGATGGTGCTGCGCCAGCCATTTGCGCATGTTCCTGTGCGCAGCCAACCAGAAAGCCCGTAAGTCACATGCTTGATATTCTGGCGATCACGTCACCGATCTTCATGATCATCGCGATCGGCTATTTTGCAGTCTATCGCAATATCGTGCCGCAAAACATTGTGCGCGGCATGGGGGCATTTGTAATGAATTTCGCGTTGCCATGCCTGTTGATCCGGGCACTGGGGCAGCGTGATCTGACCGAAATTATCGAACCGGTCTATCTTCTGGCGTACGGGATCGGTTCGCTTCTGGTGTTTGCATTTGGCTATTTCTATGCCCTGAAAGTTGCCGGCAAAAGTCAGGCCAATGCTACCTTGCAAGGCCTTGGCATGTCGATGTGCAATAGCGGCTTTGTCGGATATCCAGTCGTATCCCAGATCCTTGGTCCGACTGCCGCAATTGGACTTGCGCTGTGTGTCATGATTGAAAACCTTGTGATGATGCCGCTGGTTCTGGTGCTGGGTGACAGTGCACAAAATAATGGGCAAAGCCGCGTACAGGTACTTGGCAAGGCGTTTGTCAATCTGGGGCGCAACCCGATCATTATCGGTATTGCCATCGGACTTGTGATTTCGTTATCGGGCGTCACATTGCCCGGCCCGATTGTCCGGGTGATTGACATGCTGGCATCGGCGTCGGGGCCGGTTGCATTGTTTGTCATTGGCGGGGGCCTTGTCGGGCTGAAGCTTAAGGGGCTTCGCGTCGATATGGCACGCATCGTCAGCGCAAAGCTGTTGCTGCACCCGATTCTGGTTTTTGTTCTGGTTTATCTTCTGCCGGATATGGATCCGACTTTGCGGATCGCCTGCGTTGCCTTTGCCTGTTCCCCGATGCTCAGCATCTATCCGATTTTCGGCCAACGTTATGGCCACGAAGGATTGTGCGCGGCGTCACTGATGATGGCGACATCCCTGTCATTCATCACCATCAGCACCGCATTGTGGCTTCTCGATACCACCCACGTCTTTGGTCCGCTGCCCTGACATCCAAAACAGCATCATCCGCCGCCACTTAACGGTGTTCCTCTATCTGTCACCGGCGAAAGATTTCACCTTGGTGGCTGGCCGAACTTTGGACGCTGTCCGGGGAAACCGCCACCTGGCGGAGGACCACGGCGACCATCCGGGCCTGCACCACCTGGGCCACCACCCGGACCACCCCCTGAACCACCCCCGGGGCCGCTACCCGGCCCATTTCCACCGGGTCCACCAGGCGGCATGCCACTCGGCCCCTTGTTGAAGCTGGGATCGCCAATACCGGCCAACAGACGCGGGATGAAGGGGAAACTCTCTGTCACGAAATAGGCATAGGTTCCTTGCGGATATTCCGGTGTCACGGTTTCGCGGCCATTGGCCTCGTCAAGGTCACCAAGACCGGGCACATATTCGAAATCCTCGCCATATGTTCCGTCATATGGCCCGCCCGGACCACCGGGACGCGTGCCGGTTTTGACCCGCCATGAACTGCGCAACGCGACCACCGGTGATCCCGGATCATTGGGGTCGGCATAGCCAAACATCGCATAGATCGGGAAACCGTCGGCCGCAAAACCGATGCGAATGGAATGCTGATCGGGTGACCAGCTTTTTATCAGCCCCTTGGGCACGCCATGATAATGATAAGTGCCATCGGGCTGCACATGGGCATTGTTTTGATCAAGCCCCAGATCAAGAGTTGGTGAAATCGCTTCGTATCGCCAGCCGGACTGGCGATTGCGTTGCCAGAATTCCGCAGTATAGGGATCAAACGGAACCCCGTTTACCGCAACACCGAATGACAATCGATCAATCGGGGCGAACCGCCCGGTGCGAACCGGGTTTAAAGGCAAACGGAATTCAAGGGCCTGCGCCTTGATCGCATTGGGGTTGCGCCGGTTCGGGAAACTGCCGGTAGCATGATCGGGAATGGCGTTTGATGTGATGTATCGATACCGGCCATCTTCACGCATGCGGACTTCGTTTGACAGTGCCCAGGCCTGCCGCGTCGGGTTCAAGACCATACCGGCCAGGGGCAACATGCCAAGCCCGACCAGAAGATTGCGCCGCATTCGGTCGACTTCTTTACGTGTGTCGCCGGTATATCTGCCCTCTTCCATCGGCGCGTGATCATGCTGATGATGGTGATGGTGGTGGTGGTGGTGGTGGTGATGGTGGTGGTGGTGATGAGCGGATTGCTGATCCTGCTGCGCGTGAAGTTCGCTTCGTGTCAGTTTCGGCACCGGACTTTCCCCCAAAAGCAGATGTGGCGTTATCCTGATAGTTGGGGATAACGCCACTCTGTTCCAGAGAAAAATCTGATATATCGGCCCTAGCCGGGGATTTCACCCGCATGCGCCAGGATTTCCTCGGCCTCGCGGATTTCCTGTTGCTGGGCCCACATTTCCGAATACAGTCCGTCCTGTGCCAGCAAATCCTGATGGCGGCCACGTTCGGCCACCTGCCCATCACGCAGGACAATGATTTCATCGGCATCGATCACGGTGGAAAGCCTGTGCGCAATCACAAGGGTCGTGTGACCGCGCGATACATCACGCAGGGCCTGCTGAATGTCCTTTTCCGTTCTGGTATCAAGGGCCGATGTTGCCTCGTCAAAGATCATGATTTTCGGACGTTTGAGCAACATTCGCGCAATCGACACGCGTTGCTTTTCCCCGCCCGAAAGTTTCAGACCGCGTTCACCCACCATGGTTTTGAACCCGTCGGGAAGACCTGCGACAAAACCGTCGATGCTGGCAAGTTTGGCAGCATTTTCGATTTCTTCCTGCGCGGCACCGGGGCGGCCATAGGAAATGTTATAGGCGATGGTATCGTTAAACAGCACGGTGTCCTGGGGCACGATGCCGATTTCCTGACGCAGTGAATTTTGCGTCACATCGCGGATATCCTGACCGTCAACCGTGATCCGCCCGCCCGATACGTCATAGAACCGGAACATCAGACGCGTCAGCGTCGATTTCCCTGCCCCGCTTGGCCCGACCACGGCAACGGTTTTACCCGCTGGCACCTCAAAGCTGACACCCTTAAGGATCTTTCGATCCGGGTTATAGGAAAAATGAACATCCTCGAACCGGATCGCTGCATCCTTGCAGGCAAGTGCATTTGCGCCCGGCTTGTCTTCGACTTCCTTGTCGACATCAAGCAACGAGAACATGCGTTCCATATCGGTCAGCGACTGTTTGATCTGTCGATAGACAAAGCCAAGGAAGTTCAGCGGCATATAAAGTTGCAGCAAATAAGTATTCACCAGCACAAAGTCGCCCACCGTCATGGTGCCGTCTTTGACCCCCTGGGCTGCCAACAACATATTCAGAACAAGACCGACCGCAATGATCGCACCCTGCCCGACATTGAGCTTGGAAAGCGAAACCTGTGACTGGACTGCTGCAATCTCATAGCCCCGCAATGCGGCGTCATACCGCTTTGATTCGTGGGCTTCGTTATTGAAATATTTAACCGTCTCGTAATTGATCAGACTGTCGATCGCCTTGGTATTGGCTTCGTCATCGCGCTTGTTCATTTCACGGCGGAACTTCATCCGCCATTCGGTCACCACCAGCGTAAAGACGATATAGATCACGATGGTGACAAAGGTGATCAGCGCAAACCAGACATCATAAAGCGCCCATAGGATCACCGAGACCATAACGATTTCAAGCAGGGTCGGCAGGATATTGAACAGCATGAAGGACAACAGGAATTCAATACCCTTGACCCCGCGTTCAATCGCGCGTGACAGCCCGCCCATCTGACGATCCAGATGAAAGCGCAGCGACAATCCATGAAGATGTTCAAAAACACCAAGGGCCGATGTGCGAATGGCCCGCTGGGCCACCTTGGCAAAGATCGCATCGCGCATCTCGCCGAATGCCGCCACCAGAATACGCACAAGGCCATAACCGACAATCAGCGCAACCGGCACAACGATCAGTGATGTACCATCCGTCCCGCCCGACTGCGCTGCCGATTGCGCGGCATCACCGGCCTTTTCCCCGCCGCCCAGCGCATCGACCGCATATTTGTATAATACCGGAATGTAAACGTTTGCGACCTTGGCCCCGACAAGAAACAGCAAGGCCAGAACAACCCGCGCCTTAAGTTCGACTTCGCCGCGTGGCCACAAATAGGGCAGAAATGTTTTGATAACGCCAAACTCCGCGCGCGCGGTCGGCTGATCGGAACCCATATTTTTCAATTTCTTATCCCCAAACAGGTACCGGACAGCATGGCGGGATGCGCACGGTATGTCTTTTCATTCTGTCCCAAACAGATGGACCGGAATGCCCGCTTTGGCAAGCACGCATGGACGTTTATCCACTTAAGATCATTGCGAACTGCGGGTTTGATGTCTATTTTGCCAATTTGTTGATAAAATCTCAAAACGGCGGGTTTGACGCAGATGCGATCAAACCGCTTTCTAGGAACGGAACCAGGACCATGACGGCGCTTGCCAGTATCGAAAGTCAGGACATCGCGACGCTTATGCGCGAAATGGGCATCAATGCCCGCACCGCTGCACTCGAACTTGCACAGGTCCCGTCAGAACCAAAAGTAGCCGCCCTGAAAACCGCCGCCGCAAAGCTTCGCGAAAATGCCGCTGTCATTCTTGAAGCCAATGCCAAGGATATGGAAGCCGGCCGTGCAAAGGGCCTTACGGCTGCCCTTCTGGACCGTCTTGCCCTTGACGAAGCCCGGATCGAAGGCATTGCGGCGGGTGTCGAAGCGGTCGCAGATCTTCCTGATCCCGTTGGTCGTGAACTGGCCCGCTGGAGCCCGGAACATAACGGGCTTGATATCGCACGCGTTTCGGTACCGCTTGGCGTGATTGGCATCATTTATGAAAGCCGCCCGAACGTTACCGCCGATGCCGGTGCGATGTGCATCAAATCAGGCAATGCCGCGATCCTGCGCGGCGGGTCGGAAAGCTTCAACTCGTCGCGCGCGATCTTTGATTGCATGAAAGCCGGCATCATCGAGGCTGGCCTGCCCGAACATGCCATCCAGATGATCCCGGTGACCGATCGTGCCGCGGTTGGCGAAATGCTGAAATTGTCGGACTATATCGATGTGATCGTTCCGCGCGGGGGCAAGTCGCTTATTTCGCGCATTACCGATGAAAGCCGCATTCCGCTGTTCAAACATCTTGAAGGCCTTTGCCACACCTATGTCCATGCCAGTGCCGACCCGCAAAAGGCCGTGGATATCGTGGTCAATGCCAAGATGCGCCGTGTGGGTATCTGTGGTGCGACCGAAACCGTCCTGATTGACAGTTCGGTTGCCGGGCGTCTGTTGCCCCGTATTGCCGAGGCACTGGTTGCCAAGGGCTGCGAGCTGCGCGGTGATGAAACCGCACAGGCGATTGATGGCCGCATCAAACCGGCGACGGCGGATGACTGGGTCACCGAATATCTTGATGCGATTGTCTCGATCAAGGTTGTCTCGGGCGTTGATGAAGCCGTCAATCACATCAACACATACGGTTCGCACCATACCGATGCGATCATTGCCGAAAACGCCACCGCCACCGCGACCTTCCTCAACGGGGTTGATTCGGGGATCGTGATTGTCAATGCATCGACCCAGTTTGCCGATGGCGGCGAATTTGGCATGGGGGCAGAAATCGGCATTTCGACCGGCAAGCTTCATGCACGCGGTCCGGTCGGAGTCGAACAGCTGACCAGCTATAAATACATCGTGCGCGGTCAGGGTCAGACCCGTCCATGAGCGTCCCTGCGCCAAGATCGCATGTCGCACCAAAACGCGTCGGATTGCTGGGCGGGTCGTTCAACCCCGCCCATGAAGGGCACCTTCATATATCGCTCGAAGCGTTGAAACGCCTGCAATTGGACGCGGTTTGGTGGCTGGTATCCCCGCAGAACCCACTTAAGTCCAGAACCGGTATGGCCGACCTTGCCGATCGCTTTGATTCTGCACTGATGATGGCAAAGCATCCCCGCATTGTTGTTTCTGCAATTGAAACCGAGCTTGGAACCCGCTATACGGCCGACACTCTTGCAGCCTTGCAGCGTCGTTTTACCCAAACACGGTTCGTTTGGCTGATGGGAGCAGACAACCTGGCCCAGTTCCATAAATGGAAATGGTGGGACAGGTTGATTTTACGTGCTCCCATTGCGGTTATCGACCGTGAGGGGTATTCTAACAAGGCATTGTCCGGAACCGCCGCGCGCCGTATGGAACGCTGGCGTATTCCCATGGACAGGGCGGGTTTGCTGGCCGATCTTGATGTTCCGGCCTGGGTATACCTGCCGATCAAGCGCCATCCGGCCTCTTCGACCGCAATTCGCGCCGAAGGCAGATGGCAGGTGTAAGCAACACGGAGAGGTGCGTTTCGGGTTATCCGACCATCCCGTGGAAAGTTAAGGTGGCGACCATAGGTACCGCAAAACAAACTCTGAAGCCGGGCGAAATGCTTGCGCTGATCCAGAGATCGCTCGAAGACGACAAGGCAGAAGACCTTGTCACCATTGATCTGACCGATAAAACCTCCCTTGCCGATCATATGATCATTGCAACCGGCTCGTCATCACGTCGTGTGGCAGCCATGGCAGAACATATTGTCGAAGCAATCAAGGATGCAGGTCAGGGCCGTGCCCAGGCAGAGGGCAAGGAACAGGGTGACTGGGTTCTGGTTGATACCGGCGATGTCATCGTTCATCTGTTCCGTCCGGAAGTTCGCGCCTTCTACAACATCGAAGAGATGTGGGGCGTTGAAAACCCGGCTCTGAAACAGCAGGCAGCGCGGCTGTATTAACAGCCCGCGCTGTTTGGCGCCTGCCGGTTGCGGGCGTCACTGAACAGATATCTGCATAACGGTCTGGATCTGAGACATGCAAATTACCCTTGCTGCGGTCGGGCGGATGAAAGCCGGCCCCGAAAAAGATCTGTTTGACCATTATGCAGCCCGGCTGCGCTGGCCCTTTGCCGTACGCGAAGTCGAAGAAAAGAAAAAACTCCCCCCCAATCAGCTCAAAGACCGCGAAGCAGAATTGCTGCTTGGCGCCATACCCGACAACGCGTTCCTGATTGCCCTTGATGAACGCGGCAAGGAATATGGTTCGATCGAGTTTGCCCAAAAACTCGAAGGCTGGATGGATCAGTATGCCGGCAATATCGCCTTTGCCATTGGCGGGGCGGACGGGCATGGCGCGGCCCTTAAATCCCGCGCCAATACGCTATGGTCACTGGGCAAGGCCACCTGGCCGCATATGCTGGTGCGCGCACTGATTGCCGAACAACTGTTCCGCGCACATGCCATCCAGACCAATCATCCCTATCACCGCGAATAAAATATCGGGTGCACTGCACCCCCTGTCCTGACGGCCTTTTCGTTCAGATCGCAACGGATGACCGAGTGAAGAAATCGCTTCTCTCGTTTTTCGTGCATGTTGCCTTGCAACATATCGCCATTCCCGCTAACATTTTCATCACAAGAAAAAAACATTCCCAATATCAAAAATACTCTTGGGTAGTGGCGAGGCTTTGAAAATGGAACAAACCGTCTTTTCGGCAGATCAGGCCGCCGATGGCGCGCGCAATGGTGGTGCATCCGAAGCACAGATCAGGGATCTGATGCTCGGCATTTCAGCTGCCCTTGATTACATTCAGCATCTTCTGGAATTTGCCAATACGGCCGGCGAAAGCCAGGACAGCCTGATGCGCGAGATTGACGTGCGATCAAACAATTTGCGGGCCGGCCTTGATGAAACCCGCCGTGAAATTGCCAACAGCACCGACGTTGCCCACGAAGTTCAAAATACCACCCGATCAACCGTTGCCAGCAAGACCGACGCCATCCGCACCGATCTTGAACGCATCAGCGCCGAACTTGAAACCAAGGCCGAAGGTGCCAACAAGGTTCTGGGCGCGATCGAGGATATCGGCAAGGGCATCAAACTTCTGGCGCTCAATGCTGCCATCGAAGCAGCCCGGGCCGGGGATCACGGGCGGGGCTTTGCCGTTGTCGCCAAGGAAGTCGGCAATCTGGCCCAAAGCACCATGCAACGCACCAACGAGGCGGTCGATCTGATTGACCTGTCGGAAGTCACACAGGCATTGCGCAAAAGCATGGCCAATATCGGCAGCGACCTTGACAGTCTTGGCAGTGAGATCGAAGCATCCCTTGCCACGCTTCAGGAACGGTTTGCCAATATGTCCGAACGGCTTTCGGACATTTCCGAACATAACCAGGTGGTGTTTGAATTGCTGTCGGGCAGCAAGGACGCATCGGCCCGCACCCGTAACAAGGTGACCTGGGCGCGGACCGATACCAGAACACTGGCCACCACATTGGCCGACGCCGGGACGGCCCAGCAAAAACTTGCAGGCTTTTTGAAAACCAACCACCTGCATGATGACCCGACCTTTGACCGGCTGGCTGATATCAAGGCGCGCGGTAAAATCCGCATTGCCATCGAACCGGCCTTTGTCGGGTTGTCATTCCGCCTTAGGCCCGGGGATCCGTTGCGCGGACTGGATGCGGACTATGCGCGTGCACTGGCAAAATGGCTTGGTGTGGAATGTGAATTTGTTGAACATCCTTGGGATTTGCTGACCGAACTTCTGTTTGTCGGCACCAAACCGGGCAGCCCCACCGCCGATGTGGTCTGGAGCGCCCTGCCGCCAAGTGAGTTTTACAAAGGTGTCGCCTATTCGGATACTTATACCTATCTGAATTTTGCGCTATGTCGCCGGGCTGGCAATACAAGCATCAGCCGCCTCGCCGATCTTGATGGCAAGGTTCTTGGCATCATCAATGATCCGGTGGCCTTTACCGTTCTTGAAGAGCAGGGCCTGCGCTGGGCGGGAAATGAAAACAAACCCGGCGGTATCGCCAGATTATCCAATCTGATCGCCTATAGCGACCAGACCCGCCTGCATGATGCCCTGGCCGACGGGGCCGTTGATGCCTTTGCGGTGGATCAGCCGATTTTCCACTGGGCGGCCAACAACCCCGAAAGCCCCTGGCATGGCCGGATCGAAGTTCTGCCGGGCAGTATCCTGCCCTTGCCTTACTATTATACCGCGGCGGTCGCGGCCGATCCGTCATCATATAACCTGCTTGCCGCGATCAATGAATTCATCGCCGGGTTCCGCGCCACACCGGAACGGGCCGCCATTGAAAAACTGTGGCAGGGACAGGCCATCAATCATCATCTGACCTACAAGGATGAAGCCGGCAATCTGATCGGCGCGGACGAACTCGAAACCCTTTATCACGCCCACTGCCGCAAACACGGCATCCGGATTGACGCATAAGGCAACATGATCACGGCATCGTCGGGCGTTCAGTCCGGACGATGCCGTGATCAACCCGCAAAAACCCTAAAACAGATCACCACCGTCACAGATCCTGTTTCGCAAATTCATAATATGCTGCCTTGCAACATAACTCGCCCGACGGTAGTGTTTCCCTAAAAGAAATAATTATTCCCAATTCAACGGGTAGTGGTGAGGCTTGAAGTATGGAAGAGACCATTCTGGCACCGCGTGATGACAGCATCACGCAAGATGATCACGTTTCGACACTCCAGCAACATGATGCATCCGACCTGGCAAAGGATGCAGAAACCGAAGAAAAATCCGCGGCAAGTTCAAATGATCTGGCCCCGCTGATGCGCGGGATATCTTCGGCACTGGATTATATCGAACATCTTTTGACATTCGCCAATACGGCGGGCGAAAGTCAGGACAGCCTGATGCGCGAAATTGATGTCCGGTCCAATAACCTGCGCACCGGCCTTGATCAGACCAAACGCGAAATTGACGAAAGTACCGCGACCGCCAGCACGGTTCAGGATGCCACCCGCACCACTGTTTCATCCAAGACCGATGCCATTCGAAGCGACCTTGAAAAGATCAGCCAGGACCTTGAAACCAAGGCCGAAGGTGCAACCAAGGTGCTGAGTGCAATCGAAGATATCGGCAAGGGCATCAAGCTTCTGGCGCTCAATGCCACGATCGAGGCGGCACGCGCTGGCGAACACGGGCGCGGTTTCGCCGTCGTCGCCAAGGAAGTCGGTAATCTGGCCCAAAGCACCATGCAACGCACCAACGAGGCGGTTGATCTGATTGACCTGTCTGACGTAACCCGGTCCTTGCGCGAAAGCATGGCAAATATCGGAAGCGACCTTGACAGTCTTGGCAGCGAAATCGAAGAAGCCCTTGGCGGGCTTAAGGACCGTTTTGCTGCGATGTCGGGCCGCCTTGACCATATCAGCGGCCATAATCAGGTTGTTTTTGAACTGCTTGATGCCAGCAAGGAATCATCGGCACGCACCCGCAGCAAGGTTTCCTGGGCCACCGGCGAAATTGGCAACCTGTCGGCCTGCACCACCGATGACGCCGCGATCAGCGCCAAGCTTTCGCAGTTTTTGCGCAGCAATCATATCCATGATGACCCGGCCTATGACCGGCTGGCCGATATCAAGTCACGCGGCAAAATCCGGATTGCGATTGATCCGGCATTGGTCGGTGCATCATTCCGCCCCCAAAAGAACGGCCCGCTTCACGGCATTGATATCGACTATGCCCACGCCTTTGCCAAATCGATCGGTGTTGCCTGCGAATTTGTCGAACATCCCTGGGATTTGCTGACCGAATTGCTGTTTGCCGGCAAAAAGGCCGGGCAGCCGCCCGCCGATGTTGTGTGGTGTGCATTGCCACCGAGCGACTTTTACAAGGGTGTCGCCTTTTCAGATACCTACACCTATCTGAACTTTTCACTGATCCGGCGTCCGGAAAACACATCGATCAATACGATCGCCGACCTCGAAGGCAAGGTTCTTGGAACGGTCAATGACCCGGCCGCCCTTGCGGTTCTTGAAGATGTCGGATTGCGCTGGGCCGATAATGAAAACAAGCCAGGCGGCATTGCCAAACTGTCGAACATGATTGCCTATGGCGATATTTCGCGGGTTCATGATGCGGTTGCCACCGGTGCGATTGATGCCTTTGCCGGCGACCATCCGGTCTTTCACTGGGCATCAAGCAACCCGCAAAGCCCGTGGCACGGGCGGCTTGAAGTCCTGCCCAAACCGATCCTGCCCCATCCGTTTTTCTATGTCGCGGCCGTCGCGGCCGACCCCGCTTCCTATACGCTGTTATGCGCGATCAATGATTTCATTGCCCGGTTCCGTACCACCCCGGAACGGGCCGCGATTGAAAAGCTGTGGCAGGGTGAGGCCATCAATCATCACCTGACCTACAAGGACGAAGCCGGCAATCTGATCGGGGCCGACGAACTTGCCAGCAGCTATCAGGCCCATTGTCGGAAATTCAACATCGACCCGGCGAAATAAGGCGGCCCCCCATACAACACGCTGGCGCGATGACGGTATCGGCACTATCATCGCGCCATGGCAACAAACAAAAAATCCCTGCGACAACAACGCATTCTGCGTGAACTTGACCATGAACCGTCCCTGCGGATCATTGATCTGGCAGACCGTCTTTCCGTGTCGACAGAAACCATCCGGCGCGATTTTGACGAACTGACCCAACAGGGATTGATCAACCGCACCTATGGCGGGGCGGTGCGTCGCCAGTCAAGCGAGCCGGGACTTAATGAACGCCACAAACTTCACATCGCCGAACGTGAACTGATTGCCCGCCACGCCATGCCTGTACTGGCCGGGACCCGCCATATCATGATCGGATCGGGTGCGACCACGGTCCATGTAGCCAAACGGTTGGCCGTAACCATGAATGACCTGACGGTCATCACCCATTCATTCGGGGTGGCAACGGTTCTTGCCATCAACCCGACCATCCGGGTCATCATGGCACCGGGCCTTTATCACGCCCAGGAAGGCGCGATGCATGGTGCGCAAACCATCCGTTTTCTTGAAAACTATCGGGTGGAATGGGCGATCCTTGGCGCCAGCGGCCTTGATGAAGATGGCGCAAGCGACGCCCTGATCGAAGCATCCGAAGTCTATGCCTTCATGATGGAACGGGCGACACGGTCCATGATCGTTGCCGATCATACCAAATTCAATCAGGCCTTCCCGGCGCGCTATTGCGACTGGGGAAATGTCGATATCCTGATCAGTGATCAGACGCCGCCCGGATCCCTTGGCGATACCATCCGCGATACCGGTTGCCTGATCAAGGCCGGCTGACTGCCAAGTGCTGATTGCTGATTGCCGATGTGCCGATCGCCCCAGCCTGCTAACCACAAGCACGCAGGGATTTTCCAAGCGCCTCGATAAAGAAATCGACTTCTGATCGTTTCAGGCACAGGGGCGGGCGAATTTTCAAGGTTTGCCCGTATTTTCCCGCCGCCCCGATCAGAACACGGTGACGGCGCATGGCATTGATGACATCGCCCACCAGTTGACCGCTTGGTCGGGTCGGGTCACCGTCTTCTGACAGATCCACCCCCAAAAACAGCCCCGCCCCGCGTATGTCACTGATCCGGCCATCCAGTTCGGCCAGATGCTGCAACCCTTCGCGCAAATAGGCCCCGCAAACCGCGGCATTGTTCTGAAGATTTTCATCACGGATGACATCAAGCACCGCAAGCCCCGTGGCCGCGGCAACCGGGCTTGCGGCAAAGGTATTGAAATAGCCGACATCCTCGCAAAATGCGGCCAGCATTTCGGGCCTTACGGCGATCCCGGCCATCGGAAAGCCATTGCCCATCGGTTTGCCCATGCTGACGATATCAGGGGCGACGTCATGACGTGCAAATCCCCAAAACGCGTCCCCGGTCCGGGCAAATCCGGGCTGGACCTCATCGGCGATGAACACACCACCTGCACGGTGAATAACCGCGACAGCCAGTCGCAAGAACCCCTTGGGATTGGAAAAAACCCCGTCACTTGAAAAGATACTGTCGACAATCAGGGCCGCCACCCCGTGTCCGCGCTCCTTCAGGGTGATCGCAGCCGAATGCACTGCATCTGCAAACCCGGCGGCAATATTGTCGCCATAGGCATGCTTGTCCGGTGGCGCGATGGCAATCACGTGATCGGGCAAACCACCACGCTTGATTGCCGATGGCGATATCTCGGTCACAGCCGCCGTATTCCCGTGATAGGCACTTTCCGTCACGATGATGCCACGCGCCTTGGCCGCACGTTGCGCAATCCGGATGGCAAGATCATTGGCCTCGCTACCGCTACAGGTCAGTACGATGTTTTCCAGATGGGCGGGAAATGTCGCCTTAAGTCGATCAAGATAGGTTTCAACTGTCTGATGCAAATAACGACTGTTGATATTCAGCCGGGCAGCCTGATTGGCCATTGCGCTGACCACTTTGGGATGGCAATGCCCGACCGACGGCACATTGTTATAAAAATCCAGATAGTTGGTGCCATCGGCCGCTGTCATCCAGCAACCCGACGCCGACACCATTTCGATCGGATCGCGATAAAACAGTACGGAGGCCGCCCCGACATTGCGCAACCGGCGCCCCAAAAGATCGGTTTGGGGGCTGTCTTTTTTCTGCGGGGCATGATTGTCAAAGGCATTCATATCCAGAATGGGGCGCGCCTTGGTCATTACGCCCCCTTCGCCACAAGATAGCTTTCCGCCATGGCAATGGTGCCGTCGGTAAAACCGGTTCCCATTTCCCGGGCGGTCGGCGTTTCGGGATGGCTGGCAATCCAGGCCGTCAGTAACAACCGTCTGAGCATCACAAAACTGTCGAGCATCTCACAATCGGCATCGGAAAACGGCGCAATCGTGCGATATCCCTCTATCCAGGCTTCCTTAAGGGCCGGAACAATCGGGTCCAGTTCGATAAAGCTGATGGCCGCGGCAAAGTCATAACCAAACCAGCCAAACCCGCAGTCATCAAAATCAATAACGCCAAGCCGATCCCCATCGACCAGAAGATTGGCCAGCCGCAGATCGGCATGGATCAGACCAAACCGGTCATTGCCCATGCCAAACGTCATAAGCTTCTGATCCAGATGCTGGCAAACGCGCGTCAGCACCGCCAGACCGGCCCCATCAAGACCCGGTGCGGCACGCCAGTCCCCCCAATGCGGGGTCGTGCCAAGGGTCGTGTCAAAGGTCCAGCTTTTGCGCACAAAATTGACCGACCGTGCCCAATGCCGCGCATGCCCGTGCAGACGCGCACTGATCGCGCCGAGCTTGAAAAAACCGTCCACCAACGCATCATCCGCAGATGGTTCATCACCTTGCATGAAATCAAAAGCAACAACATGGCGACCAACCCCGTCCTGATCGAACTCGGCAACCAGTGATCCGTCACTGCGCAAGCGCGGCTTGGGTGTGTCGACCACCTCGGCAGCGCGAAGGGCATTGATCCAGGCCAGCTCAGATTCGATTTCAGACCGTGTATGATATCCGGGGCGATGAACCCGCAAAATCAGCCGTGCGCCCGTTTTCGGGTCTGTCGCCAGAAACGTTGCATTCTCTGACACGGTCAAAAGCCTGACATCGGCATCAGCCCCCATGCCCCACCCCGGCAGAACCGAAATCGCACCGTCACGCAGGCGGCCAATCAGTTCGTCATCATATATTCCGCCCAATGCAGCCTCCCCTTTTGCGCTGTTCCGGTCCCCGGCTCACCTGTTGGCCTGTGCCCGATCCAACAATCTTTAACCTACCGTCATCCGGCCACGGCACGACCACCGGCATCACCGGCGCCCTCCGCATCGTTGCGGTCCGCCATGTCCCGGCATGCCCCTTCATGTCGCTGCCCTTCCTTTGCCGCCCCCTAGCCTTTGGTTGTCCTTACCGGCCATGGCAGCAGGCTCTCCTCGAACTGACGGGCTTTAACTGGCGGGCTTTCTGATAAGCCGTCCGAAACTGTGTTCTGTGAATAGTGCGCCTTAAAATGTGTAACTTGCAACATTTTTTGTTGCATCACGGAAAAAATCGCCCAATCATCAGGAAAACACATCGCAACGCACAATCAGGGTAGCGCCACACCATCCCCGTCGGGGTATCGGACACTGGCACCTTCACGAAAGGATCCACCATGCTGACTTCAATTTCGGGAAAAACTGTCATCGTCACGGGTGGCTCCAAAGGAATCGGCAAGGGCATCGCCAACGTCTTTGCCAAACAGGGGGCCAAAGTCATGATTGCGGCCCGCACAGAAAAGGATGCGGCCATCGCCGTTGGCGAAATCACGGGTGCTGGCGGGACGGCCGATATGGTTTTGTGTGATGTGTCGGACTGGGATCAGGTCGCCGGAATGACGGAATATACCGCCAAGACGTTTGGCGGTATCGATATCCTGTGCGCCAATGCCGGAATTTTCCCGCAAGTCAAAATGATCGATATGACGGCAGATGACTGGGACCAGGTCATGGCCACCAACCTCAAAAGCAGCTTTCTGTGCGTTAAGGCCTGCATCCCCTATTTCGAAAAAGCCGGCAAGGGACGGGTTGTGATTACTTCATCGATCACAGGCCCCGTAACCGGTTATCCCGGCTGGTCGCATTATGGCGCGTCCAAGGCCGGACAACTTGGCTTTATCCGCACCGCGGCAATGGAGCTGTCGCGCTATAACACGACGATCAATGCCGTCATGCCCGGCAATATCTTGACCGAAGGCCTTGCCGACCTTGGTCAGGACTATCTGGATTCAATGGCCAGTTCGATCCCGCTCAAACGTCTGGGCAGCGTCGAAGACATCGCCAATGCGGCCCTGTTCTTTGCATCGGACGAAGCTGCCTATATCACCGGGCAATCCATCGTTGTTGACGGCGGCCAAATCCTTCCGGAATCGCTTGATGCCTTGGGCGAGATTTGAAATCTAAACAAGAAGCTCAATCAAGAAATGCACTTTAAGTTTGCATCCGATTTCCCGTTTGAATACAGATATTTCTGAATTTCAGGGGAGATCTATGATGGAACGTCGCCACCTTAAACTTATTGCAGTTCTGGGATGTGTCGCATTTCTTGGCGCCTGTGCCACATCGCGAAGTGTCGTACAAATCGAAGAGCCGGATACCATCGAGAACCCGACGGAGGGTGTCGAAGTCCGAATTCTGGAAGTGAATGACAAACGGCAATTCGAAATTGATCCGCCGCGACCTGATATCCCGTCACTTGCCAATGACGAAATTGATGACGATGCGATCACGGCGCGCGCATATGCCCGCAAACGCAACACATACGGCATGGCGTTGGGCGATGTGCTGATTCCGGAAGGCAAAACCGTTGCCGATGCCATTGCCAGAACCGTGGAAAATGGCTTCCAGGCTGCCGGATACCGCGTCCTGACACCCGCCGACCCCAATTACGATAAGGCTGCCGATGTCAAAGTCGACATTGCCGAGTTTTGGTCGTGGTTCGAACCCGGCTTCTGGCAGGTCACAGTCCACAATCGAAGCGACATCACCATCACGACAGATGCCGCAATTGCGCCCGAGCCGATTAAAGTGACTGAACACTACCGGGAAAACATGCAGATGGTTCTCGACAGTGATTGGCAGGCCAGCGCGATCAAAGCGTTAAAGCAGGTACGCGAAACAATCACAGAACAGCTACAAAAGCTCTCGGCGCAATGAAGCGTTGATAACCGTCATTCCGCAAAACTCAAAACCGCGCCATGATGGCGCGGTTTTTTCGTTCAGATATCATGCAATCCATACTGGCTGCGCACCACGCCGGAATTATAGCGTTCCGATGCCAGAAGCCGTGGTTTGATGCCCCCGGCGTCACGCCCGAACAATGATATGCCGTCCCCCAGAACCTCCGGGATCGTAAAGATATCCAGCTGATCGGCAAAACCGCCAAACAGGAACTGTGTGACCACACTTCCACCGCCAACAACCCAGATGTCGCCATCGCCATTGCGGCTGTCGCGAAGCTGATCAACAAGTTCAATGATGCTGCCACCATAGGCCTCGGTATTGGCCGGACGGTCTTGCGGAAGATCGCGTGATGTCAGAACGATGGTGCGGCGGGCCTCATAGGGCCAATCGCCAAATTCCATCACCTGATCAAAGGTGTTTCTGCCAATGATCAGCGTGCCTACGGAGTCCAGAAAATCATCAAAGCCGAATTCGGCCGGATCATATTCATCCAGCCAATCCACCGCACCATTGGTGCGCGCAATGAAGCCATCCAGACTGACCGCGATGTAAATGCGGAACAGCTTTTTGCTCATGTCTAGGTCCAACCTTTGGTGGGGTCTTTGCCCCTTGTTTGCTCGCGCAGATCATAGCAGATCCCCAACCAAAGGTCGCAAGAAACACATTTCACCAACCGGCGGCGAAATGACCGTATCACCCAAGGCATTGATTTAAAACGCGTTTCATCAATGTTGTAACATCAACATTCAACCACGTTGACATTGACGGCAAGGCCACCCTGACTGGTTTCCTTGTACTTGCTTTGCATGTCGAGTCCCGTCTGGCGCATGGTTTCGATCACACGATCGAGCGACACGGTATGCTGCCCGTCGCCGCGCATTGCCAATCGCGCGGCATTGATTGCCTTGACCGCGCCCATGGTGTTGCGTTCGATGCATGGCACCTGCACCAGACCGCCAATCGGATCGCATGTCAGGCCAAGATTGTGCTCCATCCCGATTTCGGCGGCATTTTCAACCTGTTCGGGCGTGCCGCCCAGAACCGCACAAAGCGCGCCTGCGGCCATTGAACAGGCAACACCGACCTCGCCCTGGCAACCGACTTCGGCTGCCGAGATGGATGCGCGTTTTTTATAGATCGACCCAATCGCCGCCGCGGTCAGAAGAAATTCGCGAATTTTGGTCTGACTGACATTCGATCCGAACCGTTCGTAATACCGAAGCACGGCCGGAATGACGCCAGCTGCACCATTGGTCGGTGCGGTCACGACACGTCCGCCAGCGGCATTTTCCTCGTTCACGGCAAGGGCATAAAGATTGACCCAGTCAATCACGGTCAGCGGGTCGCGAAGGCCTGCTTCGGGTTTTTCGGTCAATTCATGATAAAGCTTTGATGCCCGGCGTTTGACATTCAGCCCGCCGGGCAAAATGCCATCGGTTTTGCACCCGCGATCAATGCAATCCATCATTGCCCGATGAACACGATCGACAAATTCGTATGTTTCGTCCGGGCTGCGCCAGCTTTGTTCATTGGCCATCATGATTTCGGCAATCGATGCACCTTCGCGTTTGCAAATGGCCATCAATTCATCGGCCGATGAAAACGGATGGGGCAGCGTGATATTGTCGCCGGAATATTCCGCCCCGCGATCATCGCCAGACACGATGAACCCGCCACCGACTGAGAAATATTCCTGTTCATGTATTTTCACGCCATCGCGGTCAAATGCGGTGATCCGCATGCCATTGGGATGCTGTGGCAAGGTTTCGGTAAAGTGAAACACCAGATTGGTTTCACGATTGAAATCAACCGGATGCTTGCCATAAAGCTGCAATTGCGCACTGCTGTCGATGGCCTGCACGGTTGGTGCGACATCATCGGGGTCCACACTGCGCGGCCGATGCCCCGAAAGCCCCATGATCACGGCCGTATCTGTGGCGTGCCCCTTGCCGGTCAGGGCAAGCGATCCGTAAAGATCGACCACAACACTGCCCGCCTTGGTCAAAAGATTGCGGGCATCAAGCTCAAGACAAAACCGGTATCCGGCGCGCATTGGTCCGACGGTATGCGAACTCGATGGTCCGATCCCGATGGTATAAAGATCAACAACAGAAAGGTTTACGTCTTGCACAGAACCGTCCTGCGATCCCGAACGGGGACCGGTGGCGGGATTGGTGGTCATAAGGGCCTCCTTCACGGCTCTTGAACGCGCGAAAATCGCGCCGTTTACGAACCGGTGTCTTGCCCCCTCTGTCCCTTGACCTGAGATTGTGCGCCCATGGGTCGAAAACAACATCAACCCACAGGTTTTCATCCTTCGGTGGAAGCCGGTTGTCATACATGTTTGATCTGTATGCGTGCCGAATTCTCTCTCCAGAGCCTCTATCCGCGACGGTCCATCTGCCTGAGAGTTTTATGGGGCTATTGCTCCTTCGGCGCCGGTTATGCGGGTAACCGGGCTCTCCCGTCGTGGTGCGAGACGCCATTTCTGCCGCCTCTGAGGATCACCGTTGGGGGCAGATTATCTGTGTCTGATACCCCTGTCAAAAAGCAGCTTTGCACCTGCAAAAAATTCCAGGTCGGGGTACTGTTTCACGGCCACATTCGTGCTAAATTGCCGAAATTACGCATTTGCCTGTTGTGAGTAACGGTTGACCCACCCTGCCCGCGCAACAGGATTGATGGCGAATTACCCGGTAAGTCACCATATTTACGGGTAATTCAGCCTTTATCTCTATCAGTGGGGTTTATGAACGTGACTGTATCGAATTCCGTAAAGCGCCCGCGCCCTGTGGTGCTGTGTATTCTGGATGGCTGGGGGTATCGCGAAGAAACCAAGGACAACGCTGTTGCCTTGGCCAATACGCCTGTCTGGGATGCGCTTTATGCCAATTATCCGACCGGTTTCCTCAAGGCTTGTGGTCTGGATGTCGGCCTGCCCGAAGGTCAGATGGGCAATTCGGAAGTCGGTCACATGAACCTGGGTGCCGGTCGTGTCGTCATGCAGGAGCTGCCCAAAATTGACGAGGCCGTCAAAACCGGAAGCATCGCCGATACCGATACGGTCAAGAAAATCATCGCAACGCTGCGCGATAGCAAGGGTGTCTGCCACATTGCCGGTCTTCTGTCCGAAGGTGGCGTGCATTCCCATCAGGCCCATATGGCCGCCCTCGCCAAAATCATTGCGGGCGCCGGTGTGCCGGTCAAAATTCACGCCTATCTTGATGGTCGTGATACCGCCCCGAAAAGTGCTGCCAAATTCCTTGAGAAATTCCGCGCCCTGATCGGCGATGCCAATGTCGAGATTGTCACCGTGACCGGGCGTTATTACGCCATGGACCGTGACAACCGTTGGGAACGCGTCAGCCAGGCCTATTTCACCATGGTTCAGGGCAAAAACTATGCCGATGGTCGCACTGCCGAAAGTGCGGAGGCCGCAATTGCCAATGCCTATGCAAATGACACCACCGACGAGTTTGTCCTGCCAACTGTGATTGGCGATTTTGACGGGATCAAGGATGGCGACGGCATCCTGATGACCAATTTCCGTGCCGACCGTGCGCGTGAAATCCTTGCTGCCCTGTGTGTGCCGGAGTTTGACGGGTTTGATCGCGGCACCGCGCCGAAATTTGCCGTTCAGGCCGGTATGGTCGAATATTCGTCCGAACACGCCAAATACATGGATGCGATCTATCCGCCGCAAACCCTTCCCAACATCTTTGGCGAAGTGGTTTCCAAGGCCGGGCTGAAGCAGCTTCGTATTGCCGAAACCGAAAAATATCCGCATGTGTCGTTCTTCTTTAACGGCGGCGAAGAACAGGTCTTCGAAGGCGAAGACCGCATTCTGGTCGCATCGCCCAAAGTCGCGACCTATGACCTTCAGCCGGAAATGTCCGCACCCGAAGTCACCGAAAAACTGGTCGCTGCCATCAAATCGGAAAAATATGACGCGATCATCCTGAACTTCGCCAACCCCGACATGGTCGGGCATAGCGGCATTCTGTCGGCTGCGATGAAAGCAGCCGAGGCTGTTGATACCTGCCTTGGCAAGGTGATTGATGCCATCAAGTCGGTTGGCGGCGTTGCCTTTGTCACCGCCGATCACGGCAATTGCGAGGTCATGGTCGATCCGGAAACCGGTGAACCCCATACTGCACATACCCTTAATCTGGTGCCGACCATTCTTGTTAACGGTCCGGAAGGGGTAACATTGGAGAATGGGCGCCTTGCCGATGTTGCACCGACTTTGCTGCAACTCCTTGGCGTGCCACAGCCAGCCGAGATGACTGGCAAACCGTTGCTTAAGGGCCTGAAACAGAATGATGCGCTTCTTGCGAGCTAAGTCAGCTTATGAGATCGCCCTGCCTGCCGTGACCGCGCTTGCGCTGTGTCTGGCAGGCGGGGCAGCGCCTTCTTTTGCCCAGTCGCTCCAAAAAGTTGACAAGAAACTTGATCAGCTTGAAAGCCAGCTGTCCGAACAGCAAAAACAGGAAGAATTCCTGTCGCGCAAATCGCGGGAACTCTGGACCGAGGAACAGGCCCTGCAATCCGAAGCCATTTCGGTTGCCCGCCGTACCCAGCGTCTGGAGACAACCCTGACCGAACTTGAAGATCAGCTGCAATCGCTTGAAACCCGTGAGAAGGTCGCGGCCACCAGCCTTGAGGACAAGGCCGGTCAATATGCCCGCATCCTGATGGCCTTGCAGCGTCTTTCGACCACCCCGCCCGAAGCGGTCATTGCCCTTCCGACATCGCCGCAGGATACCTTGCGTTCGGCGGTATTGCTCAAGGCCGCACTGCCCGGCGTTGAACAGCATGCCCGCGACCTGCGTAAGGAACTCGATGAAATTGCACGTTTGCGCGAAGATATCCGCACGCAACGCGCGGACGTCGCCGAGGCCACCCGTGCGCTGCAACAGGAACGCACATCGCTTGCCGCATTGCTGAGTGAAAAGCGCCGCTTGCGCACCGAAACCGAGGCCGAAGCCCACGAAGCCGCCAAGGCCGTAAATGCACTGGCTGACGAGGCCAAATCACTTGGCGAGTTGCTGAGCACCTTGCGCAAGCGGGCCGAAGGTCTGCCCGCACCGCGGTCACGCCCGGAAATTGATGTTGCCACCCGGACCGAACCCGATGCCGATACGCTGGGCGCAACCACGATTGCCCGCAATACGCCCCCCGAACCGCCAGCCCGCAAGGAAGAACCGGCCGCAGCCACCCCGAAACAGGATGGCACAAGCGACGAAGAATTCGCGGTTGGCAGTTCGATCACCCTGGCGCATGGGCATTTGCGCATGCCTGCCAGTGGCAAAGTCGTCACACTGTTCGGGGAAAAATCGCGTGGTCCGGACGGATTGACAGTCACAAGATCCAAAGGAATTGAGATCAGTACCCGCGCAAATGCGCAGGTTGTCTCGCCCTTTGATGGCAAAGTTGTCTTTGCAGGCCCCTTCCGCGGGTACGGCCGACTCTTGATTATCGAACACGGCGAAGGATACCATAGTCTTATCGCCGGTTTTGATCGGCTCGACAGTGTGGTAGGACAATATCTGTTGGCGGGCGAACCTGTTGGTATTATGGGTGAAACAGCGCCTAAACTCTATCTGGAGATGCGCCAGGACGGAGAAGCGATCAATCCGCTTCCGTGGCTGGCCTCGAAAAACGGCAAGGTAAGTGGATGAAAACCTCTCGATTGGCAGTACTCGCACTCGCGACCGGCATGACTTTCGGCCTTGCGTCCCCAAGTCTGGCGCAATCTTCAACCTCCTCGGCTGAGACATATCGTCTTTTGAACCTGTTTGGTGATGTGTTTGAACAGGTCAAAGCCAAATATGTCGAAGAAGTCGATGACAAGCAGCTGATCGAAGCCGCCATCAACGGCATGCTGACGTCACTTGATCCGCATTCCTCTTATCTGAACATGGATAATTTCGAGGAAATGCAGGTCGATACCCGTGGCGAATTTGGCGGTCTTGGCATCGAAGTCACGATGGAAGACGGCTTTGTCAAAGTCATCGCACCGATCTATGACACGCCCGCCGAAAAGGCCGGCCTGCAACCGGGCGACTTCATCACCCATATCGACGGCACCGCCATTCGCGGCATGACGCTTAACGATGCGGTCGAAATGATGCGCGGCAAGGTCAATACCGACATTGTCCTAACCATCATCCGCAAGGGCGAACAGGCTCCGTTTGATGTCACCCTGACCCGTGCGGTGATCAAGATCCAGTCGGTCCGCGCCGAAGCCAAGGATGATATCGGCTATATCCGCATCACCAAATTCAACGAACAGACCTTTAGCGGCCTGCAACGTGCGATTGGCGACATGCGCGATCAGATCGGCCCGGAAATCAAGGGTCTGGTGATTGACCTGCGCAACAACCCGGGTGGCCTGCTTGATCAGGCGATTTCGGTATCCGATGCCTTCCTGGACAAGGGCGAAATCGTATCGACCCGCCCGCGTGATACCCAGAATACCGAACGCTATAACGCGCGGTCCGGTGATCTGGCCGAAGGACTGCCGATTGTTGTTCTGATCAATGACGGTTCGGCATCGGCATCCGAAATTGTTGCCGGCGCCCTTCAGGATCACCGCCGTGCGGTCATCATGGGCACGCGCAGCTTTGGCAAGGGATCGGTTCAGACAATCCTTCCGATGCCGGGCAATGTTGCACTACGCCTGACCACCGCGCGTTATTACACGCCATCGGGCAAATCCATTCAGGAAGTCGGCATCGTTCCGGACATCATCGTGCCCCAGGCCCGTGTTGAAAGTATCGAAAGCGATACCCGCCGGTCCGAAGCATCCCTGAACGGTGCGCTTCGCAACGAGGACGCCGCGACCACAGACGCAGAAAAGGATGCAAATTCCCGCCGGGATGAAGCCGAGCAACTTGCGATCGACGATTATCAGCTTTCGCGGGCGCTTGACATGATCCGGGGCATTTCGCTGTTTGGTCCGCGCCCGAAAGGGTAAGGACCATCCGGACATCGTGAGAGACTAGCTGTTCGTGTTCAGGAAAATCCTAAATTCCTTGCCATTCCGAAAGAAGAAGGATGGCGATCTCGACGAGGACATGGCCGGCGCGCTGGCCGACGACCTTGGCGACGGGATGACTGACGCTGAAGAAGTCAATCTTGATGACCTGCCTTTTAACGAACTTCCGATCGAAATTCAGATCAAGCGTCTGCCCAAGCGGCCGAAATCACGGCGCAGCTGGCTGTCGAAAATTCTGATCATTCTGGTCTTCCTGTCGCCCTTCGGGGCGACAGCGGTTGCCCTGATCCCGATCCTTGATCCGGAAACCGGCTGGCGGCTGTTTCATCTTGGCAGCCCCGAGGCCCTGGTGGCTGTCCCGGGGTCTGAACGCGAACTTCAGGAAGAAATCGCGCGCGGTGTGCGCGACATGCAGGAACGCGAACGCGCCCAGCATAACGGCGATGTCGGTCCCGATGGCACACCACAATCCGCCGAAGACATTACCAATCAGCTTTCCGGTGTCTCCGATCTGGTCGGGCCGGCCGATCAGGCTGACGGTGTTGCCCCCGATACCGAACTAAGCCCCGAAGAACTGGCCGCCATCATTGCCGAAGAAGGCTCGATTGACGATCCGATCGAACCCGATCCCTTGCGCAAGGCCCCGCTGCCCGGTCTGGATGAAGAAGGCAGTTTCGGCCGTGTCCCGCGCATCGCCGATGATGGCACCACACCGTTTGATGCCTATAAGCGGCCCTTTGAAAAAACCGACGGGCAACCCTATGTCGCGATCATTCTGACCGGGGTTGGCCTGAATGAAGCCCGCACCGAAACTGCGATCAATGATCTGCCGCTCAATATTTCGTTGGGCATTTCACCGTATAGTCGCGACATCAAAACCGTTGCCGAACAGGCCCGCGAAATGGGCCATGAAGTCTTTCTTGAATTGCCGATGGAACCGGCTGATTTCCCGCTTTCCGATCCGGGGCCGCGCGCACTTTTGACGTCCCTGTCAGAGGGTGAAAACCTTGTGCGGCTTGAATGGTTGCTTGCACAGTTCCCCGGCTATGCCGGACTGGTCAGCCACGAAGGATCAAAATTCGGAAGCCTTGATAGCGCCATCCGCCCGATCATTGAATTCGTATCGCGTTCGGGCCTGATGTATCTCGAAGGTACGCGCAGCGGCATGGCAAGCTATGGCGCGCAACTGGCATCAAATGCCGGAACGCCAAATGCGATTGGCAACATTCTGATCGATCAGGTTCCCAGCCGCCGCCAGATTGATGCAAGACTTGCCGATCTGGTCCAGCTTGCCAAACGCAACGGTGTTGCTGTCGGCTTTGCCCAATCCTATCCGGTCACCATTCAGCGCCTGCGCAACTGGGCCTTGCGCCTGAAACGACAGGGCGTCGAACTGGCCCCGGTCAGTGCGATTGCCAATATGCAGGTCACCCCGCAATCCGCCGCCGAAGCCGAAGCCGCACGCCGCGAAGCCGAACAGCGCGAAAGCGAAATCATGGCACAGGAAGCCGAAAACAATCCGGCTGAAAATACCGCAGACGAACCCGCCGCCACCATCGAAAGTCAGTGACCGGACGCCATACGCACCCGGCCCCGATCACCCAGGAGAAATCATGGCTGACAAATCCGCATCCCCGTCCGATACGAACTCAACCGATGCCACAAGGGTAAAGGCCGAAGACCTGCCCTATCGCCCCTGTGTCGGTATTGCGCTTTTTAACAAGGACGGCCTGGTCTGGGTCGGCAACCGTTTCGGATTTGAAGGCGCATGGCAATTGCCCCAGGGCGGCATTGACGATGGCGAAACCCCGATTGAAGCCGCCCTGCGCGAGCTCAAGGAAGAAATCGGCACCGACAAAGCTGAAATCATCGCCGAAACGCCCGACTGGCTGACCTATGATCTGCCAGACCATCTGATTGGCAAGGCGTTCAAGGGCAAGTATCGCGGCCAAAAGCAGAAATGGTTTGCCATGCAGTTCACCGGCAAGGACAAGCATATCAATATCGATGTGCCCAACCCGGAATTTGATGCCTGGCGCTGGAACGACCTGGCGACGCTGCCCGACATGATCGTGCCGTTCAAACGGCCCGTTTATTTGCAACTTGCCGAGGCATTTCGTGATGTACCGCAAAGAATTCGTAAAATGAAAAAGGCATAAAGGATCAGAACGCGGCTTGATCGCTGCTTTCTTTTCGCTAAATTTTACGAATTATCAGACACCTACGACTTAGAGGAGCTCCAATATGGGTACGGATCGGTTTATCTTTGGTGTTCTGACCATTGTGGTCGGTCTTTTCGGACTGTTCTATGCGTCAGGCTCGCATGACGGTTATTCCTATTTTGTCGGCTTGGCCCTGTTTGTCGGTGCTGTGCTGTTCATGTTCCACCTGATCAAGGGGTATTATGATCAGCTTGATGCAGCCGATCACTGATCACGCGCTGTGCCTGATACAGCCGTAACCGGCATCAATGCTTTTAAATTCCCCCAAAAGGCTCTAGGAATTAACCATGAGCAATACACATTGGGATCCTGCCCGTTACGGTCTGTTTGGCAATGAACGCCTGCGACCTGCCATTGATCTGATTGGCCGCCTGCCAAAAGCAGCCAGCGGCTTTTCCTCGCGCCATATCGTTGATCTGGGATGCGGTCCCGGTTCGGTGACCGCAATTCTTGCCGATGCCTTTGCAACGGACAACGATGACAGTCCGCGTATTGTCGGCGTTGATTCATCTGACGAGATGTTAGACACCGCGCGCAAACGATCCGAAAACATTGACTGGCAAAAGGCCGATATCGCCACCTGGCAACCTGACGAGCAGGTCGATCTTCTGTTTTCCAATGCGGCCTTGCATTGGGTGCCCGATCACTCGACCCTGTTTCCCCGCCTTCTGGACTTTGTCCGTCCGGGCGGCATGATTGCGATTCAGGTTCCCAACAATTTCCTGGCGCCAAGCCATCAGTTGATCGGCGAAGCCGGCATGGACTGGCGCAAGGAAGTGGCACAGGCCATGCACGCAGCCCGTATCATGCGTCCGGGCGATTATTTCGATGTTCTCGCACCGTCATGCGATGAGATCGATCTGTGGCAGACGCAATATTGTCATGTCCTGAACGGGCCGGATGCGGTTTATAACTGGACCAGTTCGACCATCCTGCGCCCGGTGATGGCGGCCCTTCCTGATGACGCGGCACGCGCAACCTTTACCGCGAAATACAAGGAACGCCTTAATCAGGTTTATCCGATCCGCGATGATGGCCGCACGCTGTTTCCGTTCAACCGTCTTTTCATGGTTGCACGCAAACGCCCAAGCTAACCCCACCGAACCATTCCCCGACAAGGAGCCGTACCATGGCAGAATTTCGCGAACATTTCGTCAAATGCTGCGGGTACGAGGTCCATGTCCGGGCATGGGGCAACCCGTCCCGACGGCCATTGATCATGATGCATGGTCTGGCCAGGCTGGCTGATGATTTTGATCATGTCGCCCCCCATTTCACCGATCAATATTATGTTCTGTGTCCGACCATGATCGGGCGCGGCTTTTCCGGCTGGGCCAAGGACCCGGACCGTGAATATACCGTGCCCTTTTATGTCGCGCAGATGTTCGAGCTTCTCGACCATTTCGGCATAGAAACCTGTGACTGGATCGGGACATCCATGGGGGGCCTGATCGGGCTTTATGCCACCGCCGAAGTTGCCGGACGGATTGAAAAGCTGGTTCTTAACGATATTGGGCCCGAACTTGATCCGGACGCGGTGGCGCGTATCAAATCCTATGTCGGCGCATCACCCGAATTTGAAACCATTGATGACGTCGAAAAACTGGTTCGGCTGGTTTATGCCCCGTTCGGGGTGGCCGACGATGCAACATGGGCGTTTTTGGCGTCCCGTTCCGTACGGCGCCTGCCAAACGGCAATTTCATGATGCATTACGACCCCGAAGTCATGCGCATCTTTGCCAAACATATTGATTCCTTTGATGCCTGGGACGTTTTTGACGCCCTGCCCTGCCCGGTCATGCTGATCAGCGGCGAACAATCCGACCTCATCCCCAAGGCGATTGTCGAGAAAATGAAAAATAAAAAACCCGAAATGCCGGTTCTTGCAGTGGCGAACTGCGGACATGCACCCCATTTGAATGACAAAGCACAAATCAACGCTATCAGGGACTTTTTGGGGCGCTAAAGCCAGTGGTGCGCGTAACACACGCGAACCGTCTGTTGACGCCATCTTTTAAAAAAATCCCCTGATGAAGTTCACGCCGTGACAATGCCGCAGTCAAAGTGGAGGCACGGACACGACATGGTTGGTATGGGACCGACACCGAAACTTGCCTGACTTCCAGTAGTGGGGGTCCCCTGACCAGTGCGCTGATTGCTGTGACCGTTAGATCACCTGTGGGAACAGGCGGCATGATGATGAAACCGCATTTGGCTAAAACCTCGATCTGTACTGCATTTCTGGCCACCGCGATGACTGCGGGTTCGGGTCTGTTTTCGGCTGTTTTCGCCCAGTCGGCAGACAGCACACAGGTTCCGGCATCCTCACGCCTGACCTTTGGCACGGATCTTGGCGCCGGCATTTTGCCACCGGCCGGATCAAACGGGATCGGCCGCTATTTTTCCAGCCGCACACAAAACAGCATCGTGATCGGACCTGCATTACAGGATGCGCAAGATCCCGAAAATGCCAGTCAGTTCTGGCTTGAAATCGACAGCAACCGAAATACCCGCACCAACGCACTTAGCGCGCAAATCGGTCTGGGCTATGCGCCGGTACCTGAACTTGGCATTGCTGTCGGGCCGTTTGTCGAACTGGGTTCAACCCGATCGGAAAATATCGGGAACTATCAGACCGGTGGCTATGCGCCCGATCAACGGCGCAGCCAGGTTTTGTTCTCTGACAGTGACAATGCCTTTCACGATGCCGGTCTTGCTGCGTCTCTGTCCTATATGCCGCTTGAAGATATCTGGATCGGGTTGCATGGCAGTGTGTCGCGCAATATGGCACCACCTCATCCGGAACAAAGCATCCTTGACGGTATTGACGCCATGCTGGGATTGACCGCCAGCTACCGGATCGAATTCTGATCATTTGGTGTATACCCGATGTGATCATTTCCGGGCTGTCACGGGAAATCCCTGTTGCACAGGACGGGCAGTCCTGTATGACTCTTGGAAAGATAATCCACCGGGATATTCAGGGACATTTAGACACGCATGAGCCACTCGCTCCCATCAAAGGCCGTACTTGGCGCCCCGTTTAAGGCATGCAACGCACTTGCTGCGGCCAAAAATGCCAATCTTTACCGTGCGGCCATGCGTCTGTCCCCGGAACGCCAGCGTTTCTTTCTGGCAAGCTATGCCTCGATGCGGGTCATTGACGACATTGTTGATGACGGCTTTCTTGAATTGCCCGATGCCGAACGTCATGCACAGCGTGAAACCGTTCTGGAAACCATCAATCAGTGGCAGGCCCAGATCATTTCCGCCAAAGCCGGTGCTGACAACCCGTTGCCGGAAACCGGCCCGCTCAGCGGTGATGTCTATGACGCATTGCGCCTGACCCTTGGACGCAGCGATCTTTCGCCCGAACCATGGGTTGCCCTTGCCGATGCGCTGCATCGCGATGTTGCCGAAGAACCGATGGATGAATGGGATGATTTCATCGCCTATTGCGAAGGGGCAACTGCCGCACCGGCATCGATCTTTGTCTATCTTCTTTCGGCCAGATACGATCCGGAAATCGGCTATACGTCGCCCCTGACCAACCCGCCGATCTATCACGCGCGCGATATGGCAATTTTCTGCTATATCATTCACATCCTGCGTGATCTTCCCGAAGATATCAAAGGCCCGGACCGCCTTGTCACCATTCCGTCCGAAATGCTGATTGCCGCCGACATTACGCTTGGCGAAATCCGCAACGCCATCGGTCAGGCCAAGTTCGAAAATCTTGATTACCTTGGGCGTATCCTGCTTGAACATGCCTGGGAGCATTTCGAAACAGGTCAGGCGCGCTCGGGCGAGCTTCTTTCAATTCTTGATACCGACGAGGCCGATACTTTATCGCGCCTGTTCACGGTCTATATCGAACTGGGCGGTGCCATGATGGAAAACGGTTATGCCAGCTTCCTGAAAGATCGCGATGCGATCATGAAAAGCACGGCACAAAACAGCCTGCCTGACGTCAATCAGCAATAAGTCCCCGGATCGTGCAAACATGCTCGACCTTCCTGCCAGGGTCGCGCATCATATTTCATGCCCCGACAAGACAAGAACCATCGGCCGCATCGAACCGGACTGTGCAAACAGGCCCGCTGCGAAATATTCGGACATTTTGCACAGGCTTGCCAAAGCCAATTGTTTGCGGCCTCACTTAACGACGTCAAAGAGGTCAAGTGATGTTTCCGCTGCTTAAAAAGGTCGAAACCTGGGTGCGCAATCAGTGGGTTGATGCGACGGTCGGATTTATCCTGTTATTCACCGCCTTAAACGATACGGGCGACACCCTGGTTGATGATGTCATGACCGGCAATGTCGGCACATCCCACGGGGTTCTGGTTCTCGGACTGGCCCATGTGGTCCGATCAATCCCGCCCGTGATCAAAAGCATCGGCATCATTTTCTATCCCGAAAAGACCTAGAGCCATTTCAGGCTGCCCAAAAGAAAACCCCGCCAGATGGCGGGGTTTGTCGTGATTTCTTGACCGGCAATCTTACTTGGCGCGAAGGGCCGCAACACCCGGAAGGGTTTTGCCTTCCAGCCATTCCAGAAACGCACCGCCCGCGGTCGAGACATAGGAAAAGTCCTGATCGGAATCCGCATGGCGAAGGGCAGCAACCGTGTCACCACCACCGGCAACCGACAGAAGCTTGCCTGCCTTGGTCAGTTTTGCCGCATGCTGGGCAACCGAAACCGTCGCCGTATCAAACGGGGTGATTTCAAATGCACCAAGCGGCCCGTTCCAGACCAGCGTTTCACAAGATTCCAGACGCTTGTTCAGATCAACGATGGTTTCAGGACCGGCATCCAGGATCATGCCGTCGCTGGCAACGTCATTGATGTCAGACACATCATGCGGTGCATTTGCGGCAAATTCCTTGGCAACCAGACCATCAACCGGCAGAACGATTTCACAATTGGCAGCGTCGGCCTTTTTGAAAATCTCGCGCGCGGTTTCAAGAAGATCATGCTCGCACAGCGATTTGCCAACATTGACACCCTTGGCCGCCAAAAACGTATTGGCCATGCCGCCACCGATCACCAGTTGGTCAACCTTGGCAACAAGGTTCCCCAGAAGATCAAGCTTGGTCGAAATCTTGGCACCGCCAACAATTGCCATCACCGGATGTTTCGGAGCTTCAAGCGCATTGCCCAATGCTTCGAGTTCGGCCTGCATCAAACGCCCGGCATAAGCCGGAAGTGCGCGCGCCAAACCTTCGGTCGAGGCATGGGCACGGTGCGCACAGGAAAACGCGTCATTGACGTAAACATCGCCAAGCTTGGCCAGCTCGGCCACGAATGCCGGGTCGTTCTTTTCTTCTTCTGCGTGGTAACGCAGGTTTTCCAGAAGCGCGATTTCACCGTTTTCAAGGCTGTTGACCACGCTTGCTGCCGCATCACCGATGCAATCATCAGCAAATTTCACCGGGCGGCCCAACTGTTTGGCAAGGGCTTCGGCAACCGGTTTGAGCGACATTTCAGCAACGCGCTGGCCCTTCGGGCGGCCAAAATGGGTGATGACCACCAGTTTGGCACCGGCATCAGCCAGTTCGATCAGGCCCGGAACAGTACGGTCGATGCGGGTCGTATCACCAACAACACCATCCTTCATCGGAACGTTAAGATCAGCGCGCAGCAATACGCGCTTGCCAGCGACATTGACACCGTCAAGCGTATTAAAGTCAGCCATTATCTGAACCTGCTTTTGAGTTTCACAAAAGACGGGAGGCGGGCGTCCCGACATGGATCGGACCTGATCCTGGTGGGCCCTGTTTTGCCCGATCACGAAAATCGATGCAAGGCCCGAAGGGGTCCGTAAAAGTACCTGTAAAAAATTAACCGGCCAACATCACCATGCGGGCCGGTTACATATTTCTGATCAGTGCGCACCCAACAGGGATGAATGCAGGAAGCCCTGGAAACTGGTCGCGACCGGTCCGGTCATCAGGACATGGTCATCGGGCAACCATTCAATCGTAAGCTTGCCCCCGTCAAGAATGACATCGGTTTTGCGCCCGGTCAGTCCGCGACGGGCCGCCGCAATGCCGACCGCACAGGCACCGGTGCCACATGCACGCGTCACACCGACACCGCGTTCCCAGACACGCATCCGGATCTGGTTTTCGCCGATGATGCTGCACACTTCGATATTGGCGCGTTCGGGAAACATTTCGTGATGTTCAAGGATCGGTCCGAATTTTTCAATATCGACGGCTTCGGCGTCATCGACAAAAAAGACCGCATGCGGATTGCCGACATTGACCCCGACTGCGTCCGAAAGCGGACCAAGCGACAATGGGATATGGTTGGTATCAACCGCTTCTGACAGCGGGATATCACGCCAGTCCAGCCGGACCTGCCCCATATCCACGGTTACCTGGCCATCGGCCAAACCATTGGCATCAAGAAGGCCAACCACGGTTTCAATGATCGCATCATTGCGGCCAAGCTCGCCCATGACGATGCTGGCAACACAGCGCGTGGCATTTCCACATGCCTCGACCTCGCCGCCATCATTGTTGCGGATGCGCATGAAGGCATCGGCAAGATCATCGCGGGCCGGTTCGATCACGATCAACTGATCGCAGCCCACACCGGTTTTGCGATCTGCAATCCGGGCAGCGGTTGCGTTATCAAGATCAAGCACAGCGGGATCGCGTCGTCCGTCAAAGACAACGAAATCATTTCCCAGACCATGCATTTTGACAAAAGGAATACCGTTCATACCCGCCTTATAGTCCTGTTTCCGGGGCCCGTCCACATATCGCTTACCCGGATGTAGCACGAATATGCCCCGGCGCAAGCAGGCGTTTTTACGGATTTGGAAATGCTGTCAGGCTGACAGTTTCGGGGTTGCCGGTGCGCAATAGCGGACCTTGCTTGGCACGAAACCGGCCTTGGCAAAATAATCGCGCAAACGCCCGTCACATTCGCCAAGCGAAACATACACATTGGCGCATTTATGATCGCGCGCCAGCCGGTTCATCGCATCGCGCATGGCATCAAACACATAGGCACCCGCCACGATTTCCACCGCCATGACATTATCGACATGCAGGACAAGCCCGTCGGTCATGTCATCACGCACATAATAGGAAAACAGACCGTGGATGTAGCCGCGCTCGTTGGACAGAACGATGATGCCGCGCTGGCGTTGCCATAAAAGCTGGTCGGCATCAGTTGCCCCGGCCAGGCCAGAGTCCGCCCCCTTGTCGCCAACCGGCAGACAATACCGGTCGACAAAGGCACGCCATCGATCAAAAGACATATCGACCTGCATCATCTGCACCAGCGGATACGTCATATCCGCAGTGTGCGATGTAAGGGGATGTGCCTGATAGGCTTCTGACATGATTACCGTCCTCTGGAATTTACCCGATCATGCCGCAAATAAATCCGGTCAACCTTGATGTGCATCAACACGTTTGGACGCGTTGGGGCGCATAAACAGCCACAACACTTGAGGTCCCCGTCCGGCGACAACATGGAATCCCATGATTGAATTTCCAGCGGGTATTGCGCGCCTGTATTGACGTACATCAATGGCTTTTGGGCCATGTGCCCGCATACTCGCCAGACTGAATGGGAAACCTCGCCAGGTTCAATGTGTCCCTGTTTCAAACGGGATGCATTGTGGGTGGGGCTTCAAGTGCAGGTGAATAACCCTTCCTCGGATCGGGTTATTCACGGGGACGGATGAAACTGTCCGAGAGGGTCTGGACAGTTGCCCCGAACACCTTGAACGGGAGTCAAGCATGGGCCAAGGGAGCATGGCACAGACAGCATCGCCTGCGGTTGCTGTTAATTATAATATGGACGTTGTGCGCTGGGCCGCACTCGCGACCGTATTTTGGGGAGTCGTCGGATTTCTGGTGGGTGATGTCATCGCCTGGCAGCTCGCATTTCCGGCGCTCAATTTCGACAATGAATTTCTGAACTTTGGGCGTCTGCGCCCATTGCACACCTCGGCAGTTATCTTTGCCTTTGGTGGTAACGCTTTGCTGGCGACTTCCTTCTATGTGGTTCAACGCACCTGCCGCACCCCGCTTTATGGCGGCACGGCGTTGCCTGCATTTGTATTCTGGGGGTATCAGCTTTTCATCGTGATGGCCGCGATCGGTTACGTGACCGGCACCACCCAGGGCCGCGAATATGCCGAACCGGAATGGTTTGTTGATCTGTGGCTTACCCTGGTTTGGGTCTGCTATCTGGCGATGTTTGTCGGTACCCTGCTGAAACGTCAGGAACCGCACATCTATGTGGCAAACTGGTTCTATCTGGCGTTTATCGTCACGATCGCGATGCTCCATCTTGGCAACAACCTTGCCATTCCGGTATCGCTGACCGGCACCAAGTCCTATTCGATGTTCTCTGGTGTTCAGGATGCCCTGACCCAGTGGTGGTACGGCCATAATGCGGTTGGCTTCTTCCTGACGGCCGGCTTCCTTGGCATGATGTATTACTTCATCCCGAAGCGGGCCGAACGTCCGGTTTATTCCTATCGCCTGTCGATCATTCACTTCTGGGCGCTGATCTTCCTCTATATCTGGGCTGGTCCTCACCATCTGCACTACACAGCCCTTCCTGATTGGGCGCAGACCCTTGGCATGACCTTCTCGATCATGTTGTGGATGCCGTCCTGGGGCGGGATGATCAACGGTCTGATGACACTTTCGGGTGCCTGGGACAAGCTGCGTACCGACCCGGTCCTGCGGTTCATGGTTGCTGCTGTCGGTTTCTATGGCATGTCGACCTTCGAAGGTCCGGTCATGTCGATCAAGGCGGTTAACGGACTTTCGCACTATACCGACTGGACCATTGGTCACGTGCATTCCGGTGCACTTGGCTGGGTTGCCTTCGTATCGTTCGGTGCGATCTACTTCCTGATCCCGGTTCTGTGGAATCGCGAACGCCTGTATTCGATGCGTCTGGTGTCGCATCACTTCTGGTTGGCGACCATCGGGATTGTTCTTTACATCACCTCGATGTGGGTTTCGGGGATCATGCAGGGCCTGATGTGGCGCGCCTATGACGAACTGGGCTTCCTGCAATATTCCTTCATCGAAACCGTTGAGGCGATGCATCCCTACTACATCATTCGCGCAACCGGCGGCCTGCTGTTTGTTCTTGGTTCGCTGCTGATGGTCTGGAACGTCTACAAGACGATCAAGGGCGATCTGCGTAACGAAGCTCCGATCGGCACACCTGCCACTGTTGCAGCCGAATAAGGGGGGAACGAGATATGCTTCTTAAAAAACACCATATCGTTGAAAAGAACGTCTTCGTTCTGATCCTTGGCATTTTCCTGACCATCATCATTGGTGGCATCGTGGAAATCGTGCCGCTGTTCACAATGGAACAGACCATCGAAAAGGTCGAAGGGGTACGTCCCTATTCGCCGCTCGAACAGGCCGGTCGCAACATCTATATCCGTGAAGGCTGCTATAACTGCCATTCCCAGCAGATCCGTCCGTTCCGTGACGAGGTCGAACGGTATGGCCATTACAGCCTTGCCGCGGAATCGATGTATGACCACCCGTTCCAGTGGGGATCGAAACGTACCGGTCCGGACCTGGCACGTGTCGGCGGGAAATATTCCAATGACTGGCATGTGGCCCACATGAAGGATCCGCGCTCTGTCGTGCCGGAATCAATCATGCCGGGTTATCCGTTCCTTGCTGAACGCAAACTGAACTTCGATGACGCACAGGCCCATCTCGAAACACTTCGTATGGTCGGGGTTCCCTATACCGACGAAATGATCGAGACGGCCAAGGCAGACCTTTACCTGCAGGCCAGCGAGGATGCGGCCTATGACGATGATTTCCTTGCTCGTTACCCGAATGCGGCAACAGGTGATTTTGACGGCAAACCGGAAGAACTGACCGAAATGGATGCGCTGATTGCGTATCTGCAGGTCCTGGGCCGGATGGTCGACTTCACCACCTATAACCCGCAGATGAACCTGCGCTAGGGCAAAGGGGAACGTCATGGAATTCTTTACGCAACTCGCTGACTTTTTCCGCCCCCTGTGGGGACTGTGGCTGATGCTTCTGTTCAGCGCGATCATTGCCTGGGTCATGTGGCCGAGCAAAAAGCGCAATCGGGACATGGAAGCACACGCCCGGATTCCGCTGCGGGATCAGGATTAAGGGGAGAACAGAGTAATGCCGACACATGTCGAAAAAGACCAGGTATCCGGGCGCGAGACCACCGGCCATGAATGGGACGGTATCAAGGAGCTCAACACACCGCTTCCGTCCTGGTGGGTCTATGTTTTTTGGGTGACCGTAATCTGGTCAATCGGTTACTGGGTGGTTTATCCGTCCTGGCCGACCGCCAATGACTATCTCAAGGGGATGTTCGGGACGACCAACCGTACCCAGCTGCATGAAACCCTGAACAATGTTGCTGCCGAACGCGCTCCGTTCATGGAACGCCTTGCGGCACTCGATGTAACGGAAATCACCAGCGATCCGGAACTTCTGAACTTCTCGATGGCCGGTGGCAAGGCGATCTTTGCCGACAATTGCGCACCGTGTCACGGAACGGGCGGATCGGGCAATCCGGGCTTCCCGTCGCTTCAGGATGACGCATGGCTTTGGGGCGGGACACTTGAAACCATCAACGAAACCCTGCATGTCGGGATCCGATGGGATGCCAATGAAGACACCCGCATGAATGACATGCCGGCCTTTGGCCGTGACGAATTGCTTGAACGCGATCAGATCGACGATGTTGTGCAATATGTCTTGCACTTCACCGACCGGGCAACAGACAAGGCCGCGGCTGATCGTGGTGCGATCGTATTCGAAGAAAACTGCGCATCCTGCCATGGTGACAATGCCAAAGGCATTCAGGAACTCGGTGCGCCGAACCTGACAGACGCCATCTGGCTGTATGGGGGCGACAAAGCCACCATCACCGAAACCGTGACCAATTCGCGCCGTGGCGTGATGCCGGCATGGGAAGGCCGTCTTGACGAAGAAACCATCAAGATGCTGACGGTCTATGTCCACTCTTTGGGTGGCGGCCAGTAAAACAGACTGCCAGGGCCGGTGATATCTATCATCGGCCCTTTTTATTCCGGGCACTTTGTCCGAAACGAGATGTCCGTCGCAGTTTTCCCATGATCTTCACGTCGTAAATTGACATGTATCATGGTTACTGAGGCGGACCTTTCGTATTTTCAGGCTCAGATTTGAATAATGAAAGCCTGCCCCGAAAAGCTGCTGACAAATTGAACTTTCTGTCTGACAGCTTGGCCGTTTGCTCCGACTGGCGGTTTCCCGCAAAACCACCGCCATCAGCACGGTAGGGAGCACTAACCAGGTAGCGAAAATGGCCATGTCCAGCTTGCCGCATCCCGATGCCGAACACACCGCCAGCCCGCTTGTCAGTGATGGCAGCGACTATGACGATCAACCGCTTTATAAAACGCGGGACAAAGTTTATCCCAAACGCGTTTCCGGCCGGTTCCGTAACCTCAAATGGTTCGCACTGATCGCGTTATTGTCGATTTACTGGCTGGTGCCATGGATCCGCTGGGATCGTGGACCAAGCGCCCCCGATCAGGCAGTGCTGATCGACATGGATCTTGGCCGCGCCTATTTCTTCTTCATCGAAATCTGGCCCCAGGAAGTCTATTACATCACCGGCATCCTGATCATGGCGGCAATCGGTCTGTTTCTGGCAACCTCGCTGTTTGGACGTATCTGGTGTGGTTATGGCTGCCCGCAGACGGTCTGGACCGATCTTTTCATGCTGGTCGAACGTTATATCCAGGGCGATCGCAACGCGCGTGTCCGACTTGATCAGTCGAAATGGACGTTCGAGAAATTCTGGAAAATCGGTGCAACCCATCTGGCCTGGATCGCCATTGCCATGGCAACCGGCGGCGCGTTTGTTCTGTATTTCAACGATGCGCCGACCGTCATCGTCGATGTCTTTACCGGCCAGGCCAGCTTGGCCGTCTATGTCACCATCGCGTTTTTGACTTTCTCGACCTATCTTCTGGCTGGCTGGGCCCGCGAACAGGTTTGCACCTATATGTGTCCCTGGCCGCGTTTTCAGTCGGCAATGCTGGATGATGAAAGTCTGATCGTCACCTATGAAGGATGGCGCGGGGAAGCCCGCGGGCCGCTTAAACGCAAAAACCTGACCCGTGGCGAAGTGCCCGAAACCGGCCACTGCATTGATTGCCGTGCCTGTGTGAATGTCTGTCCGACCGGCATTGATATCCGCGACGGCCTGCAGATGGAATGCATTGGCTGTGGCCTGTGTATTGATGCCTGTAACGACATCATGGACAAGGTCGGCTTTCCGCGTGATCTGGTCCGGTTTGACTCGGTCCAGAACACCCAGCTTCGCGCCCAGGGCAAGGCAACCCGCGTGCGCATCATTCGCCCGCGCACCATTTTCTATGCGGCCATCCTGACCGTGGTGGCATCGGTGATGATGTTCGGTCTTTTGAACCGTTCGGTCCTTGAACTCAATGTGCTGCGTGACCGCAACCCGCTATTTGTGACCCTGTCTGATGGCGATGTCCGCAATGGCTATACGGTCAAGCTGCTCAACAAGGAACAGTCGCTGAAAACCTATGAACTGACCGTTTCCGGCCTGACGATTTCGGATTTCCAGATCATCGGTCAGACCCCGAACCAGAAAGGCACCTTTGATCTTGAAGTGGCGCCCGACCGGGTTGGCAGTTTCCGTGTGTTCATTGCCGCCGATCCGTCGGCACTTGATGGCGATGCAACACCGTTCGAATTCACGGTGACCGATACGGAAACCGGAAACACCGAAACATATGATACAGTATTTGCCGGTCCCAAGACCGACCGCTGATCGTGAAAACGCTTTGGCACAGGAAAGACAAGCAATGGCAACGCATATGACGTCTCCTTCTTCTGATCAAACCGGCCCGCGCAAATCGGATCGCTGGATCCCTTGGTACTTTGTTGGCGGCTTTGCCATCATGCTGATTGCCAATATTTCGCTGATCACTTTTTCCATGACCAGCTGGAACGGCCTTGTCACCAAGCACGCCTTTGAAGAAGGCAACAACTACAATGCTGCAATTTCCGGTGCGGCCCGTCAGGCAGAACTTGGCTGGCGCAGCAAACTGACCGTTGGTGGTGTCATCAATCAGACCGGCACCGTCACCGTCCTGTTCCGCGACAAGGAAAGTCAGCCGATCAGCGGTGCAAAAATGTCAATTGTCCTGACCCGTTCGGACCGCGACGACATGGATCAGACCATCCCGATGGCAGAAGTTGCACCGGGCGAATATCGCGCAAGTGCATCTTTCCCGGTATATGGTCGCTGGCAGGTCCGCACCATCGCCCATGCCATGGGTGATGATTACCAGACACTTGAAAACGTCGTCATCAATCCATGATCCAGCCCGCCCTTTGCCGTCACTGCCAGGAACCGGTCACTGCCTCGTCACCGGCGGGGCCTGACTTTTGCTGTGCGGGATGCGCCGGGGCGTATGAGCTGCTGGGCGAATTGGGGCTTTCATCCTATTACAAACGCCGCGCGGTCGATCCCAAAATCCGTGCCCTGCGTCCGGATGAAGAAACGCTTGGCAGTCTTGATTTCACCGAACTGGCCAGCACCGATGACACCGGCACCCATCATCTTAATCTGATGGTGGATGGCATTCATTGTGCGGCCTGTGTCTGGTTGATCGAAACTCTTTTGCAACGCAACGATGCCGTGACGCGTGCGCGGGTCAATATGACGACCCGCCGCCTGCGTCTAAGCTGGCAGGGTGCCTCGTCCGATATCGGTGCCATCCTGTCACCGGTTTTGCAGATGGGCTATCGCCTGATCCCGTTTGATCCCGCCGCCCTTGAACAGGCAACCCTGTCCCGCAACAAGGAATTGCTGCGCTGTCTGGCCGTGGCCGGATTTGCTGCCGGCAATGTGATGTTGTTATCGGTTTCTGTCTGGGCCGGGTATTTTCAGGGCATGGGCGGGGCAACCCGCGATCTGTTTCACTGGTTATCGGCATTGATTGCATTGCCTGCCGCGGCCTATGCCGGGATGCCGTTTTATCGCTCCGCACTGGGTGCCATCCGCAACCGGCGGGTCAATATGGATGTCCCGATCAGCCTTGGCGTGATCCTTGCCCTTGGCATGAGCCTTGCCCAAACCATTCGCAGCGAACCGCATGCCTATTTCGACAGTGCGATCACGCTTTTGTTTTTCCTGCTGATCGGTCGTTATCTGGACGGGCGGGCCCGTGGGCAGGCACGGTCGGCGGCCGAACATCTTTTGTCGCTGAATGCCCGGTCAATCACCGTCATTGACGATGACGGAACCCGTCGCCTGATCGCCCCGCACAAGGCGGAACCGGGCATGGTCGTTCTGACGGCGGCGGGGGAACGGATCGGCATTGACGGTGAAGTCATCGACGGCCAGTCCGACATTGATACCAGCGTCATCACCGGCGAAAGCATCCCGGTCCTGACCCGCCCGGGCAAAACAGTCTTTGCCGGCACGACCAATATATCCGCGCCTTTGCGCATTCGTGTGACGGCAACCGGCGGCAATACCCTGTTATCGGAAATTGTCCGGCTGATGGAAAATGCCGAACAGGGTCGGGCCAAATATGTCGCGATTGCCGACCGGGTGGCCAAATCCTATGCTCCGGTTGTTCATTTCCTGTCGCTGGCGACTTTTGTCGGCTGGTGGCTGATTGGCGGTCTTGCCTGGCAGGATGCGCTGATGAATGCGATTGCGGTTCTGATCATTACCTGCCCCTGTGCGCTGGCGCTTGCGGTTCCGGTCGTTCAGGTCATTGCCACCGGCCGGTTGTTGCGCGCCGGAATTCTTGTCAAATCGGCAACCGCACTTGAACGGCTGACCAAAATTACCGGTATCATTTTTGACAAGACCGGAACACTGACCACCGGCAAACCCGAACTGGTCAGCCAGACCGACGCCGAAACTCTTGAACTTGCCGCACGCATTGCCGCCAACAGCAATCACCCATTGTCCCGCGCCCTGGTGCGTGCGGCTGGCAATGTTGCGGCCATGGCCAATGTCACCGAACAACCCGGTCTTGGCCTGACGGCGCATACACCGTTTGGCACCATTTTGCTTGGCAGTCGCACATTTTGCGATATCGCGGAAAACGCCGATTTGCCGTCTGATGTCACCGGGCCGGAATTATGGTTGGCAGAACCGGGAAAATCACCGACCCGGTTTGTGTTCCGCGACACACCGCGCAGTGACGCGGTCACGGTCGTTGATACCCTGCGCGCGCGCGGATTTGATATGACATTGCTGTCGGGGGACCGCAGCAGCACGGTCCGCCAGCTTGCCGAAACAATCGGTTTGCGTGACTGGCATGCGCGCATGTCCCCGACCGACAAGGCCGGTTTTGTCCAGAAACGCGCAGATGACGGCAAGTTTGATCTGATGGTCGGCGATGGCATCAATGATGCCCCGGCTCTTGCCTGTGCCCATGCATCAATGTCACCTGCAACCGCTGCCGAAATTTCGCAAAACGCGGCCGATATCGTGTTTCAGGGCGACAGGCTGGGTGCCGTCATCGAAGCCATCGACGTCGCCCGCAAGGCCGACCGACTGGTGCGTCAGAACTTCGCCCTGTCCTTTGCCTATAACCTGATTACGATTCCCCTTGCGGTATCGGGCTTTGTCACCCCCCTGATTGCAGCCATCGCCATGTCATCGTCATCGCTGATTGTTATTGCCAATGCCTTGCGCCTGCATGCCAAGACATCCGGACAATCGCCAAACCTTGATATCGCGCCCCTGCGCCCCACATCCCAACAGGCAGGAGCCTAATGGCATGAGCAACCTTCTTCTCCTGATCCCGATCGCACTTTTTCTGGGTCTTTTGGGGCTTGGTGCCTTTTTGTGGTCGCTGCGTTCCGGACAGTTCGACGACATGGAAGGGGCCGCCAATCGCATCCTGTTTGACGACGATGACGACCAGTTTGCGCCTAAATCCAAGAAATTCCACCACAATGACAGTTAGAATAACTTGAAACGCTCCTGTCTGTTCGCATAAATTAACGCTACTCAATGTATCGGGTCACCAGTATCGGAGTCTGCGATGGCAGTCCGCCCCCAACTTTGCGAAGCCTGTTCTATCAAGGACTTGACCTTCTGCTCGTCTTTGCACGGGGCTGAACATGATCAGCTGCGCCAACTGCTGACTCACGTCCAGTTTGATTCACACAGCACCATCTTCCACGAAGCCGAAGAAGCCGACTATGTCTTCAACGTCACATCGGGCTCGGTCAAACTGTACAAATTGCTGGGTGATGGTCGCCGTCAGATCACCGGTTTCCTGTTTGCAGGCGACTTTCTGGGACTCGCTCTGAACGCCAATTACAGCTACACCGCCGAGGCAATCGAACCGGTCACGGCCTGTCGCTTCCCGCGGCAGAAGCTCGAAAAGCTGTTTGATCAGTTCCCGCATCTTGAAAAACGCATGCTGGGCATGGCGGTGGACGAACTGGCCGCCGCACAGGACCAGATGCTGTTGCTCGGCCGCAAGACTGCCAAGGAAAAGGTCGCATCCTTCCTGCTGATGCTGGCCCGCCGCCAGGAACATCGCGGTGAAAATACCGATACCATCAATGTCCCGATGAGCCGGTCCGACATTGCCGATTATCTGGGTCTGACCATCGAAACCGTGTCGCGCACCCTGACGCAACTGCGCAAGGAAGCAACGATTTCGCTTAAGGATAACCGCCATATCGAAGCGGTCGGGCTTGATATGCTCGAAGACCTTGCCGAAGGCCTCTGAATTCTTTTGTGCAACTGCACAGTAATGCTGACTGCGTCTTTGAAATGATGCGAGGAAAAAGCGTAAATTCGGTCAATTGATAACCTGTTGGCCGAATTGCCTATTTCGCGATTGCGAAAAAATATTTCCCGAATACCGTCATCATATTGTAAACATGACGGCACGCCCGACACAGATCGGGCAGCCAAATCCGGTCGAACCGGGGGAGAAACGTCATGAGTGCCACCACAAAAAAGATGGGCCGGGTTTCCGTCCCACAGCTTCGCGCCCGCAAGGGTGGCGAACCGATTGTCTGCCTGACTGCTTACACAACGCCAATGGCCCAGCGCCTCGATGAACATTGCGACCTTCTGCTGGTCGGCGATTCACTGGGCATGGTTGTCTATGGCATGGAAAGCACGCTTGCCGTGACCGTCGACATGATGGTCAATCACGGCAAGGCGGTCATGCGCGGCTCGAAAAATGCCTGTGTCGTGATCGATCTGCCATTTGGCAGCTATCAGGAATCCAAGGAACAGGCTTTCCGGACCGCCTCGCATATTCTTGCCGAAACCGGCTGTGCCGCAGTCAAGCTCGAAGGCGGGGCAGAACTGGCCGAAACCATCGCATTTCTGACCCAGCGCGGTGTGCCTGTCATGGGCCATATCGGCCTGATGCCCCAACAGGTCAACACCATGGGCGGTTTCAAAAGTCAGGGTCGCGGCGAAGCTGCTGCTGAAAAGGTCCTGGCCGATGCCCGCGCAGTCGCCGACGCCGGCGCCTTTTCCGTCGTGGTCGAAGGAACGGTTGAACCGGTCGCCCGCCACATCGCCGAAACCATCGATATTCCGACCATCGGGATCGGTGCATCGGTGGCCTGTGACGGTCAGGTTCTCGTCACCGAGGACATCCTTGGCCTGTTTTCGGATTTCACGCCAAAATTCGTCAAACGCTATGCCAATCTGGGCGATGCCGTCTCCGAGGCGGTCGGCCAGTATGCAAGCGAAGTGCGCAACCGTCAGTTCCCGGCGGATGAACATTGCTTTGGCGTTACCAAAAAAGGTAACTTGCGCGCGGTCTGATACCTGATGGTTCTGACCGCCGCGATTTCTTGAAATTTCGATACGACGATTACGATGCCTCTTACGACTGTTCACACCGTCGCAGATTTGCGCGCGACTGTTGCCGACTGGCGCGCGCAGGGTCTGCGTGTTGCCCTGGTGCCAACCATGGGTGCGCTTCATGACGGCCATATCAGCCTGACCCGTCTTGCCCGTGAACATGCCGACCGCGTGATCGTATCGATCTTTGTCAATCCGACCCAGTTCGGCCCGAACGAGGATTTCGGCGCCTATCCCCGCACCCTGCCCGATGATCAGAAACTTCTTGATGCGGCCGGGGTGGAACTGTGTTTTGCCCCCTCGGTCGAGGAAATGTATCCCGACGGCTTTGCCACCAAGGTCAGTGTCGATGGCGCGATGACCAATGTTTTGTGCGGGGCGGCCCGCCCGGGTCATTTCGATGGGGTGGCCCAGATCGTCACCAAATTGCTGCTTCAAGCACTGCCCGATTGCGCGATTTTCGGCCAAAAAGACTATCAACAGCTGATGGTCATCCGCCGTTTCAGTGCGGATCTCAACATTCCGGTCGACATTATCGGGGCCAAGATCCTGCGCGAAGAAGACGGTCTGGCCATGTCGTCACGCAATCGGTATCTGTCGCCACAGGAACGCGAAACCGCGCCAGTTCTGAACCGGGTTCTGGCCGATATCACCGCCAGGGCCGCCAAGGGTGCCGAACTTGGACCGCTTTTGGCCAAGGGGCGCGAAGACATTCTGGCCGCCGGGTTCAATCCGATCGACTATCTTGAAGTTCGCGATGCGCAAACGCTTGAACTGGTCAGCCAAACCGTCACCAGACCGGCGCGAATCTTTGTTGCTGCGCGTCTTGGCAAGGCCCGCCTGATTGACAATCACGCGATTGATCCGGTCAGCCCGGCGGTTTGAACATCCGGTTGGATGCCCCCGGGCACCATCAGAATCGGGGATTGGGTTCGAAATGACTCGAAAAGCGCAGAACATCGCGCTTTTGCGCCCGATTGCGCTTGACTCCCCACCCCCGATCCAATAAACCCTCCTCACCAAAGGTCGCCCAAGGGGTGACTCCCCCAGTCCTCGAGTTTTCGAGCACTGGGTTTTAGTTTTTTGTGCGTACGCGGTGGAAACACCGGCAACACAGACGGGATTTGGAATGTTTGAAGGACTAAGCGATCGCCTTGGCGGAGTTCTCGATAAGCTGCGCAAACGTGGCGCGCTGAAGGAATCCGACGTCAAGGAAGCCATGCGCGAAGTACGCGTCGCCCTGCTTGAGGCTGACGTTGCGCTACCGGTCGTCAAAACCTTTATCACCAACGCCACCGAACGTGCGGTTGGTCAGGACGTTCTGCGCTCGGTCACCCCGGGTCAGATGGTCGTCAAGATCGTCCATGACGAACTGAAAAACATGCTGGGCGAAGGCGAAGACATCAATCTTGCCTCGACCCCGCCGGTGCCGATCCTGATGGTTGGTCTTCAGGGTTCGGGTAAGACCACCAGTTCTGCCAAGATCGCGCTGCACCTGACCAAGAAGCGCAACAAGAAGGTTCTTCTGGCATCGCTCGATATCTATCGTCCGGCCGCCCAGCAGCAGCTGAAAGTGCTGGCCGACGATAATGGTCTGGGTGTTCTGCCGATCGTTCTTGGCGAAAAGCCGGTTTCGATTGCAAAACGCGCCATGGATACCGGTCGCAAGGAAGGCTATGACGCCGTCATCCTTGATACCGCCGGCCGCCTGCATATCGACATGGAACTGATGAGCGAAGTCGCCCAGGTCCGTGATGCGGTCAACCCGGTCGAAACCTTGCTGGTCACCGATGCAATGACCGGTCAGGACTCGGTCAATGTGGCCAAGGAATTTGCCGAAAAGGTCGGCATTACCGGTATCGTTCTGACCCGTGTTGACGGTGATGCGCGCGGCGGTGCGGCCCTTTCGATGCGTCAGATTACCGGCTGCCCGATCAAGATGATCGGTGTCGGCGAAAAGATCGACGAGATGGAAGCCTTCCACCCCGATCGTATCGCCAACCGTATTCTTGGCATGGGCGACGTTGTCAGCCTGGTTGAAAAAGCCGCTGAAACGATCAAGGCCGAAGACGCCGAGAAAATGGCGAAGAAGCTGCGCAAGGGTCAGTTTGACCTGAACGACCTTCTCGCCCAGCTCAAGCAGCTTCAGAAGATGGGTGATCTTTCCGGCATCATGGGGATGCTGCCGGGCATGGGCGCGCTGAAAAAACAGATGTCGCAGACCAAGCTTGATCCGAAACTTCTGACCCATCAGGAAGCGATCATCCTGTCGATGACGCCCAAAGAACGTGAAAACCCGGCCCTGATCAAGGCATCGCGCAAAAAGCGTATTGCCGCGGGCTGTGGCCTGACGGTTCAGGACGTGAACAAGCTGCTCAAGCAATATCAGACCATGTCCACCATGATCAAAAAGATGGGCAAGATGGGCAAAAAAGGTCTGTTTGGCGGCATGCCGAAAATGGATCCGGCAATGCTTGAAGGCGGCGAAATGCCCGACCTCGGCAATCTGCCAAAAGGTTTCCCCGGTGCCGGGGGCGGTTTGCCGCCCGGCCTGCCGGGATTGGGGGGCGGCGGTGGCCTTCCTCCGGGATTCCCGGGATTTGGCAAAAAGAAATAGCCAGACCCCAGGTTCTTAAACAGGTTCTCAAGAATGCCTCTTAGGAACCGAAACGGTCGCAAGGCCGCAGACTACAAGACTAGCGAATAGGCCCCTCGGGGCCCTGATTTAGAAGACTACAAACCCAAGCTGAAAGGAACTTATCCGAATGGCTGTCAAGATTCGTCTTTCCCGTGGCGGTGCCAAGAAGCGTCCGTACTACCGTATCGTAGTTGCTGACGTTCGTGCTCCGCGTGACGGCAGCTTCATCGAGAAAGTCGGTACCTATGATCCGATGCTCCCGAAGGATGCTGACAACCGCGTGACCTTCAAAGAAGAGCGCATCAAATACTGGCTGTCTGTTGGTGCACAGCCGACCGATCGTGTTGCACGCTTCCTTGGCAAGGCTGGCCTTGCTGACGCGTTCAAACCGACCGAACAGCCGCAGAAGTCGGCTCCGAAAGCGAAAGCCCAGGAACGTCTTCGTGAGAAAGCTGAAAAAGCTGAAGCTGCTGCTGCCGCTGCTGCGGAAGCCGCTGCCGAAGCAGCAGCACCTGCTGAAGAAGCTGCAGGCGAGTAATCGCTGAACGCACGCTTTGATCAGATACCGGAAACTTGTGAACCGAAATGGCTGATACCCGCAAATCCAAGAACGACGAAGCTTATGTCTGCGTCGGCATGATCACCGCCCCGCACGGGGTGCGTGGTGCCGTGCGCGTCAAAAGCTATACCGTCGACCCGGATAACCTTGTCGGTTACGGCCCGTTGTTCGACGCCAAGGGACGCGTGAAATACAAGCTGTCTCCTGTCGGACATGTCCGCGACCAGCTGATCGCCAAGATCGAAGGTGTGGACGACCGGGACGCCGCCGAACGGCTGCGGGGTACCAAGCTTCATGTGCCACGGGCGGCACTGCCCGAGACGGAAGATGAAGACGAATTCTATCTTGCCGACCTTGTCGGCCTGAAGGCCTTCCACATTGATGGATCGCTGTTCGGGACCGTACGGGGCGTGGCTGATTTTGGCGCTGGCGACGTAATCGAAGTCGCGCTTGAAGAAGTCCGTGGCAAGGTTGTCGTTCTTCCGTTTACCAAGGAAGTGGTTCCCGATGTGGTGCTTTCGGAACGCAAGCTGGTGGTAAATCCGCCCGAGGGGCTCCTGCAGGATGAAGACGGACCCGGCAATCGCAGCCGCCGTCCCAACAAATCCCGCAAGGACTCTCAGGCCGACCGCGATTCTGATGCCGTCACTGCCGATGCAGTAGGCGCGGAAACCGCGACCGGCAGCGGAAAGGGGGCCTGATCGATGTCTGTGTGGCAGGCAAAAGTTGCAACCCTGTTCCCGGAAATGTTCCCGGGTGTGCTTGGTCAGTCTTTGGCTGGCAAGGCGCTTGAGAACGGGATCTGGTCGCTTGATGTCAAAGACATCCGCGATCATGCAACCGACCGCCACCGCACTGTTGACGACAATCCTTTCGGGGGCGGGGCCGGCATGGTCATGCGCCCGGATATTGTCGACGCTGCCCTGCGTGAATTGCGTGCCGACGCACCGCAATTGCCGCTGATTTATCTCAGCCCGCGGGGAAAAGTGCTGAACCAGAAACGTTGCCGCGAACTGGCAGCGGGCCCGGGTGCCATCCTGTTGTGCGGTCGTTACGAAGGTATCGACCAGCGCGTACTTGATGAACATCAGGCCGAAGAGATCAGCATCGGCGATTACATCCTCATGGGCGGCGAACTGCCGGCCATGGTCCTGATTGAATCGTGCATTCGCCTCATCGAGGGAACGGTCAACAAGACCGAATCCGTCGACGAGGAAAGCTTTGAAACCGGGTTGCTTGAATATCCGCATTACACGCGCCCGGCCAATTGGAACGGGCGTGACGTGCCGGAGATCTTGCTTTCCGGACATCATGCCAAGGTACAAGCCTGGCGGCATGCACAGGCAGAAGAAATTACTCGTGAGCGACGCCCGGACCTTTGGGACCAGTATGTCGCAAACGGGAACATCAAAGAGGGTTAAACCATGACCAACATCATCCAGCAGCTCGAGAATGAGCAGCTCGACAAAATCGTTGCGCAGCGCGAAGTTCCGGAATTCGACGCAGGTGATACCGTTCGTGTACACCTGAAAGTCGTTGAAGGTACCCGTGAGCGTATCCAGCAGTTCGAAGGCGTTTGCATCGCCAAGAAGAACCGCGGCCTCAACTCTTCCTTCACCGTGCGTAAAATCGCATCGGGCGAAGGCGTTGAGCGTATCTTCCAGTCGTACTCCCCGGCCATCGACAAAATCGAAGTCGTTCGCCGCGGTGACGTTCGTCGCGCGAAACTGTACTACCTGCGTGGTCGTACCGGTAAATCTGCACGTATCGCCGAGCAGACCACCGGCCACAAAGGCAAACTGACCGCAGCAGAACGCGCGAAGAAGTAATTCTCCGCCGTTTGGCTATGTCAGACGAAAAGACGGGCTCACCTTCGGGTGGGCCCGTCTTTATTTCATGATCAATCACAACAAAAAACAAAACCAGCTGTCTACAAACTCCATCGCACCTGAGAAGTTACCGATTTCCGCGTTTCCACTTTTCACGCAAACATTGTTGTACGCATTCACTATTCCGCTTTACGCAATCCTCAATGCAATAATCTATGAATTGCAGTTTGCGTGCTCGATTACGCGTGTATCTGCGATCTTTGCGCACTCGACGCTTACGCACACACAGCAGTTCCAAGAGTTGCGCAATTTCAAGTTGGTTCGAGCGAGATACAGGAAGACGCAGCTCCTCCTTCAGCCTCCATTCAAAATCTCCACGCGTAATCACAGCAAATCTCCACATAAGTTATTGATATAGCTATACAATCTATGGTTTCTCTGTCAACAACCAAGATCACCCCTAGGGATTTCGCTGCGTAGAAAACCAATTACCAGGCCCAACACGTCAGCACAAAGTAACGCCTCATAAGGAAGCACAACTATTAAGAGCATTTCGCCGAATCGCCAGCCTTATAGCTTTGGAAAGAATACACGCAGAAACCATGGGATAAATTCATCAGCTTTTGTTATATCAGATATCTCTAACTCATATTGATTTAAGCCGATTTGGCTACTTTTGGGTGCTGCATTTTTCCTGTTTCAATTTCAGGATGTAAAACCGGGAAAAACACGCGCCCGGCGGCTTGCGATTTAAAGGCCGGGGTGTATAAAGGCACTCCCGCGGCAAAAACAATCAAACCCGCGTGGTTCTGGATAATAAAATTTCGCAAACCGGATTAAGCCGGTTGCGCCGGAGAAAACGCCATAACCGATCTGCTGCCTTGGGCAGGATCACTTTGCGTATTTTTCGAGACATTCCGGGCCACACAGACGGGGCGGTTGTTGCTGCTCAAAAGATCGATGTTTTATGAGGAGGTCGAGATGGGTCAACCTAAAACCCTTTTTGACAAGATTTGGGAAAGTCATGTGGTCGATACGCAGGATGATGGTACCTGCCTGCTGTATATTGACCGTCATCTCGTCCACGAAGTTACCAGCCCGCAGGCATTCGAAGGTCTTCGCAATTCCGGCCGCAAAGTGCGCCATCCCGAATTGACCCTTGCCGTGCCCGACCACAACGTTCCTACGTCTGACCGGTCCCAGGGCATCAAGGAAGAAGACAGCCGCATTCAGGTCGAAACCCTTGACCAAAACGCGCGCGAAACCGGCATTCATTATTTCCCGATGAACGACCTGCGTCAGGGTATCGTTCACATTGTCGGCCCGGAAGAAGGCTTTACCCTTCCTGGCGTGACCATGGTTTGTGGTGACAGCCACACCTCGACCCACGGCGCATTCGGTGCCCTGGCATTCGGTATCGGCACGTCCGAAGTCGAACATGTTCTGGCAACCCAGACCCTGGTTCAGAAACCGGCCAAAAACATGCTGGTCAAGGTTGAAGGCGACCTGCATCCGGGCGTTACCGCCAAGGACATCACCCTTGCGATCATCGGTCGTATCGGTACGGCTGGCGGTACCGGCTATGTCATCGAATATGCCGGCTCGGCGATCCGTTCGCTGTCGGTTGAAGGCCGCATGACCGTCTGTAACATGTCGATCGAAGGTGGCGCACGTGCCGGCCTGATCGCACCGGACGAGAAAACCTTTGAATATATCAAAGGCCGTCCGATGGCCCCCAAAGGTGCCGCATTCGAACAGGCTGTTGAATATTGGAAAACCCTGCCGTCTGACGAAGGTGCCCATTACGACAAGATTGTCGAAATTGATGCGGCCGACATCGTCCCGCAGGTTACCTGGGGCACCAGCCCGGAAGACGTCGTACCGGTTACCGGTGTTGTTCCGTCGCCGAGCGACGGCAAGGACGCCGGCAAGCAAAAGGCAATCGCCCGTTCCCTCGAATATATGGGTCTGACGGCCGGCACCCCGATCGAAGAAATCAAGATCGACCGCGTGTTCATCGGTTCGTGCACCAACGGTCGTATCGAAGATCTGCGTGCCGTTGCCGAAGTCGCCAAGGGCCGCAAGGTTTCGCCGTCGGTCAATGCCATGATCGTTCCGGGTTCCGGTCTGGTCAAGGAACAGGCCGAAGCAGAAGGCCTGCATGAAATCTTCATCGAAGCAGGCTTTGACTGGCGCGAGCCGGGCTGCTCGATGTGTCTGGCAATGAACCCGGACCGTCTGGCCCCGGGCGAGCGTTGCGCTTCGACTTCGAACCGTAACTTCGAAGGCCGTCAGGGTCGTGGTGGTCGTACCCACCTCGTCAGCCCGGCCATGGCAGCAGCAGCTGCAATCACCGGTCACCTGACTGACATTCGCAAACTCGGTTAAAGAAGGTTCCCATGGCCGATACCGCATTCATCAATTTTCGCGAAAACGCCCCCCGTATGGGACGTGCTGCCGTGCTGGAGCAACTTCTGCCCCAGCTGACCGGCATCAACCTGCCCGACTTTGTCGCACAGGAACTCGACGCGACCGAGGAATTGATCGAAGCACTGGGCCTGGCCTGGGAAACCGGAAGCAAGGGATAAGACGATGGAAAAATTTACCAAGCTCACCGGTGTTGCTGCACCGCTGCCGATGATCAATGTCGATACCGACATGATCATCCCCAAACAGTTCCTGAAAACCATCAAACGTTCTGGCCTTGGCAAGAACCTGTTTGATGAAATGCGTTACGACGACAATGGCAACGAGATCCCTGATTTCGTTCTGAACAAGCCGGCCTATCGCAATGCACAGATCCTCGTATCTGGCGACAATTTCGGCTGTGGTTCGTCGCGTGAACACGCGCCTTGGTCGCTGCTTGATTTCGGCATTCGTTGCGTGATCGCGCCGAGCTTTGCCGACATTTTCTATAACAACTGCTTCAAGAACGGCATCCTTCCGATCCGTCTGCCGCAGGAAGATGTCGACAAGCTGATGGCCGATGCCGAACGCGGCGCCAATGCCACCGTCACCGTTGATCTGGAAAATCAGGAAATCACCGGTCCGGATGGCGGCTGCATCAAGTTCGAAGTCGAAGAATTCCGCAAGCATTGCCTGCTGAACGGTCTTGATGACATCGGTCTGACCTTGCAAAAATCCGATGCCATCAACGCATTCGAAGCCAAGCGCGCTGCGTCGCAGCCCTGGTTGTCGCTCTAATTCAAAAAGGGGTGGCGAACGGTTTCGTTTGCCGCCCCTTTTCTATCGCTACGGGGTGAGCGGCCCCGAAAATATCTGGGAAGGATTCTTTTATGACCACCACCAAAAAAGTATTGATGCTGCCGGGCGACGGAATTGGTCCCGAAGTCATGCGTCAGGTCCAGCGCGTCATGGACTGGATGGCGAAAAAGCGCAATGTGAACTTCGAAATCACCGAAGGCCTGATTGGCGGTGCGTCGATCGATGCACATAACAACCCGCTGACCGACGAAACCCTTGCCGATGCAATGGCGGCGGACGCGGTTCTGCTTGGTGCTGTTGGTGGTCCAAAATGGGACGATCTTCCGTTTGATATCAAACCGGAACGCGGTCTTCTGAAAATCCGCAAGGAAATGGGCCTGTTTGCCAACCTGCGTCCGGCACTGGTGTTTGACGCCCTTGTTGGTGCATCGACCCTGAAAGAAGAAGTCGTCAAGGGTCTCGATATCATGATCCTGCGCGAACTGACCGGCGGCATCTATTTCGGCCAGCCGCGCGGCATCGAAGAACGCGACGGTGTTCGCACCGGTTTCAACACCCTTGTCTATTCCGAACCGGAAGTCGAACGCATCGCGCGCGTTGCTTTTGACATGGCCATGAAACGTGACAAGCGTCTGTGCTCGGTCGACAAGGCCAACGTTCTGGAATCCACCGTTCTGTGGCGCGAAGTTGTTGAACGCGTTGCCAAGGACTTCCCGGAAGTCGAAGTCAGCCACATGTATGTCGATAACGCATCCATGCAGCTGGTTCGTAACCCGAAACAGTTCGACGTGATGGTCACCACCAACATGTTTGGCGACATTCTGTCGGATTGCGCTGCCATGCTGACCGGGTCGCTCGGCATGCTGCCATCCGCATCGCTTGGTGCGGCCGACGCTGACGGCAAACGCAAAGCACTTTATGAGCCGGTACACGGTTCGGCACCGGACATCGCCGGTCAGGACATCGCCAACCCGCTGGCAACCATTCTGTCCTTTGCCATGATGCTGCGTTACTCGTTCGACATGGGCGACGATGCAACCCTGATCGAAAATGCGGTTCAGAACGTCCTTAAGGGCGGCCTTCGCACCGGCGACATCATGCAGCCGGGCATGGCAAAAGTTTCGACCACCGTCATGGGTGAGTCGCTGATCAACGAACTCGACAAACTTGTCTGATCCTTCGTTCTGATCACAAATTCAAAAGGCCGGGTTTATTGCCCGGCCTTTTTGCTATCCGGGTCGATTTCAACGGCATTGCCGACGACCGCCTCAAACAGCGCAAGCTTGTCGGGATTGCGATGCACGAACAAATCCACAATCCGACCATCCTTTTCCGTTGCGCTTAGTGCGGTTTCAACCACACCATCCACCATCATCAGAAGCCAGCATTCCCCGTCCAGCACCACATAGAACGCCCGTTCACGTGGATTGCGTTTGCGCCAGACACCGACAAAGAACCGTGCAACATGATCCGGACCATATAGCGGATTGGCAGTGGCCAGTGCCTTGCCACCACCATCGGAATGCAAAATGACATCCGGGGCAAGCTGGGTCAGAAGCTGACCGACATCACCAAGACTAAGCGCCGTGACAAAGGCCTGCATGCGTGTCTGATCGCACGGTTGCCCGGTGATTTCCGGTGTCGCATCGCGGTCATTTTCACGCTTCATTTTGCGCCGGGCCCGAAACAGGATCTGACGGGTATTGTTCGGGGTGCGTTCGATCACCGGGGCAATATCATCATGTGCCCAGTCAAACACCTCATACAGGACAAGTGCCACCCGTTCGACCGGTGCAAGACGTTCAAGCATCAAAAGATACGCCTGCCCCAGACCTTCCTGTTCAATCAGGTTGGTTTCGGCTTTGGGCGGTTCGGGCGGCATCCACGGTTCGGGCAACCAGTTGCCGACATAGTTTTCACGCTGGCGCCGGGCCGATTTCAGAACATCCAGACAAATATTGCTGCACACCCGGACCAGCCAGCCGGTTGCATCCTTGATCTCTGCGTGATCCTGCTTGCGCCATCTGAGCCACACATCCTGCACCGCGTCTTCGGCGTCGGCATGACTGCCCAGCATCCGATAGGCCAGCGCCGTCAGACGTGCGCGATGCTGTTCAAAAATCGTATCTGACATCCTGTACCCATCAAACGGGTGAAGCGGCACGGGATTACCCCGTACCGCCTGATCTTGTTACTTGCGTTGCTTCATCCTGCCCGATGGACCTTCCTGTTGCAAAGAGACGATATCATCTGTCTCCCGGACAACGGGCGCGGAAAGCCCGGTCATGCAAATTCGTGCTGGGCGATGCCAAGACGGTTCCAGGCATTCATGGTTGAAATCACGCAGGTCAGTTCGGAAATCGCATCGGCTTCAAAATGTGCCAAAAGCGCACGGTGGCTTTGCGCAATGCGTTCCTGGCTTTCAATCCGGGTCAGGCATTCCGCCCAGTCAAGTGCGGCACGTTCGGCATCGTCAAACCCGTCTGCGGCGCGCCAGACCGGCAACATCGTCAGTTTGGCCGCATCGCCACCATGTTCGGCAAAACTTTTGGCATGCATGCGCAGGCAAAACGAACACTGATTGATCTGTGACACGCGGCATTCGATCAAATCACGCAGAACGGCTGGCACCTTGCCATTTTCAACAATGGCCGTGGCCAGACCATACATCGATTTGAACAGGGCCGGGCTGGTATCGGGGAATGAAAAACGGCTCATCATGGTTCTCCTTGCTCGGTAACGGGATCACGTCCCTTCTGCCCACAAGGACGAAACACAAACGGGCCGCGTTACACGGCCCGTCCGTCTTTTTTTCTTTTTCCGCGTTCACCCGGTAAAGGCGCCTGAAAAACCTAGGCCATGCCAAGCTTTTTCAATGCATCGGCCAGGGGCGCATGCATCACCCATTGCCAATCCTCCCCCGCCGACTGTTTGCCATCGGCCAGGGTAAAGATTGCCGCAAGATAGTCACTGACATCGGATTTGCAGACCGGCAGCCCCGCAGCCGTTGCGATTTTCCCGGCCAGTCGGCCATATTTCTTGTGCCCGATCCGGCATCCGAAATGCCCGACCGTTTCAGCCAGCTTAAGACCGGTAATTTCGCGCCCCGGTGCCCGTGCGTGGGCACGCAACATGTCCCGTTCGCAACTCGACAGTTCGATCGCACCCAGTGCCTTGACGTAATCTTCCACCTGCCCGATATGCGGGGCCCGGCTTGTTAGCGATGTCTCGCGGCCCTGATGATCGGTGTCATCCCAGTTCATCACTTTCAGCATGTCGTTTCCTCCCGACAAAAGACCGGTTGATCGCTTTTTCACATCTGTCGTGCCGGTCGATCACGCGATGTGTCTTGGAACCCTTAAACAAGTCAGGGCGGGAAACCATCGTTCCCCGCCCTGTATCCTCAGGCATAGTCAAAGCCCGGTTTGGTAAAGACAAACTGGCCAACCCGCATGCCGCCACCGCCTTCTGACTCGTCAAAGGCATTGATGCAGCCCGCCAGATAGAATTCCCACATTCTGCGGAATTCCTCGTCATATTTGACCGGGTCAAGTTCATCACGCACCGCCCGGAACCGGTCACGCCAGGCCCGCAATGTCCGGGCATAGTTGCGCCCGGCATGGAAATGCGATGCCTCGACCATCAGATTGGCGAGCTCGGCGGCTTCGATCACTTCATGAACCGCCGGAATATAGCCACCCGGAAAGATATATTTGTCGATCCAGGGCGATGTAAATTCGGCACGCGGCTTGATGATGGTGTGAATGACGGCCCGGCCACCGGCCTTAAGCAGTTGGCCAACCTTTTCGAAATAGGTTTTGAACTGATGGCGACCGACATGTTCGAACATGCCCACCGATACCACCCGGTCATATTTTCCGGCATTGGCATCGGCAAAGACCCGGTAATCAAGCAAATGATAATCCAGTCCGCTTTTGGCATTGTCACCCATCTCGGCCCGCTTTTGCTGCGCCCAGTTATATTGTTCGGTCGACAATGTAATACCGTGGACCTCGGCCCCGGTTTCGCGGCGGATAAACCGGCTTAACCCGCCCCAGCCGCAACCGATATCGACCACCCGCAATCCCGGCTCGTTGATCTTGAGCCGCTGGGTGGTCAGGCTCATTTTGCGGTGTTGCGCTTCTTCAAGGGTTTGCGCCCCGTCATCCCAGAAGGCACATGAATATTGCATCTCCGGATCAAGGAAGCGGGTATAAAGATCATTGCCGATATCATAGTGATGGCGGACGCGTTTTGACGCTGCCTTGACGGTGGTAAACTGGGCAATCTGGAATTTGAGCGCCTGCAACTTTTCGATAAAGGTGCCAAAGCCGCTCGACGAATGTCCGCCTTCGAAATTAAGACGCAACACGCGGATCAGATCTTCCATTTCACCGCTGACAAGGTCAAAGCCGCCATGCATATAGGCTTCGCCAAATCCCGGATCGGGACTAAGCGCCATTTTAAGGGTGTTGGTCCAGTCGGGCACGGTCATGCCCGCACGCGGTTCCGAACCATCACCCAGAACGATTTCATGTTTGTCATCCACGCGGAAAACCAGCGTTCCGCGCGTTACATGTTCCCGAAAGAAATCGAGAACCTTTTTCTGTGTCCAATCCAAACTCATCGGGTACGTCATCGGCCGTCCTTTTTGCAAAAGTCGGAAAACTGATCGCCCCATATGCAGCAATGCCGCATATCTGCATCTAACCCTTTGTCAGGATCGTTTTATCTTGCCATTTGGAAGGTCGTCAGATGGTGGCAGCGGTTTCGCGATGCGATCCGAGCCGAAAGCAGAAATCAACCAAGCAGGATGCGAAACGATTCTGATTTCGGGTTCGACACATGAACCCCGTATACGATTTTGCCAGATTTTTCTGCGATCTCAAGTAGTAATCATAGGTGGAATGACAAGGATGCGCTTGCGCAATTGTCGTGAAAGCCTTACATCTCGCGCCAGATTATCAGACATTATCCACAGGCATGCGCCTGCGCCGTCCGAACCGCCATGCGGCTTATTGCCTGCGTTGGCCCGGGTCCGGCCTCCATGCCGACCAGACTGAAAAGAGGCACCTGATGGGCTATAAAATCGCCGTTGTCGGCGCGACCGGAAATGTCGGGCGCGAAATGCTCAACACTCTTGCCGAACGCAAATTTCCCGCCGATGAAGTCTTTGCACTGGCTTCCTCGAAATCAATCGGTCGTACCGTCTCCTATGGCGAAGACGATGATCTGAGCGTTTCGGATGCGGCCAATTTTGATTTCTCGCGCGTTGATATTGCCCTGTTCTCGGCCGGCGGGGAAACCGCCAAGAAACTGGCCCCCAAGGCCGCCGAGGCCGGCTGCGTTGTCATCGACAATTCCAGCTATTGGCGCATGGAACCGGGCGTTCCGCTGATCGTGCCCGAAGTCAATGGCGATGCCCTTGCCGGTTACGCCAAAAAGAACATCATTGCCAACCCGAACTGCTCGACCATTCAGATGGTGCTGGCCCTTAAGCCGCTTCATGACATGGCATCGATCAAGCGTATCGTGGTTGCGACCTATCAGTCGGTATCCGGGGCCGGTCGTGCCGCCATGGACGAACTGTTCAACCAGACGCGCGGCATCTATGTGAATGATCCCCCGCAAAAGGAAGAATTCACCAAACAGATCGCCTTTAACGTCATTCCGCATATCGACAGCTTCATGGATGATGGTGCGACCCGTGAAGAATGGAAAATGACGGTCGAAACCCGCAAGATCCTGGACCCGGAGATTGCCGTTCATGCAACCTGTGTGCGTGTTCCGGTCTTTGTCGGTCACGGCGAAGCGGTCAATATCGAATTCGAAAAGCCGATCACCGTCGAAGACGCCCGCAAGGCAATGAAAGATTTCCCGGGTGTGTCGGTTGTCGATTACCGCCAGGACGAAGGCTATGTCACCCCGCAGGAAGTCCAGGGCGAGGACAATGTCTTTGTCTCGCGCGTGCGCAAGGATCCGACGGTCGAAAACGGCCTGTCGCTATGGTGTGTCGGCGATAACCTGCGCAAGGGTGCGGCCCTTAACGCGGTTCAGATTGCCGAAAAACTGGTTGCGGATTTCCTGCCCAAGAAATAAGGAAAACCAACAGCTTCCTTTGCAAAACCCGCCCTTTTGGGGGCGGGTTTTGTCGTTGATAGACGCATGGACGCTGGTAACAATTCCAAAAAGACGGTAGGGAAAAAGACAAGACTTCAGCGATAAAAGCGTTCATCACCCAGTTGGCGCATGATGAACAAGAAGATATGTCGGGGGGAATCGGATGGTCAAAAGAACGCGCAAGGAAGCAGCCCGTCTGGATGAAGCAGCCCGCGCGGGCTGGCTTTACTATTGTGCCGGGAATACCCAGGACGAAATCGCCCAGAAGCTTGGCGTTTCACGTCCGACCGCCCAACGTCTGGTCTCGGCCGCCGTCAGCGAAGGACTTGTCAAAGTCCGCCTTGATCATCCCATCACCCATTGCATGGAACTGGGCAAGGCGATCTGCGAAAAATACGGGCTGGCCAATTGCGATGTCGTGCCCACCGACCCCTCCGCCCCCGAGGCAATGTTTGGCATGGCACAGGCCGCCGCAACCTATCTTGAGCACGCCTTGCAGTCTTCTGATCCCAAAATCATCGCCCTTGGCACCGGGCGTGCCATGCGCGCCATGGTCGATGAAATCGGCCGCATTGACGGCAGTCACCACAAGATCGTCTCGCTGGTTGGCACCATCGCCCATGACGGGGCGGCAAGTTTTTATGATGCGGTCACCGATCTGGCCGACCGCACGCGCGCCCCGCATTATCCGCTGCCGATCCCGGTGATCATCGAAGATCCGAAAATGCGTGAACGCATGCAAAAGCAACCGCCGATGGACAATATCCTGAAGCTCGCCCGCGAAGCCGATATCCGCTTTATCGGTGTCGGGCATCTGGGCGATGACGCACCGCTTCATATTGACGGATTTATCACCAGGGATGAACTGACATCCCTGCGTCAAAGCGGTGCAATCGGCGAAGTGATCAGCTGGTCCTTTGACGAAGACGGCAATATCCTTGATCACCCGGTCAATCATTGCGTCACCAGCGCCCCGGCGGTTCAGCCGGCCACCAACACCATCGCCGTCGCCAAAGGGGCCAAAAAGGTCGCAGCGATTCGCGGAGCCATGCGCGGAAAACTGATTTCGACCCTGATCACCGACGAAGCCACCGCCGAAGCTTTGCTGCGCTAGCACCGCGCGCCAGGCTGCGACAATATAACGCATAGCCACCCTGTCAGGCCGCCTGACAGGGTTTTGTTTTGTGCGCCGCAAAAACGAATTCGTTTGACAATATGCCGCGAAATTGAGTGAATGCTCATTACCTGAACAAATGATCAAGACGGACAACCAAAGTTGTCCAACGGGTAGACAGTCCTTTTGGGAGGAAATATGAAACGCGTAATGGGAGCAGCGCTGTGTGCGCTGTTGGCAGGCGGTATCGCACACGCCAATGCCGAAACGAAACTGACCATCGCAACCGTGAACAACGGTGACATGATCCGCATGCAGAAGCTGACGGATGATTTCACCTCCAAGAACCCGGACATCACGCTTGAGTGGGTAACCCTCGAAGAAAACACCCTGCGTCAGCGCGTCACCACTGATATCGCCACCAAGGGCGGTCAGTATGACGTCATGACCATTGGCACCTACGAAGTGCCGATCTGGGCCGAAAAGGGCTGGCTCGCACCGCTCGACAATCTGGGTGCCGACTATGATGTCGATGACATCATGCCCGCCATCCGTTCAGCCGTTTCCAAGGATGACGCGCTTTATGCTGCACCGTTCTACGGTGAAAGCTCGATGATGATGTACCGCAAGGACCTGTTCGATGCGGCCGGCATTACCATCAATGGTCGCCTGACCTGGGACCAGACCCTTGAAATCGCCAAGAAACTCCACAAACCGGACGAAGGCGTCTATGGCATCTGCCTGCGCGGCAAGGCCGGCTGGGGTGAAAACATGGCGCTGATCACCACCATGGGCAATGCCTATGGCGCGCGTCTGTTTGATGAAAACTGGAACCCGACCTTTGACAGTGCCGAGTGGAAAGCAGCACTCGACATGTATACCAACATCCTTGGTAACTATGGTCCTCCGGGTGCAACGTCGAACGGCTTTAACGAAAACCTGTCGCTGTTCAACTCGGGCAAATGCGGCATGTGGATCGATGCAACCGTTGCGGCATCCTTCGTAACCAACCCCAAAGAATCCAAAGTTGCAGACAAGGTCGGCTTCACCGAAGCACCGTGCGCTGCGACCTGCACCGGTGCCAACTGGCTCTGGGCATGGAACCTTGGCATCCCGATGGGTTCCCAGAAAGTCGAAGCCGCCCAGAAATTCATCGCTTGGGCGACCTCGAAAAACTATCTCGAACTGGTAGCGTCGAAAGAAGGCTGGGCAAACGTACCGCCGGGCACCCGCATGTCGCTTTATCAGAACCCGAAATACCTCGAAGCCGCACCGTTTGCTGACGAGACCCTTCTTGCCATCGACAGTGCAGACCCGATCAATTCGACCATGAAACCGAAACCCTATGTTGGTGTCCAGTTCGCTGCGATCCCGGAATTCCAGGGTATCGGCACCACGGTCGGTCAGCAGTTCTCCGCAGCTCTTGCCGGTCAGATGTCTGTCGATCAGGCCCTTTCGGCCGCACAGTCAAGCACCGACCGCACCATGCGCAAGGCTGGGTACTACTGATACACCACAGGCCGGAAGTCATCTCATCGCACATCTGAAATGATTTCTGGCCTGCGCCTCCTTGACCTGATGAACTTGGGGCGGTGGTTGCAAAACGCACCGCCCTCTTTCCATCCGGAAAAGGATCCGCAACATCAATCTCGGGGAGCACATCATGTCGACACGGGCCTCGACCCTGACCGGGCGTATCATGTCCGCACCGTCGATCATTGTCCTGTTCTTGTGGATGGCCGTCCCGCTGGGCATGACGATTTACTTCTCCTTCCTGCGCTACAACCTGTTGTCGCCGGGAATGGAAGAATGGATCGGCACACTTAATTACGAATTTTTCCTGACCGATCCGGCCTTTTTTGCATCACTGGCAAACACGCTTTTGCTGGTTGGATCTGTTTTGGTCATCACCGTTGTTGGCGGCGTCCTTTTGGGACTGATGCTTGATCAACCGATTTTCGGGCGCGGTATTCTGCGTCTTCTGGTGATTGCCCCCTTCTTTATTATGCCGACCGTGAATGCACTGGTCTGGAAAAACCTTTTGATGGACCCGGTTTCGGGGATGTTTGCGTGGATTGCCAGCCTGTTTGGCCTGCCCGCGATTGACTGGTTTACCAATGCGCCGCTGACCTCGATCATCATCATGGTGTCCTGGCAATGGTTGCCCTTTGCCGTTCTGATCCTGCTGACCGCACTTCAATCGCTGGACCGCGATCAGAAAGAAGCCGCCCAGATGGATGGGGCCGGTCCGGTTGCGATCTTTTTCTATATCACGCTTCCCCATCTCAGCCGTGCGATCACGGTGGTGGTGCTGATCGAAACCATCTTCCTGCTGACCGTCTTTGCCGAAATCTTTGTCACCACCGGTGGTGGCCCGGGTCTGGCAACGACCAATATCGCCTTCCTCGTCTATACCCAGGCGCTGTTGCAGTTCGATGTTGGTGGTGCATCTGCCGGCGGCATTGTCGCGGTCATTCTGGCCAATATCGTGGCGATCTTCCTGATCCGCCTTATCGGCAAAAACCTGGACAAATAAGGGGCGCGACATGGAAAACAAACAAACACCCCTTGGCTATATCAGCTTCTCGGTCTTTGCCTGGATCGTCGGTCTTCTGATCTTCTTCCCGATTTTCTGGATGGTCCTGACCAGCTTCAAGACCGAGCTCGAAGCCGTTTCGATCCCGCCGAGCTTCATCTCCTTTGACTGGACGCTTGAAAACTATGCCGAGGTCCAGGAACGGTCGAACTATTTCAAGTTCGCCATGAACTCGGTGATCCTTGCGGTCGGGTCAACACTGGTCGGGCTGGTCTTTGCCGTAACCTGTGCCTGGGCCATGGCCTTTAACCCGACCAAACGCACCAAGGATGCGCTTCTCTGGATGCTGTCGACCAAGATGATGCCGCCGGTCGGCGTGCTGGTGCCGATCTATCTGGTGTTCCGCGACTGGGGACTGCTTGATACGCGCTTTGGTCTGATCATGGTTCTGTTCCTGATGAACCTGCCGATCATGGTCTGGATGCTTTACACCTATTTCAAGGAAATCCCGACCGACATTCTCGAAGCCGCACGCATGGACGGCGCGACCCTGCCCAAGGAAATCATCTTTGTGTTGTTGCCCATGGCCGTGCCCGGCATTGCCTCGACCATGCTGCTCAATGTGATCCTGGCCTGGAACGAAGCGTTCTGGACGCTCAACCTCACCACGTCCGATGCCGCACCGCTGACCGCTTTCATTGCCTCCTATTCCAGTCCCGAAGGGCTGTTCTGGGCAAAGCTTTCAGCTGCATCGACGCTCGCGGTGGCGCCCATTCTGGTCATTGGCTGGTTCTCTCAGAAACAGCTTGTTCGTGGTTTGACATTCGGCGCGGTCAAGTAACCGCAGGCCCAATCGAAATAGAGAAAGAAGGAACACCAAAATGGGTGCTATCCGACTGGAAAAAGTCAAGAAAAGCTTCGGAACGCTGGATGTTATTCCCGGTGTCGATCTTGATATCAATGATGGTGAATTCGTGGTCTTTGTCGGCCCGTCGGGCTGCGGGAAATCAACCCTGCTGCGTCTGATTGCCGGTCTCGAAGATGTCACCGATGGCAAAATCCTGATTGACGGCACCGACGTTGCCAACGAAGCCCCGGCCAAACGCGGCCTGTCGATGGTCTTTCAGTCCTATGCGCTGTATCCGCATATGACGGTCTATAACAACATTGCCTTTGGCCTGAAAATGGCGGGCGAAAGCAAGGATGTTATTGATCAGAAAGTCCAGTCCGCGGCCAAAATCCTCAACCTGACCGATTACCTTGACCGTCGCCCCGGCGCACTTTCGGGCGGGCAGCGTCAGCGTGTTGCCATCGGACGTGCGATCGTGCGCAACCCGGCGGCCTTCCTGTTTGACGAACCGCTTTCAAACCTTGATGCGGCCCTTCGCGTCAATATGCGTCTTGAAATCACCGGTCTTCATCAGGAACTCAAAACCACGATGATCTATGTGACCCATGATCAGGTCGAAGCCATGACCATGGCCGACAAGATCGTGGTTCTTCAGGCTGGCCGTGTCGAACAGGTCGGCAAGCCGATGGAACTTTATAACAGCCCGGCCAACAAATTTGTCGCCGGTTTCATCGGCTCACCGAAAATGAACTTCCTGGGCGGGGAGCTTGCAGCAAAACATAACTGCCATGAAATTGGCATCCGTCCCGAACATCTGACGGTCAGCACTGATCGCGGCGATATCGCCGCAACAGTCAAGATCGCCGAACATCTGGGGGCCGAGACATATCTTCATGTCGAAGCCGACGGCCTTGGCCCGATGACGGTCCGCGCCACCGGCGAAATGCCCCTTGGTGAACATGACAAAATCTTCCTGACACCTGAACAGGATCGCATCCACCGCTTTGACGCCCATGGTCTTGCGCTTGGACCTTCCTGATACGTGCACAATCCGGGCCGCAATGCCCCACACCAGCATTGCGGTCCCGCCTTACCAATCAAGCTAACTGTGAGTCCAAAATGTATCTTAAAAAGTTCGATCTTTCCGGGCGTCGTGCCTATGTCACCGGTGGCGGTCGCGCCATTGGTCTGTCCTGCTGCGAAGCACTGGCCGAAGCCGGTGCCCATGTTGTCATCGGCGATATCAGCGAAGCTGTCGCCGAAGAAGGCCGCGATTACCTGAAATCCAAAGGTTACACCGCCGATATCGACATCATGGATGTCACCAACACCGATCAGGTCCGCGCCAGTGCGGAAAAAATGGCCAAGCAGGGCGGGATCGACATCCTGGTCAACAATGCCGGGATTGCCCGGTCGGAAACCCCGGCCGAAACCGTTACTGACGAACATTGGCTGAATGTCATTGACGTCAATCTGAATGGCACTTTCTGGTGCTGCCGCGAATTTGGCAAACAGATGCTGGCCAAAAAGAACGGTGTGATCGTCAATGTCGGTTCCATGTCGGGCTTTATCGTCAACAAGCCCCAGGAACAGGCCTATTACAACGCATCCAAAGCAGCCGTGCATCACCTGACCAAGTCGCTGGCGGCGGAATGGGGCGGTCGTGGTGTGCGCGTCAATGCGGTCGCACCGACCTATATTGCAACCCCGCTGAATGAATTCGTCAAATCCAAGCCGGAAATGTATGACGCCTGGATCAATGGCACCCCGATGGCCCGCCTTGGCCTGACCGAGGAAATCGGATCGGTTGTGCTGTTCCTGGCATCTGACGCATCCAGCCTGATGACCGGATCCATTGTTCTGGCTGATGGGGGTTACACCTGCTGGTAAGGCCAGGTGCAACTAATGGCTACAATGTCCTGAAGCTATTTGTAGCCAGGTCGGAACAATGGTGAAACGGGGCGCAGATGTGGGACCTGCGCCCCGTTTACCTGTTTATCCCCTGACCTTTCATAGGGTCGGAACACTGCCCAAATAGCGTGAAAACGCATTGTCGCCCGCGATCTCGACCCCGTTCTCAAGACCAAGGAAGCTGGCCAGACGGCGCAATTCCGTCATCAATGGCCCGGCCACATCCCCCTGATTGCATCCGTCTTCCAGATGCGCACTTTGCACCAGCAGAACACCCTTTTTGCGCTCCGACTTCAAATCGACACGCGCAACAAATTCGCCATTCAACATGAATGGCAAAACGTAATAGCCGTATTGGCGTTTTTCGGCCGGCACATAAATCTCGATCCGGTAATTGAAACCGAATATGCGCTCCACCCGGTCGCGTTCCCACATCACCGGATCAAACGGCACCATCAGACAGGTCGGCTTGGCGCGCGCACGCGGATTGACATGCGGGCACAAATACCCCGCCTGTTTCCATCCTTCGACATCAGCACACAGCAACCGCCCCTCTTCGACCAGCTTGATCAGGCACTCTTTCACATCGGCTGTCGGCAGACGGAAATATTTGCGCAAATCGGCCTCGGTCGCGATGCCCATCGCCGCAATCCCCTTGCAGATCAGATCCGACTGTGCCTCGATCCTGATCGGTGCCGGGTCATGGGCCGCATCGCCGATGATCCGGTGCGGCAAATCATAAATCCGCTCGAAACTTGACCGGCGTTTTTGCGCCATGACCTGCCCGCTCCAGAACAGATATTCCATCGCGGTCTTGGTTTCCGACCATCCCCACCATTGGGAACTGCTGGCCCCTTTTGCCTCAAGATCACTGGAACCGACCGGGCCGTTGCGTTCGATATGATCAAGAATGCCCTGGATCAGTTCGGGCTTTTCACGCTGGATACGGGCAACCCGTCCCCAGGTACCCAAACCCTGTTTTGCATCCTCCATCCGCCAGCGATACAGCGGATAATCCTCAACCGGGATCATCGATGCCTCATGGCCCCAATATTCGAACAATTTGCGTTCGCGCGATTTACCCCAGACAATGTCATCAAGCATCGCCGGGTCATACGCACCCAACCGGCTGAAGACCGGCATGTAATGGGCGCGGGTCAAAACATTGACACTATCGACCTGCAGCATATTGGTTTTGCGGATGGCCTTCATGATCCGGCGTTTGGTCACCGGCCGGTTGTCATCCTGTTCGAACCCCTGCCCGCACAGTGCAAGATTACGGGCCTGTTTGACCGAAATGGCAACGCTGGCAGTGGGCATTGGGGCAGTGTCAACTGGCATGATACAACATTCAAATTGGCAAATAAAAACAGGATGATGCTACGGTCATGTGCATGGGTCTGAACCCTAACATATTCTCCTGACAAATATGGCAGTAGCAACCAAAACGTAAATTATCCTGCCCCCTTTCGACACCACTTGACCACCCGAACCACCGCACCCTAGCATTCAACATCCCCATACCGGGCACAACAAGATCGGACGGCATAAATGGATAGCGCACAAATCATGATCCTGACTGTCCTTGTCGGCACAGTTGCCCTGTTTTTATGGGGGCGATGGCGCCATGACATGGTGGCTATGGCATCGCTTTTGATGTGTGTGGTGCTTGGGCTTGTCCCGACTGGCGAGGCCTTTAACGGTTTTGGCCATCCGGCGGTGATTACCGTGGCCTGTATCCTGATCCTGTCATCCGCCCTTCAGCAATCCGGCGCGGTTGATGCCCTGACCCGGACGGTATTGCCGCAATCGGCCGGGCCGTTTGTGACGCTTGCCGCACTCAGTCTTCTGGCCGCCATTCTGTCGGCCTTTATGAACAATGTCGGGGCCTTGGCACTTTTGATGCCGGTTGCCCTTCAGATTGCCAATAAACAGGGCGTACCACCGGGCAAGATTTTGATGCCGCTTGCCTTCGGCTCGATCCTGGGCGGCATGACCACCCTGATCGGGACGCCGCCAAACCTGATTGTTTCGGGCTTCCGTGCCGGTTTGAATGGCAGCGGGTTTTCAATGTTTGATTACAGCCCGGTCGGCATTGCCATCGCCTTGGCCGGTTTGGCCTTTGTCATTCTTGTCGGGCGTTTCCTTGTTCCGACGCGCGAACGTGCCGGTGCCGAAGGATTTGAAACCGGTTCCTACCTGACCGAAGCCCGTATCACCGAAGGCAGCAAAGCCGCCGGCATGTTGCTCCGTGACATCAATGACGAGCTGGAAAAATCCGACGCCCAGGTCATCGGTCTGATCCGCAATGAAAAACGCATTCCGGCTCCGAACCCGTATCGGGAACTTCATGACAATGACATCCTTCTGATCGAAGCCGAACCCGAAGGCTTGGCAAGCGCCCTTTCCGGTCTTGAGCTCACCCTCGAAGCCGAATGGCGCAGCATTCAGGCCGAAGCCAAGGCCAAAGCTGCCGAGAAAGAGAAGGAAAAGGAAAAGGAAAAGGACAAGGATAAGGACAAAGAGGACGCCGGCATAGATGCCAAGGAAGCGGCGACTGAAACGGTCACGGAAACGACCAAGGCACAAAATGCCCGAAAACCTGACGAAAAAGTAATCTCGACCGACCCGAAACCCGGCGATGAAAAATCACCCGCCGCCGAACAAACGGCCGAGCTTCATAAAAAGGCCCTGCAATCGGATGACATTTCCCTGATCGAAGTCGTGATCCTGCCAAATGCCGCCTTTATCGGGCGGTCGGCGGCCGATATTCGCATCCGCAGCCATTATGGCATCAACCTGCTGGCAATTTCACGCCAGGGGCAACGCTCCATGTCGCGCTTGCGCACCATGAAAATGCAGGCCGGCGACGTTCTGTTGATGCAAGGATCGCCCGCCGCCATCAGCGAATTTGGCAATCGCATGGGCTGTGCGCCGCTGGCCGAACGTGCGCTTCATCTTGGCGACAAATCACAAGCCTTCAAGGCCAGCGCGATCATGGCCATTGCCATCGCCCTTGCGGCCTTTGGCATCGTGCCGGCTGCCATTTCCTTTGCGCTTGGTGTGTTGGCAAGCCTGCTGTTTGGCGTTGTTGCCCCGCGCACCCTTTATGATGCGGTCGACTGGCCGGTCGTGGTCCTGCTGGCGGCCCTGATCCCGGTTGCCACCGCGATGGAAACCACCGGCAGTGCCGACCTGATTGCGCGCTTCCTGCTTGAAACCATCGCCCAGGGCAATGCCGTGATCGCTGTCGGGCTGATCCTGATCGTGACCATGACCCTGTCGGATTTCATGAACAATGCCGCCACCGCGGCCGTCATGTGTCCGATTGCCATTGGCAGTGCTGCCCAACTCGATGCCAGCTCCGACCCGTTCCTGATGGCGGTCGCCATCGGCGCATCCTGCGCCTTCCTGACCCCGATCGGCCACCAGAACAACACCCTCATCCTCGGCCCCGGCGGCTTCCGCTTCGGCGACTACTGGAAACTCGGCCTGCCGATCGAGATTATCGTGGTGGCAGTTGGCGTGCCGATGCTGCTTTGGGTTTGGCCGCTTTAAGCAAAACAAAAAGGGCAGCCAATGGCTGCCCTTTATAATTTCAATATTGGTCGTGCGACTTAGTTGTCGAAACCAAGGTTCGGCACATCAAGGCCGTTGGCACGGCAGGCCGAGATCAGGGTGTTGTTGAGCAAACACGCAATGGTCATCGGGCCGACACCGCCCGGAACCGGGGTAATGGCACCGGCGACTTTGGATGCGGTTTCAAACTCGACATCACCGACCAGCTTCATTTTGCCCTCGGCCCCTTCAACACGGTTGATGCCGACATCAATCACGGTGGCACCCGGGGCGATCCAGTCGCCCTTGACCATGTTCGGGCGGCCTACCGCGGCAACGACGATATCGGCACGGCGGACTTCTTCGGGCAAATCACGGGTGCGCGAATGCGCAATGGTCACCGTGCAGCTTTCCTTAAGCAGAAGCTGCGCCATCGGCTTGCCAACGATGTTGGAACGGCCAACCACAACCGCCCGTTTGCCCGACAGATCACCAAGGGTGTCCTTAAGCAGCATCAGGCAGCCATAAGGCGTGCAGGGGGCAAAGCCCTCGCCGCCGGTGGCCAGTGCGCCGGCATTCACAACATGGAAGCCATCCACATCCTTGGCCGGGTCGATGGCGGCCAGGATCGCCTGTTCGTCGATATGTTTGGGAACTGGCAACTGACACAGGATGCCATGAACGTTTTCATCGGCATTGAGCTTGGCGATCAGGGCCAAAAGATCTTCCTGACTGGTCTCGGCCGACAGTTTGTGTTCATAGGAATTCATGCCGCATTCAAGGGTCTGCTTGCCCTTGTTGCGGACATAGACCTGACTGGCCGGGTCTTCGCCGACCAGAATGACGGCAAGACCGGGGGTCACACCGTGGTCCGCTTTCAGCTTGGAGACTTCTGCTGCGATGTCTTCGCGCAGTTTGGCTGCGAATGCCTTGCCATCGATGATTTTTGCGTCACTCATGTGTCTGTCCGCCCGTCAGTTCGGTAATTTGCGCCATCAGCTCTGTGGGGGTGCCGGAAATCACCAGCACCTTGTTGCGGTCTGTATGTCCGCTAACGATCCCGACCGAGGATTTAGGCCATTTGGCCGCTTTTGCCAAAAGTTTTATCAGGGCCTGATTGGCTTTGCCGTTTTCCGGCACTGCTGTCACCGATGCCCTAAGCTGCAAACGCCCGCTGGCATCTTCAATCAGACCGTTGATCGCATTACGCGAAGCCTTTGGCGTCAAGCGCACAAACAGACGGATCCCGGTTTGATCAGAGAGTATCTCGCAAACAGGATCAGTCATTGTCTGATTGAGACATCTAGTAACCTAAAAGAGCCATCCGGACATCGGTCTGGATCAGCATATTGGCAAATTGCAGCACCAGAATCAGAATGATCGGCGAAATGTCGATGCCGCCAAGGTCCGGCATAATCCGCCGGATCGGGCGCAGGGCCGGTTCGGTCACACGATACAGGAAATCACCGACCATATAGACGAATCGGTTGCTGGTATTGATCACGTTGAATGCCACAAGCCATGACAGGATTGCAGAAGCAATCAGCATGAAAATGTAGATCCCAACCACAGTATCAATCAGCCAAAAAATCGCCAGCATCGCCGCTCCTTACGATCGCCGGGCATATTCGGTTTTTGCCCGGTAAGATGTTTGCACGCAGCAAAACCTAGTCGGCAATGCCCCGCAACGCAAGCGCAGAGCGTTGATTTTACCCCGTCAAAGCGCAAGTTTTCATCGCTTTGTGATCCCCGTCACCCGACAGGTGGCTTCTGCGCCGCTTTCCATGCCGCACCTGATTGTTTTGCACTGGATGATCTTCCACCGGATTGCGTTGCGCCCGATTGTGTTTCATCGGATCGTGTTGCGCCGGATTGTGTTGCACCGGAATATGTCACACCGGACCAGTTTGGGATGCTGAAGCCTGAAACGCTGAAACCGCACACGCCGGAGCCTCGCATTCCAGGGCCTGGTATTGCGACGCCCCTGCCAGAAATTGTCAGGAGATGTCAGGGCACAGCCGATCTGTACTTGCAGCAGGGCGGCCTTGGGCCAAGAATGCGCCAAACCATCAAAGGATGAAACACATGCCTGATCAGGATCACCGGCGTTGCGGCTGGGCGGAAACCCATCACGACAAACCGTTTTATGTCGATTATCACGACACCGAATGGGGTGTTCCGGTCCATGATGACCGGCTTTTCTTTGAAATGCTGATCCTTGAGGGCGCCCAGGCCGGGTTGAGCTGGCTTACGATTCTGGCACGGCGTGATACCTATCGCGCGGCATTTGATGATTTCGATGTGCATAAGGTCGCGGCCTATGACGCGGCCAAGCAGGAAGCCCTTCTGGCCGATCCGGGGATTATTAGGAATAAACTAAAAGTCGCGGCGACTATTAAAAATGCCCAAACATTCATTGCCATCCAGAAAGAGTTCGGAAGCTTTGATGCCTATATCTGGAAATTCGTCGATGGCCGCCCGGTGATCAATCACTGGAACACCATGTCCGAAGTTCCGGTATCAACCGAACTTTCCGACCGGATTTCCAAGGACCTGAAAAAACGCGGCATGAAATTTGTCGGCACCACCATCATCTATTCGTTCCTGCAGGCCACCGGCCTTGTGATGGATCACACCAAGGAATGTTACCGCTACCATCAGTTGGCAAAATAGCCATCTGTTCGGAACTGCCAAGGCCTGCTATAGGCTTGGTATGGCAACGGTAATGCATATCATCAACGAACTGGACGCTGGCGGGGCGGAACGTGTCCTGACCCGGATTGCGTGCCATAATGCCCGAAATTCCGATCCCGATGCCCCGCGCCAGATTGTCGTATCGCTGATGGACGAAGGTGTTTATGGCCCGGATTTGATAGAGGCCGGCGTTGAGCTGCATTGTCTTGGCATGACATCGGGCATACGCGATTTACCAGCGGCGATTTTCAGGCTGTCGCGCCTGATGCGACGCGAAAAGCCCGATGCCATCATGTCGTGGCTTTATCATTCCGATTTTATCGCCACCCTTGCTGCATTGCTGTCGGGACGTGGTACCAGACGGCTGGCCTGGAATATCCGTTGCGCGGAAATGGACCTTGCGCAATATGGGCGGTCAACCCGGATCGTGCTTGGATTGCTGGCAAAATTATCGGGACGACCTGCAATCATTGCCGCCAATTCACATGCCGGGCAGCGTCACCATATCAGTTGCGGATACCATCCCCGAAAATGGGCCTATCTGCCCAACGGGTTTGATACAGACGAATGGCATCCTGATCCGGGCGCGAAATACCGGCTGTGCAAGCAGATCGGCATCACGCCGGACAAATATCTGATCGGGATGGTCGCCCGCAAAGATCCGGCAAAAGACCACACCACCCTGTTTGAGGCCATCAGGCTTGTCCGCGCCCAGGGTCATCACGCCCATCTGGTCTTGATCGGTCACGAAACCGATACACTGATCATTCCCGACGAGCTTGACGGACATGTTGCAGCCCTTGGCCTGCGCCGTGATGTGGCTGCGCTGGTGCCGGGTTTTGATATTGCGGTCCTGTCATCAAGCTTTGGCGAAGGATTCCCGAACGTGATCGGTGAAGCCATGGCATGCGGTGTCCCGGCAATTGGCAATGATGTCGGCGATGTTGCAGATATTCTGGGCGGCACGGGCAAGACGGTGCCGCTGCACGCCCCCGACAAATTGGCCAATGCCATCGTCGAACTGCTGACAGAGGATGTGGACAGCCGCAATTATCGCAAAACAGCGGCCCGCATGCGCATCATCGATCATTACAGCCTGCGGGCGATGAATGATCGCTATCTGGCACTTTGGGATGGGCTGGCCGGCAAGCGTGATCTGCCGGATTTCGATTTTCCCGGTACCGACAGAAGCAAATAGCCCGCCCGATCAGATCCCCTAATCCCGAAACAGGGTCAGAGCGGTTTGCTTGATCCGCGGAGCAGTAATGTGGTTTTAAGGGTGATGGTTTTGCCCGGGGCTTCCGACAGGGCCATTTCGGCGGCAAGCCGGCCTTTTTCAACGGAATCCTGATACATGGTGGTCAGGGGCGGGTCGGTGCGTTCGCCAGCGGCAATACCGTCAATTCCGATCACCTTGAGATCGTCCGGCACCTTGCGCCCCGACATGCGGGCGGCATCAATCGCGCCAATGGCAATCACATCAGACATGCCCAGAATGCCATCGATTTCAGGATGGGCTGCCAGCAATTCAGCGGTCATTTTCGCACTGTGATCGGACTGATTGTCGCATTCGACATGCAGCACATCGGACGGCGCAATGCCCGCACCGGCCAGTGCGGCGTGATAGCCGGCAAGACGTTCGCGCACCACCCGGTGACTGGCAGCACCGACACGGTTGGCATTCATGGGGCCGAAATGATCATGGTCGGTTGCCTGAAGCGACAGAATGGCAAAGCGTTTTGCCCCGCAATCAAGCAAATGCTGCGCAGCATTTTTCCCGGCAGCAAAATCATCCAGTGCGACGGTGCCAGCGGCACCGGCAATATCGGTATCAATGCTGATCAGCGGCTGGTTGCGGCGCTGAATGGCGGCGATGATATCGTTATTGTCGGAATAGCAATGCACCAGAAAGGCATCGACCGCCGCATTATTGACCGCGGCAATTGCCTGTTGCTGGTTCTGGGCCGAAATGATCATGACATTGACGCCCTGCTGGGCACATTCGCGCCCGATCCCGCGCAGCAATTCGATCGCCACCGGATCGGTAAAGGCATATTCAAGATTATCGGGAAATACCACGCCAAGTGCGCCGGCCTTGCCGGTGCGCAACATGCGCGCCATGACATGCGGCCCGCGATAGCCAAGTTCCTTGGCCGCGGCGAAAATCCGTTCGCGGACTTCGGGGCGAACCAGATCGGGTTTGCCAAACGCGTTGGACGCCGTTCCTTGCGAAACCCCGGCCGCCTTTGCGACATCCAGAAGTTTTACGCGTTTCGCCATGCGCCTGTTTCCCCGAACCCGTGTGTTTCACACTGATATTGATCTGATTTGCCTACACTATAGCCAAAAGCAGCGCATTACTTCCAGAACACATTATCCGGGTCTTGGACTATCTGGTTTCGGGTTGGGTATTGCGAAATGTCAGATTGATGCGCCCATTGACCTGACGGGCGGTTTTGGGAATTTGATGCAGCCAGCAATGCTGGGTTTCACCCGCCATGATCAAGGCCGAGTTATGGGGCAAATCGATGCTGATCCGGTCCCCGGTCTTTTTGTGGCGAAAATGAAAGCGGCGTTCTTCGCCAAAGGACAGGCTGGCGATTACCGGATTTTCGCCCAGAACATCTTCATCATCGGCATGCCATGACACACTGTCACGCCCGTCACGATAATAGTTCAAAAGCACCGTATTGAATGGCACACCAGACAGGTCTTCGGCCAGTTTGCGCAACGGCGCAACAACCGAAGGAAACGGTGCGGCCGGATGATAGACCCCGCTATAGCGATAGGCGACCTCGCCAAACCATGCCGTCAGACGCGGCACCGGGATTTCCTTGCCATGGATTTTGGCGATTTCCTGTTGCCAGACAATCCCGGTTTTGAGGCGGGCAAAGGCGCGGTCGGCATCATCGGGGGTCATGATTTCACGCAGCAGCAATACTTCGCCATCAAAAGGCAGAAGATTACGTGGTGGTTCATTGGCAAACAGATCGCCGATCATGATTATCCCCGGAAGTCACACTGCCAAAGACCTATGCCGAACGATTGAGAAACTCAAGCCACAGTTCGCTGATATATCTGTTTTCACAGGAAGTTGAGGCGCAAAATCCCGCAATCCGCGCCGGTATCCGTGCCCTTGCAGATATTGCCGGTGTCAGCCGTTGATCAGGGTCACGCCATGTTGCGCAGCATAACGTTCGACATCCTCAACACTTAAACCCGCCGCACTGTAAAGATTGATGGTTTCAAGTTCGAGATCGGTTTCGGCATCGGCCAGAGATTGCATCGCAGATGTCAGGCTGCGCTGGGAATCAAGGACATCCAGAAAATCAGACAATCCCTGAACATAGCGGACCCGCGATTGTTCAAAAGCATCGCGGTGATGCTGAACAGATGCAATCAGGGAATCACGTTGCTGCATGGCACCGACATAGCCATAGATCGCACTTTCAACATCATCAATCGCATTCAAAAGCGTCTGGCGATAGGTCAGAAACGCCTGCTCGGCTTCTTCTTCGGCGACCGTGATATTGGCACGGCGTTCGCCGCCATCATAAAGGGTCGCGTCAAGAAGTGCGCCAACCGCCGCCATGGCCGTTCGGACAATCGGCCCGGTGCCATACCCCGTTACCCCGAGTGCGAGCGAGCCACTTAGCGTCAATTCCGGATAAAGAGTGGCGGTTTCAACGCCGATCTGCGAGGTCGCACCGATCAAAGCCAGTTCGGCAGCACGAACATCGGGTCGGCGGCGCAACAGATCGGCCGGAATGCCGATTGGCGGGCTGCTTTGAAATTCCGGCAATGGCGATGCATCAAGAAGCAAATCGCGATGGGTGCCCGGCTGGGCGCCAACCAGAATTGAAATGGCATTGATCGACCGGTCAATGCTAATCTGCAAGGTCGGTACGGTTGCTTCGAGGTCGGAAACTTCGGCACGCGCACGCGAGAGATCAAGCTCGGAGCCAAGACCGGTTTGCAGACGGACCTGAACAATGTTGCTGGTCTGACGTTGCAGATCGAGCGAATCCTGCAAAAGCGCCAGACGTTTCTGGGCACCGCGCAATTCGATATAGTTGGTGATGATATCGGCGATCATGGTGCGATAGACATCTTCGCGCAGATAGACCTGACGGAGATAGTCGGCCTCGGCGACCTGTTCTTCGCGGGCCTGACCACCCCAGATATCCGCCGTCCAGGAAAAATCAATTCCCGCGCCATAGCCCAGTTCATCGACATGATCGCCGCTGGCCCGGCTTGATGTTGACCGTTCCGCCGAACCGTCAAGGGACGCGCCAACAGTCGGACCATTGGCCGCGCCGACCCCGCGTGCAGCCGCCGCGGCAGCACGGATACGGCTAATTGCGATTTTAAGGTCGATATTGTTGGCCACACCTTCGTCAATCAGGCTTTGCAGCACCGGATCGGTGGTGCTTTCCCACCAGCGGCCATGATCGGCCTGCGAGGCGGCAATCACTGGAACTTCCGGCGTATAGGCCCCGACCAGATCAAAGTTCGGTGCGGTGTAATCCGGCCCGACGGACTGACACCCGGCAAGTGCGGTCAGAAGTGCGATGCCCGAAACAGCAAACAGACGATTTTTTGTCATGTTATTTTGCACTTCCTTCAATGCCGCCGCGTCCATCCGGACCATGCGGGAATTCGTCGGGAATTTCACCCGTATCAGGAATGGATTCCGCAGCCCGCAACTGTGTTTGCAGTTTAAGACCACCATCGGCACGTGCGGAAACAAGCGGTGCCAGCAACAGATACAGAACAGGTGTCAGGAACAATGTAAAGACGGTGGCAAAGCCAAGCCCGCCAAACACCACCCAACCGATTGCCGCACGGGCTTCTGCCCCGGCACCGGACCCCAGAACCAGCGGCAACCCGCCCAGAACCGTTGAAATCATCGTCATCATGATCGGGCGCAGACGCACCATTGCCGCGTCATGGACGGCCTCGCGTACGGAGCGTCCGGAATCACGCAGCTGATCTGCAAATTCAACCACCAGAATGCCGTTCTTGGCCATCAGCCCGACCAGCATCACAAGCCCGATCTGGCTATAGATATTGATCGAAGTGCCACTGAGACTGAGTGCAAAGATCGCCGCAGCCAGCCCGAATGGCACGGTCAGAACAACCACAAGTGCGGACATGAAACTTTCGAACTGGGCAGCCAGAACCAGAAGCACCACCAGAACCGCAATCAGGAAGGTGATCTGGACGTCACTTGATGTTTCACCAAGGGCCGCGGCATCCCCGAGGAACAGAACACCAATCCCGGGCGGCAGCACCTTGTCAGCAGCCGCATTGACGTCATTGACCGCCTGATCAAGGGTGTAGCCCGGTGCCAGATTGGCCGACACACCAACCGCGCGTTGCTGACCTTCGCGTTCAAGTTCGGATGCGACGGCTTCCTCGCTAAGCGTGATGACAGACGATAGCGGCAGGATGCGACCATTGGTGCCGGTGACAAACAGATTTTCCAGATCAGACGGATCATTGATGCTGCCCACAGCACTGCGCAATTTGACCGGGATGCTTTGGTCATCAACATTGATGTCGGTGACTTCGTATCCTTCGATCATCGCGCGCAATGTCGTATCAAGTTCATCGATTTCGATGCCCAGATCAAAGGCGCGTTTGCGATCAATATTGACCAGAAGCTGTGGCTGGGTGGTCTGATAGGATACCCGGATACCGGTCAGATTGGGATTGTTTGCTTCGATCTCGGCCTGAAGGGCACGGGCATTGGCAGCAAGATTGCGATAGTTCGTCCCGGTCAGAGCAAACTGCAATCCTTCGCCGGTGCCCCCGCGCAGGCCAAGACTGTTGGGTTGCCAAACGAATGCCTGCACACCGGGCAGTGCATTAAGCTTGCCGCGGATGCTGTTGGTGATGTCCTGCTGGCTTCTGGCGCGTTCATCCCATGGGACCAGCGGCGCAATCACCAGCGCACGGTTGGGGTCCCAAAGACCGACAATCGTGTAGATATTCTGGGCTTCGCCCGCATCGACGATCGGGCGAAGAATGTTTTCGACTGCTTCGACCTGACGATCCATGTAATCAATGCCGACACCATCAGGCCCGCGCAGCGATACCAGAATACGGCCGCGATCCTCGTTGGGCAGCAATTCCTTGGTCACGACGTTATAGGCACCAAAGGCCATCCCGCCGGCAATGATACAAATGATCAGGGTGATCACCGGATTGCGCAGCACCCATTCAAGGATCACGCGATAAATCCCGGCAAAGAATATCCCGACCCGTTCAAGCAGGTTGGGTTCGGCCTTTGTATCACCGTCATGCGGATCGATATGTTTCAGGCGCGATGCCAGCATCGGACATAATGTCAGCGCGACAAAGGAAGATACCGCCACCGAAAAGGCCAGAACGAAACCGAATTCCCGGAACAGACGGCCTGCTGTACTGGGCAGGAAGGAAATCGGCACGAAAACCGAAATCAGGGTCAGCGTGGTGGCAATGACCGCAAAGAAGACCTGACGGGTGCCAAGCACCGCAGCGGCCATGGACCCAAGTCCCTGATGACGGCGGCGCTGAATGTTTTCAAGCACAACAATCGCGTCATCAACAATCATCCCGGTTGCCAGAACAAGTGCCAGCAAGGTTAGGATGTTGATCGAAAAGCCCATCGCCCAGATCGCCGCCACCGTACCAACCAGCGCGATCGGAATGGTTACTGTCGGGATCAATGTTGCAGAAAAAGAGCGCAGGAACAGATACAGCACGCCGATCACGATAATGATGGCAAGCGCCAGACTGGTGATCACTTCCCAAAGGGCCCCTTCGATAAAGACCGCATCGTCGGAGTTCACGAAGATTTCGATATCGTCATACTGATTGTTAAGCCGTTCGACCGCATCGCGAATGCCATTGGAAATCGCAATGGTGTTTGATTGCGCCTGGCGCACCACACCAAGGCCGATCACCGCACGCCCGTCGAGACGCACATAGGAAGACGCATCATCAGGGCCGTAATAGATATCGGCAACATCGCCAAGCAGGATGCTGTCACGGACCAGCATCTGATTGAGTTTGTCGACTTCCCAGACCGACGCATCGGCACGGACAAAAAGCTTCTGATCGGTCGATTCAAAACTGCCGGCCGGAATATCGAACTGGGCCGTGCGCAGCACATCGGCGATGTCTTTGACCGACAGGCCGTAACTTGCAATGCGCAGCGGATCAACACGCACATGCAGGACCTTTTCGCGGTCGCCATTGACCGTGATTTCGGCAACACCGGGCACCGCCAGCAATGCCGGGGAAATCTGGTCATCAACGATATTGGCAAGTTCTTCCTCGGTCAGGCGGTTGCTGACCACGGCCATGCGCATGATGGCACTGGCATCGGCGTCGGCCTTGACCACGCGGACTTCCTCGACCTCGTCGGGCAGGCTTCTGGTCGCGCGGCTGACGGCTTCGCGGATGTCACTTGCGGCATCATTGATTTCGACATCGGGAAAGAATTCGATGCGAACGCGTGAACTGCCTTCTTCGCTTTGGGAATTGATGTCCTTGACGCCGCTAACGCGTGAGGCAGCACTTTCAAGAACCGATGTGACTTCAGCATCGACGGTTTCCGGCGATGCGCCGCTATAGGTTGCGGTAATGGTTACGGTCGGCCGGTCAACGTTGGGCAGTTCGCGGATTTCCACACCGAGCATCGCTGCCAGACCGGCAAGGATGATCAGCAGGGAAACAACACAGACCAGCACCGGACGGCGGATACTGAGCGAGGCAAGATCATTCTGATCCTGATTGCCGGAATGATCGGTCATGATCAGGATCCCTCACCGTCACCCTCGCGGGTGGCAACACCGTTGCGGGTGTCATTGCGGATACTGGCCGAAACCGTCCGGCCCGGACGCAGGCGCAGCACGCCTTCGACCACAATCAGATCGCCATCGGCAATCGGCCCATCAAGCAGGATGCGGCCATTGGTACGTTTGACAACCCGGACCGGAATGCGGGCGACCTTGTCATCATCAATGCGCCAGACATAAGTCCCGCCATCGCCCCACAACACAGAGATTTCAGGAACAGACGGATATCGTTTGCCTTCGATATCGACATAAACCGCAAAGGACATCCCGGCAAGCAGGCGGCCATTGGGATTGGGCACACGGGCCCGAACGGCGAATGTGCGACTTTCGGGGTCGATACGGCTGCCGATGGAATCAACAACACCGGTAAAGAGTTCGCCGGGCAGGCTCCAGGTTTCGACACGGACAGACTGACCGGGCTTTACATTGTCGAACCGGGTTTCGGCGACTTCGAAATCAACCAGAATGCTTTCGATATTATCAAGGGTTACAAGAACGGTTGAGCTGTCGACACGGTCACCGGCCTCGATTTGCGGGATGCCGACAATGCCGTCAAACGGGGCCAGAATGGTGCGGTCGGCAAGATCGACTTCGGCCTGATCAAGCTGAATGCGGGCTTCGGCAAGGGCCGTCCGCGCAGAATCGACTTCGCTTGCGGCAACAGCACCCAGCGGGCGGGCTTGTTCATAGCGTGCAAGGAGCTGTTCGGCGTCCTTGACCTGAACCGCGGCAAGGTTGCGGGCAAGCCGTTCGCGTTCGGAATTGAGGATAACAAGAACCTGGCCCTTGGTGACCTTGTCACCGGCGCGGACCAAAACGTCTGATACTTCGCCCGAAACAGCCGGATAGATCGAAACCCCGAGTGCGGATTTCCCGGTCCCGACCGATTCAACAACGGTCTTTTCATCCATCAAAGTGGCATATTCGGCAATGACCGGAAGACTGCGTTCACCGCCGGCATCGCCGCCGCGTTGCTGCGCCTGCTGGGACGGCGCGCCGGGCGACACAAGTGCCGTGATTTCGTCTTTGGCAAAAATATAGGCAGACGCCGCGACTGCAACCAGTGCGACACCTGCGATCAGAAGCGTTGATTTACGCGCCATCGCATTGATACTTCCAAGTCGGGCAGATCACATGATCTTCCCCAAGAGAGCCCTGTTCCCGTCCGGGAAAGTTTCCGTATTTCAATTCATTACCCGTGACGGGTGCTTGTTCTTTTTATGAAACACTTGTACCGGGAAAGATATTGCAACCGGTTGGGCAGAACCACAGAAAAAGTGTATCAGAAACGTCGCAGTTTGTATCTTTCTGCACGATTTGGTCGCTGTTTTGATCCATGGTGACATCAAAATACAATTGGCCCGCACAGTCAAAGTGACGTGCGGGCCAATTGTTTGAAAACAAAGGCGTGATCAGGCAGCGCCCAGCATCCCCGATTTCGGAAATGCCACCAGATTGTCCTGTTGCCAGATGTCAGAACCGTCATCAAGGGCCGGATCATCGTTGCCCGATGCATCATCGTCGCTTGCGGCCGAGGCCACAGCACGATCAAGCGATGCGGTCAGTTCGGTCACATTGCGTTCGACCTCGTCCGCCCGACGGTTAAGATCAAGGCTGAGCTTGCGGGTGACTTCGATGTCGTTGGAGACTTCGACAATGGCAGCACCGACATTGCGCACCGCATCCCCGGCCAGTGCGATGGCGCCGGTAATTTCCTCGGTCTCGCGGCGCTGATGTTCGACGTCGCCGGCGACTTCATCGGAAATCGACATCATCGAGCGCACGGTCACGCCGACATCTTCCATCGATGCAACACACCGGTCGGTCACAGCCCCCATGGCGTTGACATGTTCGGTGATCTGTTCGGTGGCTCGTTCGGTCTGACCGGCAAGGTTTTTGACCTCGGCCGCGACAACGGCAAAGCCTTTGCCTGCTTCGCCGGCACGCGCGGCCTCGATCGTGGCGTTCAGGGCCAGAAGGTTGGTTTGACCAGCAATGCCGCGGATCAGATCGACAATCTGTTCGATGCTGAGTGCGACTTCGCGCAGGTCATCGACCGCCTTGGCCGATTGTTCGGTGGAGCCAACCGCATTCTGGGCAATTTCGCGCTGACGTTCGACGCGGTTTGCAATGGACCCGATGGCTTCGGTCAGGCGAATGGCCGCATCGCCAATTGCGTTGGAATGCGACTGGCTGTCCTGTGCGGCATCGGTGGCATTCTGGGTCTGGGTGGTGACACGTTCGGCGGCCGCGGCAACTTCGGTCACGGCTTCGCGCATGCGGGTGACCTGATGGTTGACCGATTTGACCAGACCGGTGGTTTCGCCTTCGATGGTTTCGGCCATGGCACCAAGGGATGCGCGACGTTTTTCTTCCTCGATCCGTTGCAGGGTAATGCGTTCTTCGGCCATCTGTTCGATCTTGAGCGCATTTTCGCGGAAGATCGCAACGGTACGCGACATGGCACCGAATTCGTCACGACGGTCGATATCGACCAGATCAATGTCGGTGTCATTTTCGCTCAGGCGTGTCATGTCGCCATTCACACGTTTGAGCGGGCGCAGGATGCTCATGGCGATGCCAAGCGCCAACGCCAGGGCCAGCGCAACACCGATTGCCGCAACGATGATGTTGGTCAGTGCGGATTTTTCCGATTGCGCGTGGGCCGCATCAACCAGAATGGTCTGATGTTCCATGGCTTCGGCACGGATATTCTGGGTGATGGTCTGAACTTCGCGGACGGCGGATTTAAAATCATCCATCGACTGGCGGAACCCGCCGATTGAGCCTTCAAGCTGGTTTGCACCCTGTTTGAGAAGGTCATTGTCACGCACGGCATAGGAGAAAAGCTTTTTGTCATTGCGGGACAATTTGCCAACCGCGTTTTTGATTTCATCCTGAAGATCGGTCAGTGCCGATGTGTTCGCGCGCGCCTGATCAAGGGATTCCGGCGTGCGCAGGATGGAATATTGCAGGCTGTTGACGATGGCGGCCAGATTGGCCTCGCCCAGCTTGTCACCGAACTTGTCGGCGATTTCGGGATCGCGCTTGGCGATGAATTCTTCAAGTTTGGCGGCCGATTTGCCCAGCTGATTGGCGCCAAGCAACATGGTGTCGGATGCGGCGGTCAGATTTTCGGCCCGCAGCACCAATGGTTCAAGGGTCGCGATGTAATCGGCACTCAAACTTTCGAGTGTGTCGGCACGGGCAACATCACCCGATGCCCGCAGGGCTTCGACCAGGGTCGCGCCGCTTTGTTCGGCATTCTGGCGGATGGTTGCAATGCCTTCGCGATCAAGCGGATCGACGGTTTGGGCAAACAGAAGAACCTGGTTTGACAGGCGTTCAAGTTTCAGGGCGTAGTCGTTGGCAAGACCAACAAGGCTTGTGCTTTTGGCGATGCGGTCGGCATGGGCCCCGAAGCCAAGCAGATATGTCGAAGACAGTGCACTGAGGCCGACAAGCAGGACAACCAGAACAAAGAAGCCTGCAAAGATGCGTGATCCAATGCGAATTCGATCAAGAAACATGTAAGATCCAAACAGAAAATGGGACGTTTGGCGCGATCCTTACAACGGCGCATCGCTTCGTTTTGTAACACTTAGATGAAATCCGCATTTGTCGCGCCATTCCTGACCGTTCCGATCACTTCGCAGGTGCAAAACAACACGAATCGCGCATCAAAATGTTCATATGAACATCGCCCTATACATCTGTTGAGGGCGACCGATACCTTGTCAAAGGCGCTGTTTCTGGAACTTTTCAAGGATCGGCGGCGACTCGCAGCTATTCGGGGCGGCGAACATGGGTGAAACCCTTACCCGGCCATCGCCGGACACATGATGGCGGATTGGCAAAAGCAGCCGATAGCCAGCAGCGAGACAGCCCGGACAGGGCAAGAACGGGCCCAGGCCGAAAATGTCACGGTGACAATATTGTTCAAGCCGGGGGATTTTTTGGCGCTATACTTGGCGCATGGGAACAGGTTTGCCGCATAATGATGCCGCGCGACCGCATCCGACTGCGGCCCGGCGCCCCCGCGAGATTGCCCGTCACTGGCGGGCAGCTGACGGCATTGATTTGTTCGAAGCCGATTACAAGAATTTCACCTTTCCCAAGCACAGCCATGACTATTACGCGTTCGGCACCATCCTGAACGGGGCGGAACAGTTCATGACGCGCGGGACCAATTATGTCGCATCGCGCGGACAACTTCTGATGATGAACCCGATGCAGGTCCATGATGGCGGCCCGGCATCCGATGACGGGTATCAGTATCAGATCATGTTCATTGCGCCCGAGATTTTCGGCGATCTGGTGCGTGAACTGTCCCCGACCAATACCGGGCTTCCGTTTTTTGGAAATTGTGTGGTCGATGATCGGGAACTGCATCTGCAATTGCAGCAGCTTCATCGCATGTTCCGCCCGGATTTGTCGGCCACGACAAGCTTGCTCGAACGCGACAGCCAGCTTCTTTACAGTGCGGCACGTCTGGCCCTGCGCCATGCGGATGCGCCGCCCTTTGTCTATCGTCCGGGATCGGAAGACAAGCGCGTGCAGACCGTGATCGACTATATGGCGGCCCATCTTGATGAAAATATCGCGCTTGAAGATCTGGCAACCATCACCGGGCTGAGCCGGTTTCATCTGTTGCGGATATTTCGCGAGGCAACCGGACTTCCGCCCCATGCCTATTTCAATCACATGCGCCTGCGCCGGGCCAAACGCATGCTGTTTGACGGCGCCACAATCGCCGATGCGGCCGCGGCCACCGGCTTTGCCGATCAAAGTCACCTGAACCGGCATTTCAAAACCATGTGGGGCGTCAGTCCGGGTGCCTTTATCGCAAGCCTTGACCGCAAGGCATGATCATCAAGCCTGATTACAGATCATTTCAAGATGCCATGATCACCCATCGCGGTTGATCGCGATCCCTGCCCCGATCAGTTTTCGTCGAGCAATCCCGCATAGCTTTCCGGGCGACGATCGGCGAGATAGGGGAATTCCGTGCGCGATTTTTTCAAGGCGTCAAAATCAAGACCGGCAAGGACCAGGCAATCTTCCCCACCGGCGCGCGCAAGGTCGGACCAGGGGCTGCAAATAACGCTTTTGCCGACATAATCAAGATCGCCTTCCTGATCACAGCGATTGGCATAGGCCAGAAACATCTGACTTTCCATCGCACGGATCGGCACCATCATTTCGGCGACCCGGTCAAAGGGTGCCATCTGGGCGGTTGGCACCAGCAAAAGATCACATCCCTTAAGCGCGATGCTGCGCACCAGTTCGGGAAATTCGACGTCATAGCAAATCAGCATCGATACCTTGATGCCGTTCCAGTCCACCACCAGCGGCAGGTTGTTACCCGGTGCAAAGCAACTGCGATCAAGATCGCCAAACAGCTGGATTTTCCGATGCAGCAACCGGCGTTTGCCGGTCTTGTCAAACAGCGCACAGGCATTGTAATTGCGCCCGTCATCACCCAGTTCGCCAAAGCCGACAACAATGGCAATCCCGGTTTCGCGTGCCATCCGGCTTACCGCGGTAAGGCTGTCACCCGACAGTTTTTCAGATTCCGCAAGAATGGCGGCGCGCCCGATATTATAGCCGGTCAGATACATCTCGGGGGCGATGATCAGATCAGCACCGGCATCGCGGGCCTCACGCGCGCGACGCGCAAGGCTCGCGATCCGGGTCGGTTTATCAATGACTGCGTCCTGGCCGGACTGATAAACCGCGATTTTCATGACTTATCCCTCACCCTTGCGGCGTTTGATTGCATCGGTCACCAGACACAGTTCTTCAAACAGTACCTGGGCACCGACATGGGCGGTATTGGTGGTGGCATCATATTGCGGGGCGACCTCGACAATATCGGCACCAACAAAATCAAGCCCCTTGAGCCCGCGCAAAATCGCCAGTGCCTCGCGCGAGGTCAGACCACCAATTTCAGGCGTTCCTGTCCCCGGCGCAAAGGACGGATCAAGACAATCAACATCAAAGGACAGATAGACCGGGCCATCGCCAATCACTTCGCGTGCCTTGGCAATCACCGCATCGACACCCATGTTCGGGACTTCTTCGGCATGGATGACGGTCATGCCGCTGTCATAGGAAAATTCCCAAAGATATTCCGCCCCGCCGCGAATGCCGATCTGGATGGTGCGTTCCGGATCAAGAACCCCATCCATCACCGACTGGCGGAACGGGCCGCCATGATGGAACTTGGCACCTTCATATTCGCCGCTGGTATCGCAATGGGCATCAAGATGGATCATGCCGACCGGGCGGTCCTTGCCAACAGCGCGCTGGATCGAATAGCTGATCGAATGATCACCGCCAATGGCAATCGGGATTACCCCGGCATCAACGATTTTGGTGAAGTAATCGACGATGTCTTCGTGACAGCTTTCAAGCGAGAAGCGGCTGCGGAACGGCACATCGCCGATATCGGCAACATTGCAATGGGCACCGGGCACCATGCGCAACACATGTTCATACGGGCCAATGCGTTCGATGTTGCGCACTGCACGCGGACCAAGACGTGCGCCGGCCCGGTTCGTCACGCCCAAATCCATCGGCACCCCGACAAGGGCAACATCCAGACCATCAAAGTTGTTTTTTGCCGCATCGGGAGCAAAAGGCGCATCAAGGAAAGTCGGCACCCCGGCAAACGGCCATTTGCGTTCGCCGCTTGCGGAAAACTGGGTTTCGGCCACTTCCTTGAAGTGCGGATCGAACATGTCTCCGCCTTTGGCGTTGCCATATTTCTCGCGCAGTTTTGCGAGTTTTTCACTGTTCATGATGGTGGCCTCCTAGGGTCGGGTGGGACGTTTATTGTTGGGGATATGGCAGATCAAAAATTGCATCAGCCATCCTCGTCATGGCGCCAGGCGCCAAGCAATCGTGGCAAATCGCCAAACCGTGCAATCAGGCCGAACACAATCACCGCCACAGCCACAAACAGGACCGTCACGGACGCCATGGTCGGCGTATAGCCATATCGCAGGGAGTTGAAGATCTTGATCGGCAGGGTCTCGACCGTGAAGCCGACCGCCATATAGGCAACGATATATTCATTGAGCGACAGCACGAACGCAAAGGCCATGCCCGAAATGATATAGGGCAGGATCAAAGGCAGGATCACGGTGCGCAGAATGGTCTTGTCATCTGCGCCCATGGTGGCGGCTGCTTCGACCAGACTGTCATCAACCGCATCAAACCCGAGTGTGAGCGTGACCAACGGCAAGGTGACAAAGAAAATGCCGTGACTGATCACCACCGTCCATGGCTGCCCATAGGCCCCGGCCGTGGTCCAGAAACTCAGGAATCCAAGCGCGGTTATGACCGGGGGCAAAATAAACGGTGCCAGTCCGAGCACCTGGACAATCCGCGCCCAGGGCGCATGAAACCGCCACAGGAACCATGCCAGCGGAAAAGCGACAATCACCGAAAGACAGGATGCCCCGATCGCCACACCGACACTGTTAAACAGGGCCTGACGCCACCCGTCATCGGTGAAAATCTGGGCATACCAGTCCAGCGAGAAACCCTGTGGCGGGAATGACAGCGATTTCTTTTCGTTGAATGACACCCCGGCAACCACGACAAGCGGCGCCGACAGAAACAGCACAAGCGATCCAAGAAACAGACGCAGGACAAATTTGTTGATCATGCCGCGTGCTCCTTTTTGCCATAGAGCAACGAAATCGTGACAAGCGACAAACTGACCAGTACCAGAAATACCGCCATTGCCGCTGCAAAGGGCATGTTGGACTGATAGATCGCCTGATCCGTGATCAGAACCGACAATGTCCAGTGGGACGGTTTGCCCAGCAATTGCGGCAACAGATAACAGCCCAGCGCAAAGACAAACACCATGATCAGGGTGGAAACGATGCTGTTGCGAAGGGCTGGCACCACAACATTGGCAAAGCTGCGAACCGGACCGGATCCCAGAGTCCGGGCGGCTTCGACCAGGGACGGGTCAAGACGCGACAGGGCGGGATACAGCACCAGCACGGTATAAGGGAATGTCTGATAGACCATACCGGTCATGACCGCGCCAAAGCTGGGCGACAAGGACATCGGTTTGTCCATGATCCCCAGCGACACCAGAAGATTGGTGATCCCGGCCGTACGTGACAGCAAGGTCGACCAGCCAAAGCCGATCAGGACTTCTGACAACGACAACACCGAGAGAAGAAACACCAGCCAGACAACCTGTGCCTGGCGGCTCATGCGGGTCAGGATATAGGTAAACGGGAAGGCAAGAACGACCGAAACCACCGCCACCAGTGCCGCCAAACCAATCGAAAAGCCCAGAATTCCACCAAAGAACCCGGTCAGAAAGCGTGCATAGTTTTCAAAAACAAAGGCCGGTTCGTAAAACGCCCCCTGCACGCGCTGAAAGAATGAAACGGCAATCATGATCCCGAACGGGATCACAAAGAAAACCGTCAGCATTCCGGCCGGGAATGCGATGGTGGCGTAATCGGCATATTTTTGCGGTTTAAGCTTCATGCGTCCCCCAACACCACACAGGCTTCCCGCGGGAAGGACACAGAAACCCGGTCACCTGCCGTAACGTCGGGGCGGTCTGACGGGGTGGTTATCGCGGTAATCTGCTGACCGGACACATCAAGATAGAATTCGATACTGGCACCAAGATCACGGATATAGGACACCGTTCCTGTCAAAATGCCCGGGGCATTTGCCCCGTCATCTTTTGCAAGGCGGATATTTTCCGGCCTGACTGAAATGGTCACATCCCCCGATGCCGGGACATCATCGGCCAGCAACACACCACCGGAAACGGCGATCTGGTCCGCCCCGTTGACCCGCCCGGTAATCAGGTTGGTCATGCCGATAAAGTCGGCAACAAAGGCATCCTTGGGTTTGCGATAAATTTCGACCGGCGGGGCAACCTGATGAACCTTGCCCTGGGACATCACCACCACCAGATCGGCCATGGTCATGGCTTCGCGCTGGTCATGGGTCACGACAATCGTGGTAATACCCAGCTTTTGCTGAAGCTGTTTGAGTTCGATCTGCATACTTTCGCGCAATTTGGCATCCAGTGCCGAAAGCGGTTCATCAAGCAGGAAAAGTTTGGGTTCAAGTGCAAGCGCACGGGCAATCGCCACGCGCTGGCGCTGTCCGCCGGACAGTTTGGCGACCGGACGGTCAGCCATATCTGGCAATTGCACCAGTTCGAGAAGACGTTTGACCGCCTTGAAACAATCGGCCTTTGATCCGCCGCGAATACGCAGCGGATAGGCGATATTTTCGCCCACCGTCAGATGCGGGAAAAGCGCCAGGTTCTGAAACACCATGCCGAAGTCACGCTGATGGGTGGGAATGCGCGTGACGTCGTTTCCTTCAAGCAAGATACGGCCATGGGTCGGATCTTCGAGCCCGGCAATCATCCGCAGCAAGGTCGTCTTTCCACAGCCCGACGGCCCCAGAAGACACACAAATTTCCCGTTGGGGATCGTAAGGCTGGTTTCATGAACGGCGGTAAAGTCACCGAACTTCTTTTCGATGGAATCAAAGACCAGACCAGACATTGGGCATCCTGTTTATGACATTGGGTAAGGCAACCAGGCAGCATGCCGTGGCCATGATCGATGACCGGCAGGGTGATTTGCACCCCGGGCATGCTGCCTGTCTGCAAGATCAGCTGTTAAAAGCCGGACCCTGATTGGCGATTAGCCAACAATCAGTTCGGTCCATTTCTGCGACAGCCAGTCGGCGCGCTGCTGATACATGTCATAACGCGGAATGATCGGTTCGATTTCCGAGGAAACCGATGCGAATTCGGCATCGGTCAGGCCGGTTTTGGCCCGCGGAATGGTCGGGGATGTGCCGACCTTGCGCGACAGCAATGCCTGGATTTCCGGCTGGCTCATGAAATCGATAAAGACATGGGCCAGATCGAGCTTTTCAGAAGCCTTGGAAACCGCCCAGCTGCCGGAATCGTTAATGCCGCCTTCTTTGGGGAAGGTCGAACGCACCGGATAACCATCGGCCGCCGCAAGACCGGCAACATCGTGGTAATACTGCCCCATCGGGATTTCACCCGATTTGAGTGCCTGTTCGAACTGGGCCTCGTCACGATACCAAAGCTGCACGTTGTCTTTGAGTTCGGCCAGCTTGTCCATGACCTTGAGAATGCCTTCTTCGGTATCAAGGATTTCCTGACCACCGAAATAGGTTTTGGCCGTGACATCCAGCAGGAAGGAGTTGGTGACAAGCGCAAGAAGACCAAGCTGACCTTCACGTTCGGGTTTCCAAAGTTCGGCCCAGCTGGTCGGTGCTTCGCCAATCACGTCAGAGTTGGAAACAAGGGTGATGTACCAGGTAACCGCACCAACCCCGCAAACACTGCCATCATCATATTTGTTGATAAAGGCCGGGATGACATTTGCAACATTGGGCATTTTGGCCGGATCAAGTTTCGCCCAGATGCCAGCCGCCGAACCGCGCAGCATGCTGACCTGTGAAATCATCGATACGTCGGCAGGTGCCTGACCGGCGCGCGCTGCCTGTTCAAGCTGCACCAGCCATGCTTCGCCCGTCGGCTGGGCAATCGATTCGACGGCAATGCCGGTCGCCTTGGTGAATTCCGGGAAGATATGCTTGTCAAAGCTGTCTTTGAAATACCCGCCGTAAGCGCCGATCTTGAGGCTTTTTTCCTGGGCTTTCAGAATGCCCGGAAAACCTGTGATCCCCGCCATCGCAACCGCAGAACCGCCAGCAATCCCTGCCAGCACGGAACGGCGGCTGATACCCTTTTTCATGTCGTCCATGTGATCCACCTCTGATAATTGGCGGGTCTTGGCCCGCCTGTGTTTTTGTTTCTTGCCACCGCCTTTTCCCAGAACAGCGATGTCGTTTGCCTAGCAGATCAAATTGCGCGACCCGAAAAAATCACGTAATGCTGAAACTTACTTTGGGATTCTTCAAAGTAAGTCACGGGGGATGTGTCGGAATGGCGATGGAACAAACCGATCTCAAGCTTTTGCGTATTTTTCTGACCATCGTTGAAGCCGGCGGATTTGCTGCTGCACAAAGCGAACTCAATCTGTCGCTGTCGACCATTTCAAGTTATGTCACCGCCCTTGAAACAAGGCTTGGATTTAGTCTGTGCAAACGCGGGCGCAGTGGCTTTTCCCTGACCCGTGAAGGTCAGGTGGTATTCGAAGAAGCCCACCGCCTGTTCAAATCGGTATCGCATTATGAAACCAAGATGCGGTCGCTCCGCGACAAGCTTAATGGCACATTGACCATCGGTTTGACCGACAACACCATCACCGATCCGGGGGCGCGCCAGATTGAAAAAACCATCGCGCGTTTTGTCGAACAGGCCCCGGATGTAACATTGAATGTTGTGACCTATCCGCCCAATGATTTGCTGCGCGAAGTCGTGACCGGCGCCATTCAGGTCGGTGTCTGTGCCTTTCCCAAAACGGTTCTGGGGTTAAGCTACATCTCGCTTTATCCGGAAATGCACCGGTTTTATTGCGGGGTGGATCACCCGCTTTATCATCAGCCCGACAGTGAAATCGATATTGACGAAATCCGGCGTTTCCGGATTGTCGGGCGCAAATTCTGGCTTGGCCGCGACCTTAAGGATTTTGCGATCGCCCGCCCGCACGCCACGGTTTCGGATATGGAGGCCGAGGCACGCCTGATTCTGTCGGGTGCGTTTCTGGGCTATTTGCCCGAACATTATGCCAAACAGTTCGTCGATGCCGGACGGATGCGCCCGATCCGCCCCGATCAGTTCTTTGTCGAGGCAATGTTTCAGGCAAGCTTTGATTCCAACAAGCAGCTTGATCCGGTTGCCGAGCTGTTTCTTGACCTTCTGATCGAAGACTTTGGCGCAAAGCGGGTGTGAATTTCAAATCGCCGCCTGATCGGGCAATAGCAATATCGTCCAATACGTCCTGTCTGATCTGCCCGATAGTGGAGCCTGTAAGACTTGGCTCCTCGCCCACCAGCAAATCGGAACCGCCAGTCGCCCCCAAATGAACTGGCGCATAAAACAATAGGAAATGTCGGAAATGTCACGCCCCGGACCTGCCCAAATCGGGCATTTCGACCCTGATACCATCAGACGCGGCGCGATCGCCTGTCTGCCACTTTTGCCCAGCACCATTATCTTTGGCGCGGTACTTGGCGTTCTTGCGTCCCAGCGCGGCTTGTCGCTGGGCGAACTTTTATTCATGAGCCTGACGGTCTTTGCCGGATCAGCCCAGTTCGTATCGGTTGATCTGTGGCGCGAAACCATTCCGGCCGCCACCATCATCATCGCAACAGCGGTGATCAATATGCGCTATATCCTGATTGGTGCGTCGCTTCGCCCGGTATTTCGCGGCCGTCCGCTTTGGGTCAAGGTTTGCGGCATGCATATGGTGGCCGATGAAAACTGGGCGGTGACGATGACCCAGCCAAACCTTTCCAATCCGGGCTTTCTGCTGGGTGGCGGGATCTTTCTTGGTGTGGTCTGGGCCACGGGCAATATTGCCGGTTACCTGCTGGGCGGGGGCATTCCCGACCCGGAAGTCTATGCGCTTGATTTCGCCTTTACCGCGGTTTTTGCCGCCCTGACCATTGGCATGTGGAAGGGCAAGGTTGACCTTTTGCCATGGGTGGCCGCGGCGATCGGATCGATCATCGGGCATTATACCCTGCCCGGCACCTGGTCGATCCTGGCCGGCGCGGGGGCCGGTGTTGTCACCGCGGCCCTGACATGGCGCCCGGATATGGATGATGACAGTCTTGAGGCCGAATTTGCCGTGGAAGGCCGCGATGCCTATGGCGCGCCCGAAGGCACCGTCAACACCGGCGATACCGGCAACAGAGCGACCCTCAGCCCGGAGGCCGGCAAATGACCCAGTTCCCTGATCTGACGACTTTCAGCCTTGAAGCCGTTTTGACCATCCTTGGCATGGCGGCTGTAACATATGGCATGCGTCTGGGCGGGCTTTTGATGGCCGATCGGTTGCCGCAACATGGCCGCTGGGCGCATGTGCTCGAACGTCTGCCCGGTGCGGTTCTGATTTCGGTCTGGGTGCCCAGTGCGTTTTCAGCCGGGGCCATCGGCATTGCCGGTGCGGCAGCAACAGTCGTTACCATGGCGCTTGCGCGCAACCTGTTTGCGGCAATGGCTGTGGGGATGGTTCTGGTGGGTATTGGCCGATATTTCTTCGGCTAGCTACCCCATCCGTTACGCAGGCTGTTTGGCCAGCCGGTTGAGTTTGAGGATAGCGAATATCTTTTCAAACAACTGGTTGGCCGCCTTGCGGATGGTTCGATTTTCAAAGGCGAAATACAGCCCCACCGACAAAGCAAGCGTTCCGGCCACAGCACAGGCCACGGCCAGTACATCGCCAAATCCTGCATTGGTCGCGGCACGAATGATCACCAGGCCGATATTCTGATGCAGCAGATACCAACTATAAGAAATCAGGCCGACCGGCCAAAAAGTACTCAGTATCGGCAAGCGCCGCGTGGCAATCACAACAATACCAACCAAAAGAGTCACAGCAGCATAGGGCACCACCGCGTCATAGGCCCCGGTCGTAAAACTTACGAGATATGCCAGAACGGCAAGCAGGTAATAACGACGTTGCTGCGCGCCGGAATTCTGCGTATGGGCAAAGAACAGGGCCGCGCCTATCAGGAACAGGATGATATGTTCCGGTCGAATGATCCGGTCGAAATGATCAATCCCGACCAACCGCAATCCAAGCCCGATCACAAACAAGCCAACCATTCCGCCCAGAATAATCGACGGTCGGCGGCTGATGCACAGCAGGAAGCCATAGATAAAGTAGAATTTAAGCTCGACGATCAGGCTCCAATACACGCCATCGACTGGTGGCATGATGGCGGCATTGAGGAAAAGAAGGTTTCCCAGCGCCTGAACAATCGTCACTTCCTTGCCCGGCAGGCCAAAATAGCTGACCAGCGCAAAGGTCAGAACCACGCCCGCGGCATAGGCCGGATAAATCCGTCCGAAACGCCGCCCCCAGAATGTTGCAAGTGATCCCGTCCGTTCCGCCGTCATGGCAATGCAATAGCCACTGATGACAAAGAAAAGATCAACACCAAGCCAGCCAAATTCAAACATCGGCGCGAATGAAAGCGCGGTGTAATCGTTGGGCCAGCGGCCAAGGTAATGGAATGCAACCACCATCAAAACAGCGATGGCGCGCAATCCATCGATTGCCGCCATCCTGCTTTGCTGTGTCTGTGCCGGCATGTTCATGCCTAGGCAGCAACCATATTTTGTTCGCGGGTGGACTCGAACTTGAGGTTCGGCCAATCGCGTTGCGTGGTTTCAAGGTGCCAGGCGTTACGCGCGATAAAGACCAGTGTGTCGTCATGGTCTTCAAACAGTGCCGACTGGTTTGAATCGCGGAACTTCTTGATCTCAAGCGGATCATCGCCCATGACCCAGCGCGCCGCATAGGCCGGGGTCTGTTCGAAATGGACCTTGATGCCATATTCAGCCGCGATGCGTTCCTTGAGAACTTCGAACTGAAGCTGCCCGACCACACCGACGATCCAGTCCGCCCCCATCATCGGCTTGAACACCTGAGATGCGCCTTCTTCGGCAAGTTGTTCAAGGGCACGCTGAAGGTGCTTGCCCTTAAGCGGGTCATCAAGACGGACTTTCTGCAGCAATTCCGGGGCAAAGGCCGGAACACCACGGAAGCGAAGGTCTTCGCCCTCGGTCAGGGTATCACCAATACGCAGCGTGCCGTGGTTCGGAATACCGATAATGTCGCCCGGCCATGCTTCTTCGGCAATGTCACGTTCATTGGCAAAGAACAGCATCGGGTTATGCACCGCCATCTGTTTGCCCGCACGGACATGTTTAAGCTTCATGCCGCGCTTGAAATGGCCCGAACACAGACGGATGAATGCAATACGGTCGCGGTGGTTCGGGTCAATGTTTGCCTGAACCTTGAACACAAAGCCTGCAACCTTTGGTTCGACTGCTTCGACCAGACGGGTTGCGGCTTCTTGCGGGCGCGGTGTCGGGGCGATATCGCCAATGCCGCGCAGCAATTCACGCACGCCAAAGTTATTGACTGCCGACCCGAAGAAGACCGGGGTCAGATGCCCTTCGCGGTAGCTTTGCAAATCAAATGGCGGGCAGATTTCGCGCACCATTTCGACTTCTTCGCGCAGCTTTTCCAGAAGATAATCCGGGATCAGTTCATCAAGCTTGGGATCATCAAGGCCTTTGATCGGGATGGCTTCCTTGACGACATTGCCGCCTTTTTCCATGAACAGAAGCTGATCATTGACCACATCGTAACAGCCATGAAAATCACGGCCCGACCCGATCGGCCATGTTACCGGCGAAACATCAAGGGCCAGGTCCTGTTCGATCTGATCAATCAGTTCGAACGGATCGCGGGATTCACGGTCAAGCTTGTTGACAAACGTCGTGATCGGCACGTCACGCAGACGGCAGACCTCAAACAGTTTGCGGGTCTGGGCCTCGATACCCTTGGCCCCGTCAATCACCATGACGGCGGAATCAACTGCGGTCAGCACGCGATAGGTATCTTCGGAAAAGTCTTCGTGGCCCGGCGTATCAAGCAGGTTGAAGATGTTCTTTTCAAACTCGAAGGTCATCACAGCCGAAGACACGGAAATACCGCGGTCCTGTTCGATCTTCATGAAGTCCGAACGTGCGCCGCGCTGTTCCTTTTTTGCCTTCACCGCACCGGCCATCTGAATGGCACCCCCGAAAAGAAGCAGCTTTTCGGTCAGGGTCGTTTTACCCGCATCCGGGTGGGCAATGATGGCAAAGGTACGGCGACGCGATACCTGCTGGTCAATCATCGACATGGTTATCAACTTTAATCCGATATGAATTTCTTGGCGCGCAATGTAGCGATTTTTACGCCCAATGCCACCGTGAAATCGTCATATCGGGCATGTAGGGCTGCAATCAGCCCAGCCAAATCTGCGAAATCACCCCGATTGCGAACGATCCGACCAGCGCATAGGCCAGATACAGGACAAAGACGGGCTTTTTCACCAAGGCAAACACCGCAATTGCCGCCGGAATTGATGACACGCCGCCCGCGACCAGAAACGCCATCGCCGCCCCCGATTGCATGCCCTGCGCAATCAGGCCCTGCATCACCGGAAGGGCGGCGTAACCGTTCAAATAGGCCGGAACACCAACAAGGGTGGCAATGGCAATCGGACCAATACCATCCCCGCCAAGCAGGCCGCTGACACTTTCGGCCGGAACATAGGCCACCATCATGCTTTCGAGCAAAAAGGCAAAAGCCATCCATTTGCCAAGGAAGAACATGTTTGAAAGCGCCGATTTGCGGAACCTGATCACCCGGTCGCCATCCTGCCAGAATTTCCAGACGACATCCTTGGGCGCGCGCACCTTGGCCCCGCCGCATCCGCCATTGCCAACCCCGTCGCGCAGCGGATCAGACAGGAACCCGCGCCCCACCAGCCACATGGTGACGAACCCGCCCATCAGACCAAGCGCGATGGCGGCAATCATTTTGATCACCGCGAAATCGGTTCCCAAGGTGCCCGCCGTCAAAACAAACATCGCCGGATCAATCACCGGCGATGCCAGCCAGAATGCCATAACCGGGGCAAGCGGAACCCCCATGGCCAGCAGGGCGGCAATCAGCGGAATAACCCCGCAGGAACAGAACGGTGACAAGGCCCCGAATGCGGCTGCGGTAAAGACCATGCGCACCGGATGCCCGGCAAAGGCCCGCGAGATCAGGTTATCCGCCCCGCTTGCCGTGGCATAGGCAGCAATCGCGATCGACAGCAACAAATAGGGCGCGGTCCCGATAAAGGCATCAAAGGTGAATTCAATGCTTGGCACCAGTTGCGCAGGATCGAACAGATAGACCGCCAGCAAAATCGCCAGTCCCGCCAACAGAACGCGGTCAAAATGACGGGCTGAAACGCCGATGCGGCGGAGTTGCAATGTCAGGGCAGTCATATCCATATCCCTAGAAAATTAGTTATATTATCCCAAACAAAAGACCCGCTTATGCAAGGGCCCTGGAATCCTTGTTACTTGTGGCATCGGTTTCGGTTGTGGAACCGCCTGATGACAAGGGTGAAAGATCAACACCGCTGCAACATTCATCGGCAATGAAGCCGACGATATTTTGCATCACGTCAAAATCCGCCCGGTTGCGGGTTTCACGGCCCTGTTTTTCCTGGGTAACAAGACCGGCCTGAACCAGCGTGCCAAGATGATGCGCCAGGGTCGATGCCGGCAATCCAAGCAAACGGCCAATATCACCGATATTCAACCCATCGCGTCCGGCCTTGACCAGTTGGCGATAGATTTTCAATCGAGCTTCATGACCCAGTGCCGCAAAGGCAGGTGCGATGTCTTTTTCTTTCATGTCGCAATCATAACTATATTTCTAGTTATTTAAACATATTTTTGCGCTGCGAATAAAGAATTGATTTCAAAACATAAATTTTGAACCCGGGTTTAAAGCAAGATCATGACACGCAATTGTCACTTGCCAATTGATCAATATGTCGATAATTCCAGACATATGGACACAAATAACGCAATTACCGCCCTGGCCGCATTGGCACAGGAACACAGACTGGCTGCTTTTCGCTTGCTGGCTGCGACCGGGGAAACCGGCATGGCCGCCGGGGAACTGGCACGCCAAATCGGCATCCCGCACAACACAATGTCATCGCATCTGGCAACATTGAGCAATGCGGGACTGATCACCGCCACGCGCGATGGCCGATCCATGATTTATCGCATTGTTCCCGCCGCCATGCGGGCATTGCTGGGATTTCTGACCGATGACTGCTGTCAGGGGCGCCCGGAACTTTGCGGGCTGGTACCGGTAACGGCACCAAAGACAGAATGCTGTTAATTCAATCTGCCTTTCAGGGGACAAACACATGTCTGGTGGAACCTATAACGTGCTTTTCCTGTGCCGGGCCAATTCGGCGCGCAGCATCCTGGCCGAAGCCATCCTGAAAAAGGAAGGTCACGATCATTTCTTTGGCTTTAGCGCCGGGTCCTACCCACGGGGCGAAATTCACCCCTATGCGCAGGAGCTTCTGACCAGCCTTGGGCACGATATCAGCAGCTTTTCCTCAAAGGGGATGGAAGTCTATTCCGAGCAGGACGAAATCAGGTTTGATTTCGTTTTCACCGTTTGCGACGCCACCGCCAATGAAGATTGCCCGATCTTTCCCGGATCCCCGATGACCGCCCATTGGGGTGTGCCTGACCCGGCCGCGGTTACCGGCAGCGACGCCGAAAAACGGCTGGCCTTTGCCGATACCTATCGGATGTTGCGCAACCGGATTTCGATTTTCACAAGCCTGCCTTTTGCGTCGCTTGATCGCCTGTCGCTGCAAAAGGAAATCGACAGGATCGGCCATATTTCAGATCGCGAGGATGCATGACACAGAAAAAGGACACCGCCGCCATGGGATTGTTTGAACGCTACCTTACGGTTTGGGTTGCGGTCAGCATCGTGGCCGGCATTGTGCTTGGCGAACTGTTTCCGGCCCTTTTTCAGGCGATCGGCAACCTGACGGCCTATGAGATCAATTTGCCGGTAACGGTTCTGATCTGGTTGATGATCGTGCCGATGCTGATGAAGGTCGATTTTGGCGCCCTGCACGAAGTCGGTCGGCAATGGCGCGGCATTGGCGTGACACTTGGTGTGAACTGGCTGATCAAGCCGTTCACCATGGCGGCCCTTGGCTGGCTGTTTATCGGGTTTCTGTTTCGCCCGCTTTTACCCGAAGCCCAGATTGAAAGCTATGTCGCAGGCCTGATCCTTTTGGGGGCGGCTCCGTGCACGGCGATGGTGTTTGTCTGGTCGCACCTGACCAAGGGGGATGCCAATTTCACCCTGACGCAGGTGGCCCTTAACGACACCATCATGATTTTCGCCTTTGCCCCGATTGTTGCGCTGTTGCTTGGTATTTCGGCGATTACCATTCCGTGGGAAACCCTGACCATTTCGGTCGTCGCCTTTATCGTCATTCCGGTGATTGCCGGTCAGGTGATCCGAAACCGGGTAATGACGGGCGGCATTGATCATTTCAATGCATTTGATGCCCGGCTCAAACCGGTTTCGATGATCGCACTACTGACAACACTGGTCTTGCTGTTTGCCTTTCAGGGGCAACAGATCATTTCCCAACCGATCATCATCGCGCTTCTGGCCGTGCCGATCATTTTGCAAACCTATTTCATTGCTGCCATCGCCTATGTCGCCAACAAGTTTCTGGGGGTGGAGCACAGGATTGCCGCCCCATCGGCAATGATCGGTGCATCAAACTTCTTTGAGCTGGCGGTCGCCACCGCCATTGGCCTGTTCGGCTTTTCATCGGGTGCGGCATTGGCGACCGTGGTCGGCGTCCTGGTCGAAGTTCCGGTGATGTTGTCGCTGGTTGCCATTGCCAACCGGTCACGTGGCTGGTTCGCATCAAACACCGCCCCGCAAAACAAGTAATCCACGCATTCAGGTTATCGAGATGAGCAAGAAAATACGCATCGGCATCAACGGTTTCGGCCGCATGGGGCGGCTGGTTTTACGGGCGGGCTGGGGGCACCCGAACCTTGAATTTGTTCATATCAATGAAATCCGGGGCGGGGCCAAAACCGCGGCCCATCTTCTGGAATTTGATTCGGTTCATGGCCGCTGGTCCAACCGGGTTGATTGCATCAATGATCAGGTGGTGATTGATCAGACTCACAATATTTCGTTTTCCGAAAACGCCACACCGGCCGACACCGACTGGATCGGCATGGGGTGCGACATCGTTCTGGAATGCACCGGCAAATTCAAAACGCCCGAAACGCTTCAGCCCTATTTTGATCAGGGTGTAAAAAAGGTCATTGTCGCAGCCCCGGTCAAGGAAGGTGCGCTTAATATCGTCTTTGGGGTCAATGATGATCTTTATGATCCGGCGACACATCATCTTTTGACTGCGGCAAGCTGCACCACCAATTGTCTGGCCCCGGTGGTCAAGGTCATCCATGAACAACTGGGCATCAAGCATGGTTCGATCACCACCATCCATGATGTCACCAACACCCAGACGATTGTCGATCTTCCGCATAATGACCTGCGCCGGGCGCGGTCGTGCCTGCAATCCCTGATCCCGACCAGCACGGGGTCCGCCACCGCGATCACGATGATTTATCCGGAATTGGCAGGCAAATTGAACGGGATTGCCGTGCGTGTGCCGCTTCTTAACGCATCGCTGACCGATTGCGTGTTTGAAGTGGCGCGCGATACCGATGTTGAAACGGTCAATCGCCTGATGCGCGAGGCATCGGAAACCTATCTTGCCAGTATTCTGGGCTATGAAGACCGCCCGCTTGTCAGTGTTGATTACCTTAATGACAGCCGGTCTTCGATCATTGATGCCGGATCGACCATGGTGATCGACAAGCGACAGGTCAAAATACTGGCCTGGTATGACAATGAATGGGGCTATGTCTGTCGTATGGCGGATCTGGCTGCCAAAGTCGCGCAATCGCTTTAGGAATGCCGATCATGTCATCTGCCATTCGCAATTATGCACTTGTGACCGGGGCCTATTGGGGCTTCACCCTGACTGACGGGGCGTTGCGGATGCTGGTGCTGTTGCATTTCCATGCCCTTGGCTATTCGGCATTTGAAATAGCCCTTCTGTTCATCCTTTATGAGGTGGCGGGGATTGTAACCAATCTGGTTGGCGGATGGCTGGCACAAACACGCGGGCTGCGCTTTACCCTTTATAGCGGATTGATCCTTCAGATCGCATCGCTTGCTGCGCTTTCGCAAACACAGGCCGATTGGGCACCGGCCATTTCGGTTATCTATGTCATGGGACTTCAGGCCGCATCGGGGGTTGCCAAGGATCTGACCAAGATGTCGAGCAAATCGGCAATCAAGGTTCTGGTGCCTGCCGATGCCGGGGGTGCGCTTTTCAAATGGGTTGCCCTTTTGACCGGATCGAAAAACGCCCTTAAAGGGGTCGGCTTTTTCATGGGCGGTGCGCTTTTGTCCTGGCTTGGATTTTCCGGGGCGTTGCTTGCCATGGCGGTCGGTCTTGCCATCACGCTGATCGCGGTTGCACTGTCACTGGGCAATGCGATGTCCGGACCATCTGAAAAGATCAAACCCAAATTCCGTGACGTCTTTTCGCGTGACCGCAAGATCAATGTCCTGTCGGCGGCACGGCTTTTCCTGTTCGGGTCGCGTGATATCTGGTTTGTGGTCGGCCTGCCGGTGTTTTTGGCCGCCGAACTGGGCTGGAACCATATCGAGGTTGGCACCTATATGGCGCTTTGGGTGATCGGATACGGCTTCATTCAGGCCTTCGCCCCCAAAATGCTGCGGGCCGGATCACACGAACCCGATGGCCGCACCGCCCGGTTCTGGATCGCAGTCCTGATCGCGGTGACCACTGCCATTGCCGCAGCCGTCACACAGGGGATTGCGCCACAACTTGCAGTTCTGGGCGGACTTTTGGTGTTCGGGATTGTCTTTGCCGTGAACTCGTCGCTGCATTCCTATTTGATCCTCGCCTATGCCGATGGCGACAAGGTCGCGATGAATGTCGGGTTTTATTACATGTCCAATGCCATCGGGCGGCTTTGCGGGACCATTCTGTCGGGTATTGCCTATTCCTATGGCGGGCTGGTCGGATGCCTTGTGACGTCGATCGCGTTTTTGACCATCAGCTGGATCATCAGTGCCGCCCTTCCGGCAAGAAGCGCCATCACACCGCAGAGTTGAATAAAAAAGTTCTTTCGCAGATGCGGCATAAATGACTGAAAAGACTCACAATCCGGATTCACGAAAATTTCATCGTGCAAAAAACCGTGACAAGACACTGCATATAGGGGTACGATTCCAATCAACGGTCAATCACTGGACCGCAGGAGGGGTTCCCGAGTGCCGCGAAAAAGCGTCTTACAACGAGAATTTTCGCCCCCCGGATCGCACATGCAACATGTTGTGACCGGCGGAAACTCCTACCGCCACTTCCATCGCAAGATGAAAATTGAATGCGCGCCTTTCCATGACGGAATGGCGCGTTTTGCTTTTTTGGCACATTTGATGAGGTGATCGTCATGGGTAAGCGCGCAGCACGCCGTCGTAACCGTCCGCAACAGTCCGACAACAATGTCCATGAACTGTTTGATGAAAAGAACGCTGACTGGCACCCGCTTCAGGGGGAAGCCGCAGAACAGAAAGGACAACGCGATCAAAGCTACCGCCGCAACATCCGCCCGAAAAGTGAAAACCAGGCCGCATTGATGGAGGCCATTGATGCCTTCAACCTGGTCCTTGCCCTTGGCCCGGCAGGCACCGGTAAAACCTATATCGCGGTTTCCAAGGCGGTCGAAGCCCTTGATAAGGGTGATATCGGTCGTATCGTTCTGGCCCGCCCGGCTGTTGAAGCCGGGGAAAATATCGGCTTCCTGCCCGGCGATGTCGAAGCCAAGATGGCCCCGTATCTTCGCCCGCTTTATGACGCGCTTAATGATCGCCTTGGCACCAAGCGCCTGCGCACATACCTTTCGGACGGCACGATTGAGATTGCCCCGATCGGCTATATGCGTGGCCGTACCCTGAACAATGCCTTCGTCGTCATCGACGAAGCCCAGAACTGCACATACGGGCAGCTCAAGATGCTGGTGACCCGTCTGGGCTGGAATTCTACCATGATCCTGACCGGCGACCCGGATCAGACCGACCTTCTGCCGGAAATGTCGGGTCTTTCGGAAATGTCCGAACGACTTGAAAATGTCGAAGATGTCGCCTGTGTCCAGCTGCGCGACAAGGACATTGTTCGCCATCCGCTGGTTGCAAGCATGCTTACGGTTCTCTGATTTCGGTCATCAAGTTCCGACACAGCAAACCAAAGAAGAAAAAAGGACGGGCCCCGAAAGGGCCCGTCACTTTTTTTTTGGATCTGCTTATATAGACTGATAATTCTTGGCTTCGCGCCCGATCACCGGGATCGGTAAAACCTGTCAAGAAAACATATATATTGACGAAATTTTCAATCCGAACCCAATATATAGACATCACGGTCCTTCTTACCGAACCATATCGGTTTGAAGGCTAAGAGGGAATTCGGTGCGTTTTGCATATGCACGACAATGCCGAAGCTGCCCCCGCAACTGTAAGCGGCTAGCTTTAATCCAACCATGGTCACTGAAATGCTTGGCATTTCGGGAAGGCCGGATGAAGCATCGATCCGCAAGCCAGGAGACCTGCCGTGAGCGAACGTAAACATTCACGGGCGGGGTGTCCCGGTGGAGTGCTTGTGATCTGACTGGCAGACCGCCAATCATCCCTGCATACCTCCGTTTGGCCTTTGCCCCCATATGATTGGGGCTTACGATGTCAGAAACAGTCGAGTTGGAACGGCCAGCCGTTTCCGATCCTTCATCAAATTCACAAACCATCTATCAGGTGATCCGTCGCAACGGATCGGTTACGGCCTTTGATGCAACCAAAATCAAAACAGCCCTGACCAAGGCATTTCTTGCCGCCGAGGGCGAAACCGCGTCGGGATCACATCGGGTACATGACATTGTCGATGGATTGGCCGATCAGGTTACCACGACCTTGTTAAAGCGGGCCGCGCCGAGCCATACCCTTCAGATCGAAGATATACAGGATCAGGTCGAGCTGGCCCTGATGCGCAGCGAACATCACAAGGTTGCGCGCGCCTATGTCCTGTATCGTGAAGACCGTGCGCGCGAACGCGCCAAGCTTGATGCACGCAAGAAAAGCAAAAAGGCCGGGCAGCCCGAACTTCATGTCACCCTGCCCGACGGCAGCAAAAGGTTGCTTGATATTGACCGGTTGGCGACCGTGATTGCTGAGGCCTGTGGCGACCTTGATGGCGTCAGCACAGCACCGATCATGGAAGAAACCAGAAAGAACCTTTATGACGGTGTCACCACCGGGGAATTGGCACTTGCCCCAATCATGGCAGCCCGAACACTGGTAGAGCGCGAACCGAATTACGCCTTTGTCAGCGCACGCTTGTTACTTGACAAGCTTCGGACAGAAGCCCTGAGCTTTGTCTTCGACCAGCCCGAACAAGCCACCCAGGCCGAGATGGGCGTACGATACGCGACCTATTTCCCCGCCGCGATCACGGCTGGCATCAAGGCCGGTCTGATTGATCCGGAATTGTCAAAGTTTGACCTGAAAAAGATTGCCGCTGCGATCAAACCGGAACGCGATCTGAACTTCCAGTATCTGGGACTTCAGACACTTTATGACCGTTACTTCCTGCATGTCAAAGGGTCGCGGTTTGAACTGCCACAGGCCTTTTTCATGCGGGTTGCCATGGGTCTTGCCATCCGTGAGATCGACCGCGAAGCCAAGGCAATCGAATTTTATGATCAGCTTTCCACCTTTGTCTTCATGGCATCGACCCCGACCCTGTTCAATGCCGGGACATGCCGCCCGCAATTGTCATCCTGCTTCCTGACCACCGTGCCCGATGACCTTGATGGCATTTTCAAATCGGTCAAGGACAACGCGCTTTTGGCGAAATATTCCGGCGGTCTTGGCAATGACTGGACCCCAGTGCGTGGTCTTGGCGCGCATATCAAGGGCACCAATGGTCAAAGCCAGGGCGTGGTTCCGTTTCTGAAAGTCGCCAATGACACCGCCATTGCGGTTAATCAGGGTGGCAAGCGCAAGGGGGCTGTTTGTGCCTATCTCGAAACATGGCACATCGATATCGAAGAGTTCCTTGATCTGCGCAAGAACACGGGCGATGACCGCCGCAGGACGCATGATATGAACACGGCCAACTGGGTGCCGGACCTGTTCATGGAACGGGTGATGGCAGATGCGCCATGGACCCTGTTTTCGCCCGATGACACGCCGGACTTGCATGATCTTTATGGTGCGAAATTCAAGACCGCGTATGAGGCATATGAAGCCAAGGCCAATAGCGGCCAAATCACGAATTTCAAAACCGTGCGCGCGGTGGATCTTTGGCGGCGCATGTTGACCATGCTGTTTGAAACCGGTCATCCATGGATCACCTTCAAGGACCCGTGCAATATCCGGTCCCCGCAACAACATCGTGGCGTGGTGCATTCATCAAACCTGTGCACGGAAATTACACTCAATACATCGGCAGACGAGGTCGCGGTTTGTAACCTTGGTTCGATCAACCTTCTGGCCCATGTCACCGAAGACGGGCTTGATCACGACAAGCTGGCACAAACGGTCAAAACCGCAATGCGGATGCTGGATAACGTCATTGATATCAATTTCTATACCATTCCGGAGGCACGCTATTCCAACCTGCGCCATCGTCCGGTTGGTCTTGGATTGATGGGTTTTCAGGATGCGTTGCAGAAACTGAAAATCGCCTATGCCTCGTCAGAGGCCGTCGCATTTGCCGATGAAAGCATGGAAGCCATTTCCTTCCACGCCATTTCGGCATCGGTTGATTTGGCGGTCGAGCGTGGTCGCTATGAGAGTTTCGACGGATCACTGTGGTCGAAGGGCATCCTTCCGATTGACTCGCTTGAACTGCTTGCCAAGGTTCGTGCCGAATTTGATGTCGACCGCAGCCAGCGTCTGGACTGGGATGGGTTGCGCGAACGGGTCAAAACCACCGGCATGCGTAATTCCAACACGATGGCAATCGCCCCGACGGCAACGATTTCCAATATCTGCGGCGTCAGCCAGTCAATTGAGCCCGCCTATCGCAACCTGTTTGTGAAATCGAACATGTCTGGCGATTTCACGGTGGTCAATGCCGCCCTTGTCCGTGATCTGAAAGAACGCGGTCTTTGGGACGAGGTGATGATATCCGACCTGAAATATTATGATGGCAGCATCGGCCAGATTGACCGCATTCCCGATGACCTCAAGGCGCTTTATGCAACCGCATTTGAACTTGATTCATCCTGGTTGATCGAGGCGGCGTCACGTCGTCAGAAGTGGCTTGATCAGGCGCAATCCCTGAACCTTTATATCGCCAATCCGTCTGGCAAAAAGCTTGATGATCTTTATCGTCTGGCGTGGTTGCGCGGACTTAAAACCACCTATTACCTGCGATCAAGTGCCGCGACCCATGTCGAGAAATCGACACTTAAGGGCACCGATGGTCGGCTGAATGCGGTGGTGAATACCCCGCAAGCCGCAAACCCTGTCCCATCGCCTTCGCCTGTCACCGCGCCAGCACCAGCGCCCGCAGTCAGCAATCGTCCATCCGCCGTCATTGATGCGGGCGCCGCATCCGATGAGATTACCGGCGGGGACGTCTGGGGCAAGGCATGTTCCCTTGACGACCCTGATTGCGAAGCCTGCCAGTAACCAGAAACCGGAAGAAGAACCATGCTTGACTGGATTGAAAACGACGCCCCGATCGCGTCCAACCACACACCCGACGCCCCGGTTTCGCCCGATACCGGTGATGGCACAAATGATGCCACCGGACTTGGCGAGATTGATCGTTCCGGCGGTCGTGTCACGGTCAGTGACAAGGCGATGATCAATTCGCGGGCCGATGTGAACCAGCTTCTGCCGCTTAAATACGGCTGGGCCTGGGACAAGTACCTTGCGGGTTGCAACAATCACTGGATGCCGACCGAGGTTTCCATGCAGGCCGACATTGCATTATGGAAATCGCGCGATGGTCTGACCGATGATGAACGTCGGATGCTGAAACGTAATCTGGGTTTCTTTGCCGCATCCGAAAGCCTTGTTGCCAACAACATCGTTCTGGCAATTTATCGCCACCTGACCAACCCGGAATGCCGCCAGTATCTTTTACGACAGGCCTTCGAGGAAGCGGTTCATACCCATACATTCCAGTATATTGTCGAAAGCCTTGGTCTGGATGAGGGCGAGCTTTTCAACATGTACCGCGAAGTGCCGTCAATCACCGACAAGGCGGCATGGGCGCTTCATTACACCAAACACCTTGATGATCCGAATTTTGCCACCGGCACGCCCGAACGCGATCAGGATTTCCTGCGCGATCTTGTGGCGTTCTATGTCGTGTTTGAAGGCATGTGGTTTTATACAGGATTTGCGCAAATCCTGTCACTTGGCCGGCGCAACAAGATGGTCGGTATTGCCGAACAATATCAGTACATCCTGCGTGACGAGAGCATCCATCTCAATTTCGGGATTGATGTCATCAACCAGATCAAGGCTGAAAACCCGCATCTTTGGACAGCGGAATTTCAGGAAGAAATACGTGCGATGTTGCGTGATGCCGCCGAACTTGAAGCGGCCTATGGACGCGACACCATGCCCAATGGCTTCCTTGGCCTGAATGCCGAGTTGTGTGAGCAATATATGCATTTCATCGCCAACCGCCGTTGCGGGCAGCTTGGCCTTGCCCCGGTATTTAACGAGGTCGAAAACCCGTTCCCCTGGATGTCAGAGGCCATGGATCTGAAAAAGGAAAAGAACTTCTTTGAAACCCGGGTGATCGAATATCAGAACGGCGGCGCGCTTAGCTGGGACTGATAGCCACACCCAACATCATCATAAACAAAACGGCTGGGAACATGTTTCCAGCCGTTTTCATTCAAGCCTAGTCTTTTGACAGTTAACGCCCCATCGCGGCGACTTCGCTTCCGGCGTTGGAAACCGGGATGTCGTGTTGGCCGGCGCGTTTGGCGCGACCGGTGTGCCAGAATTCCGGGTCTTCGGTATAGCCGCTATATTCATCGAGATGGATGTCTTCGGGCGGTTCGGGATGGATGGTGATATCAAGATCGGGATATTCGGAACGGATGCTGTCCATTACCTGATGGCAGATGGTGTGCGCTTCGCGCATCAACATCCCGCCATCCATGATCAGTTCGATCTCGGCAAAGCGATGCACACCCGATGACCGTGTGCGCAGGCGGTGAATGCCGATCACCGATGCGTTTTTCATGGTCAGTTCGATAATGCGCTGGCTGTCGGAATCGGGCAGTTCCGCATCCATCAGGACCTTGACCGAATTGCGTCCAACCTTGATCGCGGAAAACAGCAGGAAGCTTGCCACCAGTGCGCCGATTGCCGGATCGGCCCAGGCAAATCCGGATACCCCGGCAAACAGGGCAATGATCACGGCAAGATTGGCCAGAATGTCGCTGCTGTAATGCATGGAATCGGCATCAACCGCCACCGAGCCCGACATTCGCACTGCCTTGCGCTGCAACAGTACCAGACCGACTGTCATGACAAGTGACACTGCCATGATCCAGATGCCTTCATAGGCAAAGGAAATCTGTTTGGGTTCATTGAGCCTTGATGCGGCTTCGGCCAGGACCAGAACAGCCGCCCCGATCATGAAGGCCGACTGAAACAGCCCGGCAAGGGGTTCTGCCTTGCCATGGCCGAAACGGTGATCATGATCGGCCGGGCGCCATGCCGAACGGACCGCCATGAAGTTGATCACAGACGTGCCTACATCAAGCATACTATCAATCATGGAGGACAGCAGACTAACCGAGTCCGTCAGGAACCAGCCAACAGCCTTGATGATAATCAGGGTCGCAGCAATGACAATGGAGGCCGTCGTTGCACGACGTGCCCACATTTCTTTCTGCGCTATGTCAATGACGGGACATTGACTCATACGTTGTTGACCTCTGGCCGCCCAATCTGCCACCTGACAGCGGTTTTATAGCCTGTTTGAGCATAATATGTAATGACTATTGCCATATTTTCGCCCAGCGTTGTGCAGCAAATAGCGCATATTTGATATTCCGCAAGGTTTCCAAGCCTGTTTTAAGGGATTATATCTCGCAATCGGGCGCACAAGAGAGAACCTAATGATTGTAGAGATCGGACATTACGCACTGATATTGTCACTTGTTGTGGCACTCGCCCAGTCGACCTTGCCGTTTTTGGCCGCATCGCGCAGAGACCCGGTTCTTTTGATGGTGGCGCCGCGACTGGCGATCACCTGTTTTGCACTGGTCGCCGCCAGTTTTCTGGCGCTGACCTATGCATATGTGGCGTCTGATTTCTCTGTTCTCAATGTTCTGTCCAACAGCCATACCTCCAAACCGATGATCTACAAGATCACCGGTGTGTGGGCGAACCACGAAGGATCGATGCTGCTTTGGGTGATGATCCTGACCCTGTTTGGTGGTGCGGTTGCCGCGTTCGGGCGCAATCTTCCGCCAACGCTTCTGGCCCGCGTGCTGGGCGTGATGGGGCTGATTGGTGTTGGCTTCATTCTGTTTATCGTTCTGACCTCAAACCCGTTTGAGCGCGTGATCAACCCGCCGCTTGATGGTGAGGGCATGAACCCGTTGCTGCAAGACCCGGGCATCGCCATCCATCCGCCCTTCCTGTATCTGGGCTATGTCGGGTTTTCCGTTGCCTTTGCCTTTGCAGTCGCCGCCCTGATTGAAGGACGGGTTGACCCGGCATGGGCGCGCTGGGTCCGTCCATGGACGCTTGCGGCATGGGTCTTTCTGACCGCTGGTATCGGGCTTGGTTCCTGGTGGGCCTATTACGAGCTTGGCTGGGGCGGCTGGTGGTTCTGGGATCCGGTGGAAAACGCATCCTTCATGCCATGGCTTGCCGGTACGGCGCTGTTGCATTCGGCGATTGTGGTTGAAAAACGTGATGCGCTGAAAAGCTGGACGATCTTTTTGGCGATCCTGGCCTTTTCGTTCTCGTTGCTTGGGACGTTTCTGGTGCGTTCCGGGGCGCTGACATCGGTTCATGCCTTTGCCACCGATCCGACGCGTGGCGTGTTTATTCTGTTCTTGCTGTTTATTACGGTTGGCGGGTCGCTTGGCCTTTATGCATGGCGTGCGCCCAACCTTCGGGGTGGCGGACTGTTCCAGCCGATTTCACGCGAAGGCGCACTTGTGTTTAACAATGTGCTGCTTTCGATTGCGGCGGCCATGGTGTTGCTTGGCACGCTTTATCCGCTGTTGCTTGAAACCGTGACCGGGGAAAAGATTTCAGTAGGCGCGCCGTTCTTCAACGCGACCTTTGTGCCGATCATGACCCCGGTCATCATTGCCATGGCACTGGGTCCGCTGATGCCGTGGAAACGTGCCGACCTTTTGGGCGTGTTCAACAAGCTCAAGATCGCGCTGGCAGCAACGGTTGTGGTCATTCTGGTCACCTTGTGGCTTGCCGGCGGGCCGGCCTTTGCCCTGTTCGGGCTTGGACTGGCGACCTGGCTGTTTGTCGGATCGATCCTTGAATGGGCCGGGCGGATAAAGCTTTTGCGCGAACCGTTCGCCACCAGTCTGCGCCGGATGAAGAACCTTCCGCGTTCGGCCCATGGCACCATGCTGGCCCATGCCGGGGTGGCAATCGTGGTTGCCGGGATTACCGGATCTCAAGCCTGGACCGAAGAAGCCGTGCAGTCGCTTGCGGTCGGGGAAAGTGCGCAAATTGCCGATCATACCTTTACGCTTAGCGCGATCCGGGAATATCAGGGGCCGAACTTTGTCGCCCGTGAAGCAACCATCACCATTGCCACACCGGGTGAACGCACGGTCATTCTGACACCGGAAAAACGTGTCTATACGGTCGAGGGCATGCCCACCACCGAGGCCGGCATTCAATCAAGCTTTACCGGCGATATCTATGCCGTGATCGGCGATCAGGATGAAAGCGGCAAGTGGATCACGCGGTTCTATGTCAAACCGATGATCCCGTGGATGTGGGCCGGCGGCCTGATCATGGTGTTTGGCGGGCTGATGTCGCTTTCGGACAGACGTTACCGGATTGGTGCACCGACCCGTTCCCACAAGGCAGCGGCCAAAGCCGTTCCCGCAGAATAAGCGTCAGGGCTAGGAAACCTTCATGACCATCTGGATTGTTCTTGCCGCCATTACGCTTCTTGTTGCGGGCTTTGTCCTTTGGCCGGTCCTGCGTCAGCGTGAAACGGGTGCCGATGCGGCGTCTGATGACGACGATCAAAACGGCAATAACGAACTGAACCATGATCTTGCGGTTTATCGCGACCAACTGGCCGAGATCGAGCGCGATATCGAACGCGGTGTCCTGAATACCGAACAGGCCAATGCGGCACGTATCGAAGTGCAACGCCGTATCCTGAATGCGGATCAGCGCATCAAGGCCCGGGAAAGTGGTGCGACATCACGCATCGGCAAGCCGTCGCTTCGGATATATTCCGCCCTTGCGATTGTGCTGTTTCTGATTGGCGGGTTCGGGCTTTATCTTGATCTTGGCAGCCCCGATATGCCCGACCGCCCGATTGCCAGCCGGGCTGATGAAATCAATGCCATTCAACAGGCAGAATCGATCAATAGCGACCGGCTTGCCGCACTCAACCGCGCGGTCAGTGATCTTTCGCAAAAGCTGATTGCCGATCCGGAAAACCTTAAAGGGTGGGAATTGCTTGGCGCCAGCCTGATGGCGCTTGGCCGCCCGGTCGAGGCACAGACTGCGTTTCTTGAGGCCGTCAAACTGTCTGATCGCGATGGCGATTATCTTGCCATGTATGCCGAAAGCCTGATCCGTGGCGACAATGGCCAGATCAATGCGACCGCACGCGGTGTCCTTAAAGAAGCCGCGACAACCCAAAGCGGCGACCCGCGCATCCAGTATTATCTGGGCCTTGCCGATGCACAGGATGGCAATATTGCCGCGGCTGTTGATCGCTGGATCGCGCTTGCCAACAGTGCCCCGGCTGATGCGGCCTGGTTGCCGATGGTGGTTGCCCGGATCAAGGATGCCGCCCTTGCCCAGGGAATTGATATCGAAGGGCGACTTGATGTCGCAAAGGCCGCGCCATCCAATGGTCCAAGCCAGGACGATGTTGCCGCCGCCCAGCAAATGACACCCGAAGAACGTCAGGACATGATCAATTCGATGGTCGATGGGCTGGCCGATCGTCTTGAAAGCAATCCGGACGATCCGGAAGGCTGGGCACGGCTGATGCAGGCCTATATGGTGCTGGGGAAACAGGACAAGGCACAGGCCGCCTATCAGAAGGCATCGGATGTGTTTGCCGATCAGCCCGACCTGGTCGCCCGGTTTGATGCATTGGCAAAAGAGATCGGGATCACAGCAAACTAGATCCCGATCAGCCCGTGCTCCGATGATCGAGGCTGGAAATTCGCGGAATGGTGCTGTAAAACTGTTTGCAGTTGATGAACCTGGCAACCATTCCCCGACACGTTGCCAGCCGGGCGATACCGCCCGTTTTCACCCATCATGATCCGCCCGGAAACCCGGCGGATACGGCGGTGATAAAAATATCCCTTCTCCCCTTCCACCACCACTTATGAGATATTATATTTCATACGTAAGAATAATGATTTCTACTTTAACAAGGCCTTATTGATTTGATTTTCGTGTCAAAGTATGAGAACCAGTCTTAAGGGTAGCTAATTTAGCAAATTGCTATTCTAGGATATGGGGTGCGGTCGATGGTTGGGGAACCATCGTTCTCTTTTCTTTTTATAATTCAAGAGATTCGCAGAGCGGGAAACAGGGACGGGGTATAGGATAACTACCCACCCGATTGGATAATGGGTGCAATGTCGGCTCACGCAAATGGCATAACGAACAATCTGTTGCTGATTGAAGATAATCCGGGTGACGCACGTCTTGTGCGCGAAGCTCTTCGGGAATTCAAACGCCCGGTGGAGCTGCATCACGTCAAGGATGCCACGACAGCGTTGCAGTTCCTGCAGCAAGACGGCCCCTATCGGAATGCGCCGCGCCCGCGCCTGATTCTTCTTGATCTTAATATGCCGCGCAAGGATGGTCGCGAAATGCTGCGCGATATCCGCAATGATCCCAATTCGGCATCAATCCCTGTCATTGTCCTGACCACATCGGGTGCGGACCACGATGTGGATCTTTGTTATGCTGCCGGGGCAAACTGTTATTTGCGCAAACCGGTCGATGTGACAGAATTCATCGATCTGATGAAAATGATCGAATCCTTCTGGCTGGGGCTGGCTTTAACCCCGACGCCGTAACCCACCTGCCAGCGAGACGCGCATGTCCCGCCTGCCATCATCTTCTTCGCGTTACGCCGCATGCAAAGCCATCGGTCGCTTTGTCCATTGTCAGCTTCGCAGACCGACTGCGGACATATGGGCGCTGTTTGCGACCCTGGTGTTTGCAATCACCACCCTGTCACTGACGGTCAGCATGACCCATTCAGTACGCGATGCGCTGCGCCAGTCGGCCGAACAAACAATCGGTGGCGATATCTCGTTGCGGCTGTTTCACCGACCGCCAACAGATGCGGAGTTGGGGTTTCTTGAAACTTTCGGCATTGTGGGTGTCAGTGCCGAACAACGCGTCATGATCCACCCCGAACCCGATCAACCCGGAATTTTATCGGAACTCAAGGCCGTTGACCGGACATATCCGCTGTTCGGGGATGTGAAGCTTTCGCCGCCCGGCCCGGTCAGCGCCATTCTGGCAAACGATGATGATGATCATGCCGGTGGCAACAAAAACCTGCCCGGAGCAATCGTTGATCAGGATTTTCTTGATCAAAGCGGACTTTCGATCGGCGATGTCATTCATCTCGGCGATCAGCAATACCGTATTCGCGCAGGGTTGCTGGCCGAACCGGAACGACAGTTCAGGCTGTTTTCACTGGGACCGCGCATTATCGTATCGCTTGATGACTATCGAAAGAACGCCCTGCTATCTTCAGACAAACAGGTTTACTGGTATAGCCGACTGAAACGCAGCCAAGCTGATCCCCGCCCCAACAGTCAGGTGATCGCCGATATCGAAGCCCGTTTTCCCGAAAGTGGCTGGCGCATTGTGAATGCAGCCGATGGCATCCCGGGTATCGAGCGGATCGGCGAGTTCGCCACAGCCTTTGTCAGTTTGATCGGCATTGCGATCTTTGCCATTTCAATGAGCGCGATTGCCAATGCCGTTCGATCCGATTTGAACGGGCGGCAGGACCAGTTTGCCCTGATGCGCGCCGTCGGGGTCAGACCGGGGCAACTTGGCATCACCATCGCCGGGTTGGTCGGGGGAATTTCGGTTGTGGCATTGATTGTTTCGGCATTTATCACCCAGCTTTTGGCCGGTACGATCGCCCCGATATTTGCAAGCAACCTTGGTGTTACACTTAACCCTTCAGTCCATCAATGGACTGATATTACGGGCTTTGTTGCCTGTTTTGTGGCTTTGCTGTCAATCGGGCCGATACACGCGGCATGCGCGGTCAAGCCGGCCCTGTTGTTTCGCCATCAGACCGACAAAACGCCACGCGGGTCAGGCACGCAACATTCCGGGGCGTGGCTATTGCGCGCAGCAATCCTGACATCGGCCATCGCCGTTATCTGGTTTGCAATGCGCCTGATCGGGCCTGGATGGTTTTCCGGTATTTTGATCGCGGTGCTTGTGCTGTGTCTGTCGGGATTTATCGGCGTCGGATTTTTGGTGCGCAAGGTTTCAGCATTGGCCGCACATCGATGCGCGGGATCACCATCCTTGAGACTGGCCCTGCGCAATATTGCCCGCCCGACCAGCCCGACAGTTACTGTTGCCGCGTCATTTGGTCTGGCAGTGACATGCCTGTTTGCGGTCATTGTGTTCGGGGCACTGGCGGGACATCACCTTAGATCCGTCTTGCCGACCGAAACACCCGATCTGGTGTTTTTTGACCTGCCCCCGGATCAGCAGGCCACTTTCCGGGCTGCCGCCCTTGCCGTGCCATCGGTGGAAGCGATCGAACAAATGCCATTCGTGCATGGTCGGATAACGCATCTTAACGGCAAGCCGGTTGTCCTTGATCAGGTGCCGCGACGCTATCACTGGTTTATCCGCGGTGACCGGGGTCTGTCCTGGGCGCGTCACCCAAACGCAACATTGCAAAAGGCCGAACTCGTGACTGGTGATTGGTGGCCGGGCGATAGCATCAATGCAAACCTTGTGTCGCTTGATGCCGATATTGCCCATGCACTTGGTCTTGGGCTCGGTGACAGCATTTCGGTCAATATTCTGGGTCAGCGGCATGACGTAAAGATCGCCAATCTGCGCAAAATCGACTGGTCGCGCCTTGGCCTTGATTTTCCGATGGTATTGTCCCCGATGCACCCGCCATTTTCCCATGGCGTGATCACGACAATTGACCTCGCCCCGTCATCCCCATCCCGAAATACCGCCGCCGCGATCCGCCGCCTTGGCGATAAGTTTCCCGCCGTTCCGATGATCCGGGTATCGGATGTCATGGATCGCCTTGGTACCCTGTTTGACCGGGTGCACGGCGTTCTGTTGCTGTTGACCGTGTTGGCAACCGTCGGGGCCTTGCTGGTGATTGTGACCGGGTTGATTGCCCTGCGCCAGGATGGCGCGGCCAATCTTGCAATGCTGCGTGCCCTTGGTATTCGACCGGGGCAAATCATTCGGACAGGCGCACTTGAAACCGGAATTGTGGTTGCAGCAAGCGGAGTGCTGGGCACGGTGGCCGGGACAAGTGTCGCTGTGCTGGCAGCATCGCGCATCGGATCATTCGACGTCGCGGAGACCGCGGTAATGATGGTGCCCCTTGCGGCAGGAGCCGTGGCACTGATCGGCTTCATCGGGTTTGGTGGCGGATGGGTTTTGCAGCAGACATCCCTTCGGGCACAGTCGGGCTGGCGTCGCGGATAGGACCAGAGACCACACCAGACAGGTACCTCTGCTGATCGTGGGCTGGGCTAGGCTAGATTGGACCGAGCCAGACCGGGCCACACCTGCCCCACAGCAAAGCAGATAGCGGGCCCAGTCCATGCCACGCATGACTGCGGCGTGAATCTGCGCATCAAGGCTGCGAAATTCGGTATGGAGATATCCCGATTACAAGGTCAGGGACGCTGCGAAGCCATCCAAAAGCCATGCGCAGCGCATCCTGAATTATGGTGTCACCATCATATGATGGACATCTATCAGAACGAGACACCCCAACAAAAAAGGCCGCCCACAAGGGCGGCCTTTTTCAGGAATATTTCAACTGACGATCAGTTGGTCAGGGCAGCAATCTGTGCACGGGCAATTTCGAGCGCGCGCTCGGCATTTGCCTTGTCGTGGGCAGTGCTGGCTGCCTTGAGGTCGGCAGTTGCCTGCTCAAGACGTGCCTGTGCTTCGTCAGCTTTCAGATCGGCAACCGGAACCGCTTCTTCTGCCAGAATGGTGCAACGCTCGGGATTAACCTCTGCGACACCACCGGCGACGAAGATACGTTCGGAAACCTTACCACCTGCATAGATGTCGATGACACCCGGACGAATGGTCGAGATCATCGGCGAATGCTTCGGCAGCACACCAAAATTCCCGTCCGTGCCCGGAACAACGACCATCTCGACCGGCTCTGATTTGAGCAGGGCAGACGGTGAAACAAGTTCCAGTACAGTCGTATCAGTCATGACAATCCTCGCTCCTTAGCCGGAGGGGGACCGAAACTGCCTTAGGCAGCTTCGGCCATCTTCTTGGCTTTTTCGATGGCTTCTTCGATGGTGCCGACCATGTAGAATGCCTGTTCCGGCATGTGGTCATATTCACCAGCGCAGATCGCTTTGAAAGCCTTGATGGTGTCTTCGAGCTGAACGAATACGCCCGGAGTACCGGTAAAGACTTCTGCAACGTGGAACGGCTGCGAAAGGAAACGCTGGATCTTACGGGCACGTGCCACGATCAGCTTGTCTTCTTCCGAAAGCTCGTCCATGCCGAGGATGGCGATGATGTCCTGAAGACCTTTGTAGGTCTGAAGAACACGCTGAACTTCACGAGCGGTCTCGTAGTGTTCCTTGCCAATCACGCCCGGATCGAGTGCACGCGAGGTGGAATCGAGCGGGTCAACTGCCGGATAGATGCCAAGCTCGGCAATCTGACGGTTCAGCGTGGTGGTTGCATCAAGGTGAGCAAACGAGGTTGCCGGTGCCGGGTCAGTCAAGTCATCGGCCGGGACGTAAATTGCCTGAACCGAGGTAATGGAACCTTTTTTGGTCGAGGTAATACGTTCCTGCAGCGCACCCATGTCGGTTGCCAGCGTCGGCTGATAACCCACAGCAGACGGGATACGACCGAGAAGTGCCGACACTTCCGAACCAGCCTGGGTGAAGCGGAAGATGTTATCGACGAAGAACAGAACGTCCTGGCCTTCTTCGTCACGGAAGTATTCCGCAAGGGTCAGACCGGTCAGAGCAACACGTGCACGTGCTCCCGGGGGTTCGTTCATCTGGCCATAAACCAGTGCGGCTTTGGATTCGCCTTCCGGATTGATAACGCCCGATTCCATCATCTCGTGATAGAGGTCGTTACCTTCACGGGTACGTTCACCAACACCAGCGAAAACAGAGTAGCCGCCGTGGCCTTTGGCAACGTTGTTGATCAGTTCCATGATCAGAACGGTTTTACCAACGCCTGCACCACCGAACAGACCGATTTTACCACCTTTGGTGTACGGAGCGATAAGGTCGATGACCTTAATGCCGGTAACCAGAATTTCGGTGTCGGTTGCCTGATCGATGAAGTCAGGTGCTTCACGGTGGATCGGTGCGGTTTTGGTCGCGGTAACCGGACCACGTTCGTCAACCGGCTCGCCGATCACGTTCAGAATACGACCAAGGGTTTCCGGACCAACCGGAACCGAGATCGCGTCACCGGTATCGATGACTTCCTGACCGCGCTTCAGACCTTCGGTGGTGTCCATTGCGATCGTACGAACCGCATTTTCACCAAGGTGCTGTGCAACTTCGAGAACCAGACGCTGACCGTTGTTGTCAACATGCAGCGCGTTCAGAATGGGAGGCAGTTCGCCGTCGAATTTAACGTCGACGACGGCGCCCATTACCTGGGAAATTTTCCCCGCCTTCTTGTTCGCCATAGGTATTGTCTCCTGCTCGGACAAAGCTATCCGTTAACTTCCTGCGACCCGCTTACAAAGCCTCGGCGCCGGAAATGATTTCAATCAGTTCATTGGTGATCTGAGCCTGACGTGAGCGGTTGTACTGGATGCTCAGTCGGTCGATCATGTCGCCGGCATTGCGGGTTGCGTTATCCATCGCGGACATACGCGCGCCGTGCTCGGATGCGCTGCTTTCAAGCATTGCACCGAAAATCTGGACGCCAACGTTACGCGGCAGCAAATCAGCCAGAATGGCTTCTTCGGACGGTTCGTAATCATAAACCGCAGAAGAACCAGTAGCTTCTTCCTGCTCAGCAGCTTCTTCACCGACAAACGGGATGAGCTGCTGTGCTGTTGCCACCTGCGAAATCGCGGACACGAACTTGTTGTAGAAGATCGTGCAGACGTCGAATTCGCCTTCGTCATACAGCGCCAGAACTTTATCGCCAACTTCGGAAGCAGAAGAGAAATCAATGCCCTTCTTGCCTTCGATGCCGGTATACCGGGCGACAATACTGTCACCAAATTCACGCTTGAGCGCATCTGCGCCTTTGCGGCCAACACAGATCAGCTTGACCGTTTTGCCTTCGGCCTGCAGGGCCTTGGCTTTCAAACGGGCAGCTTTGACGATCGATGCGTTGAAACCACCGCAAAGGCCACGGTCTGCGGTGAAGACAACGAGCAGATGCACATTGTCTTTACCCGAACCGGCCAGAAGCTTCGGAGCGCCTTCATTGCTACCGACGGCGGCTGCAAGACGACCCAGCATCGTCCCCATGCGTTCAGCATAGGGACGGGCTGCTTCGGCTGCATCCTGTGCACGACGGAGCTTGGAGGCTGCCACCATCTTCATCGCCGAGGTAATCTTCCTCGTCGATTTGACGCTGGCAATGCGCGAGCGCAGATCCTTCAAACTAGCCATTGCGTTTCCTCCTTCGCCTAAGTTTCAGTCTTACGCGAAGGTTTTCGCGAACTTGTCGAGGAACGCTTTAAGCTTGGTTTCGCTGTCTTCCGACAGAACCTTCTCGGTGCGGATCGCATCGAGGATATCAGCACCAGCGGAACGAATTTCCGACAGGAACTGGTCTTCGAAAGCGCGAACTTTGTTCACTGCGATACCGTCGAGATAACCTTTAACACCAGCATAGATCACGACGACCTGCTCTTCGACCTTGAGCGGCGAGTACTGCGGCTGCTTGAGCAGCTCGGTCAGACGTGCGCCACGAGCCAGAAGTTTCTGGGTTGCCGGATCAAGATCCGATGCGAACTGTGCGAATGCTTCCATCTCACGATACTGAGCGAGTTCCAGCTTGATCGAGCCGGCAACCTGCTTCATCGCTTTGATCTGTGCGGACGAACCAACACGCGAAACCGACAGACCAACGTTCACAGCCGGGCGTACGCCTTTGTAGAACAGGTCGGTTTCAAGGAAGATCTGACCGTCGGTGATCGAGATCACGTTGGTCGGAATAAACGCCGAAACGTCGTTACCCTGGGTTTCAATGACCGGAAGTGCGGTCAGCGAGCCAGCGCCGTTTTCGTCATTCATCTTCGCAGCACGTTCCAGCAGACGGGAGTGCAGATAGAAGACGTCACCCGGGAATGCTTCACGTCCCGGCGGACGGCGAAGCAGAAGGGACATCTGACGATATGCAACTGCCTGCTTGGACAGATCATCATAGAAGATGGTTGCATGCATGCCGTTGTCACGGAAGTACTCGCCCATTGCGCAAGCAACGAACGGCGCCAGGAACTGCATCGGCGCCGGGTCGGACGCGGTAGCTGCAACGACAATGGTGTTTTCCATTGCGCCGCGCTCTTCGAGGACCTTGACAACCTGTGCAACGGTCGAACGTTTCTGACCAACGGCAACATAGATGGAGAACATCTTGTCGCTGTCGGATTTCGCTGCATCGTTCACCGGCTTCTGGTTCAGAATGGTGTCAACGATGATGGCGGTTTTACCGGTCTGACGGTCACCAATGATCAGCTCGCGCTGGCCACGGCCGATCGGGATCAGGGAGTCAATCGACTTGATACCGGTCTGTACCGGCTCGTGAACCGATTTACGCGGGATGATGCCCGGTGCTTTGACGTCGGCAAGGCGACGTTCTTTGGTTCCCAGATCGCCCTTACCGTCGATCGGGTTACCCAGCGCGTCAACGACGCGGCCGAGAAGTTCTTTACCAACCGGAACGTCAACGATGGCGCCAGTACGTTTAACCTGGTCACCTTCCTTGATCGAACGGTCAGAACCGAAGATCACGACACCAACGTTGTCTTCTTCGAGGTTAAGGGCCATGCCCTTAATGCCACCCGGGAAGTCAACGAGTTCACCAGCCTGAACATTGTCCAGACCGTAAACACGGGCAATACCATCACCGACGGACAGAACCTGACCGACTTCGGCAACTTCGGCTTCAGCGCCAAAATTGGCAATCTGATCCTTGAGAATAGCGGAGATTTCCGCGGCGCGGATTTCCATCACGCAACCCCTTTCATAGCGAGCTCGAGCTTCTGCAGTTTGGTACGAAGCGAGGCATCAAAAACCCGGGAACCGACCTTGACGACAAGACCGCCAAGAACCGCCGGATCAACTTTAAGGTCCACTTTGACAGTGGCGCCGACAACTTCTTTGAGAGCGCCGGTAACGGCTTCGATTTGCTCTTTTTTCAACTCAGATGCCGAGGTGACCTGTGCGGTTACTTCGCCATTGTGAGCTGAGAGCATGGAAAGGTAGGAATCGATAACACCCGGCAGGGCAAACAGACGACGCTTCTGAGACAGAAGTCCTACGGTCTTCTTGGTCAACTCGGAAACGCCAAGCTTGTCCAGAAGAGCCGCCATCGCCTTGGCCTGCACGTCCCGGGAAATCACGGGACTGCGGAGTACATTCCGGAGGTCATCGCTGTTTGCGATGGCCTGGTCGAGCAATTCAAGATCGCCTTTCACAACATCAAGCTGCTTGGCCGAATTGGCCAAGTCAAAAAGTGCAGTGGCATAGCGCCCTTGGAGCCCGGTCGCGGCAGTATTTTGGGACACCGGTGAAAGCCCTCAATTCTGGTTATGAGAACGACTCGGATACGTATAAAAAAATGGTCTCCCGAAAGGGTCTCCTTCCGGGAAGCGAGCGTTTGGTATCACATGTCCATGGCGTGGGCAACCCCCGCGCAAGCGCATTTGGACGCTCTTTTTCATTCTTTGGCAAAGAAGGCCCGAAACACTGCGAAAACACCCGTTTTTGCGGGGGATGTACGACTATTTTATAACGTGCCCTTATCAACCAAACGGCACTTTGGGTATTCGATCACGCTATTTTCGCGACGAATCCCCCGATTTGGACGAACATTCTTTTTGGCCGACCTGCACAAAACAGATCAAAGCCCGGCAAAAGTGTAACCGAGTTCACACCAGATATACCCGGTGCACGGCCATGAGCCGATAAACTTCGCCCCGATATCCTGCACTTAAATTAGGTGTGGGCATTAAGTGTGGTCATCAGGTGCGGACATTAAGCCCGGGCATCCCGCACTTATATAAAGACAGGCGTGCCTAGGACATCACGTCTGGGCACCGGAATGTCCGGCATCAGATATGAGAACCGGTACCGTCGCCTTTTGACTGCCAGTTTCGCGATCGGTTGATGGCCATCTTGGCGTCGCATTGCGCGCCGAGTTCCAGACCGAACTGATCCATCAGCCGATATAGCAATATCATCACGTCGGCGGCCTCTTTGCCGATTTCGGACAGATCACGCTGATCAATGGCATCACCAAGTTCATGCATTTCGAGCATGGCCCGATCCCAAAGTGCTTTCGGATCGGTCACCGGACCAAAGGTTTCTTCCGCCCATGCACAGATTGATTGTTGGCTTTCGGTCCGTGCATTATTGTTTTCGCAATGCTTTTTCACTTTAAATCTCTGTCTATATCAAGTTGCACCGGTTCCAGCCGCCCACAACGGACGACAGAAATGAGAAAACCGATCGACACACGCCATGAAACAAATGCCATCTTCCGGATGGCAGCTGTTTGCCTGACCCTGTGTGTCTTGGTGTTTTCATACAGCACCGCCCAGGCACGGACACTGATTATCGAATGTCTGAGCGAACCGCCCCTTAAATGGTGGTCCAATGACAAGGCGCTTGGCATCGATGTCGATATCATGACCGAAGTTCTGCGCGAAATGGGGATCACGGATTACACATTCCGCTTTGTCGATACCGGTCGGCGGTTGCTTCATAATGCCGAACAGGGACAATCCGATATTGTGCTGACCCTGTCGCTGAATGACGAACGCGAACGCTTTCTGACCTATCCGGAAGAAGCCCACCTGCTGCTTGACTGGCGTTTTGCCATTCGCAAGGAAGACAGCAACCATATCCGGTTTTCCGATTTTTCCGATCTGTCCAATGTCCGGATCGGGGCTGCTGCCGGCTATTCCTATACACAGGCATTCTGGGAATCCGGACTGGATATCGAAACGGTTGCCCGCAACGATCTTTTGATTCCGATGCTGTTGCAGGAACGGTTTGACGCCGTACCGGTCAATTATTTGAGCACTGTTTTTGAAACCATCCAAAGCGGCGAACGCAGCAAGATTGCCTTTTTGTATCCTCCGCTGCGCCGGGCGGCTTATTACAATCCGTTTTCCAAGGCATCGGATTACCCTGACAAACAGGTTTTCCTGGCCCGCTATGACGAAATCATCCGTGAAATGCGCGATGACGGGCGGCTGCTGGCAATTTTTGAACGCTACCTTGGCCCGGATGGGCTGGATTGGTGGCAGTCACAATATTCCCAATAAGCCGCATCCAATCATTTTTACATGAAGCTATACGGGTCAATATCGACCTGCACGCGGACACTGCCCGGTGTTTTGACCTTTGATAGCCAGTCATGAATAAGCGCCTGCATCTTCACCCCTTTATCCGCACGGATCAGGAAACGACGGCGATAGCGCCCGCGCAACAGCGATAGCGGTGCTGGTGCCGGCCCCAAAATCATCAGGCCATCCCCACGCGGCGCTGCCCGGCCGATCCGCCAAGCGGCTTCGTCGACTTCGTTTTCCTTTTTGCCGCTGATGATAAGGGCGGCAAGTCGCCCATGCGGGGGCATGCCATGAGTCATGCGCTGGGACAGCTCGACCTCGTTAAAGGCATCGCGATCACCAGCAGCAATCGCCTTGATCACCCGGTTGGCCGGATCGGCTGTTTGCAAAATGACCGTGCCCGGTCGATCACCACGCCCGGCACGCCCGGCGACCTGGGTCAGCAATTGATAACTGCGCTCAGCCGCGCGCAAATCCCCGCCCGCCAGACCAAGATCGGCATCGACAACCCCGACCAGGGTCAGCATCGGAAAGTGATACCCTTTGGCAAGGATCTGGGTCCCGATCAAAAGATCGACTTCATGGTTATGAACCCGTTTGACCAGTTCGGCGGCGGCCTTTGGCCCCATGATGTTATCGGATGTCGCGACCTCGACCCGGATATCGGGAAAGGTTTCGACCGCTTCTTCAAACAGGCGTTCCACCCCCGGACCGCATGGGGCCAATTTGCCCTCGGCCCCACATTCCGGGCAGGTATCCGGAGCCTTGGCCTGATAACCGCAATGATGGCATTGCAGCTTTCCCCAGGCACGATGTTCAACCAGCCATGCCGTACAGTTCGGGCACTGGAACCGATGCCCGCAGGCCCGGCACAGCGTCAGCGGCGCATAACCGCGCCTGTTCAGGAACAACATCGCCTGTTCCCCGCTGGCAAAGGTTTCGACCAGCCGCTTTTTCAGCGTCGGCGTAATCCAGCGATTGCGTTCGGGTTTGTCCGAACGGATATCGATGATTTCGACACTGGGCAAAACCGCCGCCCCGTGACGGCTGCCGAGCTCGACGCGCTGATAGCGGCCGGCTTCGACATTGGCCAAAGTTTCAAGCGACGGGGTCGCCGATGCCAGCACCACCGGAATATTGCCAAGATGGGCCCGTGCCACAGCCATGTCGCGCGCGTGATAAATCACGCCGTCTTCCTGCTTGAAGGCATGTTCATGTTCCTCATCAACCACAATCAGACCAAGATCGTGATAGGGAAGGAACAAGGCCGATCTGGCCCCGACCACAAGTTTTGCCGATCCGTCTGCCACCGCCCGCCAGGTATCACGACGACGCGCCTGCCCGACTTCCGAATGCCAAAGGGCCGGGTTCACACCGAACCGGTCGCGAAAACGTTGCAACCACTGAGCCGAAAGGGCGATTTCGGGCAACAGGACCACCACCTGCTTGCCTTGGGCAAGGGCGGCACGGATCGGTTCAAAATAAACCTCGGTCTTGCCTGATCCGGTGATGCCATCAAGAAGGGTACAGGAAAACCCGCCACGTTCGACCTGTGCACACAGGGCATCTGCCGCCGCTGTCTGTTCGTCCGAAAGATCGGGCCGCGGGATTTCAAGATCCGGCAGTTCAAACGGCGAAGGCGGGGTCACCATCAAGCGTTGTACGGCACCAGCTTCGACCAGCCCCTTGACCACACTGGCCCCGGCCCCGGTTTCGCGCAGGATATCGCCCTGCTCCATGGGGGGATGATCGGCAAGAAACGCCAGAACGCGTTTGCGCGGCGGTGTCATACGCAGCGACGCCGCATCAAAATCCGCATTGAGCGTAAATCTGAAAATCGGTTTGGGGGCTTCAAGGGCGTCAGGCACGCTCATTGCCATGCGCAAAACCGCCCCTTGCGGGGCCATGGTATAGGCCGACACCCAGTCAACGAACCGGCGCGTTACATCGGCCATCGGTTCGGTCGGGAGAACCCCGTAAATTTCGCGCAGTTTGGACGACTCGACATCGCCCTTGGCCGGTCCCCAGACGACACCGCGCTGGGTTTGGCGCCCCAGCGGAATTTCGACAAAGTCGCCGGGTGCCACAGAAATGCCTTCTGGCACCAGATAATCATACGGCCCCGCCAAAGGCAGCGGCGGCAGCACAGAAATCGTCTGTGCGGTTACCTGAAAGGCCGGATCATCAGCAAACAGATTTCCAGATGTGGCCTTTGCGGCACTCATATATTATAAACCCCGTGAGATTGCCTGTAGCGCCGAACCTGATTTGCGGGTTCCGGGCCGTCAGGCAAAGACGTAAACGGTCCCACAGCCATGGGTTTGGTCCCGTCATCAGATGGCTCTGACCCTAGCAGCTAACCGCATCATTGAACAACAGGTCCTAAACAGGAAATCCAATGAAGTTTTTCATCGATACCGCTGACATCGACGCAATCCGCGAACTCGCCATGTCCGGCCTCGTGGACGGTGTCACCACCAACCCGTCGCTGGTAGCAAAAACAGGCCGACCGTTTCTCGAACTGATCAAGGAAATTTGTGACGTTGTCGACGGCCCGGTCAGCGCAGAAGTTGCAGCGACCGACTACGACACCATGGTTGCCGAAGGCCGCAAACTGGCGAAAATTGCCGACAATGTCGTCGTCAAGCTGCCGCTGACGGCTGATGGCCTCAAAGCTTGCCGTACCTTCACCGACGAAGGCATCCAGACCAACGTTACCCTTTGCTTCTCGGTTGGTCAGGCGATCCTGGCTGCCAAAGCCGGCGCGACCTATGTGTCGCCGTTCGTTGGCCGTCTTGATGACATTTCGTCTGATGGCATGCAGCTGATTGCTGACATCTGTGAAGTTTACAACAACTACCCGAACTGGACGACCGAGGTTCTGGTTGCTTCGGCCCGTGGCCCGCAGCACGTTGTCGACTCGGCACGCCTTGGTGCGGATGTTGTCACCATCCCGCCGCAGGTTCTTGGCCAGCTGACCAAACACCCGCTGACCGACAAGGGTCTTGAGACCTTCCTGGCAGATTGGGAAAAAACCGGCCAGTCGATCCTTTAAGTCGTCCCGTATCCGGCACGACAGATAAAAACCGCGCGGTGCGCCGGTTTTTAACATGCATTTAACCCGGCTGCCCGCATTGTGGCAGCCGGGTTTTTTATTTCTAATTTTTCAAGCCGGAACCGATGGAAAAGACAGCTTTGCGCGCCGACGATGTCGTCAACTACCTTGCCGAGAATCCAGATTTCTTTACGACGCGTCCGGACTTGCTTGAAAGTCTTGAATTGCCGGTGCGCGAGCTGGGCAATGGCGTTGCCGACATGCAGCAATATGTCGTGGCGCGCCTGCGCGATGAACGCGAAAAGCTGCGCGGTGCGACCAGCGAACTGATCAATATTTCCAAATCCAATCTTGAAACCCAAAGCCGCATTCACCGGGCGGTTCTGGCATTGCTCAATGCCCGCGGTTTTGAAACCTTTGTCGAAGCCCTTCAGGATCTTGTGCCCGAACTGCTTGATCTTGATGCGATTGCGCTGTGCTTTGAAGAATGCGACGAGGCCCCGGTACCAAGCTGTGGCGGCCGTGTCCGGCGCCTCGTTGTTGGTGCTGTTGATCAGGTTCTTGGCGAAGAACAGGATGTATGGCTGTTGCCGGATGATGCCGGGGATGAGGCGATCTTTGGTCCGCGGGCCGAGGAAATCCGGTCAGCAGCAATCGTCCGCCTTGCGCCGTTTTATGGCGATCCGGTCGGTATCGTTGCCTTTGGCGTCAAGGAACCGGGATATTTCAGCCCGGCCCAGGCCAATGATCTGATCATGTTCCTGGCATCCGTGATCGAGTTCGGGGTACGCAGATGGCTGACCCAAACGGTCTGATCGCCCTTAAACTGCCCGACGACCTGCGCGAAGCCATTGCCGACTGGCGGGGGTGGCTTTGCGATGAAAAACGCGCATCCGATCACACCACCGAAAACTATCAGGCCGATCTTTATGCCTTTTTGGGGTTTGTCACCGACCATCTTGGTGCGGTCCCTGATCTGAAAGATTTGCTGCGTCTGAACCCGCGCGATTTTCGAAGCTGGCTGGCCCGGCGCAGCATGGATGGCATGGCCAAAACATCAACGGCGCGTGCGCTGTCATCGCTGCGCAATTTTTACCGTTTCCTGGAACGGTCAGGGCGCGGGCAAAATGCCGCCGTGCAATCCATCCGCAACCCGCGCCTTCCGCAATCCACACCCAAACCGCTGACACCCGATGATGCGATGGCGGTGCTTGAAAATGCCGATGCCTGGCAGGATGAGCCATGGCTTGGCAAACGCAATCTGGCATTATTCACCCTGCTTTATGGCTGCGGGTTACGTATTTCCGAAGCACTGGACCTGAATGCCAATCAACGCCCGACCGGGGATTCGATGGTGATCACCGGCAAAGGCAATAAACAGCGCCTTGTCCCGGTCTTACAGATTGTGCGCGATGCCATCGATGATTATATCCGCGCCTGCCCGTTTGCCCCGGACGGTGATGAACCGCTTTTTGTCGGCGCACGCGGCAAACGGCTGGTCGCACAGGTCGCCCAACGTGAAATGCGCAAGGTCCGCGAACTTTTGAACCTGCCTGATACGGCGACCCCGCATGCGTTGCGCCATTCCTTTGCTACCCATCTTTTGGCCGGTGGCGGGGATTTGCGCACCATTCAGGATTTGCTCGGCCATGCGTCGCTTTCGACCACCCAGCGCTATACCGCGGTCGATACCGAACAGTTGATGGCGGTCTATAACGGCACCCATCCCCGGGCACGGCGGCGATAAACCATCATTCCGGAAATTTGGCGGAAACGATCCGGGTTTCCACGCGTTGGCACTGTATCATTCACCCAACGGGAGACCGCCATGAAACTGTTTCGCTCACGCCGTTTTGACGCCAGCCCGAAGCACCGCCAGGTCTATAGCGCCTATGAGATTGCCTATTCGACAGTCGATCTGCTTGCTGCGGTGTTGTTCATCATCGGCAGTGTGCTGTTTCTTGATAAGGCCACGATGCATGTCGGGACGTGGCTGTTTATCATCGGCTCGGTCCTTTTCGCGGCACGCCCGGCGGTAAGGCTGGCGCGCGAACTGCATCTTTCGGGACTTGGCGATGGCAAGACCGACCGTCAGCATGCCGATCAGTCCGCACAAAGCTGAGCTCTGCTTTGGCCTTAGCGCGCATTTTGCAAAATTTCGTTTCCTCCGGCTTGCAGTTCCCCCTTACACTGCCCGCAAACAATTGATTCGACCGGAGGGAAATCATGATTCTGCGCTCCAGTGGCCCGTCGCCGTTTGGCCGGAAAGTCAAAATGGTTGCCAAGATTCTTGGCATCTATGACCGTTTGACCGTCGAGATGTCCAACACCAATGATCCGCAAGACACATTGCGCCAGCAGAACCCGCTGGGCAAAATCCCGATCCTGATTCTGGATGACGGTCGCAAGATTTTTGATAGCCGCGTGATTTGCGAATATCTTGATGCGCAGGTCGATGGCATCACCCTGCATCCGACCGAAAGCGACGCCCGGTGGGAAGCATTAACGCTTCAGGCGCTTGGCGATGGCATTGTCGATGCCGCGATCCTTCAGGTTTATGAAAACCGCATGCGCCCCGAAGACAAGCGCCATGATGACTGGCTGTCCTATCAGGCAGACAAGGTCAAACGATCGCTTGATCAACTTTCCCAGACCCCGCCATCGCTTGAAGGCGATCTTACGATCGGGCATGTCGCGATTGCCTGTGCACTCGGCTATCTTGATTTGCGCTTTGAGGGCAAATGGCGCGCGAGCTATCCTGCGCTTGTGGCCTGGCTTGATGCCTTCCGGGCGCGTGTCCCGGCCTTTGACGCGACCAAGTTCGAAGGTTGATCTTTTTATCGGCCCCGCCCATGGCATGATGGGCGGGGCCGCAAATGCCCAAACAATAACGACCCGATTTCCCAAAACCCGGAGCCTCACCCGTTATGTCCCGTCTGAACAGCGTTATCCGCCGCCTGCAAGCCCAACGCGACTGCCTGAATGCCGCCGCAGAAATGATCAAGGATCAGGACGGCATCGTACTGGAAGTCGGTCTGGGCAATGGCCGGACATTCGACCATTTGCGCGAAATCATGCCGGATCGGGAAATCTTTGTATTTGATCGTCAGATCGCCGCCCATCCGAAATGCATCCCCGATGACGATCATCTGTTCCTTGGCGATATTTTCGAAACCCTGCCCAGGGCGGTCGAACAGTTCAAAGGCAAGGTTGCCCTTGTCCATTCCGATGTCGGCACCGGGGACGAGGCCCTTAATGCCAAAATCGCGGCCTTTATCGGCAAGACCCTGCCTCCGGCCTTGATGATCGGGGCGATTGTCGCCTCCGATCAGAAGATCGACGTACCCGGCACCATTGCCGAACCGCTGCCTGAAGGTGTGCCGCAGGACCGCTATTTCTTCCGGCGTTTCAAAGGGCAATAATCCGCCCGCCCGACAACCTGGCCATAATCGGCCACCGCCCGTAATCCACCATCAGGATGCCAGACCGTGACCACCAGTAATGCCTCCTCCCCCAGCGGATCGCAGCTTTCCGAAGCACAGGATTTCCTGGCCAAATATCCCGATGTCGAAGCCATCGACATTATCCTGACCGATTTCCACGGTATCGGGCGCGGCAAGATGATCCGTCGGCACGAGTTGGAAGGCATTTATAAATCCGGTCGTGGCTTGCCCAGCTCCCTTTTCGGGCAGGACGTCACGGGCGAGGATGTTGATGATTGCGGTCTGGTCCAGACCGGGGGCGGCGGTGATTGCCGGTGCTGGCCGGTGCCGGGCACGCTTGGCTATCTGCCCCATACCGGTCGCGGGCAATTGTTGATTGCCATGTATGAAGAAGATGGCACGCCCCATGATGTCGACCCGCGCAATGTGTTTTCCGCACAGGTCAAGCGGGCCGGGAAACTCGGCTTTCGCCCGATGGGGGCGTTCGAACTTGAATTTTATCTGGTGGATCGCTCGCCCGATGCATCGGGCCTTTATCACCCGGCATCCTATGCCATGACCAAACGCGGATCGTCGCTTCGCAATACCATGTCGGTTGACGAGATTGACGAAATGTCACCGCTGTTTGATGCGGTCTATGAAGGCGCAAAGCATCTTGACCTTACGCTGGAAACCCTGATTTCCGAATATGGTCCGGGCCAGTATGAAATGACCATTCGCTATCGCGATCTGATGCGTGCAGCCGATGACGTCATCATTGCCAAACGCCTTATCCGCACCTGTGCGCGTCGTTTCGGCATGGAAGCGGTATTCATGCCCAAACCGTTTGGCAACGAAGCCGGGTCAGGCATGCATTTGCACCTGTCGCTGGCCGATCCGGACGGCAACAACCTGTTTGCCGATCAGGCGGACGGATCGCTCAGCCCGCTGATGCTCAATGCCATTGGTGGCATTCGCGGAACCATTGGCGAGACCATGCTGCTCCTCGCCCCGTTCATGAATTCATGGCGCCGATTTGCCTCGGCCATGTATTCACCGGCATCGGATGACTGGGGCGTTGAAAACCGCACCGTGGCGCTCCGCGTACCGGGCACACCGGGCAAAACCCGGCATTTCGAACACCGCATCGCCGGTGTGGACGCCAACCCGTATCTGGTGGCAGCCGTCACCCTTGGTGCCGCCCTTGACGGGATCGAAAACAAGATTGATCCGGGCAAACCATGCGAAGACGAAATCGGTCAGGCCAAAGCCCCCAACGACCTGCCGCGTCACTGGCTTGAAGCAATTGACCGGTTCGGCGCATCCGAGTTCAACAAGCGCACGCTTGGCGAACGCTTCCACACGGCGTTTACCAAAATCAAACAGGCCGAGTACGAACAGATGGCGCTGAAGGTTTCAGCGGCAGAGTGGGAATATTACGGGTTTTCCGTTTAAGGAAGATCGGTGATTGACCCGATTGCGCACCAAACCAGCCCGCCATTGAGGTGGTGGGCGGAATTTTATGTCCTGCGTCTGGTGCATGACCGGGTGAATAGCTGCCCCATTTCCTTGCCATCCCGGCTTAATGGCGATATTCAGTTCTCAAACTGTCATTAACTTGCAATGCCGGGCCCCGCGACTTATCTCCGGCTTGCAAACAGGCGAGATGAGACAACGCCATGAATGAAATGATCACCATTGCCGAAGCATCTGCTGACGCAATGTCGGAAATGCAGATTGATCCGACCCTTGATCTGGAAGCTGAGATTCAGCGCCTGAAAAAGGAAAAGAACGCGATCATTCTGGCCCATTACTATCAGGATGGGGAAATTCAGGACCTTGCCGACTTTGTCGGCGATAGTCTGGACCTGTCGCGCAAGGCTGCCGAAACCGATGCCGATGTTATCGTTTTCTGCGGTGTGCGTTTCATGGCCGAGGTTGCCAAAATCCTCAGCCCGAACAAAACCGTTCTGTTGCCGGATTCGAAAGCGGGTTGCTCGCTCGAAGATTCGTGCCAGCCCGAACCGTTCCGCAAATTCCGCGAACAACATCCTGATCACGTATCCATCACCTATATCAACTGCTCCGCAGAGGTGAAGGCCGCGTCCGATATTATCGTGACCTCGTCCAATGCGGCCGAGATCATCGATCAAATCCCGCTTGATAAACCGATCCTGTGGGCACCTGACCGCCATCTTGGTTCTTACCTTGCCAAGAAAACCGGTCGTGACATGACGCTTTGGAACGGGTCGTGCATCGTGCATGAACAGTTTTCCGAACGCGAACTGATCCGCCTTAAGACCCAGAACCCGGATGCCAAGATCGCTGCCCACCCGGAATGCCATGACGGTATTCTCAAACATGCCGATCACATCGGGTCGACCCGGGCCATTCTGGAATATGTGATCAACGGTCCGGACCAGAAATATCTGATCGCGACCGAACCCCACATCATCCACCAGATGGAAAAGGCAGCCCCGCACAAGGAATTCATTCCTGTACCGGGTGCCGACGGATCATGTGCGTGCAACAATTGCCCGTTCATGGAGCTCAATACGCTCGAGAAGCTTTATCTGTGTCTTGTCAATAACGGCCCGCAGATCGTCATGCCCGAAGACCTGCGTGTAGCAGCGGTCAAACCGCTTGAACGCATGCTTGAAATGTCAAAGCACATTCCGGTCAAAAAAGACGACGCGGCCTAAGCCAGATCACCCTACAGCCCCGCAAATCTTGCGGGGCTGTTTGCCTTTCCCATCGCATTTAATACGGCACCCACCATGACCGTCCTGACCCAGGCTGAAATTTCGGAATTCATCGACCGCGCCTTTGCCGAAGACATCGGAACCGGCGACATCACATCTGACAACGTTGTGCCCGCTGATGCGCGCCTGCGTGTTGCCCTTGAAACCCGCGAGGATATCGTGGTTGCCGGGCTTGATATCGCGCTGGACTGTTTCCGCAAACTGGTTCCCGATGCCAAAATCGAAAAGCATTGCGAAGATGGCGATGCGATCAAGGCAAAGGACGTTCTGGCCGTGGTTGAGGGCAATGCGCGCGGTATTCTGACCGCGGAACGTACCGCCCTGAATACGCTTCAGCATCTTTCGGGCATCGCCACCACCACGCGCACCTATGTGGCCGCCATGGGTGAAACAACGGCGAAGCTTTTAGATACCCGCAAAACATTGCCCGGTTGGCGCAAGCTGGAAAAATATGCCACCCGCATGGGGGGGGCGCAGAACCACCGTATGGGTCTTTATGACGGGGTGATGATCAAGGACAACCATATCGGTGTTGTCGGATCGATCACCAAATGCGTCGAAGCTGCTCGTGCGGCCAACCTGCCCAAGATCGAGGTTGAATGCGATACCCTTGATCAGGTGGCCGAGGCCGCCAATGCCGGTGCCGATATCATCCTGCTTGATAATATGGGACCCGATATGCTGCGCGAAGCTGTCGCGATTGTTGGTGGCCGCTGCAAGACCGAAGCATCGGGTGGCGTGAACCTTAAAACCATCGGGGCGATTGCCGCCACCGGTGTTGATTACGTATCGGTCGGGCGCATTACTCAATCGGCCCCGGCGGTTGATATCGGGCTGGATGTTGCCATCCTGTAATCGCACCATGCCCCACCCGGACACACAAAAATCACCACAAAGGATTATCCGGACCGCAAACTGGATTTTGCGTGACGGGGAGAAAGTGCTTTCGGTGCGCAGTCTTGGCCGCGACCGTTTTTATCTTCCGGGCGGGAAAATCGATCCGGGCGAAACCGCCCGCGATGCCATCATTCGCGAAGTCATCGAGGAACTTGGCGTCACCCTGATTGATGACAGCATCCGGGAAATCGGCACCTTTGCCGGGCATGGCCACAATCAGCCCGACGGGGCGATTGTGCGCATGACCTGTTTTACGGCCGACTATCGCGGCATGCTTGCCCCAGCCCGCGAGATCGCCGAGCTGCGCTGGCTGACCCAGCGCGACCGCGACCTGATGGCCCCGATGGGCCAAAAGATCACGGCAGCACTTTTTGACATCTGACAGGTTTGTACTTTCGTTCCGGGCAGTTCCTAGCGCGGGGCATCTGCATCGGGATCGCCACCGGCATCCGGGATACCGCGGCTCGACGCGTCCTGATCGCGTGAAATATCCTTGGCGGCCGATGGCGGTGTTGCCTGCTGGTCGGCACCATGTTCGTCAACATCATCCGATTGCGGGGCCTGCTTGTCCTCGACCTGCGGGGTTTCGGGGCGCGGTCGGGTCTGACCGCGACCGGCATCGCGGATTGCCTCGGTCAGCTTGTCGATATCACGCAGATTAAGGTCACGCTGCGGGAACGGAATTTCGATGCCTTCGTCACGGAACCGCTGCACAAGTTCAAACCGGATCGAACTTGCAACCGCCATGACATCGCCGATATCACGCAGGAAATAGCGCAGCTCAAAATCAAGCGAGCTGGCACCAAAATCCATGAACACGACCTGTGGCGCCGGATAGCTCAGGATTTCGCGGCGTTTGTCGGCCATCTCAAGCAGGATTTCACGCACCTTGTCGACATCGGCCCCGTATGAAACGCCGATCTTGATAATGCCACGGCCCGACCGTTCCTTAAGCGTCCAGTTCAGGACCCGGTTGGAAATCAGTTCGGAGTTCGGAATGACAACCGATGACCGGTCAAAGGTTTCAATTTCGGTGGCGCGTACCCGGATGTCTTTGACAAAACCCTGATCGGCACCAACCACGATCCAGTCCCCGACCTTGATCGGTCGTTCGACCAGAAGGATCAGACCCGACACGAAGTTGTTGACGATACTTTGCATGCCAAAACCGATACCGACCGAAATCGCACCGGCAATGATCGCAAGGTTCGAAAGATCCATCCCCGCCGCCGAAATAGCCAGCAGCACCGCAAGACAGATCCCCGCATAACCGAAGATCGCCGAAACAGAATGTTGCAGCCCCTGATCAAGCTTGGTGTTGGGCAGAACCCGCGTGCTGAGCATTCGCTGGAAGAACCGCATCGCGCCCAGAACAATGACAAACATCAGGGCCGCAAGCAGGATCGACTTCAGGGAGAAATGAATTCCCCCGACCTGAATGCCGACAAAGGCCTGCTGGACTGCAAGGATCAGGTCAACCCAGGCAATATCGGTAAAGATCATCACCGCGACCGGCACGGCAATCGTCACCATCACCACATCAATCAGAACACGCAACCAGAAATAAAGGGTGCCATGCACCGCATCGGTGGTTTTGCTGTCTTCGGCCGGTTCGGGCCGCACCAGATAGGTGTGCATCAATGCCCGGCTATAGCCGCGCAGCAACCAGTAACAGGTCAGGAATGCCAAACCCATCATCAGGTTTTCCAGAATGAAGCGCGCCAGCGCCACATAGCCCAGCGCCATCAGAACCGGCATCAGAATGGCGACGGCCTTAAGACCCCGGCGACTGCGCCGTTCAAGTTTGGGCCAGAATTCATGCCGGTCCTTTTCGTCATGCACCCAGAAGACGCCAAGCGACGACACAAACAGCAGGACCGAAATGATCAGAACATTGGAAATGCTTTGGACAAGCGCAATATCAAGCGACGTGCCAAGGGTTGTCGCGCCCTGCAACAGCACCATGTCCCAGGCAAAAATCAATGCCACCACCAGCGACGAAACCCCGACAATCCGGGCACCGCGCGGCGTGGTCCCGGCCCGGCGCAGGGTCGGTGAAAATGGGGAATGAACGCTGCGAATGGCCGCACCGACAAAAAGCAAAAACAGAGCCGCAGCAAAGCATTGATGGATGAAATCGCCCATCGCCCCGTTCAAAAGGTCCTCGCGGGAATCAAGAATACCGTATGCCACCAGCAACGCGATCCCGGGCACCATTGCAGTAAACAGGAACCGTGTCCCCGATATCAGGGCAACCCGATCTTCGGACGGCACCGCTTTCCAGCGCGCCGGCATATAGCGCAGAACAAGGACTTCCCCGCCAATCAGGGCCGAAATCACGATAAAGGATAACAGAACAAGCCCAGGCGCAATTTCGGCAAGCTCGTCGGCCGCCTGACCTTCGAGTTCCAGATTGGCATAGCGTGCCTGCACCATGCTGGGCAGACGCACAATTTCACCCCACGCGGTCAACCAGACACCGGGATCAAGCGGCACATCAACCCGCCCCAGAATGCGGCGCGTGAAACGTTCGCGGGCCAGTGCGGCAAGCTGATCGGAAAGTTCGGTCGCACGGAAATCGACAAGTTCAAGCTGCTTGATCACCCCGGTAACGCGCGCGATATCTTGCCCAATCCGTTCACGTTCGCGTGCGACGGCGGGGACTTCTTCCTGGCCTTCTGCCGGGGGTTCTCCAAGCTTGCCAAGGGCGGCTTTAAAGCGTTTCAGCCGCTCGTCTGCCCGGTCATGAAGGGTATTCACACCAAGCTGGATGGTTTCGATCTTGTCACGGCCATCGGAAATAAACCGGTTGGTGACTTCGTCACGGGCGATCGTCTTTTCCAGATCGCCAAGCGCATCATCCCATTCGGAAATGCGGTTCTGGGCGTTTTCGAGTTCGATTTTCTGAACGGCTTCCTGAGCCTTGTCGTCGCCTTGCGCCGCCACAGGGTGCGTCGCTGTCATCGCCAACAAACAGATTGCAAGACCTGCGAATACGTGACGAAGAGAAATCATGCCTGATGATCCATATTGATGCCCAAAGACCGGTATTTGACCGTTTTGCCCGATTTGCAAACAAGTTACACTGAAGAATGTAACGAATCATCAAACGTTTCGTTCCCATGATTGATGAAATCGCCATCTGCTGATTGCCCGCATGATTTTCGGCAAAACAGCCAAGGAGCCCCCAATGCACAAATCGGCCCTGATCAACGCCTTTCAGATCAACCAGGACGGGTCGGCAAAACCGATCGAATGGAGCACCCTGCAAGACGGGCTGCCAGCGCCAAGCGAGACATCCTATGTCTGGGTTCATCTTGACTGGATGGGCGAAGGGGTACGCAACTGGCTGATCAATATTGCCGGTATTGACCCGACGATTGCCGATACCCTTGCAACACGCGGCACCCGTCCTGGGGTGTTCTTCTATGATCCGGGTTATTCACTGAACCTGCGCGGGGTCAACCTGAATGCCGAAAATGACCCGGCCGATATGATTTCGGTGCGTTTCTGGGTCACCTCAAACATGGTCATTACCCTTCGCAATCAGTCGCTTAAGGCATTTGACGATATCCGTTCGGCAATTGCGCAAAACAGCGCACCGCGCAGCATCGATGATTTCGTTTTGACCGTGGCTGAAAGACTGATTCACCGGCTTGAAAATGTCGTGCGCGGCATCGAGGCAGATGTCGAAACCATCGAGGAAGACCAGGAAACCGTTGCAGAGGGCAAGACCCTTGCCCTGCGTCGGCGCGGGTCGGATATCCGCAATTCCGTCTCGCGGCTGCGCCGCCATCTGGCCCCGCAGCGAGACGCGCTTTCAAATTATGTCGAACAGAAACCGGCTTGGTCGGACAAGCGTTTCAAGCGGCGCGGGCGGGCCCTGACCGACAAGACGATCCGCCTGATCGAAGAATTTGATTCGCTTCGTGAACGCATCCAGATCGTGAACGAGAACCTGATGGCGATCGAAACCGAACAGATGAACCGCACCATGTACTGGCTGACCGTAATTGCCGGTCTGTTCCTGCCGATCAGTTTTGTCACCGGGCTTCTTGGCATCAATGTCGGGGGTATTCCGGCGGCGGACAACCCTTACGGCTTTGTCACGGTTGCGGTGATTTTGACGGCCATTACCGCCTTTGAAATCTGGCTTTTCAAAAAAATGCGCCTGATCTGACGGGCGGGCATCACTGGCCACGCCTGCCAAGGGCAGAATGCGCAATCGCATCAAGCGCCTTGTTGCATTGCAATGCGTCTTGGCGCTATGACATTGCACATTGAGCTGATTTCTTTCACTGCATCCGAGACTTGTTGATGACCGACGGCCCGCTTTCCCGTTATCGCGCGAAAATCACATCTGGCGAGCTGTCCCACGATCCGATGCAGGAGCTGTGCGCGGAAAAACTCCAAAGCCTGAAAAATGCGCTGTCCCATTACGAACCCTCGACCGGGTCGGGCGGCTGGCGTGAACGGTTTGGATTGACCCGGCGCCGCGAAGAACCCACCCCGCCATCCGGGCTTTATATCTATGGCGAAGTCGGGCGTGGCAAATCCATGTTGATGGACCTGTTCTATGAAACCATCGACATTGAAAAAAAGCGCCGCGTGCATTTCCACGACTTCATGCAGGACGTGCATGAACGCATGCACCGGTTCCGCCAGACCAAGAAAAAAGATGACGCCGACCCGATCCCGCCCATCGCCAAGGACCTGGCCGATGGGGCCTGGTTGCTGTGCTTTGATGAAATGCAGGTCACCGATATTACCGATGCGATGATCCTTGGTCGGCTGTTCGAACAGCTGTTTGACCATGGCGTGGTGATTGTGACCACCTCGAACCGCGTCCCGGATGACCTTTACAAGGACGGCCTCCAACGTCAGAACTTTCTGCCTTTCATCGATATGATCAAGCAGAAGCTTGATGTGCTTGAACTGGCCAGCCCCACCGATTACCGGATGCGCAATCTGACCGCAGCAGACGTATTTCTGTATCCGTGCCAGCGTGAAGAAGCCGTTGGCAAGATTGATGAAATCTTTGAAACCCTGACACAGGGGGCACGCGTTGCCCCCGACAGTTTGACCATCAAGGGCCGCAAGATTGAAATCTCGGCCGCGGGGGCCGGTATTGCCAAATTCAGCTTTGACGAGCTGTGCACACGTCCGCTTGGCCCGGGGGATTACATCGCCCTTGCCACGCATTTTCATACCATCGTCATTGATTTTATTCCCAAACTGCCGGATTCCCGCCGGGACTGGGCCAAACGGTTCGGGACATTGATCGATGCAATGTATGAACACAAAACCAAACTGATCTGCGCAATTGAATGCGACCCGACCGAGATCTACACCGACGGCGATTATTCGTTCGAGTTCCAGCGCACGGTGTCGCGCATGACCGAAATGCGCAGCCAGGAATATCTCGACATGGCGCATTTGACCTGATTTCTGGCCCATGGCGACCACGCAAATGATCACGGATCGCGCCGCCGGGATGGGTCAAAAAACGACTCCACCCATCAGAGTTTAAAACGGTTGCAATAATTCGCCATATGGGCGCGTATCGCCGGGTGATTCTTGCGTGAGGCATGTCACAAACGCACAATCGCGCAAATTTCATCGTATTAGCGTTTTTTCGTGTACGTGCCCGTCGCATGGCTGATGGCCGTTTCGTGCAATGCTGGGGCGGTGCAATCGGGATCGCACGCCCGAATTGGCAGCAAACGCGCAGACTGCCTTTCCTTTAGGCAGCCCGCAATCGTAAACAGGCTTTGGTTTTGCTGCGCATTCATGCGCCTTCGCAACCGCAACATGAACGGTTTTTAAGCGTTTAGACCATAGTTGCAACAAACCCCGAACCGGCGGTTTTCCTCGTAAAAACAGCGGGGTTTCCCCTTGTAAATCGAGACGATTCAGTTTACGACACTCGATGTTTACGAACGATTATTTCGCGTTCGCAGGTTTAAATTTTCAATCGCGCTCCCAAGTTGAGTTTCGACCCCCAGGAAGCGTAATAGGGAAGAAGGTAACGGAATGGCCCGCAACAAGATCGCGCTCGTCGGTGCTGGCAATATTGGTGGCACGCTTGCTCACCTCGTCGGCCTGAAAGAGCTTGGCGACGTCGTCCTTTTCGACATCGTTGATGGAATGCCACAGGGCAAGTCGCTTGACATTGCTGAATCCTCCCCCGTCGACATGTTTGATGCCGACCTCAAGGGTACCAGTGACTATAAAGACATCGCAGGCGCTGATGTTGTTATCGTCACCGCAGGTGTAGCTCGCAAACCGGGCATGAGCCGTGATGATCTCATCGGCATTAACACCAAAGTCATGACCCAGGTCGGTCAGGGCATCAAAGAACATGCTCCGAATGCATTCGTCATCGTCATCACCAACCCGCTTGATGCGATGGTCTGGGTGATGCAGCAGGCAACCGGCTTCGATCCGAAGAAAGTTGTCGGCATGGCAGGCGTTCTGGATTCGGCACGTTTCCGTTACTTCCTCGCAGAAGAATTCAACGTATCGGTCAAAGACGTTACCGCATTCGTTCTTGGCGGCCACGGCGACACCATGGTCCCGTCCATCCGTTATTCGACCGTTGCCGGTATCCCGGTTCCCGACCTGATCAAAATGGGTTGGACCACTCAGGAGAAAATCGACGAGATCGTACAGCGCACCCGTGATGGCGGTGCGGAGATCGTTGCCCTGCTCAAAACCGGTTCTGCTTTCTATGCCCCGGCTGCTTCGGCAGTTGCGATGGCTGAAAGCTACCTGAAAGACCAGAAACGCGTCATGCCGGTTGCTGCTTATCTGAGCGGCGAATACGGCGTTGATGGTATTTACGTCGGCGTCCCGGTTGTTCTGGGTGCTGGCGGTGTTGAGCGCATCGTCGAGATCAATCTTGACGAGTCCGAAAAAGCAAACTTCGACAACTCCGTGAACGCAGTTCGCGGCCTCGTCGATGCTGCTAAGGGCATGCTCTAAGAACGCGAAGCGGGCTGGTCGTTGACCGGCCCGTTTTTCAATCATTGGTGTTTTTAAAACTTCAATGATCGCGGGCCTCGCAAACAAAGTCCCTCCCGCATATACGGGGACATTGAAATCCCGATTTCTGACCCACAGGAAATCGTACGGAAGGCAAGAAAGCGACCGAACATGAATATTCATGAGTACCAGGCGAAAGAAATTCTTCGCAAATACGGTGTGACCGTGCCGAATGGCAAAGTTGCATATACCGCTCAGGAAGCCATCGAAGCTGCCCAGTCCCAGGCTGGTCCGGTTTACGTGGTGAAATCCCAGATCCATGCAGGTGGCCGCGGTAAAGGCACCTTCAAGGAAGCCAAAGCAGGCGATAAAGGCGGCGTTCGCGTTGTCAAAAGCGTCGAAGAAGTTGGCGCAAACGCTGAACAGATGCTCGGTTCGACCCTGGTGACCCACCAGACCGGTCCGGAAGGCAAAGAAGTCAAACGCGTTTACATCGAAGAAGGCTGCGATATCGCACGCGAACTGTATCTTTCGGTTCTCGTCGACCGCGCTTGCTCGCGCGTGATCTTCATGGCTTCGACCGAAGGCGGCATGGACATCGAAGAAGTTGCCGAAGCAACCCCGGAAAAGATCGTCACCGTTGACATCGATCCGGCTGCCGGCTTCTCGGGCTTCCATGGCCGTAAACTGGCATTCGCACTTGGCCTCGAAGGCAAGCAGGTTTCCAAAGCTGTCAAATTCATGTCGGCAATGTACCAGTGCTTCCTCGACACCGATGCAGCCATGGTTGAAATCAACCCGCTGGTCGTGACCGGCGAAGGCGACATCATCGCGCTCGATTGCAAAATGAACTTCGACGACAACGCGCTGTTCCGTCATCCGGACATCGAAAACCTGCGCGACGAAGACGAAGAAAACCCGGCTGAACTTGAAGCTGCCAAACACAGCCTCAACTACATCAAGCTCGATGGCACCATCGGCTGCATGGTTAACGGCGCAGGCCTAGCCATGGCAACCATGGACATCATCAAGCTTTATGGTGGCGCACCGGCAAACTTCCTTGACGTTGGTGGCGGCGCGACCAAAGAACGCGTTACCACGGCCTTCAAACTGATCCTGTCTGACCCGAATGTCGAAGGCATCCTGGTCAACATCTTTGGTGGCATCATGCGTTGTGACGTGATTGCAGACGGCGTTGTGGCAGCTGCCCGCGAAGTCAGCCTGAACGTTCCGCTGGTTGTTCGCCTTGAAGGTACGAATGTCGAACTTGGCAAGAAGATCCTCGAAGAATCGGGTCTGCCGATTGTTTCGGCTGACAACCTTGCCGATGCCGCCGAGAAGGTGGTCAAAGCTGTGAAGGAGGCCGCGTAACTATGGCTGTTCTCGTCGATAAAAACACCAAAGTTATCTGCCAGGGTTTCACTGGTTCGCAGGGTACTTTCCACAGCGAGCAGGCTCTTGCATATGGCACCAAAATGGTTGGCGGTGTTACCCCGGGTAAAGGCGGCACCAAGCACCTTGACCTGCCGGTCTTCAACACCGTTGCCGAAGCGAAACACGTTACCGAAGCAAATGCTTCTGTAATCTATGTTCCGCCGCCCTTCGCAGCAGATGCAATTCTTGAAGCCATCGATGCAAAAATCGAACTGGCTGTCTGCATCACCGAAGGTATTCCGGTTGCTGACATGGTTCGCGTCAAGCGCGCGCTCGAAGGTTCTTCGACCCGCCTGATCGGCCCGAACTGCCCGGGTATCATTACCCCGGACGAATGCAAAATCGGCATCATGCCGGGTCACATTCACCGCCGCGGCAAAATCGGTATCGTTTCGCGTTCCGGTACGCTCACCTACGAAGCAGTTGCACAGACCACGGCCGCAGGCCTGGGTCAGTCGACCTGTATCGGTATCGGTGGTGACCCGGTCAACGGCACCAACTTCATCGACTGCCTCGACCTGTTCCTGAAGGATCCGGAAACCGAAGGCATCATCATGATCGGTGAAATCGGTGGTTCGGCTGAAGAAGAAGCATGTGAATTCCTGCAGGCTTCCAAAGTCAAGAAACCGGTTGCTGGCTTCATCGCCGGTGTTACCGCACCTCCGGGTAAACGCATGGGCCATGCCGGTGCGATCATCTCGGGTGGCAAAGGTACTGCCGATGCGAAAATGGAAGCCATGCGCAGCGCTGGCGTTCTTGTTGCCGATTCCCCGGCAAGCCTCGGCTCGACCATGCTGAAGGCTTTGAAGGGCTAATCTGGGTAGTCAGAGGAAAGGCAAGGGGGGGCGTGGTCCTGTCTTGGGGACCATGCCTTCCGACCACAAATGAAACCTCAAGATCTCGACACGATTCTTAACGAGTCGAACGCAACCTACATCGCTCAAATCTATGCCCGGTATCTGGAGAACCCGTCTGCGGTTGACCAGAGCTGGGCTGAGTTTTTTGACGGGTTGCAGGACGACGCCTCCGAACTCCTCGCAGAAATGCGTGGGCCGAGCTGGCAGCCGCGGGAAACCAAGGTTGTTGGCGGCATGGAGGGATACGACGTCTCACAGGGACATGCCGAACGTCAGGCCCAGGTGGCCTATGCACCGGCAGCCCTCGCAGCACCGGGAGCGGCACAGGTCAATTCTGATGCCATCCGCGCTGCGGCCAATGATTCCATTCGCGCACTGATGCTGATCCGATCCTTCCGTGTGCGCGGCCATCTGGAAGCAAATCTGGATCCGCTGGGCCTTGCCCCGCGTGAACCGCACCCGGAACTTGATCCCAAGACCTATGGCTTCACCGAAGCCGACATGGACCGTCCGATTTTCATCGCGAACGTTCTGGGTCTTGAAACCGCGACCATTCGCCAGATCGTTTCTCTGGCGCGCAAAACCTATTGCGGGTCGATCGGTATCGAATTCATGCACATTCAGGAACCTGAACAGAAGTCATGGATTCAGCAGCGGATCGAAAGCATCGGCAACCAGACGCAGTTTACTGCACGCGGCAAGGAAGCCATCCTTGAGCGCCTGGTAGAAGCCGAAGGCTTTGAAAATTATCTGCATACCAAATATGTCGGCACCAAGCGTTTCGGCGTTGACGGTGGCGAAGCCCTGATCCCGGCACTTGAACAGATCCTTAAACGTGGCAGCCAGCTTGGCATCCGCGAGGTCGTGTTCGGTATGCCGCACCGTGGTCGTCTGAACGTTCTTGCCAATGTCATGGCCAAGCCGTTCCGCGCGATCTTCTCGGAATTCATGGGCAACCCGTCCAAGCCGGACGACGTGATGGGCTCGGGTGACGTTAAATATCACCTTGGTACGTCCGCCGACCGTGAATTTGATGGCAATGTTGTTCACCTTTCGCTGACGGCGAACCCGTCGCACCTTGAAGCGGTGAACACTGTTGTCCTTGGTAAGGTCCGTGCAAAACAGTCCCAGCGCAAAGACACCAATCGCGAGCAGGTCATGGGTATCCTCCTGCATGGTGATGCGGCCTTTGCCGGTCAGGGTCTTGTTGCGGAAACCTTCGATCTGTCGCACCTCAAAGGGTATCGTACCGGTGGTACCATCCACTTTGTTGTGAACAACCAGATCGGTTTCACGACCAAGCCGACCGATTCCCGTTCTTCGCCCTATTGCTCGGACATTGCCAAAGTCGTTCAGGCACCGATCCTGCACGTCAATGGTGACGATCCCGAAGCAGTGGTTCATGCGGCCCGCATCGCGACCGAATTCCGTCAGGAATTCAAACAGGACGTCGTTATCGACATGTTCTGCTATCGCCGCTTTGGCCACAATGAAAGCGACGAGCCGGCCTTCACCCAGCCGAAGATGTATGACGTGATCGGCAAACACCCGACCACCAAGGACATCTATGCACAGCAGCTGATCAAGGAAGGTCTTCTGACCGAAGAACGCGTCAAGGAACTGGACAAGTCGTTCCAGGATTATCTTGATGAAGAGTTCAAGGCGTCCGAAGCATACCGTCCGAACAAGGCTGACTGGCTTGAAGGCAAATGGTCCGGACTTGCATCCTCGCATGGCGAAGATGCCGACTGGATCGGCAAGACCGGCGTCGACGAAGATCTTCTTCAGGAAGTTGGCCGTGCGCTTTCGACCGCACCGGAAGATTTCGACATCAACCGCAAAATCCTTCGTCAGTTGAAGGCCAAGGCGAAGATGTTCGAAACCGGCGAAGGTATTGACTGGGCAACCGCCGAAGCACTGGCGTTCGGTACGCTGATGTGCGAAGGCACCCCGGTCCGTCTTTCGGGTCAGGATTGCCAGCGTGGTACCTTCTCGCAGCGTCATGCCAAACTGGTCGACCAGACCACTGAGGCCAAATACACTCCGCTCAACAACATCCGCACCGGTCAGGCCGAGCTTGAGGTTCTCAACTCGCCGCTGTCCGAAGCCGGTGTTCTGGGCTTTGAATATGGTATTTCCCTTGCCGAGCCGCACTCGCTGGTTCTTTGGGAAGCCCAGTTCGGTGATTTTGCCAACGGTGCACAGGTCATCATTGACCAGTTCATCAGCTCGGGCGAAGCCAAATGGCTGCGTATGTCGGGTCTGGTGATGCTTCTGCCGCACGGTTACGAAGGCCAGGGTCCGGAACATAGTTCGGCCCGTCTGGAACGTTACCTGCAGCTTTGTGGTGAAAACAACATGCAGGTGGCGAACTGTACGACACCGGCAAACTATTACCACATCCTGCGCCGTCAGATCCGTCGCTCGTTCCGTAAGCCGCTGATCCTGATGACGCCGAAGTCGCTTCTGCGTCACAAGCAGTGCGTGTCGAACCTGTCCGAATTCGGTCCGGGAACGACATTCAAGCCTGTGATCGAGGAAACCGGCAAGCTGGTAGATGCCAAAAAGGTCAAACGCGTCGTTCTGTCGTCGGGCAAGGTCTATTACGATCTTCTCGCCGAGCGCGAAAACCGCGGCATCGAAGATGTTGCCCTGGTTCGTGTCGAACAGCTTTATCCGTGGCCGGAAAAAGAACTGGCAACGGAACTTGCGAAATACCCGAATGCTGATGTCGTATGGTGTCAGGAAGAATCCGAGAACATGGGTTCCTGGTTCTTCGTCGATCGTCGTATCGAAGCCACCCTGTCGAGCATTTCGCACAAGGCGGGTCGTCCGGTTTACGTTGGTCGCGCAGCTTCGGCTTCGCCGGCAACGGGTCTTCTGAAGGCCCACCTGCGTGAACAGGCCGAACTGGTCGATGCGGCACTAAGCGTAAAATAACTTTACCGAACGGGCGAGCAATCGCCCGTTCAATACGTTCATTTAGAATTCATTCGCATCATGGCAGACCCACACTGCCTGATTGAAAAAACGGTCGAGGAAAAAATGGCGACTGAAGTTAAAGTTCCCGCGCTGGGCGAGTCTGTATCTGAAGCCACGGTGGCAAAATGGTACAAAAAAGTCGGTGAAGCTGTTGCTGCCGATGAACCGATTGTCGAACTTGAAACCGACAAAGTGACCGTTGAAGTCAACGCACCGGTTGCCGGCGCGATTGCTGAACTGGTTGTTGGTGAAGGCGACGAAGTCGAAGTTGGCGCCCTGATCGCCATGATCAACGAAGGTGCCGAAGGCGCTGCTGCTGCTCCGGCAGAAGAAAAAGCAGAAGCCAAGGCGGAAGAAGCTCCGGCCAAGAAAGAAGAAGCCAAACCGGCTCCTGCTGCTGCGCCGGCCGCTGCCACCGCAGCCAACACCGACCATCCGCTGCCGCCGGCAGTTCGCAAACTGGTCGAAGACAACAATCTTGACCCGGCCGCCATCCCGGCAACCGGCAAAGATGGCCGTCTGACCAAAGGCGACGTCATGAACTATCTTGCTGGTGGCGCACCGGCACCGCGTGCGGCTGCACCGGTTGCTGCGGCCCCGGCAGCGCCGAAGCCGGAACGTGAACTGCGTGACGGTGAAGAGCGCGTCAAAATGTCCAAGCTGCGCCAGACCATCGCGCGCCGCCTGAAAGAAGCCCAGAACACCGCGGCCATGCTGACCACTTACAACGAAGTGGACATGACCAACCTTCTGGCTTGCCGTAACCAGTACAAAGACGGCTTCGAGAAGAAGCACGGTGTGAAGCTTGGCTTCATGTCCTTCTTCATCAAGGCCTGCACCACGGCCCTGAAAGAATGGCCGGCTGTTAACGCCGAAATCGACGGCAACAGCTTCATCTACAAAAACTACTGCGATATTGGCGTTGCCGTTGGTACCCCGCAGGGTCTTGTTGTTCCGGTTATCCGTTCGGCCGAAGAAAAAACCTTTGCCGAACTCGAAAGCACCATTGTCGATTTCGGCAAACGTGCCCGTGACGGCAAGCTTGGCATGGATGAAATGACCGGCGGTTCCTTCACCATCTCCAACGGTGGTGTCTTCGGGTCGCTTCTGTCCTCGCCGATCCTGAACGCACCGCAGTCCGGTATTCTCGGCATGCACAAAACCCAGATGCGCCCGGTCGCAATCGACGGCAAAGTCGAAATTCGTCCGATGATGTATCTGGCACTGTCCTATGACCACCGTATCATTGACGGTCGCGAAGCGGTTTCGTTCCTGGTACGCGTCAAGGAATGCATCGAGAACCCGGAACGCATCCTGCTCGACATCTGATCAGACAAAAGGATCAAAGAACTCATGAGTGAGAACTACGACATTGTCGTGATCGGTGGCGGTCCTGGCGGTTATGTTTGCGCCATCCGCGCCGCACAGCTCGGCCTTAAGGTTGCCTGCGTTGAAAAACGCGGTGCACTTGGCGGTACCTGCCTGAATGTCGGTTGCATTCCGTCCAAGGCACTGCTGCATTCGTCCCACCTGTTCGAAGAAGCTTCGGAACATTTCGATACCCACGGCATCGAAGTTTCCAAGCCGAAGGTCAATCTTGAAAAGATGATGGCCCGCAAGGACAAGGTCGTTGACAGCAACGTCAAAGGCATCGAGTTCCTGTTCAAGAAGAACAAGGTTACCTATGTCAAAGGTGCCGGCGAGATCACCTCGCCGACCTCGGTCAAGGTTGCCCTTCTTGATGGTGGCGAAGAAACCCTGAATGCCAAGAACATCGTCATCGCGACGGGTTCGGAAGTCACCCCGCTGCCGGGTGTTGAAATTGACGAAGAAAAAATCGTCTCTTCGACCGGTGCGCTGACTCTTCCGAAAGTGCCGAAGAAGATGGTTGTCATTGGTGCTGGCGTCATCGGTCTGGAACTTGGTTCCGTCTGGCGTCGTCTGGGTGCCGAAGTCACCGTTGTTGAATTCCTGGACCGCATTCTGCCGGGCATGGATGGCGAGCTGGTCAAACAGACCCAGCGCATCTTTGCCAAGCAGGGTCTTGAATTCAAACTCGGCCACAAGGTAACCGCAGCAAAAACCACCAAGTCCGGCGTGACCCTGACTGTTGAACCGTCCAAAGGCGGCGATGCAGAGGAACTCAAAGCTGACGTGGTGCTGGTTGCCATCGGTCGCCGTCCTTACACCACCGGCCTTGGCCTGGATAAAGTTGGTGTTGAACTCGACGAACGCGGTCGTGTCAAAACCGACGAATATTTCCAGACCAATGTTGGCGGCATCTTTGCGATTGGCGACACCATTGCCGGTCCGATGCTTGCCCACAAGGCTGAAGAAGACGGCGTTGCCCTTGCTGAAATGATTGCCGGCGAAGAAGGCCATGTCGATTACGGCAAGGTCCCGGGTGTTGTTTACACCTGGCCGGAAGTTGCTTCTGTTGGCAAAACCGAAGAGCAGCTTAAGGAAGAAGGTGCCGAATATTCTGTCGGTAAATTCCCCTTCACCGCCAATGGCCGTGCGAAGGCAATGGAAAGCACCGATGGTTTCGTCAAGCTGCTTGAAGACAAGAAAACGCACCGTGTCGTCGGCGCGCATATTGTCGGCCCGGCTGCTGGCGATCTGATTGCCGAAGTGGTTCTGGCGATGGAATATGGCGCATCTGCCGAAGACATCGCACGCACCTGCCACGCCCACCCGGCCCTTGGCGAAGTCGTCAAGGAAGCCGCACTGGACGCGGACAAGCGCGCAATCCACATGTAAATGATCGGACATTCGTCTGACTGACAAACGGCCGTCCCGTTCATTCGGGGCGGCCGTTTTGTTTTGGCCGTGCCCGGGTCTGAGTTCGGGACCACGTCCAGGGCCGAGGCTGGGGCTGGGATCGGGGCCGGGGCCGGGGCCGGGAACGGGAACGGGAACGGGATCGGGATCGGAATTCCGGTACAATGCCCAAGATCGACATTGCGACAGGTCAGCTTTGCGCTTTTGTCCGATGATTGGCGCGTGACGCAATGCGGTATTGGGGATTAGTATGATAAATCAATATCAAAGGCCGGGAGACCACCATGACCCTATCCATCGGCGTTGTTGCCCATGACCGTCGCAAACGTGAAATGGCCGACTGGCTGGCCAAGCATCAGGCGAGTTTTGCCAATACCCGCATCTTTGCCACCGGCACCACCGGGCGTGTATTGAAGGAACGGTTTCCGGCATTTGATATTCATCCGTTAAAAAGCGGCCCGTTTGGCGGTGATCAGCAATTGGGATCCATGATCGCCCATGGTCAATTGCAGGCCATGTTCTTTTTCACCGACCCGATGACCCCCCATCCCCATGATGTCGATGTCCGCGCCCTGATCCGGTTGGCGAACCTTTATGAAGTGCCGATTGCGTGCAACCAAAGCACGGCCGACCTTCTGATCAGCAATCCCCGGTTCGAGGAAATCTGCGAACAATATCGCGATCATTCCCCGGAACAGGTGTTTGCCGATTACAACAATCGAAAAGTCTGATGAATTAATCGCCCCTGCCCGATATACGCCACCCGTCCCGGAGCGCCCCGTCTGCCATGTCACTTGCCTATGAACTGATTGCTGCGATCTTTCCGATTTTTGCCGCCATTCTGGTTGGGGCGGCGCTGAAACGTTATCTGATTACCGGATCGGATATCTGGGCAGGGATTGATCGGCTGACCTATTACCTGTTGTTGCCGTCCCTGCTGATTGTCGAGATTTACCGGGCGGATTTTTCAAGCGGGAATGCAGGCACAGCAGTCGGTGTTACCCTTGCAGCAACCCTTGGCCTGTCGGCCGCCTTGCTGATCCTGCGGCCCCTGATCACGCGCGATACGCCGCTATTTACATCAATCTTTCAGGGATCGGTTCGATATAACAGCTATGTGCTGCTGGCGGTTGCCGACGCGCTTTACGGGCCAGAGGGCCTGGCACTTGCCATTGTGTTTGTCGCGGTCATGGTGATTGCCACCAACATGCTGGGTGTGGTGGTGTTAAGTGCGTTTAGTGGTGGTAAAAGCAGCCTTAGGCGCATCATCAACGGGATTGTCAAAAACCCGATCATTATCGCCGCTGGCGCGGGCGCCATCCTGAATGTGAGTAACATTCACGTTCCGTTGCCCATCGAAAACACCGCCGCCCTTTTCAAGACGGCGGCCTTGCCGCTTAGTCTGCTTTCGGTTGGTGCCGGCCTTAAATTTATTCTGAACAAAAAGGCAATCTGGGCCATCACACTGGCCACCACCATCAAGCTTGCCATTCTGCCGCTGATCACGGGCATCTGCCTGCATCTGGCGGGGGTCGATGGCATGGTTTTGGCGATGGGCGTGTTCTATGCCGGAATGCCGTGCGCCGGGAATGCCTATATCCTGGCGCGTCAGCTCAATGGTGATCCCGATGCCATGGCATCGATCATCACGCTTGAGACATTACTCTCCGCCTTCAGCGTCGCTGTCATCGCCGGTATATTGAGCATCAATTGAGCTGGCATGGGCGGCATAATCCCCGTCATAGCCACAGGCAGAAAGCCCCGGACGCATCAGTTCGGGCGGCGGTGCGTCGACCACGACCGGATCACGATCAGCATGAAACGGTACAATGATCTGACGCGATAGCAGCATCAGCGTCGGCGGCGCGCCAAAGATCGGCGGTTCGTCCCCGCGCCCGTAAAACGGATCGCCAACCACCGGATGGCCGATATGGTCAAGATGCACACGCAACTGATGGGTGCGCCCAGTATGGGGCACCAGTTCAAGCCAGGTGATATCGTGACCGTCAGCATCCTTGCCACGGCCAAGGACCGTGTATTCGGTCTTTGACGGCTGCCCATCGTCATGAACGACCATCTGCCAGCCGCTTTCATCATTGATCTTGCCGATCGGGGCATCAATAAAGCCATGGTCATCTGCCATCGCACCACGCACCACCGCCCAATAGGTCTTGCCGATTTTCTTTTCGGTAAACAGGCGGGTGATTTTCTTGGACGATTTCGGATGACGGCACAGCAACAGACACCCGGCCGTATCGCGATCAAGACGGTGCGCCAGGGTCGGTTCAGGCTGAATACCGAATTTAAGATCCGGCAAATAGGCATCAACATGGAAATAGGTTTTCGGCCCGCCATGCGATGCCAGCCCCGGTGGCTTGTTCAGCACGATGACGTTTGAGTCACGGTGCAATACATGCGCAATAAGATCTTCGGCAATCGGATGGGTCATTGATACGGCCTTTCATACAAGCCCCTGCTTTACCCCATCAGGCGATGCCGGGCAATGATGATGACATTTGATCTAGCGATCCCGTGACAGCGTAACAAGATCAGACAACCGGTCATTCAACCTGTATGCGTGCAACCCGGAACTCTTGATCATGATTGACGTTTCAAAACATGTCAGACCTGTTCTTTGTGCTGTGGCGATATTCGCCGCAATCGGCATTGGGGGCATCCCGAAGATGACCCATGGCAGCCCGATCAAATCCGATGACAGCCCGGCGCCATCAAACGGGCTTGCCACCGATACGGCTTTATCAACCGCCTTTGACCGGCCTGACACATGCAAGGGTTTTGATCCGATCAAACGATACGGCCCGGAACTTAAATTTCAAATCCGCCGCAATGATGCCCCGGTCGGGGTTCATAGTGTGACCTTCAATCGCGGGCGCGACGGACTTCAGGTCGTAGCCCAAAGCAATATCGATATCAGCATTCTGGGCTTCAATGCCTATCGGTTTGCGTATCGATCCGAAAGCATATGGCAAGGTAACCGGTTGATGCGACTATCGGTAAATGTGGATGATGACGGTGAAAGAACGGATGTCACGGCCACCCGTGAGTCCGATCATCTGGTGGTGAACGGCCCGGGTGGTCGCCAGGTCATCCCGACAGACATCTTTCCGACCGATCACTGGCATTGCGGTGTTCTGGCCCGAAAATCGGTTCTGAACACGATTACTGGCAAGCCGAATGACGTCACCATCACTGCCGGTCGAAGCGAAATGCTGCGCACAATGGACGGATCAATCCGTGCCACCGGCTTTCGTTATAATGGCGAGCTCAAGACCGACGCCTGGTACGATCATCTTGGACGTTGGGTCGGATTGCAGTTTCGTGCGCGTGACGGATCGACCATCACCTATCGCTGCATGAATTGCCAAACCCGCAATGCCGCAAAGGAACAGGGATGAAAAAGCACTTTCAAACCATCTGGATTGTTGGTGCGTCAGCCGGGATTGGTGCCGCATTGGCCGCCAAATTCGCAAACAACCCGACATCCGAGCAGCAGAACATCATCATTTCAGCCCGCAATGGCGACAAATTGCGCGAACTGGCCGATGCCTTGCCCGGGGTCATTCCCGTTGCCGTCGATATTACCGATCCGAATGCGGTCAAATCCGCATTGGCCCGGATCGAGGAGGAATTCGGCCTGCCTGATCTGGCCGTGCTGGCAGCCGGTATCTATTCGCCAATGAAAGTCGCGAATTTTTCGGCAGATACGGTTCGAAGCCATATCGACACCAATTACATCGGCATCGTCAATTGTCTGGAGCCGCTTTTGACGCGCATGCGCGCGCGCCGATCCGGGGAAATTGCCGTGGTGGCCTCGGTTGCGGGATATCGCGGATTGCCCAATGCGGCGGCCTATGGCCCGACCAAGGCCGCATTGATCAATTTGTGCGAGACATTGCACACCGAATTATCGGGCAGTGGCGTTCTGTTGCGGGTGATCAATCCGGGTTTTGTCAAAACGCGTCTGACCGACAAGAATGATTTCGAAATGCCCTATTTGCTGTCACCTGATCAGGCGGCAGACTTCATGTATAAAGACTTGTGCGGCAAGGATGATTTTGAAATCGCGTTTCCGCCACCCTTTGTCCGGCAACTGAAACTGACGCGTATTTTGCCCTATGGGCTGTTCTTCAAACTGATGCGCAAACTGGTGAAGGCATGAACGAGACTGAAAACAGAAAACGCCATCTGATTGCTGCTTATGGCGCCTATTTCGAAAACCTGTCCCCGGAAACGGTCAACGAGCTTTCCGGGATGGTCACAGACGATTTTAAGTTTTCTGATCCCTTTACCACCCGTAAGGGGCCGGATGATGTTTGCGCCTATCTTGGCAAAACATTCACCGATACCGAGAACCCCAATTTTGTTGTCACCCACGAGGCCCTTGATGGTGATATCGGGTTCTTGCGCTGGCAGTTCTCGGCAAAAATTCCGGTGATCGGGCATTGGGAATTTTGCGGCATGACCGAATTGACATTCAATCAGGATGGCAGCCTTTTGGCATCCCATGTTGATTACTGGGATTCCGGTCAGCATTTCTATGGCAAATTGCCGATCCTTGGCTGGATCATCAAACGTCTTGCGCGTCGTGTCGCAGGCTGATGAACGGTTGCGAACCCACACCCCAGCCAAACCCTAGTTCGCGGCAAGACTGCTGTTTCTGTTGAAAAACAGTGTCACCTCGCCAATTTCAAAGCCCCATTTACGGACCCGGGCGCGATTGACCAGCACCCCGTCGGGTTGCAGGAACATCCAGTCATTGAAGCTGACGCGCCAGGCACCGTCACCGACCTTGAGATCCATGTCATAAGACCAGTTCAGCGCATTGCCATACTGGCTTCCGATCGCGGTGCCGATAATGTCGTCAGCCCGTCCTTCATAGGCATGGTCGCCGGTCTTTGTGATCACCCAGACACGACGATCGGTTTCACCATCGTCATACAGAAAATCTTCTTCCAGTGTCAGGGTGCCGTCCTTGACCGTGCCGGTGATATCGACGGTAAATTGACGACGCAAAGTCCCGAACCGGTCTTCGAATATTCCCCATGCCCGGCTGTTGCCTTCGAAATAGTCAAAGACATCGAAGACGGGTTCCTTTTGCGCAAAATCCTGCGGTTTCATCGACCCACATCCGGTTAGTACCAATAAAAAGCTCAGCGCAATCATTTTACGCAGCATAGGCTTGCTCCTGATTCCTGACCCCAAGATCAAACTCTGCGGCGAAGAAGGCGCCGACGAATGGCAACCTGATGCCGACTTCCCAGTGGAAAGCGCCACATCATCCCGATTGCTCCTGCTTTCAATACGACGGGAAACACCGCATAGATCAGAACCAGGACGAGCAAGGCACCGCTTTTTTGCCCGTCCCCCTCGGTCAGGCCAAAAGCTCCCAGCACCGGAAGCGCAATGCCGGCCGCCAATGCCATGGCAAGTTTGTTGGTCATGTTCCAAAGGGCGAATAAAAGGGCCGTCCGTCTGGCGCCGAACCGGTAACGGTCCCAGTCATCGACATCGGCCTGTATCGCCGGCGGCAATGCCAGATCGGCCCCCAATGCCGCCCCGGTCACAAGACAAATCACGCCAAAGCCCAAAAAATCGCCAGATCCCAGAAACGGCACAAAGGCAAAGGCCGCAATCGCCATGATCATCGCCATACACCAGATGCGATGTTTGCCAAACCGTGCCGACAAACCAACCCAAAGCGGAATGGCAATGATTGCCGCCAGAAAATAGGACAGGATCAGGATGTTTTCAGCGTCACGATCGAGCTGCAAAAAATACCGCACAAACAGCGGAAAACACACAGCAGGCAGGCCCGCCGCCAGACCGTTGATCATCCATGCAGCAAGCAGCCGTACAAACAGACGGTTGCCCGACAAACTGCGAAGCCCGAGCCGCAAATTTGTCGCGAACGTCAGATTACCCGTCGGGATCAAGGGTGATGTTGCAACAGGCTGGTGCGCAACAGGATCGGGCACACGCCAGATCAGAAGCACAACGAAAACAGCCCCCAGAACAAGGGTCGTCAGGGCAAGCATCCTGATTTCATCGGACCGGCCGGCAGCATCCAGCAGCACGGGAAGCCCACCCGCCAGCACAATGCCGATCAAGCCAGCCCCTTCACGACAGGCCGTCAAGGAGGTACGGGTTTTGTAATCCCCCGAAAGATCAGCCCCCCATGCAAGATAGGGGACCTGAAACAGGGTCCAGCCCAGAAAAAGGATCGTCGCCCACCAGAACAGGTAGGTCACATCGGGATTGTCTGGCGGGGTAAATAGATTCCACAAACCGATACCAGCAATCACCGCACCAATCGCCACCCAGATTTTGCGGGACCCGGACCGGTCAGACAACCACCCTATCAACGGATCGGTTGCCATATCAATCACGCGTACCAACAGCAATATGGCCCCGGTGGCCGCAAGCCCCACCCCAAGGTCATCACCATAATAACTTGGCAACAGGACATAGGCCGGGATGGTTGGCACGGCTGCCGCCATCGCCGGAAGCGCATAAAGAAGCGCTGTGTTCCGGGAAATATCAGACGCGGACATTGCCGGGATGTTCGATCACGAACAATCCAACATCGATCGAGCTGCAATCAAACCCGGTTTCGCAATAGGCCAGGTAGTATTCCCACATGCGTTTGAACCGCTGATCAAAGCCCTGTTTGGCGATGTCGTCCCAGCGATGCTGAAAACGGCGCTGCCATTCGGCCAGCGTGCGGGCATAGGATTTGCCAAAAAACTCGCTATGGGCAACGGTCAGGCCCGCCTGATTGACGGCCGCCGAAAGCGCGGTTGGCGACGGCAGCATTCCACCGGGGAAGATATAACGCTGAATAAAGTCGGCACCCTTGCGATAGGTTTCAAATCGCGCGTCATCAATGGTGATGATCTGTAAAACCGCACGCCCGCCGGGACGAAGACATTTGCGGATCATTTCGAAATAGGTTGGCCAATGTTCTTCGCCGACGGCTTCGAACATTTCGATTGAAACGATCTTGTCGAACTTTCCGTCCTGATGGCGGTAATCGCGCAGTGCTATGTCTGTACGGTCATTCAGCCCCTGTGTCAGAAGCCTGCGACGTGCATAGGCGTGCTGTTCGGCCGACAAGGTCAGACCGGTTACGTTGCACCGATATTTGCCTGCTGCCAGTTCGGCAAACCCGCCCCAGCCGCATCCGACTTCCAGCACCGTTTCACCGGGCTGCAATTCTGCGAGATCGCAGATGCGCTGATATTTTGCGGTTTGCGCCCCATCAAGTGACATATCCGGGCTGCTGTAATAGCCCGAAGAATATGTCATCCCCGGATCAAGCCAGGCAGAATAGAATTCGTTTCCAAGGTCGTAGTGATAGGCAATGTTGCGTCTGGATCCTTCCAGGGTGTTGGCGTTGCGCAAATGCCCAAGACGCGCCACCATCCGTGACAGGAAGCCACCTGCCAGACGGGCACGCACGATGTTTTCATTAAGCATTGCAACGCGCATCAGACGGGTAATGTCCGGGCTGCTCCAACTGCCATCCATATAGGCCTCGGCAAAGGCGACATCGCCGCCCGTGGCCAGTTTGCGGATTGCCTGCCAGTCATGGATATGAATGGCAGCCTGAAGGTCCGTTTCCTGATCACCGGTAAAATGCAGATGGTCATTGTCGGGCAGAACGATGGTCAGTCGCCCGAACTGCAAATGCGATAATACCCGTCGCAACATCACCTTAAGCAGGCTGCGATTTCCGGTCATGCTGCCCAACAAGGGCACAAGACGATCACGCAATGGAACAGACAATTCAGAAGCCGTCGGATTACGGTCAGGCATTGTTCTTATCTCTTTCCTGCTTGGGTCGCTGCGGTCCCGGTTTCCAGAACATAGGTCACCGGTCTTTGTGGTGGTGCCGGTCGTTTATGGAATGTCATCCCCTTGCGCCAAAGATGAAGCGCTTCCCAGTGGATGCCCGCCACGACCTTGAGCGTCATCAAAGGATAGCGAATGAACGCTCCGAACAGTTTACGGTCAGACAGGGCATTTCGATCACCAACAAAGGCCGCATTCAGAAACGCCCCGCGGGCATCGGTTTCGCGGATGGCCACCGCAACATTTTCGCCCGGAATGCGAATACGGAAATGGTAATCGGCCACCATATCGATAAAGGGTGAAACATAGAAACCCTTGGCACAGGATTGGCGCAAGACACCCTTGTCATCCATCGCGCCCGGTCCGACCGGAATCAGATAGCTGTGGCGATCACCAAAGGTGTTGGAAACTTCGTACAGCACCGCACCAAGCCCGCCATCCGCCCGATAACAAAAATAAACCGATAGCGGATTGAAAACAAAACCCAGCAGCCGCGGATAGCAAAGAAGTTCAATCCGTGACGCGCAATCTGCCAAATCGTGTTCTGCCAGAATGGCTTCGAGACGGGTGCGCAAATTCTGCCCCGCCCCGTCTGCGTGATCACGGTCATGGAAGGAAAACAGATTGAACCGGTTGCGGCTGAACAAACGCAATCTGGCGGCAAGATCATCGATCTCGTCAAGGTCGAGCAGGAACGAAAACACCGAATAGCGCAGCTTGTGCCGTTTCGGCCGCAACCGGTTATGGGTGACGACACCTTCATACAGGGCGGATGCCCAACGGGCTGGCTTCGATGTTGAGGTCATGACACCTCGCGTGATTGCGGGACGATGGTTCCGGTCACGTGGATGCGGCCATTTTCATCGTCAACGACCCAGGGACGGCGCACATTGCCAAGGGCTTCTGCCACCGCAAGGCCGGACTGCAATCCGTCCTCATGGAAACCGTAACCGAAATAGCTTCCGCAATACCAAAGATTATCGACACCCTGGATCGACCAAAGGTCTTTTTGCGCCGCCATTGCGCCGGCATCAAACAGCGGATGATCATACAGGAATGAACGGATGACACTGCCCGATGCGGGATGGCGGGGCGGGTTAAGGGTCACAAATAGCGGCTTGGCAGGATCGAGATGCTGCAACCGGTTCATCCAGTACGTGACACAGACCTTTTTCTCGCCGTCCTGTTCATCGGCCAGATAGTTCCAGCTTGACCAGACCTTTTGGTTTTTGGGCATCAGGGCCGGGTCACTATGCAGTATCGCAAGATTGCGTTCGTATTTGAACGCCGAGAGAAGCGTTTTGACCTTGGGAGCCGGATCATCCTGGAGTGCCAAAGCCTGATCACCATGACAAGCCAGAACCACGTGATCATAGATTTCCCGGTTGCCGTAACGGTCTTCGACAAACGCACCACCGGCCGGGTTTCGACCGACCTTTGCGATTGCACGATCCAGAACCACACCGCCCGAAATGCCTTGGGTCATGCGTTTCACATACTGGCGCGATCCGCCAAGCACCGTCCGCCATTGCGGCCGGTCTTTAAGCTGAAGCAATCCATGGTTCTGACAGAACCGCACGAAGGCCGCCAAGGGATATGCCATCATGGTATCGACCGGTGTCGACCAGATCGCGGCCCCCATCGGCAACAAGTGATCATTGATGAATGCCGATGAATACCGATTTTCGCGAAGATAATCGCCAAGACTGATTTTTTCAGCACTGCCATCTTCAAGGGCACCGGGTGCTTCGCGGTAGAAGCGCAGAATATCGCGCACCATTTTCCAGAACCGCGGGCGAAGCAAATTGCGTTTTTGCGCAAACAGTGCCCCAAGGTCGCCACCACCATATTCCAGCCCGCCCCGATCCATCGATGCGGCAAAGGACATGTCTGTCGGGACGGTCTCAACACCAAGATGATCAAACAGCGCACAGAGATTTGGATAACAGCGCGTATTATAAACGATAAAGCCCGTATCGACCGGGGTGCTGTCCGCATCCACCGTATTGGAATGACCACCGGGCCGGTCATCCTTTTCATACAGGGTCACGTTGTGGGATTGGCTAAGCAACCAGGCTGCCGACAGGCCGGAAATGCCCGAACCGACAACCGCAATATTAAGTTTTCCCGAAGTGACAACGTTCATATCGAACCGGCCTGCTTGCAGTTATGTTTTTAAAACTACATATCAATACGCATGGCAATAACATGCGGATCACTTAGCAGCTTATATGTGATGTCATTGTAAGTACCTGTCAGAAAACGTACAATTTCATCTGATCCAAAAGAACACGGCCGCCGTATTAAAGTCATGATGAACATGATCTTGGCGCGGCCCCAAAGGGGACCTGAAACCACAATGACCGGCACCAAGTCCAAACGCCCCGGCCCGGCAGACCCGGTTGAGGCGAAAAAATGTGCCGATTGGATCGTTTCCGTCGCGACAACCCGCGACCGGGAAGCGTTTGCGCAACTGTTCGCGCATTTTGCCCCGCGCGTTAAGGCCTATATGTTCCGGTTTGGCGGAAATGCCGAAACCGCCGAGGAACTGGCCCAGGAAGCGATGATGCAGGTGTGGCGCAAGGCCCATCTGTTTGATCCGTCCAAGGCCGCGGCCAGTACATGGATCTTTACCGTGGCCAGGAACCTGCGCATTGACCGGTTCCGCCAGCGCAAACATATCGAGGTGGATGATTCCGACCCGACGCTTATTGTTGACGAAGACCCGCTGGCCGATGAAGTGGTCGGCCGCGATCAGGAAGCGGTTCTTGTCAAAGCTGCGATGGAAGAATTGCCCGCCGATCAGAAGGTAGTTGTCGAATTGTCGTTTTTTGAAGATTGCTCACACAGCGAAATCGCCGAGCGTCTGAATATCCCGCTCGGGACGGTTAAGTCCCGGTTGCGCCTTGCCCTGGGCAAGCTGCGCGGCGGACTGGAAGGTGTCGCATGAATATCAAGCATCATCCAACTGACCAGACATTGATGGATTATGCCAGCGGGTCGCTGTCACAGGCGATGGAACTGCTGGTGGCAACCCACATGACCCTGTGTCCGCATTGCCGCAACAAGGTAAGCGGGTTCGAAACCATGGGCGGTGCCGTGCTTGAAAATACCGACAGCATGTCAATGAGTGACCATTCACTTGACCACGTGATGGCCATGCTTGAGCGCGAAGCAACCAACGAAAATATTGTGACCGAAACGCTGCCCACCATGCGCCGGATTGCGGTTGGTGAAAGTATTACCGGCAGCACCATGGCGTCGCTTCCGCGTCCGTTGGCGGAACTTCTGCCCGAGGATGTCACATCTCTTGACGACATCCCGTGGAAGTCGCTGGCGCCGGGTGTGAAGCAATTCCAGCTTAAATCGATCGAAAGCAAGGGCACGGTCCGTTTGCTTAAAATTGCGCCGGGTATTTCGATCCCGGATCACGGACATCATGGTCATGAAATGACCTTGTTGATCAAGGGATCCTATATCGATGAAATCGGCCGGTTCCGGGCCGGCGATGTTGCCGATCTGGATGATGATGTCGATCATCAGCCGATTGCCGATACGGCAGAGGAATGCATCTGCCTGATCGCGACCGATGCTCCGATGAAGTTCAACCGCCTTTTGCCGAAATTGTTGCAGCCATTTTTCGGTATCTGATTTCCGATGCGTCCCAACGCGCCAAGCCCCGCAGGATGAAACTGCGGGGCTTTTTTTTCGTGTGATGCGGATTATTGCGCAGCAACCAGCCAGTTGATCCTGTGCTGTGCCGGTCCGGGAAATTTGCAGGTTTTGGCAAGCCAGTCGCCGATTTCGGCAAGCTGCAGATCAAATTGCCAGGGCGGATTGATGACAAGCAAGCCGGTGCCGCGCATCCGTCCCTTTGCCCCGCCCTGATCAGTGGCAAGTTCGGCGCAAAGAACCCCGCCCGATGCCTTGATCGTGCCAAATGATGTGCGCAAATCGCCGTCAAATCCGTCCTCAAGGATCGGATACCACAGCATGAAGGTGCCATTTGGCCATTTTTCGCATGCATGCTGCACGGCGTTTGCGGCCTTTTGATAATCCTGTTTCACGTCATAGCTCGGATCCATCAGGACCAGTCCGCGACGGATCACAGGCGGCATCATGGCAACAAGGCCTTCATAGCCGTCACGTTTATGCAGATGAATGCGACCATCGCGTTTGACACGATGATGCAGGGTTTCATGTTCGCGCGGATGAAGTTCCATCAGAACCAGTTCATCTTCTTCGCGCAGCATTTCGCGCACAATGAATGGCGATCCCGGATAAAACGGCCCGCGATAGGCATCTTCTTCGCGCACACCATAATCGCGGCCCTTTGCCACCGGATCAAAACGCGCCACATGATCAAGGAACGCTGCCAGCATTTCCGGCGGATTTGATCCGGCCTTTGCACGCGCATAACCGTCTTTCCATTCGCCGGTCTTGGCCGCCTGATCACTGCCAAGATCATACCAACCCGATCCGGCATGGGTATCGATCACGCAGAACGGTTTTTTCTTTTTGCGCAAATGACACAGGACAAGCCACAAGGCCGCATGTTTGTGCATGTCGGCAAAATTCCCGGCATGAAATCCGTGCAGATAACTCAGCATGTCCCTTTATCCTTTTCCGGGGCGCGTATTGCCGCGCCCACCACCGCCCGTGCGTGATTTTGCCCCGCCCCGTGCAGATGCCCGGTTGCCGGATTTGGCGTTGTCTTTACGTGATCCTTTATGGCGGCCGGGCCCTGACTGGTTTGCCGTCCCGTTTTCGTCACTGTGCGATGCGCTATGCGATGCCTGATGGCGCTGGCGGGCGGATTTATAGCCACCCTTGCGGCGCGACGGGCGGGCCGGGCGATCTGTGCGCGCGTCGGCATCTGATGCGGCGTCAAGCTCGGTCCGCTTTGGCGGCTTGGCCGATCCGGGTGACAAACGGCGATGGGTTGCCGGTGGGGCATCAACATCAATGATTTTCCATTCGCCCGGGGCAAGACCGTCCAGCGTCCAGTCACCGATCGCGTGACGGATCAGGCGCAATGTCGGAAAGCCGACAGCGGCCGTCATGCGGCGAACCTGCCGATTGCGGCCTTCGGTGATGGTCAGTTCGATCCAGCTGGTCGGGATTTCCTTGCGATAACGCACCGGGGGATCGCGTTCCCACAGATTGGCGGGTTCATCAATACGGCGAACCTTGGCAGGCAGGGTCATGCCGTCTTTAAGCTCAACCCCATTGCGCAAATCGTCAAGCGCCTGATCGGTTGGTTCGCCATCGACCTGCACCAGATATGTTTTGGGTTTTTTGTATTTCGGATGGGCAATCTGGGCATTTAGCGGCCCGTGATCGGTCAGCAACAGCAAACCTTCGCTATCGCGATCAAGGCGACCGGCGGCATAGACCCCCGGCAGATCGATATAGTCAGCAAGCGTCGCCCGGCCATTTTCACGGTCGGTAAACTGGGTCAAAACACCATACGGCTTGTTAAACAGGATCAATTGCGCCATGGCGCGCATAAAACCAGCTTTGTCGGGTCTGTCAATATGTCCCGGTGATGATCATCGCATAACGGCAATGAACGTACTTAATCCTCGATCAGATATTCCATGGTGGTGACAACGCGCACGGTTTTGTTGATCTGGCTGGCTTCGTTCATATTGGGGGCACCATCACCGGCCAATATCTGAAACAGGCCCTGGGTTGCACGGCGAATACCACCAAGCTGCCCACCGGAATCCGTGGCAAATTGCATGGCAGCTTCACGCGCATTCGCGGTTGCCGCCGCGATCATGTCAGGCTTGATGGCATTCAGACCGGTGAAAAGATAGCTCGGCCCGGGATTATAGCCCTGCCCGCCCAGAACAATGCCGCCCTGAAGCAACTTTCCGATATCCTGTGATGCGGCCACCACCGCATCAACATCATCTGTGCGGACCTGAATGGTCTGATTGACAATGAACCGGCTTTCAACCGGCCCGGACCGGTATGCCTGCGCCAGTTGATCGGTTACCTGCAGGTTTTGCAATTCTGTCTGATCGCGCGTGATGCCGTGGCTGGCCAGAAAATCCAGAAGGGTTTTGGTATCGGCATCAATTTTGGCCCGGGCATTTTGCAGCACATCATCGGTTGCAACATAGGTCATTGGCCAGAAGGCCTTGTCTGCCTTGACATCACGTTCTGCCAGCCCTTTGACCGTTACAAAACGATCCAGTGACCGCATGTTTTCGATCCCTTGGCCGACCATCCATCCGGATGCCGCGATACCGCCCGCGACCACAATTGCCGCGAAAACTTTTGCAAAGCCCGAAGATTGCGTCATGTGCCCGTCCTTTTCCCTTGCACGCCAAACGTGAAATTCACCATCGGATAGCCTATTCTTTATATCATGATATCGCCGTTGAAAGCGGCAATTACGAGGCACCGTTGCGTGAAATCAATGTGCCCGTAAAATTGTGCAAACAGGATTTTGAATGCATTCAAAACTGGTCGCTTTCTGACAGACATCATGTTAAAAGCGCGCCAACACATTCAGGGTCGGCAAAACCGGCCCACGCCATTCACACGTCACAAGAGGTCATCCATGCTGCGTTCTGAAATCAATGCCTGCATTGAGCACGCCAAAGAGCTGTACGCATCCATCGCATTCAAATTGCCGGAATGGGCCCATTACAGCCCGTCCCAGTGGGACGCCGAACCCGATCTTGCGAAATGGTGCCGTGACCATCAGATGGGCTGGGATGTGACCGATTATGGCGAAGGCAATTTCGACAAGCGCGGCCTGATCCTGTTTTGCCTGCGCAATGGCATCTTGCGCCAGCCGGGCGAAGTTCCCTATGCCGAAAAGATCATGATCGTCGGTGAAAATCAGGAATGCCCGTGGCACTACCACAAGGTCAAAATGGAAGACATCATTGTGCGTGGTGGCGGCAATCTTGTGATCGAACTTTGCAATCTGACCGAAGACGGCCAGATGGATAAGGTCAATGACGTTCGCGTGCGCACGGATGGCAAGCTCAATATCCTGCCCGCAGGCGGCAAGGTTGTGCTTGAACCGGGTCAAAGTGTCACCCTGCCAAGAACGCTTGTGCATCGTTTCTATGGCGAAGAGGGCAAGGGCCCGGTGATTGTTGGCGAAGTATCCCAGGTCAATGACGACCTTGCTGACAACTATTTCTTTGATTGCGATGCACGCTTTACCGAAATCGAAGAAGACGTCGCGCCCATTCATCCGCTGTGGAATGAATTGCCAAATACGTGATCAAACGCCAAATGTTCTGAATACAGAAAAGCCCCGCCGGTAATCGCTGCGGGGCTTTTCATTTGCATATCGATGCGTATTGGTACTTAACGGTCGGACCGGTTGGCAGAGATGGGTTAGATCATTCCGCCGGCTTGTGATCGTTGGGATCACCAAGAATATCTGCAAATTCCGGCAGATCACGCAGCGGTTCAAATTCTTCTTCGGTCCACGCGGGCTGACGCATTGATTCGGACAGTTCGACCGCGCGCTGCAAATCAGCAAGGGCGGCTTCGCGGAAGCCAAGCCCGGCATTGGCGCAGGCACGCTGGTAATAGCCATTGGCACTTTCGGGTTCCTCGGCCAGCAACCGGTTGCACAGGCTTAGTGCCCAGTCACGATCACCAAGTTGCAAGGCCGCATCCGCCTTGTAGGCCATAACTTCCGGATCACCCGGGGCAAGCTCAAGAATCTTGTCATAGGTTTCGATTTTCGAACGCGGATTTGACAGCTGATTGGCCTGCAACCACAGGGCATGAATGGTCTGCGTACGTTCGATTTCATGCTGATGTTCGTTAATCAGCTTGGATTTCAGGCGCAACTCATCCTCAAGCGAGGACAAGCGGGCTTCGAATTCTTCGGAAAGGCGGCGCAGTTCCGTATCCGCCAGATTGCGGACACTGGATTTCAGTTCACGCAAAGACTGCCAGCCCAGCATGGTCAAAAGCGCACCCACCGCAGCCACGAAATAGAAGAAATACGTAACCGTATTGGACGAATAGGAAATGGCCTTGTCGATGGCTTCGAGCTGACGATTGACCACTTCGCGCAGCAGTTCGGCGCGCATGCCCTGCATTTCGGTCCTAAGGTTTTTCAATTCATCAAGAACATAACGTTCCATCAGGGGCGGCATGTTTGACCGTTCGGCCGGATCAAGCGCTCGGAAATCGATGCCATCGGCAGGAAGGGGACTTTCCGAAGAATACGTGCTTTTTGTGTCATCGGTCTGGGCATGGACCGGTTGGGATATCGCGCCAACAGAAAGAAGACCCAGCATCAAAGCCAGAATGAAGAAAGCACATTTTTTTGTCATTGATCCCGCGTCCTGTTTTCCTGCCCGTTCGGTGATGAGACCATAGGTATCAGGAATGAACAAACACTAAAACCGGCAAGCATCCATCCATAAGAAATCACTGATCCACATCAACACAGCAGATCCAAAAACAGCTTAACCTGCCGGTTAGGAAACAGTTCAGGATTATCCCCCAGGTTGGCCATGCATACTTACGGTCTACGTCACGAACATGCCGAAGAACATTCCAAGCTTGCGCTGGATTTGATGGCGCAGCTTGGCGTGATTCCCCATCCTGACAATTTTCTGATTTTCTATTCCTATCTGGCCGGAACCAACCCGGACATGAATCAGACGATTGATATCCTGCGCAGCAACCACCGTGCATTTGACGAATTGCAGTGCAAGGCAATTCATGACCGTTTTTTCAGTACCGAACGCGAACGCAAGATCACCGAACAGATCACGACCGAGCTGCGCCGACAGCTTAACAATGCGCTTAACAACGTCAAAAAGATCGGGGTCGATACCACCAAATACGCCGAGGCGCTTGACCATTTCTGCGACTATATTTCCAGCAAGGATTTCAGCAATCTTGAACAGTCCCTGCATACGCTTGTTGGCGCAACACGGCAGATGGAAGATGTCAGCCATGTCTTTGGCCAAAGCCTTGATAGCAGTTCGACCGAGATTTCGCGCCTGCGTCAGGATCTGGCCAAGATGCGCCACGAAGCCATGACAGACGGGCTGACAGGCATTGCCAACCGCAAGGCATTTGACGAGAAGCTTCGCGAAGAAGCCATGACCGCAATGGAAAGCGGCAAACCGGTCAGCTTGCTGATCCTGGATATCGATCATTTCAAAAGCTTCAATGACAATCACGGCCATCAGGTCGGCGATCAGGTTCTGCGTCTGATGGCAGAAGCATTGGAGCGAAATGTCAAAGGACAGGATTTCGCCGCACGATATGGCGGTGAAGAATTTGCGATCATTTTGCCGCAAACAACACTGGGCTGCGCCAAACAGGCCGCCAACATGCTGCGCCACAATGTGGAAACCCACAATATTGTCAGCAAATCAAACCAGAAAAAGGTCGGGCGCATCACGGTGTCGATCGGGGTTGCAACATTCCGGTTCGGGGAGCCGTTGGCACGGTTGATCGAACGTGCAGATGATGCACTTTATCTTGCGAAATCGCGGGGCCGCAATCAGGTGGCAAGTGAACGCGATGTCGAACGCGACGCACAATATCGCAAAGACCAAATCACGTCCCCGGCAAAGGGGACCAAATCAGCCGATGGCAAGCCCGCAAAGCAGCGTTGCGCCTGATAGCGCTGACAACCAGCCGATTTCCACGTATAAGGCAGGCCAACCTGTCGAAAATAAACTGGTCTGATTTACGTGAAAAAAATCGATGTTCTGATCATTGGTGCCGGTGCCGCCGGCCTGATGTGTGCAATTGAAGCCGGCAAGCGCGGTCGATCCGTGGTGGTTGCTGATCATTCGGCAAAGCCCGCCGAAAAGATCCGGATTTCCGGCGGCGGTCGATGCAATTTCACCAATATCCATACCAGCCCGGAAAATTTTATCTCCGAAAACAAGCGTTTCTGCGTGTCGGCCCTGAAACGCTATACGCAGCACGACTTCCTTGATCTCGTGAACAGCTACAACATTGCCTGGCATGAAAAGACGTTGGGACAATTATTCTGCGATGAATCATCGTTCCAGATCATAGATATGCTTCTGGACGAATGTGATGCGGCAAATGTCGAAATTCGCCTGAACACCGAAATTTCAAACATCATCCGCCGGGAGGATGGCGGATTTGATGTGACGACGCGCACCGGTGCGCAATGGACCTGTCAATCGCTTGTCGTGGCCTGTGGCGGATTGTCGATCCCGAAAATCGGCGCCACCGGGTTCGGATATCAGATTGCCCGTCAGTTTGGCATCAATGTCATTCCGACCCGTGCGGCCCTTGTGCCCTTTGTATTCGATCCGGAACTGCGGACAAAAACCGGCGAACTTTCGGGCATTTCGGTTGATGCCGTTGTCGGCTGCAACAAAAAGCAGTTCCGCGAAGGTTTGCTGTTTACCCATCGCGGTCTTTCCGGACCATCAATTTTGCAGATTTCGTCTTATTGGAATGAAGGCGACAGCATCACGGTCAACCTCAACCCTGAAGAAGATGCGTTTGAGATCCTGAAAGCCGCCAAGGCCGAAAACCCGAAACAGGCGGTGCATAACGTTCTGTCACGCATCCTGCCAAACCGGCTGGCGCAAATGATTACGGCCAATCACGGTCTTGAACGCCCCATCGGGGAAACCGGGGACAAGGCGCTTCGCAAACTGGCGATGGATGTCAATCAATGGTCGGTGATGCCAAGCGGCACCGAAGGATACCGCACAGCCGAAGTCACGATCGGCGGGGTGGACACCAACGCCCTGTCATCAAAAACCATGGAAGCCCGTGACGTGCCCGGACTTTATTTCATCGGCGAGGTCGTCGACGTCACCGGGCATCTTGGCGGCTTTAATTTCCAGTGGGCCTGGTCATCAGGCTGGTCCGCCGGACAGGTCGTCTGACCCTTATTTTAACGCGTAATTTGCAAACAACTTTCCCCTGTTGGGAACAACACCGCATTTCAACCGTTTATCAGACAAGCGCGGCAAAAATCGCCGCAGCAATAAACACGAGGTTGGAACATGCTTGAGTATGGTGGAATTATTGGCCTGTTGGTCCTGATTGCCGACGTGTGGGCCATCATCAACGTTATGGGCAGCGGTGCAAGCACCGGCTCGAAAGTTATCTGGACGGTTCTTATTCTGGTTCTGCCGGTACTGGGACTGATTATCTGGCTGTTTGCCGGTCCGCGTAGCGGCCGCGTCTCAGCATAACATCAGATCGCACCTTCGCGGTTCGCAGATCAAAACACAAAAGGCCGACAGATATCTGTCGGCCTTTTGTCATTTCAGATGTGGTGTCAGATGCCCGCAGCAAAAATCGCCACGGCCCCGGCACAAACCAGCACCACCCGCGTCACAACGGCGCGCGGCGATATCAGACCAAACGAAATTGCCGTCAGGCCAACCGCGACCTTAAGCCCCGCGGCAATCGCCCAGACCGGATCATTGCCAAGATCAATCAGCGATGCATTGGCGATCATGGCAAGCGGCACGATATACAGCCCAACACCAAGCGCCATCGCGGTTCCGGCAACCTTGAGCCAGTTTTCTTCGACCATACCCGCCGCAATAAACACTGCACCGCAGACCGGGGGGGTGATTGTCGACAGCAAGGCAAACCAGAACACGAACAGATGCGCCTGCAACGGATCAAGACCAAGTTCGATCAAAGCCGGACCTGCCACGGATACGCAGATGACATAAGCCGCCGTGGTCGGGACTTCCATACCAAGGATCAGACAGGCCAGTGCCGTCAGCAACAAGGCAGGCCATAACATCCCGCCCGACCCGGACAGCAGAAGCGACGTAATTTTCACCCCAAGCCCGGTCAGCCCGAGAACCCCGATCACAATCGAGGCACAAAGAATGATCGACCCGATCATTGCCACCTGACGCCCGGCATTCAGACAAACGTCGGTAAAGCGATCCTTTGCCCGAACCAGATCAAAGGTCAGTGTGCCGTCAAAAAACAGCAAGGCCGCCCCGGCAAGCAGGGCAAGGCAAGCGGCATATTGCGGCGTGTAGCCACCCCCGAACATTCCCCACAGCAATATGGTAAAGGGCACCAGGAAAAAGCATGATGTGATAATCACAGCCCGCATTGTCGGGCGATCATTTTCCGGCACACCGGGAAGATCGAACCGCTGGGCAAAGGCATTGATCCCCACCCAGACAGCAAGGAAATAAAGAATGGCCGGCAAGATCGCCGCAACCATGATTTCGACATAGGGACGCCCGGTCAGTTCCACCATCACAAACGCACCCGCCCCCATCAAAGGCGGCATGATCTGACCACCTGATGAGGCCACCGCTTCGACCGCAGCCGCCAGCCGTTTGGGATAGCCAAGCCGGGTCATTGCCGGCAATGTAATCGCACCGGTCGATGCCACATTGGCCGATGCCGATCCCGATATCGAACCAAACAGTGCTGATGAAACGACAGATACCTTTGCTGCCCCGCCCTTAAGACGGCCAGCAGCCGCACCGGCAACATTCATGAAGCCCTGTCCGGCTTCACCGGCATTCAGAACCGCGCCAAATATCACAAAGATCGCAACGATACTGACCGACACCCCGGTCAGACTGCCCCAAAGGCCGCCTTCGGCAATGGTCAGGGTGCCCAGCATGCTTTCGACCGGAAGCCCCGCATGCCCGAATTCACCGGGAATATATTCCCCCCACAGCGCATAAAGCAGTGCAATCGACGCCACCAGGGGCAGTGGCCAGCCAATGGCGCGACGCGCCATTTCCAGAACAATCAGCAAAAGCGCGGTCGCAATCGCGATCTGCCCGTTGCCCATCAAAAATCCGTACTGATCACCAAGTGCCGAATGATTGGAAACAATCCAGCCACATCCGAACAAACCAACAATGGTCAAAGCGATGCCGGAAATTTTTTGCGCCGGAGTTTTCGCAACAAAAATCAACGCCCATGGCAAGGCAAGCGCCATGTGGATCGGGCGGCTGACAAGGTTGGGAACAAGGCCGGAAAAAATCAGCCACAGGTGAAATGCAATCGAAACTGCACCAAGGATAATCCAGAAGGGACGAGAAATGGCCGACATGTCAGATCAGTACATTTGATAAAGAACGGCCCGGCAAGACTGCCGGGCCTGTGATGCAAGAAAAGATCAGAACTTAACGCTGATCATCACGAACCGGGAAACCTGCCTCGGCGTAGTAGCGCAGCGCGCCAGCATGGATTTTACCGGTGATGTTGCCCAGCATTTCCGGCGCAACACCGTTCCACCAGGACGAGCTTTCACCCATTTTGGCTTTCTGTTCCCAGAAGGTCTTGGTCAGCTGATAGGCCGTATCATCATCCATCTGGGTGGTCGCAAAGGCGACAACAGACAGCGATGCCGTGGTGATGTCCTTGTCCTGACCGTTATAGGTGCCAGCCGGGATAACCGTCTTGTCACGTTTGGTCAGAGCAAGCTGTTCGTCAGACAGCGACAGAACATTCACATCCGTACCCGCAGCCGCTTCGATCACGTTGGGCGCAGGCCAGGAACCGGCAGTGACAAAGCCGTCAATCTGACCGTTTTTAAGGGCGGCAACCGCGTTGGAAAGTTCGGCATCCGCAAGATTGACCTTGCCATCAAGACCGAACAGACCAAGGTACTTTTCGCCTTCCTTGGCCCCGAAGGAGCCCTTGCCCAGCAAAATGGTTTTGCCTTCGAGACCGGCAAAATCGGTCGCGCCGGAATCAGCGCGCATGACGAAATGCATGGTCAGGGACGGGATCGGAAACAGGGCACGGACGCCTGCAAATTTTTCAGCCGGGCGGTCCTTGAACGGGCCTTTGGCAGCCTGGGCAAGGCTGACCAGACCGGGCGGCGACGTGAAGACATAGTTGCCCGGACGTACCATGGCTTCCATGACGTTCTGAACCGAACCCTGGCTTTCTTCGACCGTGACGATCACATCACCGTTGGTACCGGTTTTCATGGCTTCGGCGAATTGGGCCGCCATCTGGTAATAGGACGATGCGGCTTTTGCCGATTTCAGGGTGACACGGGTTTCGGCCTGTGCGGCAGTCGCCATCGACAGGGCCATGACACCGGCGGCAATGGCGCCAAGAGTACGTTTCATTTTCAAGGTTTCCTCCCCTTGTATGGTGGCCCGCCGGTCGGCTTTGGTTGCCGAACTTGAAGACGAACCGTTTAGCTGGTGGCGAAAACGCGCAAAATCCAGCCCGCTTTCAGGATGGTTTTTGGCAAAAAGAACCAAATTCCCGGTCATAGAAAGCATCTGTGGCGCCAAGGTCAAGCAGCTTGTGGCATTGATTGGCTGTCAATCGAATTCAAGCAGTCCGGATTTCACATGCCAGTTGCGCAAAACCGGCACTATTCGCGGCAGGGCTTCGCCCTTAAAGGAGGCGATGAAATTGCACGGGAACTTCTTGTGCAGACTGGCGTTAGCCCCAAAATGCATGACAATCCTTTTGCTTCAATGGCTTGTTTGGATTGACATGTTTCGTATCCTTGCCGCAGGGTGTCCCTGCCCCACACGAACTCAGACGAGGAAGCCATGCCGCGCTCGCCGGTCGCACTGATTATTGCACTGTCAGCCACTTTGTTTGCCGCATTCGCGCTAAATAGTGGCGCATCGCTGCAATCATCGCTTTTGGCACTGCGTGCATCGGCAGAAGGATTCGCGCCGATCTTCACCGGTATCATTATGGCGTCCTATTATATCGGGTTCGTTGCCGGGATTGTCTGGGGCGCAAGTCTGGTTAACCGGGTCGGGCATATTCGAACCTTTGCCGCCCTGGCATCGACCGGATCCGCCATCACATTGCTACATGCCGTTTTTGTCGATCCGATCACCTGGTCGCTGTTTCGTGCGCTGACCGGGCTTTGTGTGTCGGGGCTTTATCTTGTGATTGAAAGCTGGCTGAACGCGCAGGCCGACAACACGTCGCGTGGCGGTACAATTGCCATCTATATGACGGTGTCGCTTGGCGGCCTGGCAATTGGTCAGCTGCTTTTGAATGTATCACCGATCAGCAGTTTCGAGCTGTTTACGGTGGCCTCGGTTCTTTTGTCGCTGTCTCTGGTGCCGCTCGCATTGACACGCCAGCCGCCCCCCACGGCAGTCAGCGGCGAACGCATGACGTTCCGCCGCCTTTATAATATCTCGCCGCTCGGCTTTGTTGCCGCATCGGGTGCCGGTGTATTGTCCGGGGCAATTTACGGGGTTGGTCCGGTTTTTGCCGCCGACCTTGGTTTGCCGACCCATGATGTCGCCTATTTCATGTTCTTTGTCATTCTGGGCGGCATGATCATGCAGTTCCCGATCGGCAAACTGTCCGATATGGTGCCGCGCCAATATGTGATGATTGTTGTTCTGTTCGGATTGGCGATCTGTGGGCTGATCCCGCTTGCCGCACCGGACATGATCCGCAACAACCTGACACTTTGGGGGGGCATTACGGGTGTGTTCATCATGCCGATCTATGGATTGGCTGTGGCCTATGTGAATGACTATCTCGAACCCGAAGACATTGTTCCTGCATCTGGTGGCCTGTTGATCATTTACGGTGCATCCGCCGCGACAGGGCCGCTTCTGGGCGCCAGTGCCATTGGCCATATGGGCCCATGGGCGCTTCCGGTCTGCTTTGCGATTATCGGCATCTGTGTCGCAAGTTTTGCGATCTATCGCGCCGGTTTCGGTCGTCGTATCAGCATCGAGGAACAGGGTCAGTTTGTTGCCGTGCCGCGCACAACGCCAATGGCATTTGAACTGTCCCCGATCACCGATGACCCCGGCCAGGATCAGGAAGATGGCCAAACCGCGGGCAGCAGCCCCCTTGATCCTGATGAAATCGCTGAAATGATGACCCCGGATGGCACCGCACATCCCGATGATTTCGGTCAGGTCACAGTCGACGACCCCCAGCCCGATGACGACACCGAACGGCAATCGGGATCAGGATCGGAAACGGGCCCCGCATCCGGTTCAACATCGCGATAGCTTAAAGGCCCCGCCGGGATCAGATGGCGATACCGGCGGTATCACTGTGACCGGTCTATTTCCATAATACGGAAAACATCCCGAAATAGTAAAACCGGCTGTGGACCAGCACGGGTTCCAACCCATATGTTGTGGCAAATGAAAGCGTGGGAACGCAAAGAGGACGACGTTCGACAATCGGACGATTTCCCGGCTCCCACGGCGGTTCCAAGTCTGGTGAGAGAAACACATGACCCAACGTATTCAAAAAGGCGGACTTCAGATCGCAACGGTTTTGCATGATCTGGTTGCCAACGAAATCATTCCCGGCACGGGAATCAGTTCTGATCAGTTCTGGGCGTCATTTGAAAAGCTGGTCACCGAACTTGGCCCGCGAAACAAGGAGCTTCTGGCAAAGCGTGACGCGCTTCAGGCAAAGATCGACGAATGGCACCTTTCGCGCCAGGATCAGGCACGCGACCCGGCCGCCTATAAGGAATTCCTGACCGAAATCGGGTATCTGCTGCCCGAAGGGGACGATTTCTATATCGGCACGACCAATGTTGATCCGGAAATTGCCCGTGTTGCCGGCCCGCAGCTTGTTGTGCCGGTCATGAATGCGCGTTACGCGCTCAATGCTGCCAATGCACGCTGGGGCAGCCTTTATGATGCGCTTTATGGCACCGACGTCATTGATGAAGCCGATGGTAAGGAAAAGACCAAGGGCTTTAACCCGAAACGTGGTGCAGCGGTTGTTGCCTATGCTGCGGATTTCCTTGATCAGGCGGTTCCGCTTGCCAGCGGCAAACATGCCGATGCGGCCAAATATGAAGTCCGTGAAGATGGTTCGGGCTGGTGGACGCTTGTTGTCACACTTTCCGATGGCAGCGAAAGTGCCCTGGCACAGCCGTCACAGTTCATTGGTTACAATGAAAAGAACGGTGCGCTTTCGGAAATCCTTCTGCGCAACCATGGTCTTCATGTCGAAATCCGGATCGATCCGAGCCACCCGATCGGCAAGGAACATGCCGCAGGCGTTTGTGACGTCATTCTGGAATCGGCCCTGACCACCATTCAGGATTGCGAAGATTCGGTCGCTGCGGTTGATGCCGAAGACAAGACCCTTGTCTATCGCAACTGGCTGGGCCTGATGAAAGGCACGCTTGAGGAAAAATTCGAAAAAGGCGGCAAAACAGTTACCCGTCGCCTGAATGCGGATCGGACCTATCAGGGCTTTGACGGCAACGAGGTTGTCCTTCCGGGTCGCAGCCTGATGCTGGTGCGTAACGTTGGCCATTTGATGACGTCTGATGCGGTGCTTGATGCCAATGGCAATGAAGTGCCCGAAGGGTTCATGGATGCCATGATCACCGGCCTGATTTCCAAGCATGACGTCGAAGGCAAGAACGAGCTTTCGAACTCCCGCCATGGCAGCGTCTATATCGTAAAGCCGAAAATGCACGGCCCCGAAGAAGTCGCACTGACCAACGATCTGTTTGCATTTGTTGAAAACGTGATCGGTGTTCCGGAAAACACCCTTAAGGTTGGCATCATGGACGAGGAACGCCGCACGACGGTGAACCTTAAGGAATGCATCCGTGCTGCCAAAGACCGCGTTGTCTTCATCAATACCGGCTTCCTTGACCGGACCGGTGATGAAATCCATACCAGCATGGAAGCAGGCCCGGTTGTCCGCAAGGAAGCGATGAAAGACCAGTACTGGATCGCGGCCTATGAAAACTGGAACGTTGATGTCGGCCTTGAATGCGGCATGAAGGGCATCGCCCAGATCGGCAAGGGCATGTGGGCGAAACCTGATCGTATGGCCGAAATGATGGTTGCCAAAATCGGCCATCCGAAAGCCGGTGCAAACTGTGCCTGGGTTCCGTCCCCGACGGCTGCGACCCTGCATGTCATGCATTATCATCAGGTCGATGTTCGTGCCGTTCAGGACGAAATCGGCAAGCGCGAACGCGCAAGCCTTGATGACATTCTGGCCATTCCGCGCCTTGGCGACATCAAACCGATGCCAAGCGAAATTCAGGAAGAGCTTGATAACAACGCCCAGGGGATCCTTGGATATGTTGTCCGCTGGATCGATAGTGGTGTGGGTTGCTCCAAGGTGCCTGACATCAATGATGTCGGCCTGATGGAAGACCGTGCGACGCTTCGTATTTCAAGCCAGCATATTGCAAACTGGCTGCATCATGGTCTTTGCACCGAAGAACAGGTTATGGAAACCATGAAGCGCATGGCTGCTGTCGTTGACAAGCAGAATGCCGGTGATCCGACCTATCGCAATATGGCACCGAACTTTGATGACAGCGTCGCCTTTGCTGCGGCCTGTGAGCTGGTCTTCAAGGGTCGCGAGCAGCCGAACGGCTATACCGAGCCGGTCCTTCATGCCCGCCGCCGCGAAGCCAAGGCAAAATACGGCGCATAATCCCCGCCAAAAGCATCAAAACAAAAGCCGCCCGGATCATTCGGGCGGCTTTTTTGCTGCAAAAAATGCTGCACCATCAAGTGCAGCATAAAATCTGTTTATTCGCCAAGCGTCATGATCTCATAGCCCTTGTCGGTGACAACAAGGGTGTGCTCATACTGCACGGTGGCATCGCCGGTATCGGCAAACAGTGTCCAGCCATCTTCACCATCAAGCGCCCATTTCGCGCCATAGGACAGGAACGGTTCGATGGTGATGACCTGTCCCTTTTTCAGGGAACGGCGTTCTTTGGGATCGTCCCAGGTCGGGATGGTGTGCGGATGTTCGTGCAATGACTTGCCAATCCCGTGACTGGCCAGATTGCGGATCAGGGTATAGCCGCCCTTGCGGGCAAAATTTTCAATCTTGAGACCGATTTCACGGATCGGGGCCTTGTCGCGCACCACCTTGATCCCGGCCCACATCGCCTTTTTGCCATCTTCGCACAGCTTGGCAATTTCCGGCTTTGCCGTGCCGCAAATGAAGCTGGCGCCGGTGTCGGAAAAATACCCGTCCAGCGACGCGGAAACATCGATATTCACCAGATCGCCATCGGCCAGAACCTGATTGCCGGGTATACCGTGTGCCACCGCTTCGTTGACACTGATACAGGTCGCACCGGGAAATTTGTATTCGCTTTCGGGTGCGGAAACCGCCCCGGCATCTTCAAGGATTTTGCGTCCGATATAGTCAAGTTCAGCCGTGGTGATCCCGGGAACCGCAGCCGCCCCCATTGTATCGCGGGCACGCGCGCAAATCCGGCCAATCCGGCGCAAATGGTCAAGGTCTTTTTGGGATGAAACTGTCATGAAATGCTTATTGCGATGGCGCGTTGCAAAGTCAAGAAAACCCGCGCCTGACAGGGTTTTATCATTGATGAAATTGTTGTGATACGGCCCAACCGGCGCGTCAGGCCCGCGAAGTTGAACTGTCGGACGATTTTTCGACATCCGAAAACAGAACATATCCGTTCTTACCCCGCGCCTTGGCGGTATATAGCGCGATATCGGCACGTTCCAGAAGCTTTTCCGGGTCATGGCCATGTTCCGGATAGATCGATATCCCGATGCTCATATTGATCGATACCCGGTTCCCGCCCGTGATGAAGGGCATCAGGATTTCGTGCAAAATGCGTTCGGCAAGCATGGTTGCCTCGGTGGCACCGTTTTTGTCGACATGACAGACAATGACCATCTCGTCACCGCCAAGGCGCGCGACAAGATCACCACCCCGCACGCATCGCCGCAACCGCTTTGCCACTTCGCGCAGAACGTCATCACCCGCCGCATGGCCAAACCGGTCATTGATCGGTTTGAAATCATCCAGATCAAGCATCAGGATTGCCAGTTCGCCTTTTTTGCGATCTGCGCGCGCAATGGCATGTTCAAAATAGGCATCCATCGCCAAACGGTTGCCAAGCCCGGTCAGCTTGTCATGGTGGGCGATGTGTTTCATCGCCCCCAATGCCGCATCTTTTTCCGTCAGCTTGGCCAACAGAGACTGGAGGTTTTTGGACAGGATATTGATTTCGCGGGCGCCGCGCACATCCGGGAGCTGGCTGATTTCGCCGCGCTTCATTGCTTCGATCGCGTTGGCCATATGACCGATCGGCCCGACCAGAAAACCGGCCGCCCACCAGGCGATGATACTGAACACGACCGCAAGAACCGTTCCCCAGATCAGAATATCACGGCGCAATTCAAATACCGGTGCAAGGGCATCATCGACATGCTGACGCACCAGGATCGACCAGTTCAGACCATCATAATCAAGATGCCCGTCCGCAGGCGCATATCCGGTCAGATATTCCCGGCCATCGGGCCAGATGCTTATTTTCCAGCCGACATGATTGCGCTTTGCCTCGGTCAGGGCATCAAGACGCAGGCTGGTCCCCACCAGTTCCTGATCGGGTCCAAGCAGCACCGTGCCTTCCTGCGAAATAACAAAGATATCGACATTCTGATGGATACCCTGACCACCAAAAAGCGACTTGCGGACCGTATCGGCCCATTCCCAACTCAGATGTGTTGCCAGAACACCGGTGAATTCATCGCTGTCATTGACCAATGGCACAGCAATATCGACGAACTGGATGGGTTCACCATTATAAAGCGGGAATTTTTCGGCAAGCAGTTTGGCATCATGCACATCACCGATGAACTGGCCGTTCTTGCCGTATTGGAATACGGGGCGCTGGGCGATGTTCATTCCAACAAGCATGTCACCGGTCGCGGCAACCACCGTTCCTTCGTGATCAAGTACACCGATCCAGGTAAAAATCGGAATTTCCCGGCGCAGCCGATTGATGATCGAACTGATTTCGCGCACATCTTCGAAATTGCGCAGGGCACCCAATGTGCTCAGAACTGAGACTTCGCCGCGATGTGTCCACATGGTGCGGTCAAGCTCGTCGGCCATCTGGAGTGCGATATCAGACACGCCAAGGCCGATCTGCGTTTGTAAATCCGCACCGGACCGTTTGCCGACCACAAAGCTCATCAATGCCGCCAACCCGACAACCATAAGCGCAGTTGCCAGGGCGACTTGCACACGGATTCCGACTTGAAACAGCTTGTTCAAGGCTGACCCTCTCACTCTCCGGAACCGGGGCATATTGTTTTTGCGTGTTTGCCCTCGGTGCGGCTGGTTTGCCATACCGCATTTAATGACGGTGATATAAGGATCAGACAAGCGGTTTTGAAGAAGGACCCAAACAAAATATGACAGCCATCTTATATGGCTGTCATATTCGAATGCACATGGATCAGCGTCAAACGCGCCGATCAAATATCAAAGAACACTGTTTCGTTTTCACCCTGCAGAACAATGTCAAAGCGATAGACCGGCACAGCGCCGCTGTCATCACGCGTTGCGATCAGGGTTTTGCGGCGTTCGGTTTGCTCAATCAGGTTCAGGACGGGGTCGGCTGCATTGGCGATTTGTTCGTCGCCAAAATACATCCGCGTATTCAGGCCGATATTAATACCGCGTGCGACAATCCAGAAATTGACATGCGGCGCCATATCCCGACCATTTCGGCCTGTCACCACACCGGGCTTGATGGTTTCAAACCGATAAACTGCGGTATCAAAATCAGTGCCGGTGCGCCCCCAACCACGGAAGTTTGCATCAATCTCGCCCGTGTTCTGGCGATCAAGTTCATGATTGTAGCGCCCATCCGCATTGGCCTGCCAGATTTCAAGCAACGCATCGCGAAGCGGCGTACCCGTCCCGTCAATCACCCGGCCTTCGATGATGATCCGTTCGCCACGGGTGTTTTCATCGGCCATGATATTGGTGAAATTGTTTTCAAAAATATCAAAGCCCGCCTGTTTGGGGATCAGGCCGATATGGACATAGGGACCCGCCGTCTGGGATGCGGTTTCTTTGAGATATTCAAGTGGCTGCACCATGGATCAGTTCCCTTCCAGACGGTTTTCAAACAGGGTCGAACGACGACCGCGCAAGACGATGTCAAACTTGTAGGCAATGGTATCAAGCGGGATTGAGCCATTGAGATCAATCGGCGCAATCAGGCGGTTGATCGCATCTTCGTCGGGAATGACATGCACAATCGGGCATTCCTTGATCAGCGGATCGCCTTCGAAATACATCTGGGTGATCAGACGCTGGGCAAAGCCCGATCCAAAGACCGAGAAATGGATGTGGGCCGGACGCCAGCTATTGACATAGTTGCGCCACGGATAGGGCCCCGGCTTGATCGTGCGGAAAAAGTAATAGCCGTTTTCATCTGTCAGCGCGCGCCCGCACCCGCCAAAGTTCGGATCAATCGGGGCAAGATAGGTATCCTTTTTATGGCGATAGCGCCCACCGGCATTGGCCTGCCAGAATTCAACCAGCGTATGGGGAACCGGGCGATTGTTTTCATCAAGAACCCGGCCATGTACGATGATGCGTTCGCCAATCGGATCGCCATCCTTGGCATAATTGCGGATCAGATCGTTATCGAGCGGACCAAGTTCGTGCTGACCAAATACCGGCCCGGTTGTTTCGGATAACGATCCCTGAAGCGACAACATCGCCTGACGCGGGGAACGCGCGACTGATGTTTTATAAATCGGCGTATAGCCCGCGGGCTGAAGCGTTCGGTCACGCTGATAGAATTCCATTGATCTTCCTCCGCAAAATGTTTGTTCCGGTTTGTGCCGGTCTTGCGAACATCCTGCGCAGTCGATTGCATAAAATAAATGCATGATTTATCATTTAATTCATGAGCAATTTCGATCATTTGGAACTGGACGGGCATGCATTGCGGTTGTTTCTGGCCGTCCTTGAAGAAGGATCGGTAACCGCAGCCGCCGAACGGCTTGGCGTGACGCAATCAGCGGTCAGTCACAATCTGACCAAGCTGCGCCGGATCATGCGCGACCCGCTTTTCACCAAATCCGGGCGCGGCATTGTTGCCACCGCCCATGCCCAAAGCCTGGCCGAACAGGCGCGGTTTCTTCTTGATCAGATGCAGGCCTTTGCCAGTGGGGCAGATTTCAATCCCGCCGATGCCCGCCTGTCGCTGACCATTGCCGCAAACGATCTTCAACGCGATCTGTTGTTGCCCAGCCTGTTTGAAAGCCTTGAAAGGCAGCTTGCCGATATCCGGATGACGGTTGTGCCATCCCTTTTGCCCGGTCCGGCCTTGTTGCGCGAAAATCGCTGTGACCTTCTGATTTCGCCGCGCCCGCCCGAAGGTGTCGATATCGTCCAGAAACGTCTTTTGACCGATCATTACATGGTGTTTTTCGACCCCGAAATGCGCGCAGCCCCGGCAAATGCAGATGACTATATGTCAGCCCGCCATATCACGGTTCGTTACGGCAATAACCGCACCCTAGAATTCGATGATATGCTTGAAAATCAGGGGATTGATCGTAACATCGTTTTGCGGGTGCCGAACTTTACCGCCATTGCCGAATTTCTGCGGGGCAGCCAGATGATCGCAACTTTGCCAAGCCTTTTGCAGCAGCATGCCCTGCGTGATTTTGCGCGTGTGCCCGTGCCACTCGATACACTTGCCGTCAACACCATCGATCTTCCGATCTATATGTGTTGGCACCAACGATATCAGCACGATCCATCACACAGATGGCTTCGTTCCCAGCTTGAAGATGTGGTGGCTGCCAAACTGCGTACCCCATCGAACCGCCCGCTTTCGCAACAAACAGGCTAGACAGCACGTCATGACCATTACCCAGATCATTTATTGGCTTGAATTGGCGGGCGTCGCCGTTTTTGCAATAACCGGCGCGCTTGAAGCATCGCGACGCCAGATGGATGTGGTCGGCTTTGTTCTGATTGCGACCTTTACCGGTATTGGTGGTGGCACCGTTCGTGACGTGATCACCGGGGCGACGCCGGTTTTCTGGATCCGGGACCCAGCCTGGGTGGTGACGTGTATCGGGGCTGCGATCTTTACCTATTTCACGGCTCATCTTGTGGAACGGCGCTATGTGGCGCTGATCTGGCTTGATGCGCTTGGCCTTGCGCTATTTGGTGTAACCGGGGCTGCGATTGGTCTTAATCTTGGTGTTGCGCCGCTGGTTGCGATCATTCTGGGAATGATTTCCGCAACATTTGGCGGCATGGTCCGCGACGTTGTGTGTAACGAAATCCCGCTGATTCTGCGCCCGGAAATCTATATCAGCTGCGCACTTCTGGGGGCGAGCATCTATGTCCTTGGCACGGCCGTTCTGGAATTGCCGCGTGGACCGGTTGCGATCATTGCGTTTTTCTGTGCGTTTTTGCTGCGCGCCTGTGCGATCAAATTCAAGCTGAGCTTCCCGGTTTATAAAGCGCGTCCCGGCCGCGAATATTAAGCCATATGCAGGTGTTTTCAGCCGACGCCTTTGGCCTCACCACATCCATAGTGAGTTAACTGACTTTATCGCGCAACAAGGCTGATGTTTGGCTGATACCCAGCATAACTTTTGACAAATGCCCGGTAAGCCTTGTCATTCGACAATCAGCTGCACCCGATCACTTGAAAAGGCGGTGACACCATATTCGATCGGCACCCCGGCAGAATCGACATCGATGCTTTCCGTTGAAATAACCGGGCGGTTTTTGGCCTGTTTCAACAGGCTTGCCACACGTGATGACGGCAAGGCAGCCGAAATTCGCGTTGTTTTGCGGCTGTAATCATCAATGCCAAATCGTTTGAAGGCCTCGGTCAGGGATTTGGTTTGGGTGAAGATGTCAACGATGCCGTCAAAACGGGCTGCCGGCATGTAGCTTGTCGCCACAGCCAATGGAATGCCATCGGCCTCGGAAACGGAAAACAGTTCGATCACGCGGGTACCGGGTTTGACATCAAGACAATTGGCGACCGTTACATTTGCCTTCAGCACCTCTGAGGAGATCAGCCGTTTATCGGGAAGACGGTGGCGCCCCGATACGATCTGGGAAAAGCGGGTTTTGGATCCCAGCGGATAATCCAGAATCTGCTCCTGGACAAAGGCACCGCGACCCTGTTCGACGCGCACCACATGACTATCGACAAGTGCCGCCATCGCACGGCGCACGGTATGCCTGTTCACGCCAAACCGGCGCACCAGCTCCATCTCCGTCGGCATTTTATCACCGGGTGAAAACACACCTTCGGCAATATCAGCCAGAAGCTGTTTTTCAATTTGTTTCCAGATAGATAGTCCCGGCTCCCAATCCATCACTTTCCCCGTTCATAAAACTTTCACCGCAAGACCTTTGCCAAGCTCGATGAATCGTCTTATAACGTGAATATGTATAGACGTCTAGACAAATTTTGAATTTGTCGACTTGCTGGAAAAGGATCAGACAGATGACGGCGCATACCGCCCGGACAGACGGGCCCGCCCAGGATCACAATCCCCTTCATCAGAACCAGACAGAGCCTGTTGATCAGGCGACCGCTGCGCGGCAACGCTGGATGTCGGTTCTTGCACGCACGCCACGTGCGACTCTGGAAAGCGAATGGACCACCCGTTATGGCGATCAGAATTGGTCCCTGTTGCGCGAACCACAGATCGGCATGGTGATGGTACGTGGGCGCGCCGGTGGTGCGGGACAGCGTTTCAATCTTGGTGAAATGACCGTAACGCGCTGTGCTGTGACCCTTTCGGACGGCACCGTTGGTCATGCTTATGTCAAGGGTCGCGACCGTTTGCAGGCGCAATATGCCGCACTGTTTGATGCCGTCATGTTACGCGATGGATCGGCCGGGGATTTCATTGATGACCTTGCCAGTGCACAGGCCGATGCCAAACGCGACCATGCCCGCAAAGTTGCCGCAACCAGAGTTGATTTCTTTACCCTTGTCCGCGGAGAAGACGAATGACCCTGCAATCCCAGACAAGTGACTTGCTGCCGGGCTTTGATCATGCCGCCTTTGATTCGAATGCCGTTTTCCGGGTTTTACTTGATGCCATGTCGCGGCCCGGGCGCATTTATGACCTGCCGGTTTCGATTGCCACACCTGATGGCCTGAATGCATCGGCCACCGCGACACTCCTTGCCATGGCAGATATGGACACCACCATCTGGCTGTCACCATCCTGCATGACCAAGGCCGCGAACGATCACCTGAAATTCCATTGCGGCTGCCCCATCAGTGATGACGTTGCGCAGGCCGACTTTGCCGTTGCCCGGATTGATGATGACCTTTCCTTCATCACCCGTCTTTCGATGGGCAATGCCGAATATCCCGATCAATCGGCAACCCTGATCCTGATGGTCGATGACATCACCAATGCACCGGCAATGAAACTGACCGGGCCGGGGATCAAGGACAGCCATGACCTTGCGATCAAGAACCTGCCGGCAAGCTTCCATGCCTGGCGTGCGGAAAACCATCACATGTTCCCGTGCGGGGTTGATGTGATTTTCGCAAGCCCGACCCAGATTTCCGCCCTTTCGCGCACCACCCGGATTGAGGTCATTTAACCATGTATGTTGCCGTTAAAGGTGGCGAACGCGCCATCAACAATGCCCACCGGCTGCTTGCCGAACAGCGCCGTGGTGACAAAAAGGTTGCCGAAATCCAAACCGATCAAATCGAACAGCAATTGTCGCTGTCCGTAACCCGCGTCATGGCCGAAGGATCACTTTATGACCGCGATCTGGCCGCCCTTGCCATCAAACAGGCCCGCGGTGATTTGATCGAGGCGATTTTCCTGATGCGTGCCTATCGCACGACATTGCCGCGTTTTGCCTTTTCCAAGCCGATCAAAACCGCGGACATGGATATATCACGCCGCATTTCGGCAACCTTCAAGGACTTGCCCGGCGGGCAGATTTTGGGCCCGACCTTTGACTATACCCATCGTCTGCTGGATTTCACCTTGATGGCCAATGGCGAGGAACCGCTTGATGCGCCATGCGGCGAACATCCGGTGGATGAACATATGCCGCGCGTTCTGGACGATATCCTGAATGACGAGGGCCTTATTCAGGACGAACCTGTTCCGGTTGATGACACTGCACCGGTTGCCGATTTGACCCGCGAACCGGTCAAGTTCCCGGCCGGTCGTGACCTTCGATTACAGAACCTGAGCCGCGGGGACGAGGGATTTGTTCTTGCGCTTGGATATTCGACCCAGCGCGGATACGCCAACAGCCACGCCTTTGTTGGTGAAATCCGCTATGGCACCGTATCGGTTGAAATCGAACCCGAAGAACTCGGCTTTGCCATCGATATTGGTGATATCGAACTGACCGAATGCGAAACGGTCAACAAATTCAAGGGATCGAAAACCAAGCTGCCGCAATTTACCCGCGGCTATGGCCTTGTGTTCGGTCAGAACGAGCGCAAGGCCATTTCGATGGCACTGGTGGATCGTGCCATGCGCGCCGATGAAATGGGCGAACAGATCATGGGTCCGGCGCAGGACAGCGAATTCGTGATGGAACATAGCGATAACGTCCAGTCCACCGGTTTTGTCGAACATATCAAGCTTCCGCACTATGTCGATTTCCAGGGTGAACTTGAACTTGTTCGCCGCATGCGGGCTGAAGTCGAAGAACGACTGGCCAAGCTTGATACTGAGGCCGCCCGATCCCAACCCGAAGCCGCGGAGTAATTCCATGGAACAGACTGTCAATTATTCGGCGGATGGGGCAACGGCCTATAATTTCGCCTATCTCGATGAACAAACCAAACGCATGATCCGGCGCGCATTGCTGAAGGCCGTTGCAATTCCGGGATATCAGGTCCCGTTTGCCGGTCGTGAAATGCCAATGCCCTATGGCTGGGGTACGGGTGGGGTACAGGTAACCGCCGCCGTTATTGGACCGAATGATACCCTTAAGGTCATAGACCAAGGGGCCGATGACACCACCAACGCGGTTTCCATCCGTCAGTTCTTTGCCAAAACTGCCAATGTCGGGACGACTGAAAAAACGGCCGAGGCATCAATCATTCAGACCCGCCACCGCATCCCGGAAAAGGAGCTGCGCGAAGATCAGGTTCTTGTTTATCAGGTGCCGATCCCCGAACCGCTTCGTTTCCTTGAACCGCGTGAAACTGAAACGCGCAAGATGCATGCACTTGAAGAATACGGTCTGATGCATGTGAAACTTTATGAAGACATTGCGCGTCACGGCCACATCGCCACCACTTATGCCTATCCGGTCATGGTGGATGATCGCTATGTGATGGACCCGTCACCGACACCCAAATTCGACAATCCGAAAATGAACGATATGGCGGCCCTTCAGCTGTTTGGGGCGGGACGTGAAAAACGCATCTATGCCCTGCCGCCCTACACCAAGGTCAAAAGCCTCGATTTCGAAGATCATCCGTTCGAAGTCCAGACCTGGAAAGATGAATGCGGCATGTGCGGTGCCCGCGACAGTTACCTTGATGAGGTCATTCTCGATGATCAGGGCAACCGGATGTTTGTTTGCTCGGACACCGATTACTGCAGTGAGCGGCAGGAAGCCGGCCATCGCGGCCCGCAACATCATGACCAGCCGCTTGGCAAGGCAGCACGCGAAAAGGCAGCAGAATAATGACCCAGATGATCAATCCGCTTTTGCGTGTGGACAACCTGACCATGATGTATGGCGACCGGGTTGGTTGCAAGGATGTCAGTTTTGAACTTCGCCCGGGTGAAGTTCTTGGCATTGTTGGGGAATCCGGTTCAGGCAAATCCACTTTGCTGCGCAGCATTTCCGCCCAGCAAGAACCGACCAAAGGGACGGTCAAATACAATACCCGCATTGACGGCGTGTGTGATGTCTATCAGATGTCCGAAGCCCAGCGCAGGCTTTTGATGCGCACCGACTGGGCGTTTGTGCATCAAAACCCGCGTGACGGGTTGCGCATGAATGTCAGCGCCGGGGCCAATATTGGCGAACGCCTGATGGCGATCGGGGATCGTCATTATGGCAATATCCGCAGCAATGCGGACGCCTGGCTTGGCAAGGTCGAAATTGCGTCCGAACGCCTTGATGATCTGCCATCGACCTTTTCGGGTGGTATGCAGCAACGTTTGCAGATTGCCCGCAACCTCGTAACCAGCCCGCGCCTCGTTTTCATGGACGAACCCACGGGTGGGCTTGATGTTTCTGTTCAGGCCAGATTGCTCGATCTGCTGCGCGGGCTGGTTCACGACCTTAATCTTGCGGTGATTATCGTCACCCACGATCTGGCGGTTGCCCGGCTTCTTTCGCACCGGTTGATGGTGATGCAACAGGGCAAGGTGATTGAACATGGCCTGACCGATCAGGTGCTTGATGACCCGCAGCATCCCTATACGCAGCTGCTTGTTTCTTCCATTCTTCAGAACTGACCGGGGCGGGAAAATGTCTGAAATGCTTCATGCTCAAAACGTCGCCAAAAGCTTTACGCTCCATACCCAGGGTAGCGTAACCATTCCGGTTTTTCAGGGTGTTGATTTCACCCTGTCGGGTGGGGAATGCATCGCGCTGACCGGTGAGTCGGGTTCGGGGAAAAGTACCTTTATGCGCATGCTTTATGCCAATTACACGTGTTCTGACGGATCCATCAAGGTGTTCCATGATGGTGACTGGCTTGATATCACCACCGCCAGCCCGCATTCGATCCTTGAGGTGCGCAAACGCACCATGGGCTATGTCAGCCAGTTCCTGCGCGTGATCCCGCGTGTGCCGACCCTTGAAATCGTGGCCGAACCGCTGGTCGCTCTGGGTACTGCCCGCGAAACCGCGATGGACAAGGCACGCGATCTTTTGACCCGGCTTCGCATTCCGGAACGCTTGTGGCAACTTTCGCCACTGACATTTTCGGGGGGCGAACAGCAACGGGTGAATATTGCCCGTGGTTTTATTGCCGATTATCCGATCATGCTGCTTGATGAACCGACCGCATCGCTTGACGCCCAAAATCGTGCCACTGTTCTGGCATTGATTGAAGAAGCCAAGGGACGTGGGGCGGCGATCGCCGGTATTTTCCATGACCATGAAACCCGTGATGCGGTGTGCACCGGGTCGTTTGATGTGACTTCGTTTAAAGTTGGGGCCAATGACTGAACAGATTTTTACCAATGCCAAACTCGTCCTGGCCAATGAAGTCATTGACGGCGCCGTCCAGATCAAAGACGGACTGATTACAGATGTTTCCGACCGGCCATCCAATATTGCCGGTGCCGAGGATATGGGTGGCGATTACCTGATGCCCGGGCTGGTGGAACTTCATACCGACAACCTTGAAAAGCACCTGACCCCGCGCCCCAAAACCCGCTGGCCCGCCACGGCGGCCGTTGTCGCCCATGACAACCAGGTGGCAAGTGCGGGGATCACCACGGTGTTTGATGCCATTTCAGTAGGCGATGTGACCGATGGCTCGGAACGTATCGAACGCCTGATTGAATCGGTTACCGCCCTTGAACATGCGCTTGAAAACAAGTTGCTGCGCGCAGATCATAAACTGCACCTGCGGTGCGAAACGTCTTATGGCGGACTGATCGAGGCACTTGATAACCTTGTTGATCTGCCTTTGGTCAAAATGCTTTCGGTGATGGACCACACACCCGGTCAGCGCCAGTTCGTCAGTCTTGATGCCTATTACACCTACTATCAGGGCAAATACGGCATGAGCGACGAAGAAATGCGGAAATTCATCGCATCGCGCAAACGCGATTCCGAACTTTATTCCGTCAAACATCGTCGTCATGTGGTGGATCTGGCACATGCCAAGAACCTGGCCCTTGCCAGTCATGATGACGCAACTGCCGAACATGTTGCCGAGGCCGTGCAGGACAAGATGACCGTGGCCGAATTCCCGACCACCCTTGAAGCAGCCAAGGCATCGCACGAAGGCGGCCTTGGTGTGATGATGGGGGGACCGAACCTTGTACGCGGCGGATCCCATAGCGGTAATGTCGCCGCAGGCGATCTGGCCAAGAATGGCTATCTTGATATCATTTCAAGTGATTATGTCCCGCACAGCCTGCTGCACGGGGCGATGAAACTGTTTGATGATTTTGACGGCTATGATTTGCCGCGCGCCATTCGCACCGTAACGCTTAATCCGGCAACGCAAGTGGGCCTGACGGACCGTGGTGAAATTGCCACAGGCAAGCGCGGCGATCTGATCCGGGTGCATCATTCCCCGCATCATCCGATTGTGCGCGGGGTCTGGCGTGAAGGTGTTCGGGTGTCATGACCGAACGCCATACCCATGATGGCGCGATAAAACCGGGACTTCTGGTCCTTGTCGTCGGCCCAAGTGGCGTTGGCAAAGACACCCTTCTGGATGCCGCACGGGAACGGCTGAAAGATGCAGCGCATATCTGCTTTCCGCGGCGTTGCATCACCCGCCCGGCCGGGTCAGTTGGGGAAATCCACATTCCGGTCCGACCGGAAGATTTCGCTCAGATGGCCCGACAGGGTGCCTTTCTGCTGAGCTGGAAGGCGCATGATCTTTGCTATGGCATTCCGCGCCATGTGCAAGAAGATGTGGCAAATGGCAAAACCGTCATCGTCAATGTATCACGCAGTGTGATCGATGATGCCCGATCCCTGATCGGTCATGGTCAGGTCCGGGTTCTGAACATTCGGGCCAGCAGGGATGTTTTGCGCAAACGTCTGGAAGCCCGCGGGCGTGAGGACATTCTTGATATCGAACGACGTCTTGCGCGTGCGTCCGCCTATCAGATCTATGGCGACAATATCGTTCATGTCGATAATGATGCCGATCTTGAAACCGGTATCGCACGTTTCATCGCCGCCATCGAGATTGATCAAGCAATCGCCAATCGGGCCTGAACCCAGTCCCTTCCAACGAAACATTACAAAAAATGCTGCAGTTTTTGCTGCAGCATTTTTGTTTAGCCCTTAAGAGCAAATCTTTGCAAAAACCGGAATGGCTTGCCGTCACCCGGATCCCCGAACAGGCAGATATCTGCAACTTCAAACGGTTCTGCACAAAGCGGCGCAACAACGGGTGCCAATGCCTTTTCAAATCTCGCAACCTGACCGGTTTCAAGCTTGTTGGTCAGGGTCAGATGGAACCGGAATTCTTCCATCACATAGGGATATCCCCATTTGACCAAATTGGCTTCCTGGCGATCGGAAAGCCCCACCACGCGGCGCTTGTTCATAGCTGCTTCGTCTTCGGGTTTGCGAAAATCATCAAGATCACGCACCAGCAATGCTGCAAGCGCGCCAAGGTCGCCCAAGGGTTCGGTTGGCACAAGCGCCAGAAAGCGACCGATTGCCTTTAACTTAAGGGGCCCGCAGGTGACCGGTTTGATTTCTGTAGCAACATCTTTGATCACGGTTTCAAGGTCGGTTCTGCTTTGCCCGTCATTCAGGGTGAAGGGCGGCTTTAAAGTCCCATGAAAACCATAACGGGCGGGCGATGTGGTGGCAGCAACGACTTCATCATCATCAAGCCCGTCGACAACCGGTCGCGCAACATCCTTTCCGGTCGCGGCATTGCGCCCCAGCCAGGCATTGCCAAAAGCCCCAAGGCCGCTTTGCGGTGCCGGGGCATAATAAAGGGCATAGCGTTGATATTCTGACATGATTTCTCTTTGACGGAATGCCGCGGGGCGGAGCCCCATCTTGGGAATTGTCGCGCCAACGCGCAACACCCGTTTGATGAAAAACGCCGAAGAATTTCATCTTCGGCGCATCGCAAAATCAAGCATCAATACCGGTTCAAACCGTATCGTATTTCAGGCAGAAATCACGTACCGGAAGGCTTCGGAAATCAACCAGCCGTTCGCGCAACATATCATGGGACCAGTCCCACCATTGGATGCGCAAAAGGGCATCGATGATATCGGTTTCAAACCGGGGACGAAGGGGACTTGCCGGAATGCCGGTCACAATGGTGTATGGCGGCACATCCTTGGTTACCACGGCACCGGAACCGACAACCGATCCAATGCCGATGGTCACCCCGCCCTGCACGATCGCACCATGACCGATCCAGACGTCATGATGAAGTGTCACGCGTTTTTCCCGACGCCAGTCAAAGAAGGCCGGATCATCATCGCCAAGCTCATAAGCGCTTGATCGATACTGGAAGTGATGCATGGATGCCCGATCCATCGGATGCTGTCCGGGATTGATGCGGGTATGGGCGGCGATATTCACGAATTTTCCGATATCGGAATAGATGATCTCGCTGTCATTCACGACATAGGAATAGTCACCCATTTTTGTTTCGCGCATCGATGTCCGTGGGCCGACCTCGGTCCAGACACCCATTTCGCAATCGACAACCGTCGCAGTGACATCAATGGTCGGATATTCCGAAAGCGCCTTCATGGCCGGTTTGGCCTGCGTGATTTGAAAAGTCATCTGATCACGTCACCAACTTGCGCAGACGCTGGGAAACCATATCAAGCAGGCTGACCGAAATGATGATGATGATCATGACAGCCGCGGTTTCGGCGTAATAGAATCCGCGAATATATTCCCAAAGCACCATACCAATCCCGCCCGCACCGACGATACCAAGGACCGTGGCCGACCGTACGTTGGACTCGAACCGGTAAAGCGAATAGGAAATCCAAAGCGGCAGGACTTGCGGGATCACGCCAAAAATAACTTCCTGAAGCGCATTGGCCCCGGTTGCACGGATACCTTCGACCGGTTCGGGATCAATCGCCTCGACCGCCTCGGAAAACAGTTTGGCAAGAACACCCGTGGTGTGAATCCAGAGTGCCAGCACACCGGCAAACGGACCAAGCCCGACTGCCACAACGAACAGCATGGCAAAGACCATTTCGTTAATGGCGCGGAAGGAATCCATCAAACGGCGAACAGGCTGATAAACCCAGACCGGCACGATATTTTCAGAGGATAGAATGCCAAACGGGATCGAACACACGATTGAAAGCGCCGTTCCCCAGATCGCGATCTGGATGGTGATCCACATTTCTTCGACATAGGTCTTCCACATCAGGAAGTCCGGCGGAAAGAAACCTTCTGCGAAATCGACCATATTGCCGCTGTTTTCAAACAGGGCCATCGGGCGCATATCCGCACCTTCCCACGACATGGCCAGAAGACCAAGAATGACCGCCCAAAGCAAAAAGCTTGATGCCGAGCGTTTCAGGTCCCTTGGCGGAAGCTCCGTTGCGACAGATGACGCGGAAGAAATGCTGCTATTCATCATGTTAATCCCGGATGGTAAATGCAAACAGGGAGCACACGGTCCGTGCACTCCCTGTCGAAAGATCGATTACTCGTAGGAAACGAGGATTTCGAGTTCAGCCAGTTTCTTGTCGATTTCAGCAACGCGTGCTGCTTTTTCGTCTGCTGACAGTTCTTCGGTGTTCTGGATTTTCAGCTTGTTCTTATACAGCTCAAGCTGACGGATCGGGTAAAGCTGCGCGTTCGAGCTTTCCATGAATTTGCCCATACCGTCCTGGATACCTGCCAGAACCTTGTTGGCACCTTCAACGTCGCCCATACGACCATACCCAAGGAAGAAGGCCTTGATTTCGGATTTCAGTTCGCGCGACAGGTCCTTGCGGTAAACCATCGGGTCAGACGGGATCAGCGGCGAGGTCCAGATCACTTTGACCTTTTCGGTGATTTCCGGCTTGTTCATTTCGGTACGTGCGAGCTGCTCGGAATTGTTGGCAGCAACATCAACCTGCTTGTTGGCGGTCGCCATCAGGTTGGTTTCGTGGTTCGCATTGCGAACGGTCTTGAAGCAATCCTTCGGATCAACACCGTTCTGCGCAAAAACGTAATAGGTCGGAACCAGGAAGCCCGAGGTCGAGTTCGGATCACCGATACCGAAATTGAGCGAGCCATCACATTTCAGCATGTCGGCAAGGGTATTGAGCTTGTCGTTATCAGCCTGGGTGATGATGTGGGAATAATATCCGTTCGAACCATCGGATTTGGACGTCTGAACGAAAACTTCACCACCAGCACGGTCAACGGCTTCCATCGCCGACTTGTTGCCGAACCAGCCAACATGAACCTTGCCAAAACGCATGCCTTCGATGATGCCGGCATAGTCCGGGGCAAAGAATGCCTCGATTTCCTTGCCGAGCGCCTTTTCCATGTCGTCGATCATCGGCTGCCACTGGGCTTTTAGGTTCGAGCTCGACTCAGTCGAGATGAAGCCGAAAACCAGTTTTTCCGGGTCCTGTTCGAGCGGCTTGTACTCAACATCAGCAGCAGCAATGCCCGATGCTAGCAAGGTTGCAGCCAATGCTGCAGATGCAATTGTCTTGGCGATCATAAGAAGTCCCCTGTCAAATATGAATTGGACGTGTGTCGATGAGGTAAGGCAGTCAAAACGTGACCCGGCTAGCTTGTCGCGATGGCCAGATCCTTTTTCGCAACCGGCTCAATCGCGGGACGTGTTTCATCCCCGGAACCATCTGCAAAAAGCTCGGAAGAATATTCGCCATACAATTCGCGCAGGAATTCCGGCGTCAACTGGGTGGAGGGCCCGTCAAATACGACAGCACCATCGCGCATGGCGATGGTGCGTTTGCAATAGTCTTTTGCGTAGTCAACCTGATGAAGGGACACGATCACGGTCACGTTGTCTTCACGGTTCACACGATCAATGGTATTCATCACCTTGCGCGAGGATGCCGGATCAAGCGACGCGATCGGCTCATCTGCAAGAATAAGACGCGCACCCTGGGTGATGGTCCGGGCAATTGCTGCGCGCTGTTGCTGCCCGCCGGAAAGATTGCGGGCCTTTTTGGTCGCATGCGCATCAATACCGACACGATGCAATGCGGCCATGGCACGCATTTTTTCGGATTTGGTAAACAGGCCAAGTGATCCGCGCCAGGCCGGGACACGCCCCAAAAGCCCCATCAGCACATTGGTCAAAACCGACAGGCGGCTGACCAGATTGAATTGCTGGAAAACCACACCGATTTCTGCGCGCACCTTGCGGGCGCCGCGCGAAATCTTGCCATTTTCCTGAATTGTTTCGCCAAACACGACGATCTTGCCGCCGTCGCGATCACCGCGCAGCAATCCGGCAACATGGCGGATCAATGTTGATTTTCCCGAACCGGAAGCACCGATAAGCGCAACCATTTCGCCTTCCCGCACCTGTAACTTCACATTTTTCAGTGCGCGTTTGTCACGGGTAAAGCTTTTGTTCAGCCCAGAAATATCTACAACCAGCATCAAGAAATCGCCTGCATGTGTTTCGCTGGATGACGAAGCTACGCATGAATGGCGACTCTACGGTGACACTGATGTTACAGTTCGATGATTACGGCGCTCTGTTTACGCCAACAACAATCAAACTTGTCTATACATCAAATATATTTTCAGTAATTTCAAAAATACATCGATGCAGATAAATCACATTTAAAATGATTTTCTAAAAATATGAAAATAATCCCGCATATCTTAAAATAAAAATCTGCACATGCACCATGACCTGTGCAGATTTTCATTCAAAATATATCGTTATTTATTTTACTTGATTGCTTCGATTGCGAACATCACATCATCTTCGATTTCAAGGCCGTCCACTTCAGCAATGGCGCGCGCTGATTTCCCGCGCCGTCCCGGAAGACGCACACCGTCTTCGGCGGCAATTTCATTAGCAATCGCAGCAAGATGACCCATGACACCGGCCCCGCCCGTCGAAGCCGGATCAATTGCAATGATCATTTGGCCCAAAGCAGGCGGCTTGCCCTTGTCATCAAACAGGGATGATGACTGATGACCGAATTGTGCCCCGGTGAGACCGGCTGCGAGAAGTTCGACCATCATTGCCAATGCTGCACCCTTGACGCCGCCAGCAGGGACCATGGTTCCATCCAGTGCCTTGACGGGATCGGTTGTCGGGTTCCCGTCCGTGTCAAATGCCCAGTCATCGGGAATTTCGACACCCTTTTGCTTTGCCGCCATGATTTTTCCGCGTGCGACTTTCGACAGAGCAAGGTCAATGATCACAGGATCGCCTGCACTTCCGACCGGCACCCCAAAAGCAATCGGGTTGGTCCCGAACATCGGGCGCCGACCGCCCCACGCCGCCATTGCCGACGGGGCATTGGCGAACATCATCGCCGCCAAACCCTGCTCTGCAAGGCGTTCGACCGTCAGTCCCATAACACCGGCATGATGGGATTTAAAAATTGATGCAACAGCAATCCCCTGCTGGCGGACCATGTCAGGCAAATGATCCATCATCAAATCCAGCGCCGGATAAGCAAACCCGTATTGCGCATCAATCCGCAAAACACCTGGTGCCGACTTTTCCATTTGCGGCGTGGCATTGCCATCGACTTTTCCTGCGCGGGCCTGTGCGGAATAGGCCGGAACGCGCCGGAAACCGTGACCACCCTGTCCGGATGCTTCTGCGGCAACCAGCGCGGTCGCAACGGATGCTGCATTGTTCCGGCTGACATTGCAGCGCATCAAAGTATCGCAAACAAGCGTATGAGCATCTGACAGGGAAATTTTCATGATGGATCTGACCTTGGGTAACAGCGGAAAACGCCATGGGCGGGATTGCTGTTACAATAAGCCGATGCCCGGTCAACAGGCAAAGGTGTTTTACCGTTTTCTTGCACTGCACATCATATGACCTGTCGGCGCAAACATCTGAAGTTGTGCTAAAATCCTGCCTTAAACTTTCGATACGTTTCATCTTCATCAGCCACAGCCAACACAGGGATAGTGACATGCGCACCACAAAACCGATCATGTTTTCCGCCGTCGCGATGACAGGCGCGCTGCTTTTGTCTGCATGCAATACGACCGGACAGATGAATACCGTGGGTGCCTGGAAAAATGTCACGGGCAAGGACTGGCACCTAACCATGCTGTCCGATGGCGGACAGACATTTACATTTACACCGACATCGCCAATGCAACCCAGTGCTGTCTTTTCAGAGGATGGAAAGGTTAACGGGTCTTCGGGCTGCAACAGTTATTTTGGCACCTATGATCAGGATGGCAATCAACTGACATTTTCGCCACTCGGCGCGACCCGCAAGATGTGCCTTAATGGCGCGATGGCGATCGAGGCAGCTTTTAACAATGCGACAACTCAGGTCACGCACTGGAAACTTGGCAATGACCAACTGGTTCTGATTGACCGGGATGGCAAAACCATCATGACGTTTACAACCAAGGCCCCGTAAGCCAATAAACGGCTTGATGAACGCAAACAAAAAGGGCGCCGTTTGGCGCCCTTTTGTTGTTTCCGACGATGTTTTCGATCGCTTTCAAACCGGAAATCAATCAGTCGTCGGTTTTGGTTGCTTCGGATTTCGGACCGACTGCTGCCGGTTCGGTGCGCAGCCCCTGAATGATCGAGAAGCAGGCCAATAACAGCACAATCGCAAACGGGAAGCCGGTTGATACGGCCATCGCCTGCAACGAGCCAAGCCCGCCACCCAACAGCAATGCGATCGCAACCAGTCCTTCGAAGGTGCACCAGAAAACACGCTGGGGAACCGGTGCATCAACCTTGCCGCCAGCAGTGATCGTATCGATCACAAGCGATCCTGAATCCGATGATGTCACAAAGAAAACAATCACCAGAATAATGCCCAAGAATGACGTGATCGCATGCATCGGCAATTGTTCAAGCATTGTGAACAGCTTGATCGGAAGACCGGCTTCGGCGATGGCAGTTACACCTTCGCTGACCATGTGAACGGCAGTACCGCCGAACGCCGTCATCCAGAAGACACATACAAGTGACGGAATGATCAGAACACAGGTGATGAATTCACGCACTGTACGCCCGCGCGAAACACGCGCGATGAACATGCCAACAAACGGTGACCAGGAAATCCACCATGCCCAATAAAATGACGTCCATCCCTGGCTGAAGTTGGTATCAGCACGACCAACCGGGTTGGACAGGGCCGGAAGATATTCGACATAGGCAACAAGAGACGTAAAGAACCCCTTGATGATATCCATGGTCGGACCAACCAGAACCACAAACAGCAACAGCATGGCTGCCAGTACCATATTGATTTCCGACAGACGTTTGACCCCGGCATCAAGCCCGGCCAAAACCGAAATCAGCGCAACACCGGTAATGGCAATGATCAGAAAGACCTTCGATCCGTCGGTCACTGAAATCCCGAACAGGAAATCAAGCCCGGCATTGGCCTGCTCAGCTCCAAAACCGAGGGACGTCGCAAGCCCGAACAGGGTGGCAAATACTGCAAGAATATCAATAACGTGACCGGTCCAACCCCACACACGTTCGCCAAAGATCGGATAGAACACCGAACGCATTGTCAAAGGCAGGCCCTTGTTAAAGGAAAACAGCGCCAAGGCCAGCGCGACCGTTGCGTAAATTGCCCACGGATGAAGTCCCCAGTGGAAAATGGTTGCCGCCATTCCAAGATCAAACGCCGCATCGGCATCACCGACCGCCGCACCCAAAGGTGCCCAGTCCGTACGCATGCCATCATCGCCGAACGCAGTGCCCCCGATCGAGGACGAGAAATGCGAAATCGGCTCTGATACGCCATAGAACATCAAACCGATGCCCATACCGGCCGCAAACAGCATCGCAAACCAACCCGAATAGGAATAATCGGGTGTCGCATCTGCGCCGCCAAGACGGACCCGTCCAAGCGGTGACACAATCAGAAACAGACACAAAATAACAAAAATGTTGGCCGCGGACAGGAAGAACCAGTCGAAGGTCGACGTCAACCAGCCGCGCAGGTCATTGAACATCGGCCCGACACTTTCCTGAAAGGCCAGTGTCAAAAATACAAATGCAACAATCGACAACCCGGAAATCATGAAGACCGGGTTGTGCACATCAAGACCAAACGGTCCGATCTCTGTCTGGATATTGTCCTGACCGATTTCATAATCGGTCTCGATCGGGTTCGCTGCACCATCCGGGCTTTCAATGCCCGTATCAGCTTCTGACCCCATTTCAAACTCCCTAGCTTCGTGATTAAACAGCTACCCCTAGCCGTCTTTACTCAAAGGCGTGATTGTTTAACGCACCAGGAACACGGATTGATCCGCGTGTGATGCAACATATCCGCCATGAGATGAAAAAATATGGTCGGCAATGCCGGGAATATGCGACGCCATAACGATCATATCGGTGCCAAGCTCATCGGCTTTGCGCACCAAAATCTTGCTCAGATCTGTTGCCAGATCATGGGCAATTTCCGCATCCGCAGAGACTTTCAACCCGGATTTGCCGGCTGTTTCCCGTGCGAAATCCGACAATTTTTGTTCGAACTCTTTGGGGCTGTGCGCCACCGAAGACGGGGTATTTGTCCCGACCGCAAGGAAACAAAGTTCGGATTTGTAATGTGTTGCCAAATCGATGGCCGTTTGAATGGCCTTTTCCATTTTGTCGATATGGGCCAGATCCACCGGCACAAGCATCTTCTGATACATTCATTCCTCCGTTGTGTGCACGCAAATATACGTGCCAATCCTTCGGTCGAAATCAAAGTTCAGAGATGATAACAGGTCATTGAATACAAATCAAAAATGGGCAGAACCGGAAAAAATCAAAGATATTTGGCAATCATATCGTAACTTAAAATAACACAATATCACTACACCCATGCCAAACATGACTGAAGTGATTTACGATTTTCACAACGGATAAGATTTATTATTTATGATCCGACAACAACATCATCGAAATGGTGGAAAATATCAGAGTGCAGGGCTACGCGGATCACGGAACATAACAGCGCGCAGTCATTCCTGATTGACCATACGAGTGATGGCCTGACACACATGGGCAAAGCCGTCCTTGGCCCCGGGGCTCATATATCTGGCACGGAGCCAGCCATGGATCATTTGTGGTTCTTCCCGGTATTGAACCCAAATGCCTGCCCGCGCCAAGCGCGCGGTATATTCACGTCCGTCATCACGTAACGGATCGAAATAGGCTGATGTTATATAGGTCGGCGGCAACCCGCGAAGATCATCCACGGACAAGGCATGCGCCACCGGATCATCCATCGGCGCTTTCAAAACATCGCGGTAATAAATGACATCATCGGTGCTTAAACCCGGGGCACTGGCCATTTGGCCGTAACTTGGCCAGTTAAGATCCCCGCCAAGTGCCGGATAAATTAAAACCTGACCAAGAATGCGATTCCCAAATCCGTCATCCCTGGCCCTTAATGCCAACCCGGTCGCCAACATGCCGCCCGCACTGTCCCCCACCAGAACGATCTTTTTCCCCGCCATCAGCAAACTGTGCATCACGGTGTGACAGTCTTCATGCTGTGCAGGCCAGATATATTCGGGTGCCAACCGGTAATCGATTGCGGTTAGTTCTGCCTGCGCACTTTCTGCAATATCGGCACAGATTGCATCATGGCTGTCACATGATCCAACCACGAACCCGCCACCATGCATGTAAAGAATTCTGTGCGGCGTACCAAGGGTTTCCGGACGAAAATGGCGCACCGGAACCGTTCCGATAACATCGTCCTGAATATGCATACCATCCGGACGCGCACGCCCAAAATACGAACATAACACATCATACCAGACGCGCTGCTGTTCGATCCCGGCGGCAACCGCATCAGGTGGATAAAGGCTGTCGCATTTGGCAATGAAAGCACGGATACCCTCTTCTTCGGGCATCGGGTCATAACTGATATCGAATGAAACCGGGCCGGAATCCGACATTTGGAAACCTTTGCGTGTTGGGACCCCTCAAAACTAGCGCGGTTTTCCGACCTTTAAAAGGGTTCTGTCGTATCAGAGTGAAATGCTTTCCACACAATCCTTCAAAAGCTGCGCACTGCGGCCGAGACCTTCGAGTTCTTCTGCCGCAAGATCCGGCATCAGGTCCTCCGATACGCCGTCCGCACCGATCACCCGTGGAATCGACAACGCAACATCGCGCACATCCCCGATCTCGGCCATGACACAGGAAACCGTCAGGACATCATGCTGATCACGGGCAATGGCCTTGATAATCCGGGCCAGTCCTGCACCAATCCCGTAATAGGTTGCGCCTTTGCCCTTGATTATTTTATAGGCCGCATTGCGCACACCATCATCAATCCGTGCACGCACATGCTGGGTGATCGGCGATCCCACCTGGGCGGCTACTTCTGCCAGGGACAAAGACCCCACCCGGGCATTGGACCAGGCCAAAACTTCGCTATCACCATGTTCACCAAGCACATAGGCATGCACCGATTGTGGCGATATTCCCAGATGCCGGCCAAGCAGACTTCTAAACCGGGCCGTATCAAGGATGGTTCCGGAACCAATAACCCGACTTGCCGGCAACCCGGAAATACGCTGCGTGATCTGGGCCATGATATCGACCGGATTGGACGCAATCAGAAGGATCGCATCGGGCGCAACGGCAAGGACATTACCCACAACATCCTTGAAAACTGCAGCATTGCGCTCCAACAAGGCAAGTCTGGTTTCGCCGGGTTTCTGACTGACCCCCGCCGCAAGAATAACGACCCGCGCCCCGGCAAGCCCGCCATAGTCGGCCGCCTCCACAATTGTTGAGGACATGAACGGAACAGCATGGGCGATGTCTTCTGCCTGAGCGACGGCAAGATCATGGTTCTGATCAACCAGAACAACCGAACTGGCAAGTCCCATAACCGCAAGCGCATAGCCCGCTGAACTTCCAACCATCCCGGCCCCGACAATCCCGACCTTCATCACTCAATCTCCCGCATCAAAACCCGTCTTCACATCAATGATGCCACCGGCGGGTGAAGCGGTCAAAAAGGATAAATGTTGCGCAACAAAACATCCGCATTTTTCAGATGAAAAAACCAAAGGATCGATTGCGGTCAAGAACGCAATTCTAAATCGAAATTTCAATCACTTAGCCCGGACTAAACCATTCCAATCGCACCCGGTTTACGGTAGAATTTCAACAATATAAAGCCGCATGCGCGCATCATGATTTCCGGGGAAAAATCGCCGCCAAAAGGTGTTTAAAAACAACAACATACACCGGACCAATCCGTCATGATCGGCACATCAAATAACGGGAGGAAATTTTGGGTAATTCGGACATCCGCCAGGTGACTGTTGTCGGAACAGGCATCATTGGCGCAAGCTGGACCTGTCTTTTTTTGGCACATGGTTTTGATGTTGTCGCAACCGATATTCGCGACGGCGCAGAACATGATTTGAATACCGCTATCGAGCGGTTCTGGCCAACACTTCCCGAGACAGTTCTGGCCAAAAAACAGCGCGGCAATTTGCGTTTTTCAACCGACCTTGATGAAGCTTGCGCAGGCAGCGGATTTATTCAGGAAAATGCGATTGAACGACTGGATGCAAAGATCGAATTGATGCGCCGCATCGATGCCGCGACATCCAAAGAAGCCATCATCGCATCAAGTTCATCGGCCATTTCGGTGACCGATATGCAATCGGCCTGTGCGCATCCCGAACGCGTCGTTCTTGGCCACCCGTTCAACCCGCCCCATCTTGTACCGCTGGTCGAACTGGCAGGCGGGGAAAAAACTGGTCAACGGGCGCTGGAACAGACAGAAGCATTTTATGCTGGCCTTGGGAAAACGCCAGTTCGGCTGGAAAAAGAAATATATGGCCACATTGCCAATCGGTTGCAGGCCGCAATTTTCCGCGAAGCCATCCATATGCTTGATCATGGCATCGCATCGGCCGAAGACATTGACCGCGCCGTGACCGAAGGGCCCGGACCGCGTTGGGCATTGATGGGGCCATTTATGACCTATCGGCTGGCGGGCGGAGACAACGGCATGCAGGGATTTTGGGACATGTTTGCCCCGATGCAGGAAAAACTTTGGGCTGATCTGGGCAATCCGACACCACAAAAAGATCTTCAGGATCGGGTAACCGCCGCAGTTGAGGACTCCTATGCCGGTCAATCAATTTCCACCGTTATTCGGGAACGTGATGCCCGGTTGCGCAAGATACTGGCGGTCAAAAAGTCACCCGTTTCCGATTGATGTCGGGATAAAAATCACCCGCAAAAAAACGGCACAGTGTCAAATACACTGTGCCGTTTTTACTTTGGAATCGGTCAGACATGACAAACCATGTCTGGTGTATCCGCCCTAGAAATTGACCTGATCACCACCTTTAAGCGACAGCATGGCGCGTGCTTCGTCCGGGGTTGCGATTTCAAGACCAAGACCTTCGAGAACCTGACGAATGCGCAGAACCTGTGACGCGTTGGACTTTGCGAGCTGACCCGGGCCATTCCAAAGGGAATCTTCAAGCCCGACACGAACATTGCCCCCCATCGAAGCCGCCATTGTCGTGATCGGCAATTGATGGCGTCCTGCGCCAAGCACCGACCAGACATAATCGTCACCAAACAGGCGATCTGCTGTGCGCTTCATATGCGCAACATCTTCGGGATGCGTGCCAATACCGCCAAGAATGCCAAATACTGTCTGAACAAATAGCGGCCCCTTGACCAATCCGCGGTCACGGAAATGCGCAAGGTTATAAAGATGGCTGGTATCGTAGCATTCAAATTCGAACCGCGTGCCGTTCCCAGAACAGGCTTCGAGAATATATTCAATATCCTTGAAGGTGTTGCGGAACACGATATCCCGGGAGTTTTCAAGATATGCCGGTTCCCAGTCATGTTCGAATTTCTGGAACCGATCAAGCATCGGGAACAACCCGAAATTCATCGACCCCATATTCAAGGACGCAACTTCCGGCGCGAATTTAAGCGCAGGCTGCAACCGTTCCTGAACCTGCATCGCAGGACTGCCACCGGTTGTCAGGTTCAAGACCGCATTTGTGGATTGTTTCAGCCGCGGCAGGAAACGGGCAAACATGTCCGGGTCCTGGGTTGGACGGCCGTTTTCAGGATCACGGGCATGAAGATGCAGGATCGCCGCCCCGGCTTCGGCGGCCTCGATGGCCTGTTCGGCGATCTGGTCCGGGGTAACAGGCAAATGCGGAGACATGCTGGGCGTATGAATGCCACCGGTAATGGCACAGGTGACGATGACCTTACGTAAAGTTTTAGCCATGTTGTTTTTCCTTTTTGATCCGCTCAGATGGTTTCGACATTGCCGCAGACACTGATGGCCTGCCCCGAGATATTTGCCCCCGCCGGGGACGACAGGAACAGCGCCATACCGGCCACATCTTCCGGTTCGACCATGCGGCGCAACGAAACCTGTGACAGGTACTGCGCTTCCATTTCCTCGTAACTGATGCCAAGGGATTCAGCACGGGACCGGATCACGTTTTCAATGCGCGCGCCCCGAACCACACCGGGCAATATGGCATTGACGCTGATGCCATCGGGACCGGCTTCCTTGGCCAGACTTTGCGTCAGTCCGACAATTCCCCATTTCGCTGCGGCATAGGGGGTGCGAAGCGCATATCCAAGCCGCCCGGCAACCGATGAGATATTGATGATCGTCCCGGCCTCATTGGCGCGCAGCAATGGTAAGGCCCGGCGCAGAACCAGAAACTGGCTCATCAGATCGATATCAAGGGTGCGACGGATCTCTTCGACAGAAAGCTCGTCAATGGCCCCGGTCGGACCGGAAATGCCCGCATTATTAACCAGGACATCAAGCCCGCCGAGCTGTTCGGATGCCATTGCCAGCAACTGATCAACCTGTGTTTCATCCGAAACATCTGTTACGCGTGTCAGCACATCGGGAAAATCTTTGGCAAATTTGCCAAGGGCATCTTCGTCAATGTCACAAATCAGAACCTTGGCACCGGCTTCGCGAAAGGCACAGGCAATCGCCTTGCCAATCCCTGACGCCCCCGCGGTCACCAGAACCCGAAGGCCCGACCGCGGTCGGGTTCGTTCAATCATATTCATTTTCGACCTATTCATGATTTACGCCCACGGCCCGGCCATCAGGCAACTTCAAGCCAGTTGCGACGCACTTCGGGTGTTTCTTCAAGCTGTTCGGGGGTCCCGCGATAAACCAGTTCGCCATGGCCCATGACCATGACCTGCTGGGCAACTTTCAATGCGATGGTCAGCTTCTGCTCGACCAGAACCACAGCAACGCCACGACGCCCGATATCAAGGATCACTTCCATCACGACATCGACAATCCGTGGCGCCAGTCCCTCGGTCGGTTCATCAATCAAAAGAAGCCGCGGATTGCCCAGTAACGAGCGGCAAATGGTCAGCATTTGCTGCTCGCCACCGGATAAATATCCGGCCCGAATGCCCCGGCGTTCGCGCAGACGCGGGAAATAGTCATACATTTCCTCGATCGTCCATTGATGGGCACCGGGTGCGCCCTTTTGCCCGCCCATGATCAGGTTTTCCTCAACCGTCAAATTCGGGAAAACCAGCCGTTCCTCCGGAACATATCCGATCCCTTTTCGGCAAATGTCATAAGGGCGCTTGCCCGCAATCGATTGCCCGTCAAGGGTCACGGTTCCCGCACTTGGCGGCACCAGTCCCATCATTGCCTTTAACAGGGTTGATCGGCCCGACCCGTTGCGTCCCAGCAAGGAGACAATGCTGGATTCACCGATTTCCATATCGATGCCGTGCAGGATGTGGCTTTTTCCATAGTGGGCATGCAGCCCTTTGACTTCGAGCAAGCTCATTTCGCCCCCTCCTGACCAAGATAGGCTTCCTGGACTTCACGATTGGCACTGATGCGTTCGGGGGTATCGGTCGCAAGAATGCGGCCATATACCAGCACCGAAACCCGGTCACACAGGCTGAAGACGACGCTCATGTCATGTTCAACCATCAAAAGCGTCTTGCCTTCGGTCACCTTGCGGATCAGCTCTGCGGCCTTTGCCGTTTCTTCGCGCGACATGCCAGCAGTCGGTTCGTCAAGCAAAATGACATCGGCACCGGTCGTAAGCGTCATGCCGATTTCAAGTGCGCGCTGCTCGGAATATGTCAGGTCCCCGGCCATGCTTTGCGCACGTGCTTCAAGCCCGACCCGATTCAGAACATCGGCAGTTTCGTCATTGACCCGACGCATCCCCGCTGCCGACCGGAACAGCCCATAGCGCACCTGATGGCGGGCCATGACCCCGATCCGCAGATTTTCAAACACGGTCATGCGATGAAAAATGTTGGTGATCTGGAATGATCGTGCCAATCCGGCGCGATTGATCAAGTGCGGTGAAAGACCGCCAATGCTGTTTCCTTCAAGCCGGATATCGCCCGATGACGGCGCAAACATCCCGGAAATCAGGTTAAACAAGGTCGACTTTCCCGCCCCGTTGGGTCCGATCACTGCATGCCGTTCGCCCGGACGAATATCAAGGTTCAATCCCTGCAACACATCGATCGGCCCAAATGACTTGCTGACTTCCGAAAGCTGCAACGCAGGCGTCTGTGACGTTATCTCATTCATTCTTTGCCTCCTGCACCGACGGTCATATCAGCAGTCGTCGCCTCATCCTTGCGCGCCCAAAGCCGGTCAATCACGCGACGGGCCCGGATCAGGATGAAGACACCCCCGCACAGCAACACAAGCGGCACAAGCCACGTCACCGGGTTAAGCGGGCTCCAGGACAGGCCAAACAGGTCATAGGCCGGGAAACCACCCGCTGCCCCGTCGCGGGCCATTGCATAGTCCTGACCAAACAGAACTTCCGCACTTTCGGTCAAAAAGACAGTCCCTGCCGCAATCAGAATGCCGCCGCCCAAGGCCACAAGATACGGACCGCCAATCTTTGCCAGATCGAGCTGGCGACGATTACGGATATGGTGATCAATCACCCCGCCAATACCTGTTGGTGCATACAGCATCACCAGAACGAAAATCAGTCCCTGGTAAAACAGCCAGGACCGGGTCAGATCCGAAATCAGGAAAGAAAACAGGGTAAAGACCGTCGCCCCGATCACCGGACCAAAGAACACGGTCGATCCACCGACAAAGGTCTGCAAGACCACCTGTGCGGATACCGATCCCGAAAACAGCGAATAGTTTGCCGTCTCATTGGAAATCGCCAGAAGCGCACCGGCAACACCGGTCATCATGGCCGACACCGCAAAGACGATCACCTTGGCGTAATGGGCGTTGTAGCCCAGAAACTTGACGCGCTGCTCATTGTCACGCAGTGCAAGCGTCAGACGCCCGAAAGGCGTTCTGGTATAGGCCCAAAGTGCCAACCCGCACAGCACCACCCAGCCAAGGGTCAGATAATAGACTTCGATGATCGTGCCAAACCCAAACCCCATCCAGGGCATCCGCATCGACGACACGCCTGCTTCACCGCCAAACGTCCCTTCGAGATGCGGGGCCAGCGAATGAAACAGTTCGGCTATTGCCAGGGTCACCAGCGCGAAATACACGCCCGACCGCATGGTCGAAAAATACCCCGCGACCACCCCAACCACGAGCCCGGCCAGCCCCCCAGCCAGCGGCAAAAGCGGCGTTGGAAAGAATAGACCGTCTTCTACTGCGATCATCAGATGCAACGCAGCAAAGGCACCAACCCCGAAATAGGCCGCATGACCAAAGGACAGAAGTCCCGCCTGACCGTTCAGCAGATTGAAGGCAAGGGCAAACAGACTGGAAATCAGGACATTGATCAGCGCATTCTGCCAACCAAGTCCGAGAAATGGCGGTACCGCGATCAACAGAACCAGCAGCAGCGCCAGAAGAATTTTTTGAATGGATGTCATCTTTAATTCCGTTCACCCATCAGGCCGGCCGGACGTACCAGCAGGACGATCAACATCAGTGCAAAGGGAATGGTTGCGCTTACCGAAGACAGCTCAAGCGTCAAAAGACCGCCCACCGATCGCGCCCAGTCGCCAAGCCCGACCACGTCAAACATGCTGGCAATTGACCAATCAAGACCGACAGCAAAAGACGAAAACAGGCCAATCAGAAGCGACGCCACCAGCGACCCTTTAAGAGATCCAAGGCCACCAACAACCACAACGACAAAGACGATAACGCCAAGTTCGATACCCATATTCGGGTTGGTCGGATAAAAGGCACCGGCAACAGCACCAGCCAGCCCGGCAAGGGCGGCCCCGGTTCCGAAAACGAACATGAACACAATCGGAATGTTGTGGCCCAGTGCCTCGGCCATTTGCGGCAACCGTTCAGCCGCGCGCACGACAATACCGGTACGTGTCCGCGTCAGCAGAAGCCACAGCACCGTAAACATGATGACCGCAACCGCACCAATGAACATGCGATAGAATGGATATCCGGTGCCGAAAATCTCAAAGGCGGAAAACCGCAATGCTTCGGGCATCTGGTAATTGACCGGGAAATCGCCGAAAAACAGCTTGATCAGCTCTTCAATAATCAGCGCCAGACCAAAGGTCAGCAAAAGCTCGTGCGCATGACCATGGGCATGTACCCGCGGCAGTAAAAACCGCTCGACCGCCATACCAACAAGCCCGACGACAATCGGTGCGACCAGAATGCCGGTCCAGAAACCGAAGATCGATGACACCGCATAAGCGACATAGGCACCGAGCATGTAAAACGAGGCATGGGCGAAGTTCAACACACCCATCATGCCGAAAATAAGCGTCAACCCGGCCGAGACCATAAACAGCAACAAGCCATAGGTCACGCCGTTCAACGTGGAGATAATCGCGAATTCCATGAGACTTCCGGACTAAAAGAGGCAGAAAAGACCCGGCACAACATGATGAAGGCCGGGTCCTGAAGGCGTCGGGATTACGCGTTCGGGCGCTTCATCTGGCAGCTGTCCTGCACCGGATAGATCGCCTTTTCGCCGGGTATTACCTCGACTGTCTCAAAGCCCATATCCGTGCCATCGGCCGGATATTTTGCGCCCTTGACCACTTTGGAAACCACCACCGGACGAATGGTCTGGTGATCTTCCTTGCGCACCGAAATCGGTCCAAGCGGTGACTGGTAAACACTGTTTTCCAGTGCCAGCGCGATGTCGGTGACATTGATGTCGCCGCCCTTGAAATCAAGCGTGGACAAAGCTTCCTGAAGCTGACCCAGGGCAAAGGTCGAATGACCTTCGACAAAGATCGGATAGGCCCCCGTGGTTGCCTTGTAGGCTTCCGGGAATTCGTTGGTCGGGGTCGCCGCATTGTCATAGTTGTTGGCGATATAGTGACCCAGTGCCGTCTGACCGGCATTGGCGATGTTGCCCGGCTGATCAAGGAAGGTTGTCGCAAAGGTCACATCAAGACCCGCATCACCTGTCGCCTTCATCAGCAACAACAGGTCATTGGACCAGTTACCGGTAAAGACGGTGTCCGGCTCAGCCGATTTGATGCGTGCAACAAATGGTGCAAAATCCTGGATCTTGTTCACATCATGCAAGACTTCGCCAACAACCTCGTATCCGCCCTCGGATGCAGCGGCCTCAACAGCGGCCTGCACATCCTTGCCCCAGGAATAGTTCTGGTTGATGGCATAGGCCTTGCTGCCCAGTGCATCCGACTTTTTCATGGCATTTACCAGGGCGGTAATGCGCATCGGAGCGGTCGTGGTAAAGCGGAAATGATAGAACTGACACTTGTCGCCGGTAAGCTCCATGGCTTCACCGCCAAGGTTCATAAAGATCATTTCCTTGCCGGGATTGCGCAAATTGTGTTTGCGAACATCTTCGGTCAATTGGCCGGCAATCGCCGATGATGCACCCTGAATGATAATATTTACGCCGTCCGCAACAGCCTGACGGAATTTGTCCGCCGCTTCGGACGCGCCGCCGGCATTGTCATACTCCGTCACCTGAACGGGTTCGCCGTTAAATCCGCCAGCTGCATTGATACGATCAACACCGTATTTTACAGCGCGCGCATAAAGGCGCCCGGTCGAGGTTTGTGACCCTGAAAGACTTTCAATAATGCCGATTTTAAGGGGCTCTGCCTGCGACGTGGCGGCACCGAGGGTACCCGCGCCCAGCGCCATCGCGGCACCGAACGCAAATTTTGTCATACGATTCAAGTTTTCCTCCCAGATAACACTTGTTTGTGTACTTGGTCTGCCGCACTGCGTCAGTTATTCCAACGTCTTGGTTCGGCATTGGCGGCAGTATAGACACAAGAATTTGACTGAGTAAAGATATTAGATATGTGATCACACTTTAATTTCGATGACCTTTTCTCGCCCGGTGCACATTGCCATGGCCAACGCACTGGACGTAGAATGCCATAGACAGTACTGCTGTAATCACCTGATTTGGCGTAACTTGTGACCATTGGTGAAATGTTTTGCCGCCAGGTCCAACGTTTCTTCACCTTCTTGAGGCACCGAGTACGTGAATACCTTCGACCTGACAAAGAATTCCAAACCGATGCTGGCCCCGGTTGATGTCTCGACCGTTCAGGAACGGGTTTATCAAAGCCTGCGACTGGGCCTGCTCCGGGGCGAGTTCCTGCCTGGTGAACAGGTTTCTATCCGCGCTCTGGCCAATATGCTCGGCACCAGCGCCATGCCGGTCCGCGAAGCGATCGCGCGCCTGATCGCCGAACGTGCCATCGAACAGTCCGGACCGCGCACACTTCGCGTTGCGCCCTATCATGCCTCCGAACATGAAGCATATATTCGCATCCGCATGCAGCTCGAAGGTTACGCTGCCGAACGCGCCGCCAGTGGCCCCAAAAACCCGAAACTGGTCGATGCCCTGCGTCGCCACAATGACCAGATCAAAGAAGCATTACAGGTTGATGATTATGACGCGGCCCTGACCGGCAATCAGGCTTTCCATTTCGAACTATACCGCGCCAGCGGCTATAGCCAGCTTCTTGACCTGATTTCAACGCTCTGGCTACGCACCGGCCCGATTGTCGCCTCCGCACGCAAGGATACTTCGCTGTTCGAACGCGTGTTCACCCATGGCGTCAAGATCCACAGCAATGTCATCGATGCCGTCGCCCAACGCGACCGTGCCGCGGCCCGCTGGTCGGTCAATCTTGATATCCGCTCCTCACATCTGGCCATCCGGCGTTTCTACAAGCTTGCAGATGCGAATGAGGCTGATGTCTCCAGGGCGGATTGATTTGATTTTTGGGCAGGATTAGCGCTCGCATTGCTCGCTCAGCTCCGGCCTGTGGCCTTCGCAAAGAACCTGCAAACAGGTATCGGATACATTTGAGGAAGAGGCGATAACGCAGTCTCCGCGCGGCTGTCGCCGTGCTCGACCTTCAGCTTAAAATCGCTCCACTGGAGCGATTTCTTCACAGCTTCAGCCTTCAAGTTATGAGCGCAGGTTCAAAACGGAGGAAGATCGAAGGTTCTAATTCTGACCCAAGACAAAAACGACAAAACCCCGCCGATGGCGGGGTTTGTTGTTTTGGTTGCGGGGGCAGGATTAGCGCTCACTGCGTTCGCTCAGCTCTGGCCTTTGGCCTACGCAAAGAACCTTGTGCAAACAGGCATTGGCCTGTTTGCGATGTTCCAATCCGCATGCACCCGACAATCGAACATTAAAAAAGCCCGCCACGAGGGCGAGCTTATTTAATGTTGGTTGCGGGGGCAGGATTTGAACCTGCGACCTTCAGGTTATGAGCCTGACGAGCTACCGGGCTGCTCCACCCCGCGTCAGTGGGTGTTCTGTTGTACGCCTTGGCGTTTAAACAGATAACGCCGCGTCTGGAAGATGCGGCGCTTTGATGTTTGGGGTGTGTATATAGGGAATATGTTGCTGTATTTGGAAGGCCCGGCGGTGACCTACTCTCCCGTGCCTTAAGACAAAGTACCATCGGCGCAGGCTGG
>NZ_JAYMEG010000030.1:0-2613 GCF_037029325.1 Thalassospira sp. CH_XMU1420-2
TGTTCATCGTCTGGGATGTTTCCTGGGCACGGATAACGGCCTGTCCGGCAATATCGTTTGTTTTGTGGATGCGGTCGAGGATTTATAACGAACAAATGGATAGTCCGTGATTGCGTCAACATTCTCTGACCACAAGTGGAAGCACTGCTCGATTGGCCTGAGAAACCGTTCTAATCCACTTTCGAAGCTCAGTTTCAGGTCCGGCATCAGCGCGGTGATATACATCGCCGCTTCAAAGAGGGCTGCATTCGTTCGCGCGATTAAGGCGTGCTGCCCTTCTTCGAAGGGAAGATCGAGCGGATTACCTACGACAGCGACAGACTTTCGCGATGGGGTCCCCCGTATCGTGAAGCTTGGCGGGTTACGCTTGAACCCTAAGACAATATTCGCGAATTCGGCCACTTGTTCACCGTAGCGGAAAGACTGGCTTAAGACTGCATCTGCAGAATCTGGGAATGCATCCAGGGCGTTAACCGACCCTCTGAATGCGTAAATCTGTTGATGTCGGTCCCCTACAATCACCCTCTTACACTGACTTTGTTTAATGATCTCCAACATCACGGGACTGAAGTCCTGTCCCTCGTCTGCCAGTATGCAGTCATATTGAACGTGGAGATCTTCTTGGCGAAGCTGAAACAACTTCAAATACATGTCATGAGTGATCGGGATTGAGTTCGTTCTTGATGACATGAGTGCCCACAGATCACGGGCGTACCCGAGATAGCGCTCAATCACGGGTGTTGTAAGATCGGCTTCCGGCAAATGGTGAGCCTGAATTCTTTCATCCGCTGACATCGCATACTTCTCAATGGCCGCAACCAGCGTGGCAATAACCTGTTCTTTCTCGTTGGTCCCGCCTTCTAAGCCAAGCAGATCGGCGCCCAGTTCACCTGTCATTTTGCGGTTTAACTTGTTCACCAGTTTAGTTTGCCCGTCCAGCCTCCTAAACGCGAAGCCATGAGCAGTCATGCATTCTGCGTTCGTGGGAAACGACGCCTTCGCTTCTGCCGCCAGTTGTCTACTGAAGGTCAGGTACAGGAAGCGAGCATGCTGGGATTTTGCTATGCGCTTCAAAAGGTATGATTTTCCCGCGCCAGCTGCCGCGTTTACCCTGACACTGTGATGCTCTGCGGCAAGCTTGCTCGCCAATTTTTGTTCTTCAGTGTCTTTCATCTATCGCTCTCATGGTTTGGCATCCTTAATGCCAGACAGCGAAAGAACGAAAATGCGTTTTGGTGACAAATTTTGCATCGAACCGGCACTTTGCTTGTTTCGGAAGGGTGTATGTCCCTGATCGTAGAATGCCCTTCGTGTCACTTTTTGCAAAAATCAGCGTAAATCGCGGTCGATGGCATTCCGTTGTAAAAATCAGCGTAAACCCGCGACCCACCTAGCTTTGCTCTGGATGCGCTTTGTAAAAATCAGCGTAGGAGCTTTGCGTTTTTCAGCGTAACAACGTCACTTTCTGTGTCTTGATTGGCTCTGGATCTTTTTTCCTGCGCTCCAGGTACCAATGCATCCCAAGAAATCCGCCACTTTTCGGCCCATTGGCTCTCTACATAGTGACCAATCTCTGCTCTACGCAGAAAAAAGCAAAATCCACGCTGAAAAAAGCAAAGTGGAGATTTGTTCGATTCGCCCCGACTCTTACGCTGAAAAAAACAACGACTTATCCACAGCACAAAGACCCGCGAGCAAAACAATCCACAGATTTTGAGGTCGCCCAAACTGTTATCCACAATGAAAAAAGCAAAGGAGAGCATCAAGCCATCTGGTTCAATCGCGGTTTTCTGCGGTTTGTTATGTTGGCGCTACGCTGAAAAAAGCAAAACTCAGCCTACGGAACAGCTCTACGCAGAAAAAAACAACGCTTACGCAGAAAAAAGCAAAACCCGCGCTGAAAATAGCAACGACCTTGGGTTTTTCACGCTGAAAAAAGCAAAACGCATAAATAAGGCTTTTCCTGTAGCTTTATCCTATGCTTCCTATAGGGGTGCCTGTTGGGATTGAAAAAAACTGGGAATTGAAAGATGAGTGGTCCAAACGATGAGGTGACTATTCACGAACAAATCGAACTATTCGGTTTGAAGAACTATGTTTCGATGCATCCTGAACGTGAGAAAGATGCCCTCATCGCACATGGGGCAGTTCAGGACGAAGGCAAAGATATCACCTTCTTGCACCGCGGTTTTTGTTCTGTTGGCCTACCCCTTCGCAACCCCATAAAAAACACCAACGCTGGCAGCAAGTCACCAATCTGGTCCAAATCCGATGGTGATTTTACCTTGAGCATCACCGGTTCTGATTTCCATATGGATGAGAACCAACAAGAGTTTCGCTCTGGGATCCCTTACGGACCAAAAGCACGCTTGATTGCCATGTACATTGCTGACCAGATCCATGATCCGCGTCGCTCACTGGACGATCGTAGCGTAGAGTTCGGCGGCATAACGCAATGGCTTACCAATGCCGGCGTTGGCGTAACAGGTGGAAAGCGTGGTTCGATTACGGCAACCAAAGAGGAGTTGGTTCGCTTCTTGTGCGCTCGTTGCACCATGAGGATGCGTGCAAAGCGGGGCAGCTTGTTTGGGGATGATGATGAGGAGACGATCT
>NZ_JAYMEG010000031.1:0-2432 GCF_037029325.1 Thalassospira sp. CH_XMU1420-2
GGTGTGTTCGTGCTGCATTCATCATTCCGTGCAATTGACGAAAACAATGACGTCGTTGTTCTCGACATTCCGCAGGCAGTGATCGATGCAACAAATGAGCGCTTTGGCACGCAAAACTTTACCATCCCTGGAGGAAGCTACACCAACCAGCCGGACGATATCGAAACTCCGGCTCTAGGCGCCCTTCTCGTCACCACGGACCAGTTGCCTGAGTCTACCGGGTATGCGCTGACCAAGGCTTTGATAGATCATATCGAAGAAGTCAAGGCTGTTCATGGGTCCATGAAGTCGCTGAGCACGGAGCTTATGGTTGACCAGGATGTCATGCCCTTCCACGCCGGTGCGGAAAAAGCATATCGTGAGGCAGGACTTCTCAAATGATGAAGTCACTCGTTAGCACAGGCCGCAAACGTAAGTTTGCGGCCTTACCCCACAAAACCCTGATCGTAATCGCAGCTCTGTTTGCTCTGGGTGTGATCTATGGCAACCTGTTTGTGATTTCCGATCCGCTGATCATCGGGATTTTGTTTCTTAGCGGTCTCTTTTCGATGCTGTTTCTGGTTATCGGATCGCGTTCGAACGCGGCCGAACGGCCAACAATCATCGACTGGGGGCTCAGCGCACTTAGCTTGGCGACAGGTGCATTCTTCCTTTGGAATGCTGATGTCATATCCAGCAGGATTACCCTGCTTGAAGAGCTCACCCCCCTGCAGTTCTTCTTTGGCTCTTCTTTGCTGTTCCTCTCACTAGAGGCTACTCGTCGTACAACAGGCGCTGGTCTGACAATAGTGGTTCTAGGCTTTATGGCTTACAACCTTTTTGGACACTTGCTGCCGCCACCCTTCGGGCATGGCTTGATAGAGTATAGCTATCTTCTTGATGCTCTAATTTTTACAACAGATGGTGTATTTGGCGTACCAATCCAGGTTGTTGCCAGCTACGTTTTTCTGTTTGTACTGTTCGGGACCTTGCTGTCATTTGCTGGCGGCGGAGACTTCTTTTTCAATCTTGCGGCAGCGCTTACCGGTAAAAGTCCGGGCGGCCCAGCAAAAGTTGCGGTTATCTCTTCGGGTATGTACGGAACCATTTCCGGCAGTCCGGTGTCTGATGTTGTCGCAACCGGATCAATCACAATCCCAATCATGAAGCGACTTGGCTATTCTCCGCGCTTTGCGGGGGCGGTCGAGGTCGCAGCTTCAACAGGGGGTAGCGCAATGCCACCCATCATGGGTTCGGCAGCGTTCATTCTCGCTGAGTATACCGGGTTTGCGTATAGGGAAGTCGTCTACGCAGCGATTATTCCAGCCCTCCTTTATTACCTGGGTGTCTTCTCCCAGGTTCATCTCCGTGCTGTGAAGCGTGATCTGCGTGCTTATCCAGATGACGTTCCCACGTTGAAACAAACGGTCATCAATGGCTGGATGTTTGTAGTTCCTGTGGCTGTGATCGTTTTGGTTCTATCACTTGGTTATTCACCAACCATGACGGCAGGTTTAGGTGCGGCGTCTGTGGTGATTGCAGCAGCATGCTCACCAAGAACCCGTATGAGCCTGTGGCGTGTAATTGAGGGTCTTGGCGAAACAACCCTTCGCATCCTGCCTGTAGCGGGTGCCTGTGCGGCAGCTGGTCTTGTGATTGGCGGTCTGTCTATGACCGGTCTTGGCATGAAAGCTGCCAATGTGATCATGACCATCAGTGGTGCAGATCCGGTTATCACGCTAGTGATTGCGGCTCTCGTGACCATCATCCTTGGCTTGGGCATGCCGACACCAAGCGCATATATTCTGGCCGCGGTACTGGTCGGACCTGCGCTTTCCAAGTTGGGATACCCCCTTCTTCAATCTCATATGTTCCTTCTGTACTACGCGATATTGTCTGCTCTTACCCCGCCAATTGCCGTTGCGGCTTTGGCTGCCGCGGCCATTGCCGAGGAGGACCCCTTCAAGATAGCCTTTGACGCTGTCAAGCTGGCTGCTGTTGGTTTCCTGTTGCCATTCGTCTTTATCTGGAACCCGGCCATCATAGGTGAAGGTTCAGGGCTACAAGTTGCCTTGGCATTGATGGGCGGTGTTGTCGCTGCAATTTCGCTGGCAGTTGCCATTGAAGGATATCTGAATGGCAAGCAGAACAGGATTGCGCGGTGTATGTTTGTGGGCATAGCGGTCGCGTGTGTGGCGCCATTTATATATATCGCAATCCCGGGTATCTTTTTTGGCTGTGTGTTGCTTGTTCGCAATTACAACACCTCATCAAACACATCCGACAAAGTAACAGAAAGTCAAAACATTCCTGGAGCCTGATATCGCTCTAGTGTGCGAAGAAGGTATGTGCCTTTGTGCCATACCTTCTTTTTTTTGAGGGTGGAGAAAATTGTCAGCTTTTCTGTCACTTCTGGAGATTTTTGTCAGCTTTTGTGACAATTGATGACAACT
>NZ_JAYMEG010000032.1:0-2391 GCF_037029325.1 Thalassospira sp. CH_XMU1420-2
GGATGATCCGGTATGACGAAAAGTGCTATGCTCCAACTTTAATTGGCGAGCACTCCAAAACCAAATGTCGCGCTACACGCGTCGTGGACCCAGCCGAAGGGGAGGGGAGGGGAGCAACACCACCGCGTCAACAGAACACCACAACCTACTCTCGACAGAAGCTGTTAGGCTTGTTTCGCTCTCTTTGGGAAGAGTCCGGGTTGAATGTTTACGATCCCGGCCTCCGGATGAACTGGGCGGTAGTTCGCAGTGCTGTCGAAGCTCGCGCCCAAGCGATGACATGGGCGGGCACCTCGTTTTCCAATTCTCTGGTTCTTCCGATCCCTCCGAGTATGACCGATGATCGGCAGGCGGAAATAGTGTCAGACAGAACGAAGCTTGCTGTTAGCGCTCGGGACAACACCCGAGTAGTTCTTGTCGCTCCTGTGCGTGGATGGTTACGACCTAAGAATGCGAAGGGGAAAGACCATGCAATACTGGATCTGGCGATCAACGCGCCCGGCAAACCCTCCTATGGGAAAAACCCCTACTCTCTGCGCGTTGTCATGAGTAGTGCGATCTTCAACCGATTGGCCATCTCATACTCTCGCGCCTTTGCGCCGATTTCTGTGCGGATGAAGGAGGAGGGCGCGAAGTCTTCCACGTTGAAAGCGGATCCGAAAATAAAGGCAGTCCTGATTGCTATCTGTAAGGTCCACATGAGTGGGGACGGTGTCTTTACCCTTGCTGCAGAAGATGCTGCGATGGATGTTCTTACGCGAGATTTCATTCCATGTGATAGCAGTTATGAGGTTGAGCTCGCGCGCGCCTTGGCCATAGACGGTCGCCAATATCGGAAACCACTGATCTCCTCTGAATGGGAGGGTATGCTTCCTGATTTCGAGCTGCTCGATGTGGGATCAGAGAGAGCGCCGCTGGAGGTCTTCGGCTTCGCTACTGAGGCGTACCTGGAAACAAAGAGCCGCAAGATTGCCGCCTATGTAAAAAGCGGCCGTCTATTTTGGTTTTGGGACCCGGTGTCCGATGGTGGTCAAACACTGGATGCTGTGTTTCCTCAGCTGCCGCCGCGTGCGGAATAAGGTTAGCTATCACGAAGTCGCTTGTAGAAGGCATTTCAAAACGTAGTGCCCGCCATCTTTGCCGCTGGTATATCGTTCAATTACACCATGCTCGATGAGTTTGGTTATCTGGTAGTGCGCTGCTTGTGGGCTAATTTTATGAGCTCTCGTAATCTGCGCTACCGTTATGTGACCATGCTGAAACACGTGATGCATAATGTCACTCATTGTACGGCCTTTTGATGACTGGATGAGGCATTCTGCCGAACGCCAGGCGTTCTGCATGATACTATCGATCTGGGCAAGTTCTTCAATTGCACAGCTATAGGCTTCAATCAGTCTGACCGGATCGATTTCCTGCTTGTTTTCACTCAGCAGGGACCATATGGCCCCATTTCTCGCCGCGGTATAGGCGATAGGCAGGACAGGCGTCGCGGAAAGCTCGCAGGACTTGGCGACAATGGTCGGGCCCAAGGTAATACATAGCCGAAACCAGAGGGCACCTCTGGATGTCGTGTTGTAACGGACAACCTTTTCTCTGTGCACGGCCCCCCGGATTTGGAGCTGTTTCTCTTCGTCTACATAGCGCAGTGCCTGGGTTAGGAGACTGGCGTGCCGATGGGCTGCCCCAAGAATACCATCAGGATGGCCTTGGTAATCTCCAACTGCAGCTCGGATTTCCTCCATTTCATCTGGTGAGAGCAGGGGGGGGCAGAGAACGTTTGCGAGCTGCTTGTAGCAAGAACTCTGTCTTTCCATCTGCTTCACGGATTTGCCGACGCTGGTATGCTTTGGATGCTAGCTGGAGCAAATAGCGATCAGACAAGCTGGGGCTGCGTTTCGAGCGCCATTGGACTGCCCGGGCAACGTCGACTGCATCTTCCAGCAGTTCGACCTCTGCCGGTTTGTCGCCATAGAGCCCATCGAACGCAAACCATTTGATAATTCTCCGTTCGCCAGTGCTGCGATTTTCGGATTCAAGCCAGGATGTCCATGCCGCATCCCGGATCGAGGTCAGAAGAACGGCCCGATCCCGCCTTTGTGGATCATTCTGAAAACGCTCATCTAAGCGAGCCAGTTGACGTTCGGCGCGAAATAGAAGGCAGTCTATGTCATCCGGCGTTGATTTTTTGCGTCTCGGGGCCTCTCTTGCATCGTCAACAGCTGCAGCCGCGTAGACGAGCTCTTGCTCCGACAACTCATCTTCTGAATTCGGCAAAGCCGGTTCGTGTCATGTGCCACAAAAGGTGACATTCGACTGCCCTCGAAATCAATTCCTTAGCGTTTTCGTTTGCCAGATACGTTGTCATCAATTGTCACAAAAGCTGACAAA
>NZ_JAYMEG010000033.1:0-2348 GCF_037029325.1 Thalassospira sp. CH_XMU1420-2
CTTGTTTTCATGCATCAGGGCCGCATTCACGAAACCGGCGACCCGGAAGAGGTTTTCGCCAACCCGAAAACGCCCGATCACAGCCAGAGTGCGTGCAAAGTCTTTTTTCAGGAGATAGATCGGGAACCCAATTTGGTTTTCGGCCCAGCCGAGCCACTCAAAGCCATCTTCGCGCTGGAACTTTGTCGTGATCAGGCTGACCGGTCGCATTTCGACCTGCTCGTCGGCCAAACGTCCGGCCAAGCGCAGCTGCTCGGGGTCTGTCGCGTCGAACACGATAATGAACGTTCGGAAAGACTGATACTTGAGCGGGTTAAACGTCATGCCGGCCGGATAGACGAGATCGCTGTTTGGAACGCGCAGTTCTTTGGCCAGACGGTTAATCGGTTCAACCCGAACAACTCTGCTTTCTTCCGCGACCGGCAGGTGCACGAAATTGAGCTTGTCCAGGTAGCGTTGCGGTGCGCCTTTGGTCTTTGCGCGCCAATCAACCTCCAGCACGCGCTTGCGCATGACATCGATCAGGTTTGGTTCAGAGATTTTGTAAACAGTGCCGACAAGGCCCAGATCGCCAACATTCTCGCGCTGGATCTCATTTCGAACGTATTTCGGGTTTGCCGTCCCGCTCGCGCGCGCCAGCTCGATGTCATTTTCATCATAGGCAATAACTGTTGGGACCTGTGTCACCTTGTTATCGCGAAAACGGGTCGGATCGATCACCGCATTCGGAACCGGATCCATGCCGCGGATCAGTTGATGCAGCTCTCTGATACCTTCACCAATCTTTTGGCCCTCTTTGATCCCTTGAAAGAGCACCACGGAGCTCGGATTTTGGGCGGCGAGGTCAAATACTTGTCGAAGCCCCTGCTCCTGCATGCTGCGAGATGCATAGATCTCATACCGATAACCTGCAGCATCCAGGACAGGCTTTTGCTGGGGCATAAGCTCGGCTGCTTGCCCGGGATCAAACGCCGTTCCTTCAAGCATCTTCGCACCACGTTTCATTTGTGCGTCTGTTGCTTGGGTTATTTCGTCCAGAAGCTTCTGATGGATTTTGGAAGGATCGGCTTTTGCCGAGTACGTCTCGTCACCCAAGATCTGCTCGGGGTTGTTCATGACATCGCGCGATTGGTTGACGATGTCTTTGACACTCTGCCCGAGAGCCGGTGGCGCAACGGCGAGCGCCAGCAACAGTGCAAGTGCCGGGGCGAGAGATTTAATACTCACCATATCTGATGGACCCTTCCTACGAGAAACGTTGTTGGGATTGGACCGAAATAGCGGCTGTCATAGCTTGCTTTTGACGTACCGAGCATGAATAGGCGTCGAGGTGGAACGACGAAGTCATGTGCGTAATCGACGGGCTTCTTTCCAAACCGGCCAGCGAGGTCCAGTCCGTTAACCGGGCCAAGATCCTCATCGAAGGTGACTTCCTGATCGTTGACCAGGATCGTGCCATCTTCTTGGATCTGCACCCGGTCTCCCGGGACAGCCGCGACATACTTCATGACGAGTTGCCCCTCTTCGAGTGGCTCAAGAAAGGTGGCTCGAAATGCAAAAATCTCCCCCGGATCGGGGTCAAGATCAGCCGTGTCGGTCAGAACAACCCGTGTGCCGGGGATGGACTGCAGCTTTTGGGCATCAATGCCGATCGTGAAGCGCTCACCGAAATAGTAGAACCAGCCAAAGAACACCAAAGCGATTACCGTCCACCTGTGCAGCTCGCGTTTGATGTCCGCAATGAGCGCTTCCTTGCTTGGATAACGCGCCTTGTTCTTGGCTATGATGCTCTCGACAAGTCCTTTCATTGTCCGCTCAGCTCTTGGAGATTGAGCTGCATTGCCGTCGGAGTTGCGACGATCGCTTCGGAATCTATGAGAAGGTAACCCTCCTCTGCATATGCGCGCGCTACGCGCTGCATTTGCAAGAATGCCTGCTCCAAACCCTCCTGCGTGTCGACATTTGCGCCGGGCAGTTTCGCGGCTGTTTCAAGGAAGTTGACGACTTTGATTTTTGGGGTTTGGCCAGAGACAAGGTGCTCAGAAAGCTCGATGTTTTTTCTGGCGATTGAAGCAATCAAGGCCGACTGGTTGGCATAGTCGGTTTTGAGCTGCTGATAATCGTCGCGAAGGTTATAGAAGCTCCGACCGATGAATATGGAAGTTCCCAGAGCGGCAATCGCCAAAATGGCGACGAATGTGGTGAAGTACACATCCGTCTTGCCGTCCTTTTTGGGGACTTGGACTTTGTTCTCGTTGTCATTCGCCATGTTTTGCTCAGTCCTGTTTTATTCGGAGAAACTAGGCGGCACGTTTCGTCTGCCTGCGCTCCGCAAGCACGAATTCGAT
>NZ_JAYMEG010000034.1:0-2344 GCF_037029325.1 Thalassospira sp. CH_XMU1420-2
CACTGGTTGATCTTTTATCGTCACCTCAGAACGATATTCGCATTGCCGGAAAATCAAGCGCCTGGACCATCACACGCTTCGTGGACTTGCCGGTTACCAGCTTCCACCATTTATCTCGAATCCACCGGATGTTCATCACGTTCTTACTTGAAGGGGAGTCGGGGTCACTTAGAATGCACAGGGTTTCAGTGCGGCGCTTTTTGTGCTTGAGGATAAATCGGAAAGCCTTGAGAAGGTCTTTATCTTCAGTGGCCGACGCGAGGTTTAGTATCTCGATCGTGCGAAACAACGTGGCTCGCTGCTTTTTGTACAGCGGCATCATGAAAGGCAGGTAGTTGTTGCCAGCGTAGGCCATGTACTGTTCGCACATCTGCAAGATCAGCTTGCTGTCCTTGCCCAGCACAGGATCGAAGGCGGTCACCGTTTTGGGCTTATCCAGGTATATCTGGATTGTACCGGACAATATCGCAATGAGCCGATCCGTCTGCTTTTGGTGATGAGCCAGATACTCCTCCAGCTTCTTTTCCGCCGTGCGATCCATCTTCTGAAGGAGCTTGATGACGATCTCAGCGGCCTTATCCAGGGTTTGGGCGTACTGATGACGAATCAGCACGATCATCAGTGCCGTGCGTTTGCTCACCTTGAGTTTCATCAGTTCAGCGTGATCGAGAGCCTTGGCTTCGTTGATGAATTGCCGGTGCTTGACAGGTGGCAACCCCAGATCTATGGGTAAGCTATTTTGCAGGGACGTCAGCCATTCCAGATAGGTGATGTAGGCCTGAATATTTCGAGGCGTAGGCCGTTTGGGCTCGTTTTTCAGGGTGTTCCAGCCAAAACCACTCGCACCACCGGCAGATCGGAGCATTTGCCCGATGAGCTGGCGACCTCCGGCCGTCAGATAGCCGCAGAGCTGATCATAGTACCTGTCATTGACTTCTCGGCGCGCCGATTGGCATAGTCGGTCGAGAGCGCTAAATGCAGGCAGTTCGTACTTCTCCTTGACCAGGTACTCCAGGGTGACATTGATGATATCGGCCAATGCCTCTTTGGTGGCGGCCGCCTCCAGCGCCCAGCCCCGCACCAGAGCACCCGTTGTTTCGCTATCGAAAGGTCGAATATTCAGGTACTGGCGAATGAATTTGACGTGCCGAATTTTCGCGCCCGAGGCGAAATAGGTCTGCAGTTCCTTACGAGATGTTCGGGAACGACTGTGAGCTCTGATGTGGTTGAGGATAACGTCTGGCACCTCGCCCAGTGTGGCAAAGCGCCCCAGCCTTTGAACCAGTTTCAGCTGCACCAGTAATCCGAGATACGAGGCGCTGGTACGTTTACAGTGACGTTGGGCGAAGCGAAGCTCTTTGTCTGTCGGCGTATACACATCCCCGACCTCGTGTGGCGAGAGGTCTTTCCTAAGGCGCGGGTACGCGGTGTGGTAGATGGCTACCATGGCAAGTGCTTATTTTGTCTCAGGTGAGTTTGAGGGACCACCGCAAGCCTCGGCTTCGTTCGGCCCGCGTCCAATCCGAAGGCGGGCGAACGGATCAGGTGCATCGATGTAGCGCATTGCGGAATGAACGTCTCTCCATCCCACATACTCCATCAAAGACTTCGTGTCCCAGCGATGATCATTGGCCCAGTTCGCAAACCCTCGGCGCAAGGAATGACTGCTGAACGCGTCCGAACCCTCTATGCCTGCCTCTTGGCAACAAGATCTGACGATGGCGATGATACTGTTCGGGTGCAGTGCTTCGCCCGCAAGCTGACCCCAACGGTTAATGGCCCGGAATACCGGTCCTCGCTTGATCTGTGCCGCATTAGTCCATTCCAAATAGGCTTCTACAGGACACAGCTGTCTGAGTGCCGGCGCTTTGAAATAGCGCCCTTGCCCAGAGCGGTCACTTTTGGTGCGGGATAGGTAAATCTCCATGCCAGAGCCAGGCTCCACCTGGATATGCTCCGCATTGAGCCGCGCCAACTCGTCGCTTCGAAAAGCCCGCCAAAAACCGATCAGCATAAGTGCTTTGTTGCGAAGCGGTTGCAATGGCAACTGGTGTGCATCTTGTCGAGCAATCTGCTGATCAAGGTGCGATACGATGGCCGTCAGCTGCACCAACTGGATGGGCCTGGCCCGCTTTTCTGGGGCCGGGTGCAGTTCGGCAATGCCCTTGAGCACCTTTTTTACATGGGGTGCTTTGGTCGGATCGGGAAAACCTTGCTCAAGGTGCCAGGCCGCCAGACCCGCGAGCCGCTGGCGCAAGGTGTTTAATACCACCCGATCACCAAACGAACCGAATGCCGCCGCCAATCAGGCGGCCGTGGATCCGGCAGATACGGTTAACGGCCC
>NZ_JAYMEG010000035.1:0-2340 GCF_037029325.1 Thalassospira sp. CH_XMU1420-2
ATTCGTCGTCAGCACAGGCACTCTGTTTGCGTTGTGTATTGGCGTTGGCTTCATTGCGCATGCACGCACCCTTGAGGTGATGGAAGCATCGAAGGGCAACGGCACCTTAGACCGGGCCGCTTATGGTCTGGACTATTTCGAACGTTGAACATCCCGGGAGGGCTGCCTCCAGGGAGTCCTCTGTTTGAAAAGGAGCCCAAAATGAACGCTCTTGTTCAAGAGTACGATCTGGCACTGAAGGAAGAATACGGCATAACCCAACGCGGTTGGCAGTTTCTTTGCACTCAGACTTTCCCGCACGTCAAAAATGCATACAGCATCGAAAACGCGCTGGAATACTGTCGGAATGCGAGCCTCGATATTTTTGCAAACACCGTGAATATCGTTGATCAGTATGATCCTGACTCACGGGCAATCATCGAGACCGTATGGCCGAGCTTCCAATCATTGCTCGCACGAGCAAATGGTAAGTTTTCACGCAGTGAAAGCGAGTTCGGACCATCCAAAACAGACACCTTCACCGGCACATGGCATGAGCCGGAGGGGAAAAACTGGGTTGAAAAGAGTGAAACCGTCACTTTGACTTACCCGGAATATGTGCGCTTGACCCTCACAACGTTTGAAGGTGAGCGCACGCTAGACCATCCTGTTCATCTCGAATGGGTCGAAACATATGCAACAATGTGGTCATCACCTGTTCCAACCAAACCCTGGCGCAAACGCCCACGGGCCCAGTTGGAAAAGTGTGCGATCGCAGCCGCCCTTCGGGAAGCCTTTCCGATGGTCGGTTACTGCTCTGAAGAGATGGAGGGACGCACGACAAATGCGAAACTGTTCTCTGAAGAACACAATGTTGCACGCGAGGCACCGGAGTTCCCCGCCGAAACAGCAGAACGGATCCGAAAGGCTCTCATCGTTCACAAAAGTGCTGGAAGCGATCGGGCGAGTGCGGTGGCACGCAGCGAAAGCCGATATGAAAATATCCCGGGTTACCGGGAAGCAATAGATCGGCTGGCCAACGAAATCTTTGGCCCAGAGGCCGCTGATGTTTGAGTTGGTGAACATCGAGCAAAGATCCCCAGAATGGTTTGAATGGCGCAAGCAGGGAGTAACTGCAACCGACGTTGCTGCTATACTGGGATACGAAGTTGCTGATCACTTTGATTCAGCTGAGTTCAAAACACCGTTCAAGGTTTGGGCGCGAAAAAAGGGACTGCTCGATGAGCCGGACCTGTCTCGTGTTCCAGCTGTGCAATATGGCGTGGCAAACGAGGAGAGAGCGCGTTGCTGGTTTGAAGATCATACCGGTAAACTGGCTGATCCCGGATGCGTCATGAGCACAGTCTATCCCGGTCTGCGAGCTTCGCTCGACGGATTGACGATAGATGGCATTCCAGTCGAACTGAAATGTCCAACCGAGAAGCGTTTTGATGAGATGCTCCAATTGAAAGAACGCAGTCCGCTGTTCGAGTATTATTGGCATCAGCTTCAAACACAAATGGCTGTTCTCGGAGCGACAAAGGGATACCTGGTATTCTGGCGTCACGATCGAGACCCGGTCATCTTCACCGTTTACCGCAATGATCACTATGTGGATCAGATGCTCAGCGCGGTGAAGAATTTCTATCACAACCACATTCTGACAGATGTGCCTCCAGAGAAAGATCCCGATAGGGATGTTTTTGTTCCGGAAGGTAACGACGCGGTTTTGTGGGAAAAGGAAGCGGCAGAATACCGTCGCCTTCAAGAGATAGAAGCAGACGCGAAAGAACAACGACAAGCGATCCGGGAACGCCTCGGAAAGCGCATCGGCAATCACTATGCCGGTGAGTTCGCGGGACTTCGCATATCCAAGGTGCGTGCAGCAGGCAGGCCCGACGTCAACAAGTTCTGTGAAGATCACAATATTCCAGTGGAAACACTGGATGCGTATCGTTCAGAACCGTCGTCGCAGCTTCGCGTTACGCTCTCCGCACAACGACAAACGGTCACCAGACAGTCTGCGTAGACCAAACTTCAACCCCATCGGGGACACTTGTCCCCATGGTGGAGGTGCGTGTTCTCCGATCTTCATAAGGAGAACAACATGAAGAAAAAACTACTCCGCGCCATTGCACGAAGCATGGCCGTGGTCAGCCGCAGGCGCAAACGCTTCGCCGATATCTTCGAGAAGATCGGTGTTGTGCTGTCTGCTACGAGTGTCATCCCATTCTTTGGCGTTGACGACAAACTTGATCAGTCAACCGCAGAGGTTATAATGATAGCCGCTGTGGCCCATGCTTGACGAAGATGGCGTGCCGCAGCCGAAATCCGTAATTGGCGAAGGTGTCAAAGCCGAAG
>NZ_JAYMEG010000036.1:0-2330 GCF_037029325.1 Thalassospira sp. CH_XMU1420-2
CAGATACTGTGCAATAAGCTTCAGCGTTACACGCTTCTCCGTGAGAACAATTCCCTGAATGACGTTATTCAACGCCATATGACAGAATGCCCGGAAAGAGTCGTTGCCACTTGATGGAATGAGCGCGGCGATCCGGGATGCCAAATCCGACGGATTCTGAAAGTTCGCCAACGGATCAATCCTCACCGAGGATTCTGGATGGGAGAAGTGGAAGTACCTGAAGTCTTCTTCCCGCCCGACCGCAGCACAAGCTTTGCGCATCGTCTCCGGCAGCTCACGATCCCCCTTTGGATCCACCACAATAACCGGTGCGAAGTTGCCGTTTGCGTCCTTGCGCACAATGTCCTGCGAGATCAACAATTCCATAAGGCGCGTCTTTCCTGCGCCCGTTGTTCCTGTGATCAGGGTATGCCCTTTTGCAAACGACATCTTCATGTAGCGCGCGGTTATACGCCGCTCTATACCCTGCAAATATGCGGTACTGATCTCATCTCCGTAGTCTACCGTTGATTTGCGCCGTCTACGCCGTGGCACATGCTGAAGCAGGTCCTTTCGGTTGATCTCATGTACCAATTGAGCGTGTTCCTGGCGCATTACGTACCCTTCGCCGAGATACCGCCCGTCTTGGTTCGTCTTTTTTTGCAATTTCGAGAGTGCCGTAAACGACAAAGTGTCGTCACAGAGTGCCATCAGGCGTCGATAGTGCCTCCATGCGCCGAGCCCGCGGCACATTGCGAGGCCTCCTTGTAACCCTGCCATTGTTAAAAATGCCGCTGACGGCATTTCTAGAAGTGTTGACGTCCAAAGCGTCGCCATGGCCCCCATCGCCCACCCGGACGCCTGCCTGGCCTCAAAATTTGGCCTTAACGGTACTTCGTATTCAAACTCTGACATCACGTGTCCGTTCTTTTTATCAATAGACTTCCGCTCGACATCCAGATCTGCAATGTGGCGAACTTCACCTCAACGAGATCCTCGATCTCTAATCCGAACTTGCTCAGTAGGTCTTTACCCGCTTCCACACGCAGGCGGATTTTTCCCCCAGCGCTCACTTCCCCCTCCACCATCTCCAGCGCTGTCTCACACAGTTGCGCTTCTTGCTCGATCGTCAGCGACTTTGTCGTCGCCTCTTCACTCTGCGTTCCTTTGTCAGCTGGCGTGTCATCGGCCTCATGTGCCCTGGCCTGCGTTTCTTTTGGCTTTTCTTGCAGCTGCGCCTGGACCGCTTGATAGAAGTCCTCCTGCAGCCAAATCGCGCGCACGGTATTTCCTTCCGCATTAACCCGGCGCACCCACACCGTCCCAAGCATCCCTGCGCCCAAATTCGCCACCTTCTCTTTTGCAAAGGCCTGACGAATGTGGACCAGGGCTGGTTCTTCTTCCTTTTTCGCTTGGGCAAGTTGACCAAGAACGTTCCGTAGCAGTTCCACGTCCACGCATTTGTCTTCGCCATCCACAAAAATTACACTTGGATCCTCCGCCCAGCCGACCTTGATCCAATCCATCGGCTGCTTCCACTCCGCGGGTACGGCTTTTTCCATCCGAGCTTTCTGCTCAGTGTCTCGTGCTGTCTTGGTGGGGCTGGCTTGGGTACCCGCCTCGCTGGTAGGCGCTTTACCGGGCGCGGTTTCTTTCGTGGGTACCTCTTGAGTGGAGGAGGCAGGTGCGCTTTGCGCACACTTACGCACTTCGTTCAGTGGCTCCCGGGTTGCGGCGCTTAGCGCCGCCTCCCTTTGCTGTGCGTTTTCCGCACACACCGCTCGGATACCCTCTGAGTTTTTCACTTTCGCCGGGCTCGGGCTCTTACCTGCCACACCCTTCTCAACCCTGCTTGCCCCTGCGTCTACGTTCTTCGCTTTGCTATCTTTATTCTGCTGGTTCAGTTCGAGACGCTCGATGATTGACACTCCAATCTCTGCTTTCTCGATGCTGGGCAACCGCATGGATTGAAGGAAGTGCTCCTCGTTCCGCACACAGAGACCGTATTCGGGTCGGTCCTTCTTCCGGCCTTTTGCTTTAGTCAAACGCTCTGGCAAAAACGGCCAGTAGTTCCTTAGCGAGCCATCCGGCATCTGAAACGGCTCTGCAAAGGATCGCTGGATGAGAACATCTGCCAGACGGTTTGCATCCTTCGGAATACCGGGAATGTCACGCCGTTTGATCTCCTCGGAGAGATCGCTTACTGCCAGCATCCAGTTGATGAACAGTTTTTCTTCGCGCGTCTTTGGGTCTTGGACATACCAAAGCCGCGCCCCCGCGCCCGGCGGGGCCTGCAAAACCGCATTGGTCCCGGTTTCCAGCGCCGCACACAGATCAGGCAGGACGGTATC
>NZ_JAYMEG010000037.1:0-1941 GCF_037029325.1 Thalassospira sp. CH_XMU1420-2
TTTGAATGCGGATGCAGGCACCAGCTGATGGGCATCGATCCGCGAAACGGGCCGATGAAGACCAATGCCATGATCGCGAGCACGAAACCCAACATAAAGATGGCTTTTCCAGCGTCGTGCCGGCACGGGCAAAGCTTTCTTGTCCACGTCAGGGTGCTGCTGCAGCTGATTGTGGCAACAGGAAAGAACCATGCGGTCCCAATACTCAGCGGGAATGCTCAATTGTTCGGTCATTAGAAACCACCATGCTCCGTCGTTGATCTCCGCGGAGTATGGTGGTTTAGCCGGAGGCATTCGAGTAGAGCTTCAGCGGAAAAAATCGGCTAAACTATTGTCGATGTTAAATAATGCAGCTTGGGGAGCAGTAGATAGATGATTGACTACTTGCAAACACACCTTTTCGTCGCTTTGTGCGTGGCGGGTGGGCTGGGCGCAATGACTGCATATTTGTTAGCAAAGAGATGCTCGCCAAAGCTCTGGAAGGTGGTCGACCTTATTTGGATCTGCACCTTCGTAATCACGTTGGGCGTCTCGGTGGTCGGTTGGGAGGACATTGCTGCTGAGAAAGCCTATGACTTATCGGGTGTTGCAATTGCCATGGAAAACAGAAACCTGATTGGCTTCATCGAAGGGGTTCAGCAAAAACAATGCAATCTCTTGCTCGGAAGTGAAGAAACTAGCTCAAGTGAATGGCAGAGTGTCTGTGCTGCGTTGGCGAAATTCGCATCTGGGTTGAGGCGTCAAGGAACGACGGCGCAAACTGTCCTTACTACGTTGAGTCTAACTGATCCGGATAATCGGCGTGCTGGGCTGCTGGTAAGTGACCCATACGGAAAGCCTTCTTACCGACCCGATGAAGTACATGAACCGTTGTCAAGAAGTGTAGTAAGGGAGCTGACTGAGCAAGCAAACCGGTTGTCGGGTGGACCGCTATTTGGGGGTGCGACAAGGTCATTTGGAAACCTTCTGACAATAGAATCTGCTCCGAAGCATTTTTCCACTGGCTATGTCAAAGTAACAAGTAGCAACGGTGGAGCGGTAATCGTATCCAAGGCGACTGCGGAGTTCTTAGCGGAAATAGATGACATATTAGCGTTGAACGCTAAGCGAACGTTGGTTGGCGTAATCGTGCTACGGGAACCACCAACTAGTTATGCCCACGCCCTCCAGACATTTGGCTTCTTGCTCAGCTGCTTTGTGTTCCCATTCCGAGTAGGGAAATCGGTGTATGAGATCAGGAAGGAAAAGAAAAGCCCCCGGCCGTTAGGCTGAGGGTTTCCGCTTCGGGATTGCCCGGATGTAAAAAGTGAGAAGTTAGATCAACACTCGCCTGAGCGGATGCGGGCAAGAGTTTCGGAGCGCTTGCCTTCCGCGTATGCCCAACCAACGTTTCCACGCATCATCTCGCAGCCCAGTTTTCGCATCAAACTGCCAGCACTCAACAGGTTCTGCGCAATCAGAGGAGTTTAGGTGCTCAGGACAGGGGGCTTGTGCCGACAGGATCTAAAGTTTGGCTCCAGTCGACAATTTATTGCCTGTGGTGAGGCAGCTCGATGTCCAGCTCGTATTTGTCCATCAGTCCACGGGTGGTCATCTCGTCTTCGAGAACAGCCAGACGATCATGATCAATGATCTGAACGATCATGTGCTTGTGGGCCCGTGCATGAAAATCGACGGGGCGTCGGTTCAAGCGCCAGAAGCACTGCAGGGCAAAGGAGTATTTCCAAGCCTTGATCAAATCGTCATCGGAAAGCTCATGGGCACGATGTGACGCACCCCAACAGTGGTTCTGGATCGTGGCCATGCGAGGGACCCGGCGCACTGTCAGTACCTTTCGTTGCGTCGCAGGCTTGAACCGCGGGGCCATCACCCCGATGCTGGGCCGCGCCGAACGCTATGTCGCCTTTATGACCGTCTATAACTGGGCAAGTGTCCTTCAGA
>NZ_JAYMEG010000038.1:0-1935 GCF_037029325.1 Thalassospira sp. CH_XMU1420-2
TTTTCAAAGGCAGGCGGGGGCGGTGGTGGCATGAAGAAATGAAACATCGAAAACCCGCTAACCAGGTTTCCGGCAAGGTCCTCCCGATGCTCACCGGCATCGCCGCTGTCATGGGTTTCATGGCGCTTTATGTCAAGCTGACCAAGCATGATGAACAGAAACTGATCAACGCGAACAACCCCGCCGCCTCAATTGCATATGTTGGCGTAATGCTCGGTTATGCACTGCCAGTGATGGGACTGGTGTTGAACACTCTGCCCAATGACGAATTCCTGATGTGGAGCTTGCTGGCCGCGGCGTTTCAGCTGTTTGTCTACATCGTTTATGACCGGGTGTTGCCGCTACTCTTCAAGCGGATTCAAAGCATGAGCACGCGCATTGAAGACGGCCAGATCGCCCCTGCCCTTCAGATGGCCGGATTTGCTGTTGTTGTGGGTATGCTCAATTTTGCCGTTACCATCAACCTACAGCCAGGAAACATTGTGGCTGTCGTGGAGACGCTCAAATAGGTTTCAGTAATGGACTAACCAAAGAGACGCGGTGACAAAGAATGTCCCGCGTCTTTTTTTTAGCATATATCGACGAAAATAAACACGTCACACCAATGGCTTGTACCATTGCGAGCAGAAAGATAGGCTCGCCGAGTGTACCCACAACAGACAACCAGGACCGAAACGATGAAGAGACAATTCTCAGCTTTGGTCATTCTCGCAGCCGCAACGCTGACCGGTTGCGCGACAGAGCCACCGCCAAAGAGCAATGTTTCGGAAGAAATGCTCCGCAAGATGCTGAGTGGACACGTTTTGGTTAGCACGGATCCGTATCGGACCGGCCAACGGGAAGGCCTTGTCGACGCCATGTTCTTCGCAGAGGACGGGTTGTTTTTCCAATGCTATACCGTAGCAGGAACCTCCACTGACTCGGGCAGCGGGATTGGGGCTTGGCGTGTCCGCACAATTCCATCGGTGGGTGCAATCGGGGAGTATCAAACCAATCACCCGGACAAAGCAAGAGACGACGAGTATCTGTTCCGCCCCGTAAAGTTTGACCCAGCAACAGGAACCTTTACAGACTTTGCGCCATGGAAAGGGGAATGGATCCCCTTCAAGCAAGGTCATCTTCAGGAGACTTGGCCAGCTGCGGTGCAGGAACGCTGCCCAAAACTCCAATTACCGGACGGGGTTGCGATCAACGACGCCCAAACCTCGATCCGGTACAGCACGCTGAAAAAGCAGGATCCGAACGCGGTACTGCGCAATTTCGAGTGAAGAACGTCTGCACGAGTACCGGACGAAACGAGACAGGGCGCCCTCTGGGCGCCCTGCTGTCTTTCTGTACTAACTGAGCACCGGACCTCTCAACGCTGCGATGTATCCCGCAACTCCGAAGTCCGACCTATCAATAACAATCAAAGTTTTGCCAATAATGGCTTTCATGACGCGCAGGTCCTTCCTCGAACCATTGCGCCCGCTTATCGCCACCGCGATCCGTGAAATAGCAGTTCACACCAAAGCTCGGTTTCACTTTGTTCTCGTGGTATGTAGCACCGTCGTTTTTCTTCGGTGCCTGAACCTCTCTTTTGAAATAGGCTTGGTAGGATATTCTCCCGGCATCGTCGGAGAATGGTACAATCGTAACCAGAGAAAGCCCATTGTCTGCCCACTTGTTCAAAGCTACCGCGGTCGGCAAATCATCGAATATGGTTACAGAATACGAGGTGTCCTGAGCGCCAGCTTTAGCAGCCAGAAAGAAGCAGCACAAAGCAGCTGCAAACATCGACTTGTGTTTCATTTATCTCGTGTTCCTCTGGGTGCAGCAGATCAGGCCGACCGCACCTCTCTTTTTATGGTGTATGGCAGTCTTTACGGTTACTGAACCCAGTGATTGGATGTGCCTTGAATACGTGCGATACGATTGTCTCTTTCGATCTCCCAT
>NZ_JAYMEG010000039.1:0-1384 GCF_037029325.1 Thalassospira sp. CH_XMU1420-2
GGCAGCGATCTTATCGCTGAGATGCTGCGTGCCCTGGATGTTGAATTTGTCGCCCTTAATCCCGGATCAAGTTTCCGTGGTTTGCATGACAGTCTGGTTAATCATCTGGGCAATGAAGACCCGAGAATGCTGCTGTGTCTGCATGAAGAACATACCGTCGCGATTGCCCATGGTTGGGCGAAGGTGACGGGGCGTCCGATGGCAGCCATTGTGCATGCCAATGTCGGTTTGATGCATGCAACCATGTCGATTTACAACGCCTGGTGTGATCGTGTTCCCGTCCTGGTGTTCGGGGCAACCGGGCCGGTTGATGCGGCTGAGCGTCGCCCGTGGATTGACTGGATCCATACGTCTCGTGATCAGGCTGCCTTGGTGCGCCCCTATGTCAAATGGGATGATCAACCTGCATCGCTTCCGGCCTCGCTTGAAGCCATGATCCGCGGTGCGACAATCGCCAAAACCGCACCAATGGCACCGGTCTATGTCTGTTTTGATGTCTCGGTTCAGGAAGAAGAAATCACCGAGCCGGCCAAGTTGCCTGATGTCAGCCGATTTGCCCTGCCTGCGCCAACAGCACCGTCACGCGAAACGCTGGTCGAGCTGCACACATTGCTGCAAACCGCCAAATCACCGGTATTCCTGATGGGGCGGGTGTCGCGGTCTGGTGAAGACTGGGGGCGGCGTGTCGCGCTTGCCGAAAAGTTCAATGCGCGTGTCTTGACCGATATCAAGCTTGGTGCAGCGTTCCCGACAGACCATCCATTGCATGCCGGTGCACCCGGCTTCTTTATGTCGCCAGATGGCGCAAAGGTTTTGAATGAAGCTGACCTTATTGTCAGTTTTGATTGGGTTGATGTTGCCGGAACGCTGAAACAGGCAGGCTCGAGTGCCGAAGCGGCCAAACTTGTTCAGCTGTCTTTGGATCATCAGCTTCATAATGGTTGGAGCATGGACCATCAGGCAGCTGTTCGGGCGGATTTGCATATCGCATCTGAACCTGACGTCGTGATTAAAGCACTTTGCAAGGAAGCCAGAATTAGTGCTACCGCTGCCCCTGCAAACCTGCCGGCAAAATGCACAGGCAAGGTCGCGGACGAGACAGCACCGCTTGATGTTGACAGCCTGGCTGCTGCATTGGGTGACGCCCTGTCCGAAGATGTGGTTTCGCTGGTTCGCCTGCCGCTAAGCTGGGGTGGCGATTTGTGGCACTTCCGTCATCCGCTTGATTATCTGGGCTATGACGGTGGGGCTGGGATTGCATCTGGTCCGGGCATGTTGGTGGGCGCTGCACTTGCGCTGCGTGACACCGACCGTCTTCCGGTTGCGGTTTTGGGCGACGGTGATTTCCTGATGGGGGTGTCGGCATTTTGGACAGCGGCACGCT
>NZ_JAYMEG010000039.1:1394-1882 GCF_037029325.1 Thalassospira sp. CH_XMU1420-2
ATGACGAAATCCATCAGGAAAAGGTCGCAATCAGCCGTGGGCGGCCGGTCGAAAATAAATGGATCGGCCAGCATATTGGCGGGCCGGATATTGATCTGGCGGCAATGGCGCGTGCCCAGGGTATCATGGCTTTTGGTCCGGTCAGCACTGCTGCGGAACTGAAATACGTGATCAAGGAAGGGTTGGCAGCGGTCAAGGCAGGGCAGGCCGTTGTTATTGATGCGCGTATAACCCCCGGTTACACAAAGGCAATGTCAGCCGGTATGACCCGCACCGCAGAAGAAACGGCCGAGGCTGAGGAAGGATAACTATTGTCCGAACGAACAAACGTGTTTGGCATGCACCCGGCCAAGCACGTTTGACTCCGGTAAAGGAGGGCTGTATCAGTCAATCCGAAAAACAAAACCAGTTGGCTGTAGGGGCATCCAATCATCCATGGCGGGTAGAGAAAACAGCGTTCCGGCCTCCCGCGACCGCCTTGCGCCTAG